>CAZXXS010000128.1:0-18399 GCA_964644845.1 uncultured Cytophagia bacterium | reverse complement strand
AAACCTAAGATACTACGAGGCCACGGAGGACGCAGAGACGTGACAAAGTTCGTTGAACAAGCAACTGTGTTGACGAAGCTTCCAAACCGCAGTTGCCCCGCTCGACCTGTGGGGCACTGCGACGGGGTTCGGCGTTTGGCTTATTTCGAGTAACTTCAGTTTCGTCTCCGGCATGAGGTTCTGTGCGAATGGTGCACCTTTACAGGCATTCGCGTTCGTTCAGCGTCCTCTTGTGGTATCCTCGGTGCCCTCTGGGCCTCCGTGGTGAGAGGATGCTTTTCCCCGGCCTCCTAGCAACCGCCGCTAAAATTCCACACCAATGAACAAGCCGAACGTGTTGACAAGGGTCTCCAGGTCCAGCCCGATGTCGAATGCATCCGGAATCGAACCTGTAACGACGTTGTTGAGGGCCAACCTGGCCCCAAGGTCCACGGTGAGATTGGCGAAACTGGGCCGAAAGCGCGTGCCCACACCCAGTTCGAGACCAACCTGCACAGAGCCCTGTTCGTAGTCCTGACGGTCGTACACTGAACCCGTACTTACATTCAGCGCTGGGAGCAGGTAGGGTCCGCTTGTGTCCCCAATCCGCAAACCGGAGAACAGCGTGAACAACGTGGCCGTACCGTAAACCCTGTGGATGACCTCGCCCGACGCAACCCAGGTTTTGGTGCGGCCCGGGAACGAAGAAAACCGCAGGCCCACTGCTACAGGGTACCGCATGCGGGCCACTGTGAACTCCTTGACCAGTTCTACACCGAAGCCGTTCTTGTGGGTGTCCTTCAAGCTCGCGCCAGGGGCACACAAGCCCGCACGTACCGCCGGCAACACCCCTGCCTGCGTCGAAACCGCCAACGCGAGGACCAGTGCCAGGATCAACACCGTTAGCTTTGGTCTCATCCGCTTTGCCCTCCTCAGTTCTGGTTCGTCCCGTGATTCCAGCCCCTCGAAGTGGCGCGCAAGAAATTCAATTTTGTTACAACGCAGCACCTACAAAAGTTTCCACCCCTTACTGACACAAATTTCCGTCACAGCAGACGCTACTTAGCCATCCAGATTCTGAGCAGTTCCCGTCTGGCCTGTCCAGAAATTGTACACCGCCCGCGCACACGTCTCACAGCGAGACGCTCAACGGCCCGGGCCAGTCGGCTTGCATCCGCAGTCAGGCTTGCACAGCTCCCAACTGCTCGCTCTGTGCTTGGGATCACACGCGTTTCGGGCCACGGCGCCGCAAACCGGTACAAATTGCCCCGGAACACTGCCGCCGGGCGACGTCCTGCCAGCGTGCATGGTACGGACTTTGCACCCCCACAGCCTGCGTGAAAGCGGTACAGGCAAGCCAGGGAAGGTTAGCCAGAGCGAGGGTTCGGCGTTGCCCGGCGAACGGAAAGGGGGCACGGGTACAGCCTGAGCAAGCCGCCGCTTAATGCGGCCCCCTCCCGCGAAACTCTCGCTCACCCGATTTGGAAACAACGTTATTTACTCAGTTGGGAAGTATCCGGTGATCTGCGAGAAACCCGTTGGAGGAAAGTAGCATGACGACGAAACACAGCCACCGTTGGGGAGCAACCTGGGGTCTTGCGCTTGTCGCAACCCTTCTTCTCAGCGTGACAGCTCTGGCCCAGGGAATTGATACCGTGGTCGTGGTCGATGATTTCGAGCGTACCGACCTCGGACCCAACTGGGCCGCCGGGCCAGAGTACATCATTGCGAGCGGCGAGCTCCAGAACACAGCCGGTGACGGTACCTGGAATCACCTGGCCGTGTACAAGGGCGACACAGGTTTCACTGAGGAAGCCATCGTCTGGGGATCCACGGTGACCGGCGACGACAACGGGAGCGGAGCCGGTGGAGTGGTGCTGCTGATTGACGCAGCTACCGACACGGCCAACGGCTACCTGATTTTCAAACGCAGCACCGGCCTTTTCCTCTACACCGTGGTGAAAGGCGCTCCGGACACCAAAATCGCGCAAATCGACAACCCGCTGATCACCACGCTACCCGCTGCCGGAGACACGTTCCGAGTGTCCTTCAGCAACGAATCCGACGGCTACCACTTCGACTGCTACGTGAACGGACAGTACGACGGCACGCTTGTGGACGCCAGCAAGACCATGGCGATCCCGTCCACGATGTACGCTGGTGTGATGCTCTACGGTCTCACGGAAGGCAACAACAACGTGGAGCAAGTCGAGTTCGTGCGCTACGACGACAATTGGCCACCGGAAGCCATCACAGATCTCACCTCCACGGGTGTCACGCGTTCGTCAGTGTCGCTTCAGTGGACAGCACCGCACCAGAACGGCAACACCGACGGCGCTGTTGATCACTACGAAATCCGCTACTCCACCTCTCAGATCACCGAATCGAACTGGAGCAGTGCTACTCTGGACAACAACTCCACCTCCATCGTGCCGGCTGACCCCGGCAATCTGGAGACTTACTCAGTTAGCGGTCTGAACGCTGGGACAACCTACTACTTCGCGATCAAGAGTTTCGACGCTGCGGGCAACGCGTCGGACATTTCAAACGTGATTTCGGCCACCACGCAGGAGGCACCGCAGACCAAATCCTACACCGACAATTTCAACCGCTCAACCCTGGGAACTGGGTGGGCAGCAGATCCCGAGTACGCCATTCAGAACAACGAGCTGGCCAACACCGGTTCCACCGGCGGCTGGACGCAGATGGCGGTGTGGAAAGAGTACCGCGATCCCGTCGCCGTTTCTTACCGCTGGGGTGCCGGGGCCGATGACGGCGGCATCAACGCGGGTGGTTTCGCCGTCATGCTCGACGCCGCAGATCCCAACGCGAACGGTTACATGGTTTTGCGCCGCCAGGGCACGTTGCGTCTTTACGAGATCGTGAACGGAGAAGTTGTGACGCCGGAGATTGACGAAGTCACCTGCCAGGTCGAGCAGAACCCGGTGGCCGGCGACCAGGTGCGGCTCGAGATCTACAGCGACGACACAGGGCATCACTTCACCCACTACGTCCGTGGTGTCGTGGACGGTACCGTGACCGATCCCAACAAACTGCACGGCAACGAGCAACACGTCTACGCGGGTGTGATGCTGTACCCGGGCCTCAACAACAACATCGACGACTTCACGGAAGAAATCCAGGTGGGTTCGCCCTCCGTCATCGAGATCTACAGCGGCGACCAGCAGTCCGGCACCGTGAACACAACACTGCCGAACCCGCTGGTTGTGAAGGTGACGGACGAGTACGGCAACCCTTCGGCCAATGTTTTCGTCGATTTCGCCGTCACCCAGGGCGTGGGTTATTTGTCCACGGATACCGTAACTACGGACGGTAACTACTGGAAAGAAGCCGAGGACGGCACCCTGAATGGTCCCACGGAAATCCGCTGGGACGACACCACAGCAGACGGAGACGGCACGGCGTCCGACAGCCAGTACGTCACGACAACCGTGCACAGCCAGGGCTACGTGGACTTCAGCTTTTACATCACCGAGCCCGAAGTCTACAAGTTCTGGTTCCGTTCGGCCGCTCCAGACGGCGGCAGCAACTCGATCTACGGCATCCAGGTGGACGACAACCCCGACACCCTGCGACCAGGCGGCACCTACTGGTCCTTCAGCGCCGGCAGCGACTACGACTGGTACTCTTCCAGCGAATGCCAATTCTACCTGGCGCACGGTGTGCACCACATTAAAGTCCTGTTCCGTGAACCGGACTGGAAACTCGACAAGGTGCTGCTGACCAAGAACTTGGGCTACACCCCATCCGGCAAAGGTGGTACAACGCCACCCCTCCAGAACTACACCGATGAAAACGGTCTGGCGAGCACCCGCCTGACGTTCGGTACCGTTTCGGGTGAGGTTCACGTCACTGCCACAGCAGAAAACGTGGGTAGCGTCGTCTTCGTGGAACACGCGCAGGCCGACGCTCCCTCAACGATGGTTAAAACCAAGGGTGACGGACAATCCGGAGCCGCCGGACAGCCTCTGGCAGACTCGCTTGAGGTACTGGTACGCGACCAGTACGAAAACCCGGTACCAAACGTACCCGTCACGTTCACCGTCGTTCAGGGCGGTGGCTCTGTGAAACCAACCACAGTGAACACCGACGTGTACGGCAAAGCACGCACGCAGTGGACCCTTGGCTCGGACTCCACCTACCAGGAGGTACACGCCACCAGTAGTCAGTTGCCCGGCGACACAGAGGTGTTCACCGCAACGGCAACCAGCGGGATCCCGGCGAAGCTCACTTACCTGGACGGCGACAACCAGACCGGCACAGTGGGCGAAGCGCTGGCCAAACCGCTGCAGGTGAAGATTCTGGACAACTCCGGCAACCCGGCCGCGAACCAGCCGGTTACCTTCACCGTGAAGGCTGGCGGCGGCACCCTCGACGACGGTGTGACCGAAAAGACTGTCAACACCAACTCCCAGGGAATCGCCCAGGTGACCCTGACCCTCGGGACCGTGGCGGGTACCGACAACAACGTGGTCGAGGCGGCTTCTTACCGCAAGGGTCAGCACCTGGAAGGATCTCCGTACACATTCAAGGAAAGTGCTCAGGCCGGGCAGGCCGACACGTTGAAATACATCAGTGGAAATAACCAGCAGGGACCGGTCGGACTCCCACTGAACGAACCGTTTGTCGTAGAGGTGCGCGACATTTACGGCAATCCCAAGCCCAACCACCCGGTGCTCTTCGAGGTCATTCAAGGGAACGGCAACATCGACGGGTCCAGCCAGAAGACAGTGAACACCGACGAGAACGGCCGGGCCCAGGTCACTTACACGATGGGTTCAACACCGGGTGTTGTGAACAAGGTACGCGCGAGCTCCACACCCGACGGTCCGGCACTGAACGGTTCGCCGATCATTTTCGAGGCGACAGCGACCGAAGGGGTAGCCAGCGAGCTCGTGTACGTCTCAGGCGACAGCCAGACGGCCAAAGTGGGCACAACGTTGCCCCAGCCTTTCCGCGTCAAAGTGACCGACGTGTTCGGCAATCCGATCGAGAACTACACCGTGCAGTTTGAGGTCAAGTCCGGAGGTGGCAACTTCAACGGACAGACCAAAATAAGCGTGAGCACAAACGCGCAGGGCATCGCAGAAGCGACGCTCACACTTGGCACAACGGCGGGGACCAACAGCCAGGTCGTGTGGGCTACGGCCACAAGGGACGGCACGCCGCTGAACGGTTCGCCGTACGAGTTCAAAGCCACAGCCACACCGGACGAGCCGGCGCGCCTGGTCGAGGTCAGCGGCAACAATCAGACGGGTCCGGTTGGTTTGCCCTTGAACCAGCCCTTTATCGCCAAGGTGGTCGACCAGTACGGCAACGGCATCTCCGGACAGACCGTCCACTTCAAGGTAACCGCTGGCGGTGGCAACATCAACGGCAAGACCGAAGTGGACGTAACCACCGACGGCAATGGTTTGGCCCAGGTGACGCTGACGTTAGGCACCACGCCGGGCACGAACAACAACAAAGTTGAGGCTTCCGCAAGTTACAACGGCAACCCGCTGACCGGCAGTCCGATCATTTTCCAGGCCAGCGCCACGGCTGGCGAGGCGGCCAAGCTGCTTGAGGTAAGTGGTAACGGTCAGACGGGCACCGTAGGCAAACCGTTGACCGCACCGTTCGTGGTGAAAGTCACTGACCAGTACGACAACCCCGTTTCTGGCTACCAGGTGCACTTCGCCGTGGTGGCCGGCGGTGGTAACATCGGCGGAGCCACAGAGACAGATGTTGCCACCGGAACCGATGGCACTGCCAGTGTTACCCTGACACTGGGCACCCAGGTAGGCATCGACAACAACGCCGTCGACGCTTCGGCCGCCAACCTGTCTGGGTCACCGGTACATTTCAAGGCATCGGCCGTAGCCGACGTACCTCAGGCGCTCAGTCAGGTCAGCGGCAACAACCAGAGCGGTGAGGTGGGCACAACGCTGCCGCAGGCTTTTGTGGTTAAGGTGACCGACCAGTACGGGAATCCCGTTTCAGGGCACCCGGTGACCTTCGAAGTGATCTCCGGAGGTGGCAACTTCGGCGGTCAAAGCAGCATCACGGTAAACACCAGCGACGACGGAACCGCGTCGGCCGTGTACACGCTCGGCCCGGAGCCAGGTACGGACAACAACGTGGTGGAAGCGCGCTCGCTGTACAACGGCAACCCGTTGGCCGGTAGTCCCGTCACCTTCACCGCTTCCGCGACTCCGGGTCATCCAACCAAGCTCGAGTACGTGTCGGGCAACGACCAGACGGGCATCATCAACAGCCCGCTGGAACAGCCATTCCGCGTCAAAGTCACGGACAGCTTCGGCAACGGCATTCCGAACCACCCGGTCACGTTCACCGTGACGGCTGGCGGCGGGCATCTGGACGGCACGTCGCAGACGACGGTGACCAAGCAAACGAACTCTTCTGGTCTGGCCGAAGTTCGCCTGACGCTCGGTCCAACGACGGGCAACAAGAACAACGTCGTGGAAGCGCGGTCCTCGTACGACGGCGTGGAACTCGACGGGTCGCCCGTCATCTTCCGCGCTTCGGCGAAGGCTAACAACGCGGCCAAACTCCTCTACGTGGAAGGGAACAACCAGCGTGGCACTGTGGGAGAGCCCCTGCCGATGGCGTTCAAGGTCCGCGTCACAGACCAGTACGACAACCCGGTGGAAGGGCATCCGGTGACGTTCAAGGTCACAGCTGGCGGCGGAACCCTTAACGGCGACGCAGACACGCTTGTGGTTGTGAACACAAACAACGAGGGTTACGCGCAGGCCACGTTGACGCTTGGTCACAAAGCTGGCACGAACAACAACGTGGTGGAAGCGTCTGCCACGAACGGTGTGGGGCCGCTCGAGGGGTCGCCCGTCACGTTTACGGCCAGTGCCGCAGCGGCACTGCCCGACCCGGATTCCTGCCGTGTGACGGCCGATCCGACTACGGCCCCCGCCGACGGGGAGACGGTGGTGAACCTGAGCGTGACGCTTGTGGACCGCTACGGCAATCCGACACCCAACAAAGTGGTGATCTTCCAGGCTAGCGGCGACGGTTCGGAAATCAACCAGCCGCTCGCACCAACGGACGCCAACGGCCAGGCTTCGGCCACGATGACGTCCACACGAGCTGGCGAGAAGATCATCACCGTCCGCGACGTGACCGATCAGCTGAACCTGAACTGCCAGGCGAGTGTCACGTTCACGCCTCTGGAGGCCTCGCGGATTGTGCTGGACAGCGGCAACAACCAGACCCGGAACATCGGCACCATCCTGGCCGACAGTCTCGTGGTGATGGTAACAGACAAGTTCGGCAACCCGATCGAAGGCTTTCCGGTTAATTTCGTACCGACCGCCGGGAACGGCAAAGTAGTGGAAAACATGCCTGTCCTGACCAACGCTCAGGGGCTGGCCTGGTGCCACTACATCTTGGGCACGACGCCTGGCACAGATCTCGTGGAGGCCCGTGCCGCTGACCTGGAAGGCTCGCCCGTGATCTTCAGACTAAACGCGGTTCAAGGTCGAGCCACCACGATTGAAATGGTTTCCGGCGACGGCCAGACAGGCATTGCGGGCCACTGGGCACACGACCCGATGGTTGTGTACGTGGCGGACGCCAACGGCGACCCGGTTTGGGGCGTTGAAGTGACGTTCTCCGCCCCGATGGGCGGCGAGGTCTACCCGGTCGTCGACACGACTGACGCCTGGGGTCACGCGCAGACATTCCTGAAACTCGGGAAGAACGCTGGCACCTACACAGCCGTGGCCCAGGCCGAAACGCTCACCCAGGTGGTGACGTTCGCCGCTGAGGCCGTCTCCGGCGAGGCGGCGCGTGTGATCATCGCGTCCGGGGACAACCAGACCGGCACGGTAGCCCACACGCTGCCACAGCCGATCGTGGTCAAGGTGACCGACCCGTACGGCAACGGTGTGCCGGACATCCCGGTGACCTTTGAAGTGATTGACGGCGGCGGCTCGGTGGCAGCCTCTGGTCCGGTGCCAACGGATGCGAACGGCTTTGCCCGCACCACCTGGACGTTGGGCATCCACTCCGGGGACCAAAAAACACGCGCCATCGCCGAAGGCCTGGAGGGTTCGCCGGTGATCTTCACAGCTCACGCCAAGCCCAGTACGCCAGACAGCATCGGCGTCTTCAGCGGAAACAACCAGAAAGGCCAGGTTGGGCAGCAGCTCGGCCTGCCCATCGAGGCCATCGTGCTCGACCGCTTCGGCAACGGCGTGCCCAACGTGGCCGTGACATTCTCAGCGGTGGACGGCATGAGCCGCATCGTGGAAACCACGCCCGTGACTACCGACGAACGCGGTGTCGCCTCGGCCCACTGGATCCTTGGTTCGCAACCGGGCGACAACATCGCCTGGGCCATCCGCCTGAACCTGAAAGGGTCGCCGGTTGTCTTCCACGCAACGGGCGAGTCGAACCAGTACCCGCAGATTGTCGCGCCGTCGGACACTACGATTCGCGAGAACCAGCACGTGGAGTTCGTGGTGCTGGCTACCGACCCGGACGGCGGCAACGTGCGGATGGGTGCACGAGGCATTCCGCAGGGCGCCACGTTCGACTCACTGGGCAGCCACATCTTCGCCTGGACACCCAACTACCGTCAGGGTGGCATCTACCGGATCCGGTTCTACGCACGGGACGACGAGGGCGGCGTGAGCTACCACATCGTCACAATCAACGTGATTAACCAGAACCGGCCACCGGAAATCGCTTCGTACCACCCAACGGAGTTGGTGCTTTCCGCCACGTACCCGGACACCATCCTGTTCGACGTGTCGGCCGCCGATCCCGACCAGGATTCGCTCCGGTACGAGTGGCTGACCATCACACCCGAAGAAACACACGTCGTCTCGAGCTTGCCCACGTACAAGTTCGTGAGCACACGCTACGATCCGGGCAACATCACGGTCCGTGCCCTGATTTTCGACCAGGACGACACCGTCCACGTGGACTGGCTGCTCACAGTGCTCACCTCCGTGCAGCTCGAGAGCTTCGAAGCGCAAATGGTGCCGTTCAAGGGTGTTCGTCTCCAGTGGAAGACGACGCGTGAGCAAGGTAACCTGGGCTTCAACATCCTGCGCTCCGCCACCGAGGACGGTGAGTACGTGCGGGTGAACACCAAGCTGATTCCGCCAAATGAAAACCACGAGTACCAGTTCGTGGACCTGGCAGCAAAGGCTGGCAAGGTGTACTACTACAAGCTTGAGGACGTGTCCGTGTCCGGTTTCAAGACCCAGCACGATCCGGTTCGCGTGAGCGTGCCGATTCCGAAGAAATTCGCCGTGTACCAGAACTTCCCGAACCCCTTCAACCCGACGACGACGATTCGTTTCGAGCTTCCGAAACCGGAACACGTACGGATCGAGATCTACAACGTTCTCGGGCAGAAAATCAGAACGCTGCTGGACAAGCCCGTAGAGGCCGGCTACCACGCAATCCAGTGGGACAGCCGCAACGACAACGGTGTGCCGGTGAGCAGCGGCATTTACTACTACCGGATCACGGCCGGACAGCACGTGGCAGTGAAGAAAATGGCCCTCCTGAAATAGGCTCTGGCTACTTCCCCCAACCGCGGCGGGCTAAGGCCTCGGTCTTGGCCCGCTTTTTATTTGTGCCCGTTGGTACGGCTCCTGGGAGACCCGACTCTAAGCACAAACGAGTGGCCCTGCTGGCGAGCCAAGTGTTTTCCGATCCGCGGACACGGCATTACGTCTGACGACCGGAAAGGGCGTCTCCTCTCCGTTGCTCCACAGGCAACCCCTCCCAGGCCTGAGGCCCCACTCCGTGAGCTTCCGAAGTGCCTCGCCCTACCTTTCTCCCGTCGCCTTTCAGGCGGCGCTGGGTTCGGTCGGAAGGGATACTCCCCACAAGACAGACTTCTCAGCACCGTGGAACCGGCGGGCAGCCCTCTTCGTTGACATTCCCACGTAGTTTTCCTAAATTCAACAACTGGAAACCAGCAAGGAGGGCGATGGATGGAAAACGTTGTCATTTTGGGGTCGGGACCAGCCGGACTCAGTGCTGCCATCTACGCCGCGCGGGCGCACCTCGACCCGCTTGTCATTACCGGCGACACGCAAGGCGGACAAGTCACCATTACCAACGAGATTGAGAACTACCCCGGCTTCCCGAAAGGTGTCGGCGGCCTCGAGATGTACCAGCTCTTTCGGGAGCAAGCGGAGCGTTTCGGCGCGCGAATCGTGATCGACCACGTCGAGGCCGCTGAACTAAAGCAGAAACCGATGGTTCTGCGGGCGCGCGAGGCGGAGTACGAGACCAAGGCCCTGATCATCGCCACCGGTAGCAACCCGCGCCGCCTTGGGGTCCCGGGCGAGGATGAAATGATCGGCAAAGGCGTCAGCTACTGCGCCACCTGCGACGGGTTCTTTTACCAGGACCGCCCGGTTGCGGTGGTCGGCGGTGGCGACAGTGCTCTGGACGAAGGGCTTTTTCTCACGCGCTTTGCCTCAAAGGTTACCATCATCCACCGCCGCGACAAGCTCCGCGCCAGCAAGATTCTCCAGAATCGCGCATTCAAGAACCCGAAAATCGAATTCATCTGGGACACCGTGGTGGAGCGCGTCCTCGGGGAGGAAGAAGTCACAGGGCTTCGCTTGAAGAACGTCAAGACCGGCGAAGTCCACGACTTCCCGGTGGACGCCGTGTTTGTGTTCATCGGGCACATCCCCAACACGGCCGTTTTTGAGGGTCAGGTGGAACTCGACCCGCAGGGCTACATCGTAACGGACCGACGCATGCGTACGAACATCCCCGGCGTGTTCGCCTGTGGTGACGTGCAAGACCCCGTTTACCGACAAGCCATCACCGCGGCTGGAACCGGTGCCATCGCAGCCATGGAAACGGAAAAATACCTAGCAGAGCTGGAGGGTTAAGCTCGGGAGGACAAAAATGCGCTCCGCCCGGCACCATTCGCTGGAAACAGGCCTGATTCTGGTGGGCATCGGGCTGCTGTTCCTGCTCAAAAATCTGGGGATCGCCGACATTGGTGATTTGCTTTCCACCTGGTGGCCTCTGTTGCTGGTGGGGCTTGGTGTGTGGACGATCCTCGAGACCAGGCACCGCACCCGTCCGAGCACTGCTCCACAGAGGGTGCGCCTTGAGAGGACGGACGTGGCGCTCACGAGCAACGAGATCGTCGAGACCCGGGTGTTCGGTGATGCGCATTTCAGGCTCGATTCGCCGTCGTTCAGGAAAGGGAGCATCCACGCGACTTTCGGGGACATTGATGTGGACCTTGGAGGCCTCCGACCAGCAGGGCGCGATGCGCGCCTGGCCGTCAACACTGTTTTGGGAGACATCCGCTTGCGTATTCCCGCCAGTCTGCCCGTGCACGTTGTGGCCCGATCCAACCTCGGCGGGGTTCAGGTCGGTAGCCAGCACCGATCGGGTTTGAACAGCCTCCTCACGCACCACTCCTCAGACTTCGACCAGGCGTCTCAACGCCTTACGGTGGTCGCCAACACACTTTTCGGGGATGTGTTGGTGGAGTTTGCGGAGGTCGCTTCGTGAGCATTTCGACCCCTCGCAGATCCCTCTGGATCCTGGCCGCAGGGCATTTCGCCCTGGATTCTTACAACGGCTACCTGGCTCCGCTTCTACCCCTCCTGATCGCCAAACACGGCATGTCCGTGGCCGTGGCAGCGTCGCTCGCGTCCGTTCTGTCCGTTTCTTCCTCCGGACTTCAGCCGTTGTTCGGCTACCTCGCCGATCGACACCGCTGGCGGGTTTTCGCGTGGCTTTCCCCCTTTGTCACAGGTTTTTTCATCAGTCTCTTGGGCGTGGCGCCGAACTATGCGGCACTTGCTACGTTTCTCTTCCTCAGCGGACTCGGTACGGCAGCTTTTCACCCCCTTGCTGCTGCCTCGGCGCACGCAGTGGCCGGCGAGCGCAAGGGACACGGTATGTCGATTTTCGTCACGGGCGGCAACGTGGGGCATTCCCTCGGTCCGGTGATCATCCTGCCCGTGGTCATGCTCATCGGCCTGGAACGCTCCTGGGTCATGATGCTGCCCGCGCTCGTCGTGAGCCTTCTGCTCTACTTCTGGGCTCCAGATCCAAAGCACGAGGCGAGGATCGCCACGAGCGGAAGCCTCTCGGATCTCAGGACGCGCTGGTTGCCGTTGACACTCCTGTGGCTGCTTGTTACCCTGCGGGCCGTGGTCATTGCTGGTTTCAGCAACTTCATGCCCATCCTGCTGCGTAGCCACGGCACCGCTCTGTTCCTCGCGGGCAGCTCCATTACTATTTTCCAGCTGACGGGCTCCGCAGGATCGTTTCTGGGCGGCGCTCTGAGCGACCGGATTGGTCGATTGAAAACGCTGGTCCTCTCCTTCTCGCTACCCGTACCGTTGTTCCTGGCGTTTCTCGCGGTACGTAGCGACCTACGTCTGGTTCTGATCGCCCTGGCGGGGTTTGCGATTTTCCTTTCGATCCCGGCAAATCTGGTGGAAGCACAGAATTTGTTCCCTCGTAACCTGAGTACCGTCTCTTCGCTGATGATCGGGCTTGCCTGGGGAACAGCGGGCCTTCTTCTCACGCCTCTTGGCGTCCTGGCCGACCGCTTCGGCATCACAGCCATGCTAACCGGGCTGAGCTTTGCAACGTTGTTCGGTGTACTTCTCACCGGAGCCTTGTGGGCAGCGCTCAGAAAGGATGTGGGCGTGCCCGAAGCCGACGTCGCGGATCCGCGCTTTGAGCCTGTCGGCAAAGCCACCCCCGCACGTACAACCGTTTGAGGCCCAAAATGGAAAAACAAGACATTCGGAAAGTCCTCAGCGTTCTGCCAAGCGTGGACTACGTGATGCGTCTCCCCGAAACGGAGCAGCTCATCGACCGCTACTCCCGACAGCTCACAACCGAAGCTGTGCGCGAAGCCCTCAATGAGCTGCGCGAAGCGATCAAGACGGGACAAAACGACTCCAACGTCGTTACCAACAAGGCGGAACTGACGGTGGTCGTGGTTCAGCGCGCCGAACAGAAGTTGACGGCGCTGTTCGCACCGAGTTTGAGAAAGGTGATCAACGCCACCGGGGTAATCCTGCACACGAACCTGGGCCGCGCGCCGTTACCCGAGGTAGCACGGCAGAACTTGGCGCGGGTAACAGATGGCTACGCCAATCTTGAGATCGACCTGCCGGAGGGCGTGCGCGGTGAACGCCTTTCGCATGTGGATGAGCTGCTTTGTCGCCTGACCGGCGCCGAAATGAGCGCGGTCGTCAACAACAACGCCGCAGCTGTGCTTCTGAGTCTGAACACGCTCGCTCTCGGCAAGGAAGTCATCGTGTCGCGGGGTCAGCTGATCGAAATCGGCGGTTCTTTCCGTTTGCCGGAGGTCATGCAGCGCAGCGGTGCCATCATGGTGGAAGTTGGGACAACCAACAAGACGCGGGCTTCGGACTACGAAGCAGCGATCACGGAAAACACCGGGGCCATTCTTGTAGCGCACACCTCGAACTACCGGGTGCTGGGGTTCACTGAGGAAGCCGAACTCGAGGAAGTTGCCGAAATTGCGCACCGGCACGGTTTGCCGCTGATTCACGATCTCGGCGGTGGCATTTTGCTCGACTTCCGGCGGTTTGGATTGCCCCACGAGCCCATCGTGCAGGAGAGCCTGAGTGCCGGCGCCGACGTGGTCACGTTCAGCGGAGACAAGGTGCTCGGCGGTCCGCAGTCGGGCATCATTGTGGGCAAGGCCAAGTACCTGCGTCGCATCCGAAAGAATCCCCTCATGCGTGCCCTCCGTTGCGACAAGATGGTTTTCGCAGCTCTGGAGCCGACTCTGAAACTTTTTCTCAACGAAGAGCGCCTGCTGCAGGAGCACCCGACGTTTCGCATGCTGACCGAACCGGTGGAGGCCGTTCAAAGGCGCGCCGAGGCATTTCTGGCCCTCATCGCCGACCTCGAGGCCGTGGCGGCGGACGTTGTCGAGTCCTTTGGCCAGGCAGGCAGTGGTACGCTACCGCTGGAGAAGATCCCGAGTCGAGCCGTCCGCTTGCGGCACAAACAGCTCCCCGCCGCGGAACTGGCCACCCGGTTGCGCGCGGCAGAACCGCCGGTCATCCCGTACGTGCGCGAAGAGGCCGTTTACCTGGATTTTCGGACGGTTCGAGAGGATGAAGTGGAAGAGCTGGTTCGTGTAGTCCGCGGGGCAGTCACAAACGGGTAGTGGCAGTAGGCGGTAGACGAGAGAGTTGACGGAAAAGTAGTGGAGCGGCTCGCGGTTGGGGATTGCCGGCTGGTCCTCCGCAAGCGAGAATCGTCGGTCCCAAAGCTTGGTGGTGTTTGATTCCCCGACTTCGCACTCGTAGTCCAAACACCCTGCGACCTCTTCGTTCTTCAGGTCCTGGAAGGCCTCGGTGATCTGTTCCATCGTGAACCGTTCGGCCAGGCACCCAAGGGCAAAACTCCCCGGGATTCTCGTCCTCCCGGTCCGCGATTTGCCCCGCGGTACGTCCAGAGTGCTAACCGTGTGTTCCCTTCAATTCATGGCTCAATCTTCTCCCCACTGCGATGTCCCTCTGTTTTGGTGTGTGTCGTCAACGTGGAGCGGCGACAAGAGTCCTTCTCCTCCTCACCTCGTAAAACAGCAGCGCTGCGGCGACGGAGGCGTTGAGCGACTCGATTTTGCCGAGCATGGGGATGCGTACGGTGAAGTCGCAGGTTTCGCGCAGGAGCCGGTGGATCCCCTTGCCTTCGCTACCCACGACCACGGCAAGGGGCCCGTCCAGCCGGGCTTCCCAAAGCGAGGTTTCCCCGTCCTGGTCTGCGGCAACGATCCAGAGACCGGCATCCTTCAGTTCCAGCACAGTGCGTACAAGGTTGGTCACTTGAACCACAGGCAGGTGAACAAAGGCTCCTGCTGACGCCTTGGCCACTGCTGGCGTGAGCCCAACGGCCCGACGTTTCGGAATGATCACCCCGTGCACGCCGGCGGCCTCGGCGCTGCGAAGGATCGCCCCCAGATTTTGGGGATCCTGAATCGAGTCGAGTACGGCGACAAAAGGCGGTTCCCCTGCCGCTTGCGCGCGTTCGAACACGGCGTCCAGATCGGCGTACTTCACCTGACCCACGAACGCGACCACCCCCTGATGATCCGCGTGCCCTACCCGCAGTGACAGTTCGCGGTTCGTGACACGCCGAACGGGAATCCCAAGTCCAACGCAGGCGTTCAAGATGCCCCGCAACCGCGGTTCTCCTGTTTCCGTCGCCACCCACACTTCCCGTACGGGCCAGCCGGCGCGGAGCAACTCCAGCACCGGATTACGTCCGTAAACAAGCTGGTGTTCAGCTCTTGGAGCTTTTCGGGATCTCCGCTTGCTCATGGACCAAGAATAGTTCCTTCACTTCCGGGAAAGCCCTGTCCTGGTTCGTGCGGTCTGAAATCGCCGTAGTACTCCGCGTAGAGGTACACGTCGCGGCCGCCTCCGCACTTGGGTGCGGTGCGCCGAAATTCGTAAGCAACCCCTTCGTCGTAGTAGTACCAGAACTCAGCCCAGAAAGGATCAGCCCCTCGAGTCTCAATCTTGTCCGGCGGACCCAGCTGGTTGCGGATCCGCTCTCTGTCGTCGGCGTTCTTGCAACCGATGGCCAGAATCAGCCCAAGAGACCCCAGCAAAATGGCTACCCTTACTCCGCGTGGGGAAATCACGTTCCTTTTCTCTCCTCTCCAGACGTGCTGCTTCTCCTCAAAAGCACGCGAGGGGATCTGCCCTCACGTCCCGTTCCACCACAAACCACGCTTCCTTTCCCAAATGGAAGGTGAGAAACCGCCCTACCCTCGCAGTCCCGTTTCGAGGATCCCTTGTCGCCAGTCCGAGCGCGGCCGCACGGGCCGCGAGTCCCAAGACCCTTGTTCGTGGACGAGCGTCACAAGTGTGCCGCGTCCCTTCCACGCAGCGCCGCGCTTACACAGCCCTTCTACAGCTCCACCGGGATGCGCTCCACCAAGGCCACAGCCCTGGGGGTAACCTCCGCGCGGTACGCCAGGATGCGCACGCCGTGTCTCGCCACATGCCGCAGCATCTCACCGTAAGCCGGATCGATGTCGTCCGCGGGACGGAGCACTCTACCGTCGCCACGCTGCACGAGGAAAAACATTTGACCGCAGTAACCGGACTCCACAGCCTGCAGCAGGTCCTCCAGGTGCTTCCGGCCGCGTTCCGTCACCGCGTCCGGGAAGTAGGCCACGCCATCTACAACCATGGTGACGTTCTTGATTTCCAGATAGCAGGGTTGACCATCCCGCTCAAGCAGTAAATCTACGCGGCTACGTTTCCCGAGCGGAGCTTCCCGGCGAACCAGGTCCCATGCAGCCAGCTCCGGCACGAGCTTCTCCCTGACGGCCTTCTCGACCAACCGGTTCGGCAACAGGGTGTTGATGCCCACCCAGGTGTCGTCGGCTTTCACGAGCTCCCACGTCCACTGCGTACGACGCCTGGGATCGTTCCAGTGGGAAAGCAACACTGGGCTGCCCGGATCAGCACAGGTTTTCAGGGAACCGGAGTTCGGACAGTGCGCTGTGACTCGCTGGCCAGTGTCCAGCTCTACATCCGCGAGAAAACGTTTGTACCGGCGAACCAGCTTTCCAGGGTACAGCGGTTGTGGGAGGACTATTTCGGCACGTCGTTGAAGAATGCGATTTCCTCCAGCGCTCGGCGTTTCTTTGGCTTCGGTTCACGGGGCTCGGGGTACCCAACTGCCAAAAGACTGACCACCTTGTACTTGCGCGAGAGCCCCAGCGTCTTGCGCGCTTTCTTTTCGTGAAACCAACCAATCCAGCACGTGCCCAGACCGAGTTCGTGGGCCTGAAGCACAAAATGCTCGCCAGCAATCCCAATGTCGATCAGGTAGTAGTTGGTTCCCTGAATCTGTTTGCCGATGCGGTTTGCAAAGATGTCCGGTCTGGCGAGGATCGCCACGAGCACCGGCGCTTTGGCCGCCCAGCGCGTCGGTCGGTAGATGCCCGAAAAGGCAGCCTCTGCAAAGCGTTGCTTCAGCTCGGGGTCATCGAGGATCACGAAGCGCCAGGGTTCGACGTTCTCGGCAGATGGGGCCAGTCTCGCAGCCTCAACGCAGGTCAGAAGCTTGTCGCGCTCAACCGGTCGTTCCAGAAAACGACGGACACTCCGGCGCGTGCGGACCAAACGCTGGAAAGGCGTCAGTTCAGAATCGACCGGTGCAGCGTTAGCCTCGCTCAATCTTGCTTCAACTGTTTTCTCCCGCTCCAAGGCCATGCAGTTCCTCTTTGAATGGCTTGCACGTGCGTTCCGCTTGTCTCATGCCCAAACACCGAGACGCTCCCTGGCCGACCGGTGCCAGAACCGCGGGTTCCCGGTTGCTTTCGTTGCATCCCGTGCAAAAGAGCTGGGGTGTCGACTTCCCCAGATTCGCGAAACCGACCCGCAAAAAAATCGCTCCTGATGAGCAGCCAATCGCTCTCAGAAGCCGACCGTCACCCCGATTTCAAGCAGAAAGAGGTCCGTCTCCGAGCGGCTGACGTCGTACGCGACCTTGCCGTTCTCACGCCGAATCGACCCTTCTTTCAGGTATTCGGCCTCGCCACCGCGGAGAAACTTCCCCTGAATGTCGACAAAAACCCGCACTTTCTGTTTTTTCCCGGTCTCCGGGTTCTTCTTCACATTTTCGTGCACTTTGAACTGCACTCCGGCCGCAAAACCGTAGCTGAACGCGGTGTCGGAGAAATTGGTTGAGCTGGCCACTTCCTTTTCCGGTTCGTCCACGTCCCGGATCTTGGTCTGCGTAAACAGGTAATGCAAACCTACCAAACCAGCAACGTACGGTCGGAAGAAACCGCGTCTTGGTCCCGTCTTGATGTACAGGTGACCGAAAGCCAGATTGTTCGTGGTCTGTACTTCAACCGTTACGTCCGGGATTGTGGTACTGAACGGCTCCCGCCTGGTTTCAGAACCGTACACCATGAACCCTCCCGACAGGCCAAAGGCTACTGGCACTCCAGCCGGCCCACCTTCCAGCTTTAGGGAGAGCCCGGCACCAACGCGGTTGACGTTCTGCTTGAATTCGTGTTGCGGGAACCCGAGAGCCAAGCTCACGCCAGCTTGTCCCCACGGGACGTCCCCCGCCTTCACCTGGCTCTGCATTCCCAACACACCGGACAACAAAAAGGCAACGCTCACCACCGGCAGTGCGATCCGCAACGCGTGACTCCTCTTCGTCATTCCGTCCTCCCTAACCCTTTTTAAACGACTTTTGTGGTCGTCGTCCTGACCTACGTTCGAACGCCCGGGGACGCAGAAAAGCGCTTTCCTTTGTTAGCTCCGCCAGCTCGAACCACAAAGACACCGAACACACAGAGCAGACCGCTGCTCGAAATACCCAAGTGTTGCCACTAAGGGCCACCAAAAG
>CAZXXS010000127.1:0-41002 GCA_964644845.1 uncultured Cytophagia bacterium | reverse complement strand
GTCACAAGGGGACGACCCGCGCCCATGCTCTCCACAACCTTGTTAGTAAACACACGTTCGGCACGTCGATTTTCGCCGAAGAACCCCAGACACACATCTGCACGCGACATGTACTCAGCCAAACTGTCGTACGGAACGCGATCGATGAAGACCACGTTTCGTAGCCCAAGCTGGCGTGCCCTACCACGGTCGCGGTCGCTCGTGATTCCTGTACCAATCAGCCGAAAGTAAACGCCTTGGTTTTGCAAAATCCTGGCGGCCTCGATGATGTGATCCACCCCGTGAAAAGGCGCGTACTCGCCGTGAAAGTGAACCCAGAAACGATCATCCTGCCGCTCCACGGCTCGGGGGTAGATCACGTCTTCATCAGCAGCAAGGAAAACCCGGCGGAACTTTTCCGCCGGCACATCGAATTTCCCGGCGAAGTCACGGATGTGATCGTTCGTCTCCAGAACAATCCTGTCCGCCAGCAGGCAGGACAGGCGATCCAGCGCCCGGCTTACTTTTGCGAAAACCGAGTCCTCGGACGCTGCCCCCCGATCGAGGATCAACGTGTCGAACGTAGAGATGTAGATGTCGAAAACTAAAGGCTTTCCGGTCAAACGCAGGAAGGGTACGAGCGGCTGCCCGTAGAAACCGACGACAATTGCGTCGACCTGCCGAGCAGCGAACAACGCGCGTTGGAGCAGAAACGGCAAGTAACGAAAGGAACGCCGCGGCGGAAAGACGCCGACCACGTCCAGCCCGGCTTTCTGCAATCCCTTGCGCACGTTGCGCGTCCGGGAGTACCCCGCTTCCCGGCCCGCCACGTAAAGAACACGCATCCTGCGTCAGTCCACCTCTACTGGGCTGTAAGTCCGAACCTCTCTGGCCTCTGGCTGATGTCGCTGCTTTCTCGTCTTCTCCAGACCGTTCAGCTCCACCCGCTTGAGGCGGTAGAGAGCGTCCTCAAGCAAGCGCCGGTTTGCCCCAATCAAGTCCGCCAGCAGACCAATCATGATCACCTGGAAACCGACGATGCTTAGAATGGCCGCGAGAATCAAACTCTGTACGTGTCCGCCGCCGTGCCCCGTGACGTAGAAATAAAGAAATCGCACTCCGAGGGCCACGCCGCTGCCGAAAACCAGTGTCCCGATGATGGCAAACGTACGCAGCGGCTCGTACATTGCGTAGATGCGAAAAATGGTCCCGACTGAACGCTTAATGTAGCCCCACATGCTGCCGAAAAGTCGAGACTCCCTCAACTTTTCGTTTGTGCGAACGGGCACACTCGTCAGCGCGATGTTTTTCTTGCCTGCTTGAATAATCGTTTCCAGCGTGTATGTAAAACGGGACACGACGTTCATGCGCATGGCCGCCTCGCGGCTCAACGCGCGGAACCCGCTGGTAGCGTCGGGCACGTCCGTCCCGGAAACCTGCCGTACAACCCAGCTACCGAGTTTTTGCAGCGTTTTCTTGGCCCGCGAAAAATGCTGGATGGTGTCAATCTGCCGATCCCCGACCACCATGTCGGCTTTGCCTTCCACGATGGGGCGGATCAACCGGGCGATGTCGCCACCGTTGTACTGGTTGTCGCCATCCGTGTTCACGATGATGTCGGCTCCCAGACGCAGTGCTGCGTCAAGCCCGGCCATGAACGCTTCGGCCAGTCCTTTGTTGTTGGTCAAGCGGACAATGTGGTCCGCTCCGTGCTGTCTGGCTACTTCCACCGTGCGGTCAGTGCTACCGTCGTCGATCACGAGGACCTCGACCTCGTCGACCCCCTCAATCTCTCGCGGAATGTTCGCCAGAGTCACCGGCAGCGTCTTTTCTTCGTTGTAGCATGGAATTTGAATGATCAGTTTCACGAGATCCACCCGTCAGTTGCTGATGATTTCTTCGATGCTGTACTCCCTGATGTCACGTGCATGTGTGAAAATGATCATCTCACCGAGCAACCCGATGGAAATCATCTGGATGCCGATCACGAGCAGCAACGCCCCGAGCAGCATTAGCGGTCGTCCGGCGATGCCTCCGAAACCGAACAACCGGTAGAAGAACAGATAAGCCGAAATCACCCCTCCCACCAGCGAAAACACGGCCCCAAGAAAACCGAGAAAGTGCAGAGGCTTCTTGGAGTAGCGCGTCAGGAAAATCACCGTGATGATGTCAAGCAGCCGCTGCAGGTACTCGCGCACGTAACGCGACTGGCGAAACTTGCCAGGAAGCTGTTCGATCTGGACTTCGGCGATTTTGTAGCCGAGGCGATCGGCCATCACAGCGATGAAATTGTTCAGATCGCCGTAAAACGGAATGGCTTCAAGCACCTCTCGCCGTGCGGCGAACACACCGCTGTTGATGTCGTGCAGCTTCAGCCCTGTGAGCCACGCCACGATGCCGTTGAAAAGTCGTGAAATGACCTGATTCAGGCGTGAGTCGCGCCGCGGGTAACGCCAACCAACCACCAGGTCGTACCCCTCATCGATCTTCTTCACCAGCGCCGAAAGCTGCGCCGGATTTGGACGCACACGAGCCGTAAAGTAGACGACCACACCACCTGTGGATTGCGAAAGTCCCGCATCCAAAGCGGCCGCCTCGCCGGACTGCGAACGCAGACGCACCGCTCGAGCGAGATCAAAATTCATCAAAGCCCGACTGAGCTTTTCGAAGGTGCGGTCGCGGCTTCCGTCGTCCACAAAGATAACTTCAGCCTCAACGTCGAGACCGCTCACGAGGTCGCGCAATCCGCGTACGACGTCGTCGACGTCCGTCTCGTTGTCCCTCAGAATCACGACAAACGAGACATCGGCCTTCTTGCCGGGTTTCTGCCAGACGTCACCGCGCATCTGCAGCGCTTCAGCCGCGAGGGCCTCAGTCACAGCCGCGTTGTCCAAACGGTCAGTCATGATCGTTGATCTCACCTGGTGATTGTCTTCTTCGACCGCGGCACCTGCACCCACTTCCCGCGCCGGAATCCCAACTCGGGAACGGAAGCAGCGCACCAGCGTTTTCCGCCCCGTCTTTCGTGGATCGCTTCGGCAAATTCGCAGCGTCTCAGCCGCTCGTAGCCCCACTCAGCCCGGGACGCGAACTGCCCCGGGATGCTTCGACCAGGTAGCTAAGCCGACGATCTCCCGAAGCGACAATTAGCTTGGCGACAAGGCCAAGTAACGTGAACTGAACGCCAGAGACCAGCAACACGAACGCCACCGTCAACAGCACGTTAGTCACCCCGGGGTCAACAGCTCCTCGGAGGACCTGCGTTGCCATGGCAGCCAAAGCGGCCGAGCCAGCCAAAATCGAAAGGATTGCCAGCCAGCCGAAAAAGTACAGGGGGTTGCGCTCGTACTTCAGGAAGATGTTCAACGTAAGCAGGTCCATCAACACCTTGTAAGTGCGCGTGATGTTGTACTTGCTCTCGCCGAAACGTCGCGGATGATGCCTCACCGGCAGTTCGGTGATGCGCGCGCCTTCGATGCGAGCAAGCGCCGGGATGAAACGGTGCAGCTCGCCGTACAGCCTGATCCGATCGATGACCTCGCGCCGGTAGGCCTTGAGCGAGCAACCGGTGTCGTGCAGTTTTACACCAGTCACGGAGCAGATCAACCGATTAGCAAGCCAGGAGGGCACCTTACGCACGAACAGCTTGTCCTGGCGGTTCTTCCGCCAGCCGCTGACCACGTCGAACCCTTCGTCCAACTTGCGCAGCAAGGCGGGAATGTCGGCGGGATCATTTTGCAAATCGCCGTCCATCGTTACGATGACACGCCCGCGAGCGTGTTCGAAACCAGCCGCCATGGCTGCCGACTGCCCAAAATTCCTCCGAAACAACACCACACGGACCCTGGGGTCCTGCTCGGCCAGTGCTTTCAATTTTCCCCGAGAGCCGTCCGTACTGCCGTCGTCTACCAGCACCAGCTCCCACGACTTTTCGAACCTAGCAAGTGCCGCGCACACCGCCTGGTACAGCGGCTCGATGTTCAGCACCTCGTTGTAAATCGGCACAACGATGGACAGTTCTACGTCGGCGTCTCGTGTCACTGCGTCATTTGTAACATTTGGAGACATTGCCGCCTTTTGATTCTTGCTCAAGCTGCGCCGCCTTGCCTGTCTGATTATCGGCAGCCCACGAAGATCGTTAAACAATCCTCGGAAAAACCTGCACCTACGCGCCCTGCGTATTTTTCCGGCTTTGGCAACGGGCAACGCCGAAAATCCCGAGCCATTTCTGCTGTTGCCAACTTGGTGCCAAACAAATTCCGAGCGTTCTGACCAGCGACACGTAAAAAAGCCGCCCTCCCGCTACGTTTGCGGAAGGGCGGCTTTCGCCAAACGCTGAAAAGAGTTCGCCGACTACGGGCGGATAACTAACCCCGTTGGCGGTGCAGGCGGCGTCGTGTCGGGCCGACTACTTTGCCCACTTCCCGGGACGACAACGACTACGTACATGCTCGAGTGGACGTCCCCCTCATTGGCACCCAACGTTACCGTGCCGGCGGGGAAGTACTTTCGGTAAAGCTCAAACACCGTGTCGGACGTCTGTACGGTCTTCAGCGTCTTGGTCCAGGAGGACAACCAGCCTGGCGTTGTGGGAACGGAACTGTCGTACCCCACGTACACGTCGCTACCCTGGTTGATCTCGAAGGACAGAAAGGCGTCACCTGTAGCCGTCTTGTCGTCATTCGCCGTGGAGATGTACGCCTGGCCACGCAGATCCTCCGGCACCTGCGTGAAGACGTAGTCGCGATCTACGTAGACCAGCTGGCCCACCTCCAGCGCGCGGACCTGGTAGCTCGACGGACTGATGTTCGTGATCAAGCTGCCTGGTTGCGGCTGCGGGGAAGGGCTCGATGGCGACTCGCCGCCTCCACTGACCAGAATGAGCGCGGCAGCGTCGCCCGAAAATGGTGGCGTCAGGCTTCGCGCGGCGTCGCCTGAGACCGTCTGGGGCTGACCGGCGCTCGCGTTGAACGGGTCAAGCCACGCGACCTGGTACGTTGCATCTCCGGGACTACGGAGACCAAAAGTCCCTCCGCCCGGAATGTACGCAAGGTAGACCTCGCCTGGCTTGGCCAGGCAGTAGCCCCGGGTTAGCAACTCGTCATGCGGTTCCATTTCCCACCAGGGCAACTTTTCGAGCACGTTTCTCAGGAAACCCAGAGCTTGCGCTTCGGGCAGGTAGGCATTCAGATCCCAGCCCCCCTTGTCAGGTGCGTACGTAGTCAAAAAGCCTGCGGTGAAGAATCCACCGGCCGTGACAATGCTCCACGCACCCCGAACTACGTCCTGGGCAGAGACTTTTCCCGCGTAGCCGTACTCCTCGTTAACAACCGGTTTGTTGTACTGTCGGTCCCTGAGGATGGCATCGTGCCAGTTGGATTTCACCTGCTCGGCAATGTAGTCCAGCCAGTCGTTCCCGGCGAACTCGGCACTGCTGCCGTCCGCGGAAGGCTGGATCGTCACCGGGTGATTGTACGGATCGAGTTGTTTAATCAGATTTCCGACGGCCGCGTACGCCCTCTTGTCGCCTGCTTCGTCGTACTCCCCACTGACGGTCCAGGTAATGTTGTAAGCTGCGTAGCGAGCCACCACGTAGTGCACAAAGCGCTCAAACTGTTCGGGTGAGAACTTGACGAATTCCTGGGCCCAGGTCAAGTAGAGTCCCGGGACGAGGCCTTTCGACTCCACGTAATCCAGGCGTCTGTCCACCCATTTGAAGTATCCGGGGTTCAAGCGGTCGTAATCTTTGCTGCCGGCGCTTTCATCGAAAACGGTTCCGCCTTCGTTTTTCCAGAAACCCAGCCCGTTGATGTAGCTGTTCAGGATGAAATGTACGTGGGTAAACCCCTGTGAAGCACGCAGATCGATGTACTGCTTGAAGCGTGAATCGAAGGGCACCTGGTCGGTGAGTCCCCTCCAGGACGTTTCACCAAGCCAGAAGAAAGGGGTCCCGTCGTCGTATTCAAACGTGTACGGGTTGGTAGCACTAACGCGGACGAATCCGTGACTTGACGAAGGGGTACACTGAAACTGTCCGCCACCAGCAAGGTCGGGGTCCTCGGACCGGATGGAGAACGACCACGTGCCGGTCTGCGTGGGTGCAAAACGGACACGCCAGGTATTTCCTCCATCCCAAAATCCCTCGATCTCGAACGTCTTCCCACTTGGCGCGGTGAACGTAGCCTTCGGCGGATCCACGAGGTAGGGATTGTCGTAACTGTTCGAACTCGTGAGTTCAATCTCGAACACGGAGTAAGCCGGGACCGACACGAGATCGGCCCCAGCCGTCGAGCCCGTTGTAAACGAAAAAGCCTGATCCGACATCAGCTGCTCACCGTCCGAAGCGGCGGCCCCGGCTGCGAGGGTCACGGTGTAGGTAGTCCCCCCCTCCAGGTTGTTGGAAGGGGTAAACGTCAGCTGTGTATTCGAAGGGCTGTTCCAATTGAACGTGCCGTCCACCTGTGGTGAAATGGAAAAGTGACTCTCCACTGAGCTGGTGTTCATGCTCTTGCTGAAACGAAGCGAAATACTGGTGCTGGTCGGCACCCCTGTAGCGCCATCGGCAGGCGTTGTGCTCAAAATGGAGAGCTGGGAGGAGCCCTCGTTCTCTGTGTAGATCCTAACGTTCGAATACACGGTACCCACGGGTGCCGGGTACATGTCGCAGTACCCAATGCGGATGACGTGATCCGGAGGCGCGTACTCGACACCAAAGGACGAGTAATCGTAGTCCATAATCAGCTGGCCGTCTTTGTACCAGCGCATGTGGCCATCGCCCCATTCCAGTCGGAAGTGGTAGGTCTCGGTTGTTTTCCAGTCCCAACGCTCCTCCGTCAGTGCCTCGAAAGCGTGTGGATCGTCGTCTGCACCGCCGTCGAAAGCGGCTACATTGAGTCGGAGTTTCAAACGTCCCCATTTGACGTTGTTGGGTACGTTGGGCTCACCGTAGGCCCGCATCAAACACTTGTACGGGTTGTACCGAACCACATTTCCCCACCTGTCCTTCCAGGAAGCATCCCACATGCCAAAGAAATGGTTCTTGAAATCGGTGAAAATGCTCGTGTCCGGTCCCCAACCGGAGAGATCGAATTCTACCCAACCCTTCGAGATGGTTGGCACGCGGTACTCGATGTAGTCCGTGGTCTTGGTCGTCTGCCAACCTTTCGACGTGAACGTCCCCCCGTGGACATCACCGGCGCTGGAGCCCGTTGTGAGGGGATCGTCGACGAGCACAGTCCCT
Organism: uncultured Cytophagia bacterium; assembly: GCA_964644845.1. Taxonomy (GTDB): domain Bacteria; phylum Zhuqueibacterota; class Zhuqueibacteria; order Oleimicrobiales; family Geothermoviventaceae; genus Geothermovivens. The sequence continues at coordinate 33,783 of CAZXXS010000127.1, read as the reverse complement.
GCTTTAACACCCAACGCCGTCAAAATCCACAGAGCAAGTCCAGCCGCTTTCGCCACATTTCGCATGCGCACGCCTCTCCTCTCGTGGTCTTCTTGAACTTTTCCCGCAGGCGTTCTACACAAGTTGTGTGCCAAAACTTGGAGGGTCCGCCGGATCGTTTAGCGACTGTTAGGAGAGTCACGAAAAGTTTGTGACGCAGCTCGAAAGTGCCGGCAAAGTCCGAACACCACGGCTCACTGCGTTAAGGGAAGCTCGCGGACAAACCGCTCAGCTTCTCAAGAAAAATCAAATCGTTAGGGCAACGTCACCGCGTGCGGTTGGCACGGGTCAGTCCGTTGCCCATCCGTGCACGACACTGACCGCCCGGTTTTTACCCAGCGCGTTGTCGCGAATCCGGTCGCCCCAACAAGAACGGCCGGGTTTGCAAAATCCGGATCAAATGGCCTGAGCTTCTTTCGATTTCGTTCTTCTGTCACGTGGTTGTAACTGGGGGAACAGGACGGAAAATCGTGAAAAGGAAAAGTGGGCGAGGTGATGCCAGTGCACCGAGCGTTTTGTTGCTTCTGAGCTGCTAACCTCCAGCAGGCGAAGGTTCTGCACGGCGGGCGGCCTGATTGGCCAAATCCTTTCGGTTCGCCACCACCCTGGCCGGTACACCTACAGCAATTGAGTACGGTGGGATGTCTTTCGTCACCACGGCGCCAGCCCCGATGACCGACCCTGTGCCAATGCGGACACCATCCGGGATGATGACTCCGGCTCCAAGCCACACGTCATCTTCAATCACAACACCGCCCTTGCGTACGATTCCTTGCTCCATGATGGGGATGTCCAGCCGGTCGTAGCGATGCGTGGCTCCACCGATGTAGCAGTAAGCTGCGATCAACACGTGTTTCCCAAGCACCACACGTCCAGATGAACCGATACGGCAACTTGCACCGATGTCACTGTAGTCGCCGATTTCAATCGTACCGTCGCGGGTGGCCAGTACCGTGTCGCGACCGATGAAAACGTTGCGTCCAATCCGAATGGCCGAGTCTTCACCGCCCTGCGCACTCAGGGAGGCGTACTCCTCCACCACACTGCGTGGCCCGATGTGAATCTTGTGCGGATGCCGAAACGTCACATTTCGGCCAATGGCCACGCCTTTCCCCATCGAACCAAGCAAAAACCGGTAGAAAATCGCGCGAAATCCAAACCCCAGCACACCAGGCAGCTGACCGAAGAGCAACGTCAAGAGCTCGTACTTCAACAGCGCTGGGAGACTACGCCGCCCAAGCGTGATGTCCTGGTACTTTGCCAGAGCACCGGCCTTCTGGTCTCGCAACACACCCTGGAAACTGCTGAAGTGGTCGACTGCCGATGGATTCGCGTCGCCCTGCTCAGGGGCTCCAGCGGTTTCCGCAGAGGCTGCTGCTTCCAGCTCCTTCGTGTCCAGCTTAGCAGGCATGCTTGCGTACGCCAGTCCCCCAAGCATTCCGAAGAGGAGGGCCTTGAAACGCATCAAGAGTCCCACAGAAAGCCCAAGGGCCCCGGGCATCCCCAGTCGTTCAAAGACAAACAAGTAGGCCCACTCCGACAAGCCGATGCCACCCAGAGAAATCGGGATCATCGAGACAACGAGGACAATGGGCGTTGCGATGGCCACATCGACGAACGAGGCTCTGTAGCCAAACGCCAAAGTGCCGAGGTAGACATTTAGTACCGCGCCAAAATAGAAAGCGAACGAATTGAGCATGGCGAATGCCAGAGCGCCGGGATGCTCCCTGTAGCTCAGCACCACAGCCTGGAATTTAGCCAGTTTCCGCAGGACTTTGCCAATGAAAGGGATCGGCACGCGCTTTTCAAGAAAGTGGACAGCCCGCCCGGTAAAAATCAGGCCGAGGAGCATCAGGTAACCTGCCGTGGCGATGATGATGCCCCAGGTAAGCCGAGGATCTCCCAGGCGATTGGCCGCAAGCAAGAAGCCGACCAGAGCGAAGAATACCAGCGCAGTCAGTCCCGTGAAACGCTCCAGAAAGACCGTGGCAAATGCCTCAGCCGGATTGCTGGTCTCTTTACCGAGTTCGTAAGCCCGAACGACGTCTCCGCCGACGTTTGAAGGCAGCACGTTGTTAAAAAAGTACCCGATGATGTAGAGTCGAAAAAGATGCCCGACGCTGGCCCGGACCCCTCGGGCACGCAGCAGCACCTGCCACTTCCAGCTGCTTAGAAAAATCAAAACGGGGCTAATCAGGATGCACAAAGCGAGGTAGAAAGCATTCGTCTGTCTGAGCACACCCCACAGGTCCCGCAAACCAGCTTTTTTGAAAACGTAGACCAGTAGAACCAGGCTGATGAGGATGCGAACGTAGAAACCGAAGCTTTTCTTGCCCTTGGCCATGGCTGTCCTTCGAGGTTCTCCAGTTCAGCTACGCGGTCAAAAACGGTCTCAGCAGCTCTGCCGTGGCACGTGCTTTAGCCCTTTCCCGGGGCACAACGTTCTCCAAATGCTTCCGTACGCTTGTTCGATTCCGCCAACCGCGCTCCACCAGGCCAAAGAACGCCTCCGCGCTGAAGTCCTTGAACTCTATCAAGTAATCCTCCAGCCCGATGCTCCGCATGAAACCCCGATTCTTCGGGTAAGTAACGATGCCGACCACAGGAGTGCGCACAGAAGCTGCCAGGATGAGCGAGTGCGTCCGCATGCCCACAAACAGCTCCATTCTCGACATCAAGCCCGCCAGCTCGTCGTAGTAGTAAGTTCGATTCGAAATCATTTTCACGCGATCTCTGTGCCGGATGGCCGCCAGCAGTTCGTTTGCGATGCCCAGGTCCATCGGCTGGGTTTCCACCACGACAACATCGGCTTCAAATTCCTCAATGGCGCGGTCTACAGTGGCCGCAAAGTCGCGCACAAATTTCTGCCGCTGAACCCCGCGTTCTCGTTTGTCCCGCACGTAAGTGTCCAAGTACGAATTGATGTTGAAACCCACCGTCGGTCGACCGCTCCGGAACAGGCCTTCCTTGGTGGCGATCTCATCAACGCGCTCCGTCGGGGCAGGATCGGTACCGATCGCACAGTCCGCCGCAGTCACCACATTCTCCGGGCTCAGTTCAATTTGCTCCAGCACAGCAAAAGATTCCCGGTCGCGCAGCGCAACCACGTCGGCACTGCGAATGACTTTGCGCAAACACTCGGCGCCCGCTTCTGTGAAAATGGGGCCCAAACTCACGTTGTAAAGCACCACCGGAATGCCTTTGCGCCTGGCCATCGGCAAGACCAGAGAAAGCGTCCACAGGTAATTGAAAAGCGGATTGTACAGCCTGCGGTCGAACATGATGGCATCCGTCACCAACACCACGTCCGCAGACCGCACGGCACGAAACGTGGGCCAGCCGAAAATCTTCACGCTGAGGTTCCAGGGCATCAAGCCAACTGGCTGCACGTCGTAGCCGGGGTAGGCCCGACGCACGAATTTGGTGTTGATTGTTGGCACCTTGAATTGAACACCCGGGTAGAGGGCTGTCACGTCGCGCATGAGTGTGCCGAGAATGGCAGCGTCTCCCGCGTTGCGGCCCGAAAAGTTGCCCAAAACCGTGATGGTTTTCTTCATTCCAGAATCCCGTGTTTCCTGTACCACTCGGCCGTACGTCGAACGCCTTCTTCCAAGCTTACCCTTGGCCGGTAGCCCAGTTCTTTCTTCGCTTTGGAAATGTCGAAAGCACGGTCCTTCGTAAAAAACTCAACGCGGCGCCTGTAGATCGGGGGTTCGATGCCGAGAGGAATGCAGATTTTCTCGCACAGGTAACCGGCGGTGTACACTGGCCAAACAGGCAGCTTCCAGCGCGGCGGTTTGACGCCAAGTGTGCGAGCGATCAACGCAACGAACTCCCCCAGTGTTGTCCAGCCTTCACCGCCCAGAATGTAAGGCTGCCCCACTGCGGCATCGACTTCACCAGCCAGCCGAATGCCGTCCACCAGATCCTCCACGTAGGTCAGGTGGTACAACGTCTTCCCCTTGCCAAGCATCACGAACGTGCCCTTTTGCACCATCCGGTAGAGCTTGGCGAAACGCATGTCCCCTGGACCGTAAATCCCGGTAGGGCGCACTACCGTGATCGGAAGCTGTTGTTCCTGCCAGAACTTCCACGCGAGCTTCTCGCCCTCCAGTTTGGTCACCTGGTAAACATCCCCAGGGCTAAACGGGGCGAACTCATTGGCCGGGGGCTTCTCGATGTGCCCGTGTACCCCCACGGTACTGCAGTGCACAACACGCGCCACGTCGCCCCGAACAGCTGCTTCCAGCACGTTTCGGGTACCCTCTACGTTCACCTCCCAGTACCGACGATCGGGCACACCCGCCTCTCTGTAAAGCGCGGCGATGTGGAAAACAACGTCTACGCCTCGCGTTGCCCGAAATACGTCTTCGCCATTTTCCAGAACGCCCCGTGCGAGCTCGACATCCAGCCCCTCAAGCGCAGCGAGGTTGCTTGTTGGGCGAACAAAGGCCCTTACTTGGTACCCATGCTCCAGGAGATTTCTCACCAGGTAGCTTCCCGTAAATCCCGAGGCACCCGTCACCAGAGCCTTCACGGAACGGATCCTCCTGTTTTTGCACCACGTCCGCTGTGGGCCACGGCCCGGCGGAGGATGTCGTCCACTTGCTGCAGGTAACGCTCGTAGCTGTAATTCTCGCGGAAGTAAAAACGCGCGTTCGCGCTGAGTCGTCTGCGCAGCGATTCGTCGCGCAACAGCCGCAGCAAACCTTCAGCAAAGGCTTCAGCCGTGGGAGGCACCAACACAGCAACGTCCTCGTTGAGTACCTGCCGGTGCGAGTAGATGTCCGTCGCCAAGATGGGTGTACCCGACGCGAGGTACGAGTAGATTTTGAGAGGGGTATTGGTTCCGCTGGTACGCGCCGTCAGCAGCACATCCGCCTCGCGCATCCAGCGTGAGATGGTGCGTGGCGCCTTAGGACCTGGAAACTCAACCACATCCTCAAGGCCAAGGGCTCGACTTTTCAGGCGCGCGGCCTCGATCTGGGTGGGGTTTCCACCTGCCAGGACGAATCGAATTTCGGGCACCGTTTCCCGAGCGCGACTTACGGCCTCAAGCATCAGATCCACGCCTTGGTACGGCTCGAACGTACCCGCGTAGAGCAAGGTAAGCCGCCCATTTTTCCCCAAAGGTTCCTCAGGGACTTCCGCGGGGTCGACCAGGGCGGGATCCAGCACATTTTCAATCAATGCCACAGGTACATCTGGCGCCAGCTTCTTCACACGGTCGTACAGGTCCTTGCAAATGGCAATTACCCCCGCACTTCGACGCAAAGTGAGCTTTTCCAGTGCCGCGAAGAGTGCAACAACGGGCCCGTAGTTGCCGAAGCGAAAATTCTCGAGCTGCTGTGGCAGACTGGAATGCATGTCGTAAAGGTGGGGCAAGCCGGTAAGACCAGAAGCAGCTGTGCCCCAGAAGCCGGCCTCCTCGTGCGTGTGCAGCAAGTCGTAACGCTTGCCGACAAGCATTCGGCCAGCCAGCCAGAACAGTCCGGCGTCCAGGGGAAGCTTAGCCAGCGACGGCCCAACCTTGACAGCACGAATACCAGGGACAGAAGTACTACGCAAGGTGCGCAAACCCCGAAAACGCAGATCGGTTCCAAAAGGGTAGGTCACAAGGTCTACCTGGTGGCCGAGCTCCGTCAAGGCCTTCGTACGAAAAGCCACACTGAAGGGTGTTCCCCGCGGACTGAACACGGGTTCTGGGGCAACCATCAGGATTCGCACGGCGACCTCAGTCCTCCCTGACTGCTCGCACGGTAACCGGTGCTCCGAAAATCTTGCGCAACCCCAGGCTCCCCAGGACGCGTTCTACAAACACCGTCGTCCGAGGAGAACCGAGTTTTCGGTGAAGCGCAATGGGCAACACAAACGATCGCTCGAGCCGCTCCACCCGGTAGCCGTTGTCCTGGAGAGCTCTCCGCAGCTCTGTCAGCCGGAAAACCCGGTACGCCTGCGTTTTGCCACCCAGTTTGGCCAGCGCGCGTCGGAAAAGGGATTCCAGCACCGGGAACCCACTTACGGGGGGTACGTCGAACACCACCACCGACCGCGCCACGCGGCACATTTCCGCAAGGCCCTTGCGCCAATCCACCAGGTGCATGAGAACGCGCGAACTCACGACCGCGTCGACACTCCGATCCGGAAACGGCAACGCGTGGGCATCGCCCACGAAAAAGCGTGCGTTACCGACGATGCCGGCAGGTCGCAGAGCAAGCGCCTGCCGAATCATCTCGGGCGAAGCATCCATTCCGTACGCCACCGTGCCGTTTCGCCCCACGGCGTAGGCCAACTTGCCCGTTCCCGTACCAACGTCCAGAACCCGGCTCAGAGCTCCACCGTCTTCCAGCCCGAGCAGAGACCGGAAGAGGGCAATCTCGTAGTTCTTGAGGTAACGTCCGAACTTCCCGCCGAAGCGGTCGAGTTCGTAGTCGCTGGCAAAATCCGGTTCGCGGTAAAATTCGTAGCTGTAATGATTGAACATCGCCAGTTCGCGCTAAGACCCACAGCCGGCAGAACATCGTTCCACACCCGGCACCTGCCGCGCTGGCTGCCGGACGCGTTGTACTCCCAGAAACATCTCCCCCTGACCCTAAACTGGTGCGTGGAACCGTAGCCTTGTGCTCTACCGCCCCACAGCCACGTACGTAAAACCCTTAGCTTCCATCTTGGACCGGTCGTACACGTTCTTTAGATCGGCCATAATTGGCTGTTTCATGACCGATTTGATCCGATCCATGTCGAGGCTGCGGAACTGGTTCCATTCCACGGCCAGCACCAGAATGTCCGCGCCGGAAGCTGCATCGTAGGCGTCCTGGCAGTACGTGATGTTTTCTTCGCCGAGTTCGTGTTTGGCCTCTTCCATTGCCGCCGGGTCGTAGGCGCGGATTTTGGCACCACGAGCCATCAGATCTTTGGCGATGGAAATGGCCGGAGACTCCCGAATGTCGTTGGTGTTGGGCTTGAAGGAAAGTCCCAACAGTCCGACCACCTTGTCTTTCGGGTTTTCCAGCGCTTTCACGATCTTTTCCACCATCCGTCTACGCTGCTGCTCGTTCACTTCGATCGTGGCTTTCACGATCTTCAGCTCGTAGCCGTGCTTTTCGGCTACTTTCTCCAGCGCCCTGGTATCTTTCGGGAAACAGGAGCCCCCAAATCCAGGTCCAGGATGCAAGAACTTGCGACCGATCCGGTTGTCCAGACCCATCCCCTTGGCCACATGATGCACGTCGGCACCTACCAGCTCGCACAGGTTGGCAATCTCGTTGATGAACGAAATCTTGGTAGCCAAAAAGGCATTGCTGGCGTACTTGATCAACTCTGCTGTCTCGAGGTTTGTGATCACGAACGGGGTTTCGATCAGGTAAAGTGGCGAGTACAGATCTTGCATGATGGCGATGGCTTCCTCGCTGTCCGAGCCGATCACCACCCGATCGGGCCGCATGAAATCTTCGATTGCAGAACCTTCCCGCAGAAACTCCGGATTCGAGACCACGGCGAAGTGTTTCGGCTCCGGCTGGTTCTTCTTGATCACGTCTTTGATCCACTGGCCAGCGCCCACCGGGACTGTGCTCTTGTTTACCACAACTTTGAACCCGTTCTGGTAGCGGGCGATGTCCTTGGCCACCTTCTCCACGTACTGGAGGTCCGCCGAACCGTCCTCCTTAGGTGGCGTGCCCACGGCGATGAAAATCACCAGTGAACGCTGCACCGCGGACTTCATGTCCGTCGTAAACGTGAGACGGCCTTCCTTGACGTTCCTGGCCACCATCACGTCCAGTCCCGGTTCGTAGATCGGCAAGATGCCCTTGTTCAAGTTGTCGATCTTCTTCTTGTCGACGTCTACACAGATGACGTCGTTACCGAACTCGGCGAAGCAGGTTCCGGTAACCAGACCGACGTAGCCAGTTCCCACAACGCAGACGTTCATGAGTTAACCTCCTGTTTTGCTACGCTGCCCCGTACCCCGTGAGCACGACGAAAAACGTCTTCACGAGAATCTTGAAGTCGAGCCACAGGGACCAATTGTCGATGTACTCCAGATCCATTTCCATCCAGCGGTGGAACGGAACCTTGTTTCGTCCGCTCACCTGCCAGATGCAGGTTAGACCAGGTTTCAAACTCAGCCGCCGCCGCTGCCACACTTCGTACAATTCTACTTCCACCGGCAACGCTGGTCGCGGGCCAACGATGCTCATGTCCCCCTTAAGCACGTTAAAAAGTTGCGGCAACTCGTCGATGCTGAACTTGCGCAGAATCCGCCCGACAGGTGTCACCCTCGGGTCCCGTTTCATTTTGAAAACAGGACCATCCATTTCGTTCATGCGTTCCAGTTGTTTTTTCTTCATCTCCGCCCCTGGTACCATCGACCGAAATTTGTAAAGCGTGAATTTCCGGCCGTTCAAGCCACACCGCTTTTGCTTGAAGAGCACCGGTCCAGGTGACGTCAGCTTGATGAGAATGGCCACAATCAACATCAAGGGCGACAGCAGTACCAAAAGCGTGGCAGAGAACACGATGTCGAAGGCACGCTTGATGAAGAGTTGCCATTGCTTGGCCTGAAAGGTCTCGAACTCCAGCAGCGGAAAACCGCTGAAGTTAGTCTGCCTGACTTTTGCGATGTTCAAATTGTACAAATCCAGCGAAATGGCCGTGCTGATGCCCAGACTCTCGCAGGCCATGATGGCTTCGTCGATCCGATGCAGCCACAAACGAGGCACCACAAAGATCACCCGGTCGATCACCTTGCGCTGGAGGATGAACGGGATGTCCTGAATACGTCCAAGAACACGGAAGCCCTCGACTTCCTTGCCGAACATGCCGTGTTCGTCGTCGATGAGTCCCACGATGCGCAAACCCCAGTGCGCGTTCTGCTTTACAACGCGGATGAATTCGCGGGCCCGTTTACCGGTACCTACAATCAGCAGGTTAACCTGGTTGTAACCCTTACGGTGGATGCTGTCCAGGATACGCGCGGCAAGCCACTTCTCACCGGCCAGAAGGGCCATGGCCACCACGGAACACATGCCAACAAAGAGACGACTCGTCAATTCCCACTTGAACAGGAAGACGATGGCCGAGGTAGCCAGGGTGGCAAGCACCGTGGTTCGCAGGAGAGTGAACAGGATCTCACGTGGATGGCGCGTGCGAAAGTTGACGTAGAATCCCTGAAGCGAAAGCAGGAACAGCCAGGAAAAAACGAACGCAGCAAGGAGCCCAATGTTTCTCGTGGTGAAGTAGTACAGACCCTGCCAGTCAGGAGCGATCGCGAAGGCCTTCTCACCTAACCCAAAGAACGCTCGAATGTACTCATCAATGAAGTAGGCCAAGCCGAAAGCCAGGACGAGCACAAACCCGTCCACGACCCGCATGACGCTAGCCAGGAATCTCTCTTTCTCGCTGATCATCGCTCAGATTGTCCGCCCTCAGTATGCCAATCAGCGTTACCGATCCCCACGCGTACGCTCAGTGGGCTTGCTTTTCTTCCTTGAACCAACGGACGAAGCGTTCCAGCCCCTGATCCAGAGGAAACTGCGGGTTGTAACCCAGTTTCTCTCGCGCCTTTGAGATGTCAGCATACGTGATGGGCACGTCACCGGGCTGCGGCGGTAACTTTTGGATCTTGGCCTTCTTGCCGAGCAGCGTTTCGAGTTTTGAGATGAGGTCGCGCAACGCGATTGTTTGCGATTCGCCGAGATTGTAAATCTCGTACCCTTCGCAGCGGTCGATGGATTGAATCACGCCCTGAAGCACGTCGTCAATGTACGTGTAATCGCGGCGCGAAGACCCATCGCCAAACATGGGGACAGGTTCGCCCGCGTCGATCAGACGCGTGAACTTGTGAATGGCCATGTCCGGACGCTGCCTTGGACCGTAGACCGTGAAGAAACGCAGACAGCTACAGGAGATGTCGTAAAGGTGGTGGTACGTGTAGCAAATTAATTCACCAGCCTTCTTCGTCGCCGCGTAAGGGGATACCGGATTGTCCACAAAGTCCGTTTCGGAAAAAGGCACCTTTTTGTTGGCCCCGTAAACCGAAGAAGACGATGCAAATATGAATTTCCCGATTCTGTGGTTCTTGGCCTGCTCCAGAAGCAGCTGGGTACCCCGCACGTTCACTTGCTCGTAAAGCAGAGGTTGCTGAATGGAGGGTCGAACCCCAGCCCGTGCGGCCAGGTGTACAATGGCGTCGAAGGTGTTTGCTTCAAAAACCTTTGCAAGTAACGTCTCATCCAGAATGTCCCCTTCCACCAGCGTGTAAGCGGGGTGTTGCAGTACCTTGGCGATGTTCCGCCGCTTCACGGCGGGATCGTAGTAATCGTTGAAATTGTCCAGGCACACAACCGCGTCGCCTCGGTCCAGTAACTTTTCCGCGAGATGGGATCCAATGAAACCAGCTCCACCCGTTAACAAGATCCGCATGACTTCCGTTTCCTCCCGGTTCCGGTTTAGTAGTGGTAGTAGCTGTAGCCTTCGTGTCCCATGTCTGCTCCGGTGCCGTTCAAGATGGCTCCGAGAATAGTGGCCGGAACATTCGCAAATAGCTCCAGTTTTGCCTTAGCGTGACTGCGCTTTGTTTTGCCAGCGCGAATGACGATGGCCACGCCGTCCACCTGGGTACCCAGCACCACCGCATCTGTGGCCGCGTTCAGCGGTGGCGTGTCGAAAATGATGAAATCGAATCGGCGGCGGACTTCGTCGAGGAAGCGCCGCATCTGCAGAGAGCCAAGCAATTCTGCGGGGTTCGGCAACAGCGGTCCGCAGGTCACGATTTGTAGATTCGGAATGTGCGTTTCCTTGAGAATGTCGTTCAGCACGGCCGTGCCGGTCAAGTAGTTCGTAAAGCCGGGTTCTTTGGTCACGTTGAACGTGTTGTGCAGTACCCCGCGGCGGAGGTCGGCATCCACGAGCAACGTGGTGTGTTTCTGCTGAGCCATGATGATGGCGAGGTTTGCCGCGGTGAACGATTTGCCGTCACCCGGCTCCGTGCTTGTGAGCACGATGCTGTGAATTCGGCCACGAGATTTCGAGAAGATCAAACTCGTGCGCAGCGAACGGTAAGCCTCGCCGATTGGCGTTGGCTTGTAATCGTGCGTCACAAGTTGGTAATCGATCCGCTTGATCTTCTCGGCATCCTGAAAATCGTACAAGTCGTCGAAGTCCACTTTCGGAATCGTGCCAAGCACAGGCAGCCGCAAATGCTTTTTGATGTCGGCCGGAGTCCGCAGCGTGGTGTCCAGAGCCTCCAGGAGACCAGCGACACCGACTCCAAGCACAAAGCCGAACACCAGTCCAAACAGCGCCCGCTTCTTCTTGTTGGCGTTCACTGGGTACTCGGGTACGATTGCCGGGTCCAAAATGTCAACGTCCTGCGACTCCGCCGCTTCCTGAACGTCGATCTTGTTGTACTCGTTCAGCAGGTTCAGGTACAGTTCCTCGTTAACCTTGCGATCGCGTTCCAGTTCCGACAACGTGAGCTGTGCAGACGGCAGTGTCTGCATCTTTTCGTTTAACAAAGCCAGTTCTTGCTTCTTGCGGCGGATAGAAATCTCAAGCTTCTGCAGGTAATCTTCAGCCGTAGCCTTGATTTCAGCCAATGTCTTTTCGATCTGAGCTCGCAGTGCTTTCGCATCCGGGTGAACTTCAGACACCCGCGTCAGCAGGTCGGCGTACTGCTTCTCCTGGTCCTCAAGGGTCTGACGCAGGATGGCCATGGAGGGATTGTTCTTCAATCCACCGTAATTGGCCACCTGGTGGTACACGTAGCGCGACGTGCGCACGTCGGCGCCTCTGAGTTCGGGCAACGACTCCGTCTGCCTGAGTAGATGATCCAGCCCATCCCGCTCTTGCTGCATCCGGGAAATCTGCTCTTCGAGCGCCACTTTCTGCTGAACCTGGTTCTCCATGGCCTTGTCCAGGTCCATGATGTGCTTCTCCTTGAAGGCCTTCAGGCGACGTTCCGACTCATCCAGTTTCGCCTTGGCCGCTTCCACACGTTCCTTGAGGAGCTTTTTGCGGGTGCTCAGGCTGCTACGCTTCAGCGTCATGCTCTCCTGGATGAAGATCTGAGACAACTTGTTCACCATGCTGGCCACAAGGCGAGGATCGCGATCCTGCATTTTGATGGCCATCAGGTCGCCGTCGTCGCTGGTCCACACCCGAATGCGCGCGCGGAAAGAGCGCACGGCTTTCATGAACGGTTTGATTACAAAGGGAATGCGCTCGGGCAACGGCTTCAGGTCCGGGTTCACCGTGAACGTAAAGCCGTTGACGGAGACGGAATCGTTTAGCGCCTGCCACATGGACCCGGACGTGAGCAGCTTGCGGCCTTTCTCGTACACACGGTAGAGTTCGAAGCGGTTGTCATCCGTGAACACCAGTTCGTAGTGGCCTGGCACGGGACTTTTGGTCGTGTGGAAGTCCTTGAAAATGTCGGTGCGGTACATGCCGCGCAGCGACTCCGGCAAACGCAGCGACAAACCAAGCTTGGCCACCACTTCCTCGGCAAACGTACGGCTCTTAAGCTCACGGATGCGGGACTGGTTCAGCTGCCGGCTTGTCTCGGTGGCGTACTCCTTGAAACGGATGAGGCTCATGGCCTCGTAGATGGGCTCCTCGTTCTTCACGCGCCAGCCCCACGGAATCGCCACCAGGAGCGTGATCAGCAGCACCAGCCACTTGCGCCGCCAGATACCGCGCAGGTAACGCCCGTAATCGATCTTTTCCTCGCCGCCGAGCTCATCCTCAAGAAGCAAGTCCTCCATGCCCGGCGTGAAATCCTGGTTCATCGAACCTTCCAACGTAACCTCCCGTCCGTTTAAACCCCGCTTGGCGATCAGTACCGCCCTCTTTGAATCTGGAAGTACAGAATGATGTAGGACGTAATCCAGGAGGAAATCTGGATGATGTCTTTGAACTTGATTTTGTGCCTCGAGGGCGCCTTGATCAGATCACCGGAGCGCACACCGATGTCCTGAAGCGAGTACCCCCGCTCGAAGGCGTTCAGCAACCCTTTTACGACCACCTGCCCGCCTCGTTCCACCCACATCTTGTCGATCTCACAATCGTCGGAAACACCACCGGCTTTCTCGATCAGCTCCCACAGCGAGCGATCGGGCGCAATCCGGTACGCCCCGGGTCGGCGAAACGCACCCATCAGGGTGACACGAATGAGAGGCGTCACCATTACAATCGGTTCCTTTGCGTAGACCGAGAGTTTCTCCTTGAGCGCTTCCTCCAGACCCTGGGTGGTGTAACCACTGACTTTCATCTTACCAACGATCGGCAGCACGATGTAGCCGTTGCCATCGATGGCGTACTCGCCGCTGAATTGCCGAATCAGGCTGCTCTCGGTACCGGCTTGCCAATTTTCCCACACCTGAATCTTCACGCCGTCCCCGGGACCAAACACGGGGTAGGTCTCCGGATCGTCCTGTACCGCCGCACTGGCCGGACCTGATACAGTACCAACCATCAGGAGCAAAGCGACGACAAATTTGCCCGAGCTAACCCATTGAAATCTCGACACAGCCAATCCCTCCTTGGTCGGTCAGAGCAATCCTTGTACGGCACGCCGGTGGTCGGTGCGCAAGTACTGTGCCACGAAGGTGGGCGGTAGGTGCCGGATTCTGAACACTCGTCAGGGCGGGAATTCCCCTGTGAGAAACGGAGAACGTGGAGCATCACCGCGATCTGTAGAACCGGAAGCGTTTCTCTTTGGTGTCGAGATTCATTTCGCGGAGAATGCGGTAGAGGCGGAAGGGGTTGATTTTCGTATTCCCGAAGCGCGGTGTACGGAGAGTTTTCCAGATGTGCCAGAGGCCCCCAACCGGAAATTCGATCACGATCCGGCGGATCTTTTCGGAAATAGGGAGCAACTCTTCACTCAGCTCACGGCCGGGTGTACCCGTTCCCACCGGAGCAGCCGGGGGCGGCATTTCCACCTCGGGCTCGGGCATTCCCCCACCCGGTGAAGTCTCCCGGTAGATTTCGCGCGTCACGCCTGCTGTGACATCGAGCCCCAGGGAGATGTCGAAATCATCGATGGCTTCTTCCAGATGGTCGTAAGCCTGAATGATGCGGTTGAATTCCAGCATCTCGAAAACTTCGCTCACCTCGGGAGCCATGTGCACAATTCGAAGGTCGCCCCCTTTCTCGCGGATGTCCCGAATCTCGCCTACAAACGAGCCCCATCCCGCACTGCTCACATACCCAACGCCAGCCATGTCCACCACGATGTTCACCAGGCCGTCGCGCAACAAAGCAGCCAGCACGCGGTGCACCTCAGGCGCCGTCGTTGTGTCGATGAAACCGCGTATCTGTAGCAGTGCCACATCTTCACGCGCCCCCACGCGCTTCACATCAATGCTGATGCCTTCCATCCGAGGGCGTCCTCAGTCGCTCACGATCCCCGAAAAATCCGGTAGCCCTCCCTTAACGCCTCACCAGTTTCCTGTAGAGATCCACGTACTTCTTGGCGGACACTGCCCACGAGAAATCCTCAGCCATGGCGTTACGAATCAGCTTGAGCCAAGTCTTCTTGTCCTTGTAAACCTCCAGGGCTCGTTTGATCGTGGCAAGCAACTCACCTGCATCGTAGTTCTCGAACACAAAACCATTACCCTTGCCCGTGCGCGGGTCGAAGTCCTTGATGGTGTCCGCCAAACCTCCGGTCGCACGCACAATGGGAATGGTACCGTATTTCAGACTGTAGATTTGATTCAACCCGCAAGGTTCGTACCGGGACGGCATCAGAAACATGTCGCTACCGGCTTCGATCAAGTGGGCCAGGGGATTGTCGAAACGAAGGTTGATGGAAGCCTTGTTCTTGTGTTTTTTGCCCACCTTCTCGAAAATCTTGTGGTACTTGGGATCGCCTGTACCAAGCAACACAAAACGCACGTCGAGTGCCATCAGGTCATCGATGATTTCGGCGAGCAGGTCGAAACCTTTCTGATCCGCCAACCGCGAAATCATCCCGATGACAGGCACATTCTCGTCGTACGCCAGACCGAGTTGCTCCAGCAGCGCTTCCTTGTCTTTCCACTTCCCGGAGAGATCCGAAGCCGTGTAGTTGTGCGGGATGAGTTCGTCGGTCTCTGGATTCCACACACTGTAGTCAACGCCGTTCAAGATACCGTACAGGCTGTCAGCGCGTTCACGAAGAACGCCATCCAGTCCGGCACCGTACTCTGGAGTTTGAATTTCCTGGGCGTAGCGCTCGCTGACCGTGTTCAACAGGTCTGCGTACACGATGCCAGCCTTCAGGAAGTTCACTTTCCCGTAGAACTCCACCGGCCCTCCGGGACTGAACAGTTCTTGCGGCAGTCCAATCGCCTCGAGTACACTGGGATCAAACACCCCCTGGTAAGCGAGGTTGTGAATTGTCAGCAGCGTGGACGTCTTGGCAAAGTACGTGTCCTCTTTCAGCACAGTCTTCAGGTACGTCGGGATCAGCGCTGTTTGCCAGTCGTTACAGTGGATCACATCCGGCTGCCAGTGGAGAACCCTCAACACCTCCAGAACTGCACGAGAAAAAAGCGCAAACCGCTCAGCGTTGTCCTCCCAATCTTTCCCGGTCTTCGGATTTACGTAGGGCGATTCGCGATCGAAATAGGGCGGATACTCGATGAAGTAAATTTGCACTTTCGAATCTGGCAAAAAAGCCGACTTGGCGCTGATGGTGTACTCGCGATCACCAAGCGGGACGTGCACGTCTTTCAGCCGAATGACTTCGCGCAGCGTGTACTTCCGGTCGCTAATGAAGCCGTACTTCGGCATCATCACCCGGATGTCATGACCAAGCTCTTTGATCGCTTTCGGAAGCGCCCCCGCCACGTCAGCCAATCCCCCGGTTTTCGCGAACGGCGCCACTTCGGAACTTACGTACAGGACGTTGTAAGGACCCTTCATCTTTGCCTCTCGCGTTTGGCCAACATCCCAGCCCCTTGGCACTTAACGCCGAGCTTCTACAAACGTCAGAGCGTCACTTCACGCAGATAACGAGCAGCGTCCTCGGGCGGCGTCGTGTTAATGTAGAATCCCGACCCCCACTCAAAACCCGCTACCTTGGTCAGCTTAGGAATGATCTCGATGTGCCAGTGGTACTCAGGGTAGTCTGCCTCCTGAATCGGAGACGAGTGTATGATGAAATTGTACGGTGGTCGATCCAGGGTTTTGTTGATGCGTACAAGCGCCTCCTTGAGCGCTGCCGCCAAAGCCCGGTGTTCTTCTTCCGGCATCCGTTCGAAGTGGGAAAAATGCTCTTTCGGAAGAAGCCAGGTCTCGAAAGGAAACCGCGGAGCGAAAGGCTCGAAAACTAAGTACTTTTCATGCTCCGCCACAATGCGTTTTTCCGTCAAGATCTCCTGACGCACAATGTCGCAGAAAATGCAGCGCTCCTTGTAGTCGTAGTAGCGGCGGCTTCCTTCAATCTCTTCCTGAACACGTTTCGGCACGATCGGCATGGCAATGAGCTGCGAGTGGGAATGTTCGAGCGAAGCCCCCGCCGCCTGCCCGTGATTCTTGAAAGCCAGAATGTAGCGAAAACGCTTGTCGTTCTTGAGATCGAGCATCCGCTCTTTGAAGGCCCAGAGGACCCGGTAAATTTGCTCTTCATCCAGGTCGGCGAGGTCAAGATCGTGGCTTGTCGTTTCGATGATCACCTCGTGAGCACCGATGCCATTCATCATGTCGTAGATGCCCTCACCGCGGCGATTCAAGTCGCCCTCGATTTGCAGAGCGGGAAATTTGTTTGGCACAACGCGTAGAATCCAGCCCGGGGTGTTTGGAGGGGAACCGTCAGGTCGGATGGCCAGAACTTCGGGAGGGGTCTTATCTTCGTTTCCGGGACAAAAGGGGCAAAATCCGCCTCGTTTCTGCTCCGGCTCTCGTGCCCAATCGTGAGGTCTTTTGCCGCGTTCAGACGAAATAATGACCCAGCGACCGATCACTGGGTCCTTGCGTAGTTCAGGCATCGCCTCCCTCAGAGTTGTCCCTCTGGTCGCCTCGCAGCTTTGAATATACGGAAAATGTGCACGAGTTCAAAACAGAAAATGGGGTGCTCAGACGTCACCCCATTTTCAGAGAGTGCAAGGACTATGCCAGTGTTCAAAGCTGCGAAAGCAATGCCTGCGCCTTGGGTACGTACTCACTGTCAGGGTAGTTGTCCAGAAAACGCTGCAGCTCCTGCCGAGCGCGCTCGCGCTCACCCAACCGAAAGTAGCAGTAAGCGATCTTCAACTGGGCGTCGGCTGCCTTATTCGTCTCAGGAAAAGCGAAAACCTTCTCGAACTCCACCAGTGCCTGATCGTACTTACCCATTCCGTAGTAGCACTCGCCAATCCAGTACTGGCAGTTGTCGGAGAGGGTATTGTTGGGATCCGTGGCCAGAAGTTGCTGGAACAGCTTCAGGGCCGTTGCGTAATTGCGTGCCCGGTACTCGGCCAACGCATCTTCGTAACGCACTTTGAATTCTTGCGACGGCGGATGCGGTTTGCCCATCGGCGTCACCGAGGTGGCCAACGCAGCAGGTTTGGCACTCTTCAGCTGGCTGATTTCCTTTTCCTTCGCCGCCAGCTTTGCCTTGAGGTCAGCAATCTGCGCCTCTTTCTGTTTCAGCGATTTCTTGAGCTCCATCATCTGTTCCTGGAGCTTCTCCACCTCGGTTTTCTGGACAACCTCTTTGGTGGTTTCCTCCGACTTCTTCTCCTCCGTGATACCCAGCAGCTTCAACACATCCTCTTCGCCCTGGGTGGAACTGGCTTGCTTGTTTTCCTGCCCGACACCCAAAACCGACTCTGCGCTCGCTTCGCTTCCCGCAGGTTGTTCTTTGCGTGTTCCAGCGCATCCGAAGAACACCCCCCCAAGGAACAACGCACCGGTGATCGCAACCAGGAATCGCGATTTCACGAGGGCCATAACGTCCCCTCCCTTTCTCGTTACGGTTCTTGTTTGTGCCAGAGTAAATACCCCACGGCGCCCATGCCCACAGTGCCGAACACTCCACCAATCAAACGCCAGGTAGGACCGTGCTCAATTACACGGATCACGTTGGGACGGTTCGGCAAACCGCTGTATCCCACCCCAGACAAGGCCTGATCCACCGCAACAATCGCGTACTCAACACCGGGAATAACGAGATCGTAGCCCGGGATGGTGTCTTCGTAACGCGTGCTGCTAACCGGTCGCATTCGCTTTACTTCCCACTTTTTCAGTCCGATCCGGCGGTAGATCAAAGCCACAACCTTAAGTTGACTGTTCTCGTAAACATCCGCCGTCAAATGCACTGTACGACCGCTTTCCTCCACATGCGGCGGGTGGTGAATCACAACCGGTGCAACAGTATCCCGATCCACCGGCACAGTCTCGCCAAAAACGGACAGATCCCCTGGTCCTGGCTCAGGCTTACCGTCGTGGTCCAAGTAGCCATCCGGATCTTCGGGGACCGTCGGTTCAAGATCTAGACTGTTCGGCACCCCGTCGTCATCGGGATCGTCCACGAAATTGTGCCCGAACCTGAAGCTGAACCCCACGAACCCCGTGATGGGCTGATCATCCTCGTTGCCAGTCGGCCGGACATCCAGCCGGTCGGTGAAGGTGTAGTCGTAGCGAAAACCAAGATCGAGAGAGCTCCGTGCGCCAAGACGTAGTGTGACCCCGGCACCTGTGCCTACAAAGCTGTTCATGCCCTTTTGGGCCGTGCCAGCTTCACCCAGAGCAATCGTGTTGCCCTGTGCATCGCGTGCGTCCCAGTAGAAAAAACCACCACTGGCGGAAACGAAGGGATTGATTCGACCGAGAGGCAGAAAATTGATCCGAAACTCCATCCGTACAGGGGCGTAAAGCGTCCGCTGCCAGGCCTTCACATTGGGATTTTGCCCACCAGCGAACCCGGCACCCGTACGCAGGAAGATCGAAAAATAGGGGGTCACATTGTATCCCAAACCGAATGCAGCATGAGGACCGAAGTCGGGCGCACGCTGGTCCCCCTCCAGCCGGAAGCCCCCCGCTTCGAGCGTCAGCCACCCTGGTGGCGCCAACGACTGAGCTGCTGCCGACCCAGCTACACACCACACAACCAACGCGACAAACAGCTTCCGTGCCATCTTGGCTCCTTTCTGGCGCAAATCCGTAACGCCACACGCCACCAAACCCACCCCACCTTTCAGCTTGCAAAAATGTATCCAAATCGGCCTAAAATGTCAAGGGCATTTTCCCGAAAGCCAACCAAATGTAGCCGTTGTCACGTTTTTCCCACAACCTGCCGTTTGTCTTCACTCCGAAACCTGCTTTCGGGGGCAAAATCGCAAGGCGCGCGACTCCCCGCCAGCGCTTTCCCCGCGCCATTTCCAGCGCCTCTGGCCGCTCTCACTCTCGCCGCAATTTGACCTGCCGGTGCTTCCACAACAGAAACGCAGCGCCTGTGACAATCATGCCGAGGCTGATCAGCTGGTTGACGGTGATGGGCGCTCCAGCCACGTGCAACGCGATCATGCTGGGCTCGTAGTACCGCAGAAAATCAATCAGGAAACGTGCGATCCCGTACAAAACCAACCCCCAGAAAAACACGTAGCCGTCGAAGGGTTTGCGCCGATCCAACCACATCAAGATCCCAAAAATGAGTAAGCCGTAGGCCGAAGAGTAGAGCTGAGTCGGGTGAATGTGTGTGCCCGGGTACGTAGCACCTGCGGGGCTGTTCGGCGGGAACACAACACAAAGAGGTCCCGAACACGCGTGTCCAAAACAGCATCCGTTCAGGAAACAACCGATACGGGTGAAGAAAATGCCGAGTGCAAACGCGGGAATCACCACGTCTGCCGTCTTCAAAATGGGCATTCGACGCCACCACAAGTACAGCAGCGAGGCAGCAATGGCCAGCACAACACCACCCAACAGCGTGAGCCCGGCTAAGCCAATCTCGCCGTTGCTCTGGATGGGGCTGAAGGTGTCGATCCAGTGGCCACGAAATTCATCCAAGTGAAAAATCACGTACAACCCGCGCGCGCCGACGATCGAACTGATGATGATCACCACAGACAGATCCATGATGTGGTTCGGGTTGATCCCGACCTTTTGCGCACGCCTCATCGACAACCAGATACCCACCACAAATGAGATGGCCAGCATCAAGCCGTAGCTGTGCAGTTCAAACCTACCGATGCGAAACAAAACAGGATGCACGTTTCCTCCTCACCCAACGAGACATTCTGGGTGCCTGCGTTCAGTATTCGTCCCACCGCATTGAGACGTTCACGACGAGCCCCATCATCACCAGACAACTCAGCAGAAAACTTCCGCCGTAACTCATGAACGGCAGGGGCAATCCAGCCACGGGCATCATGCCCAGCACCATGCCCACGTTTACGAACACGTGAAAGGTAATGACGGAAACCACCCCCACAACGACCAGACTGTTAAAACGGTTCCGTGCTGCGGACGCCACCCGTAGGCACCGCGTGATCAAAATCAGAAACAGAAGAAGAGCGAAACTCGCACCGATGAATCCCAGCTCCTCACCAATCACCGAGAAGATGAAGTCTGTGTGCTGAGCGGGAAGAAACTTCAGGTGGGTCTGGGTTCCGTGCAGCAACCCTTTGCCGAAGAGCCCGCCCGAACCGACGGCCACCTTGGACTGAATCACCTGGTAGCCCATCCCGGTCGGGTCTTCGCGCAGTCCCAGAAATGTGAGGATACGCTGTTGCTGGTACGCGTGCAGGTGATTCCAGAGCACCGGCGCCAGAGCCGCCATGCTGAGATTGGCAAGCACAACGAACACGGAAAGACGCAATCCAGCCCGTGCAGTCAGTAGTACCACGATCACCAAACCCATCACGGCCAGAAACGCCACGAGGTGAAAAGAAGCCAAGAAGCTTACGAACGGGGACAGGATTACAAACAACGAGAACAGAGGCAAACCCGCCCAGAAGAGCATGGGGATGGACAACGCACCAAACACCAGCGACGTTCCCAGGTTCGGCTGTTTAGCCACCAGAGCCATTGGCACCAGAGCCAGCGCAAACGCCAGTGCCACCTCAGTGGGCCGTTGTAGGTCCCGCTTGTGTTCGGTCAAGTAGCGGGCCAGTGCAAGAATGAGTCCGACCTTGGCGAGTTCCGACGGCTGGAGGTGAAGGGGACCAAGCGGGATCCAACGGGCCACACCAGGACCCCGCCCCACGAAAAGGAGCAGAACCAGCAGAACGAGAAAAACCCCGTAAATGGGGTAGGCGTAGTCGCGGAAAAAGCTCGGAGGCACAAGCGCGGCGGCTAAGAACCCAACCAGGCCAATCGCGAGCCAGATGATCTGGCGCCCAAAATTCCCTCCCCAAGGCTGTGCCGCAGCGTGGCTGCTGGCGCTGTAGAGGGCCACCAGTCCAAAGCCAAGCAGGAGGAACGTCAGAACTGGGATGCTCTTGTCCAGGTGTTCCCAGCGTTTTCGCCACGTCCGACTCACAATCGGGCACCCTCGCGTGTGTCGGCGTCGACGGTTTCCAGCGTCGAAGATTTTCGAACAACGTCGAAGTAGTAGCGTAGCACTTCCCGGGCGATGGGCGCCGCCGCCACAGACCCACCCCCACCGTTCTCCACAAACACGCAGAACGCGATTTCCGGATTTTCGTACGGAGCAAACCCGATGAACCACGCGTGCGGTTTCCCGTGCGGATTCTGAGCTGTACCCGTTTTGCCGGCAACCTCCACATCCGGTAACCGCGATCCTCTTGCTGTGCCGTGCACACCATTCACAACGCGGTACATCCCTTCGCGAACGGCGTCCCAAACGTCCGGTCGGACTCCTTGGATGCGAAAACTGTCGATCCGAGCAGGAATGATCTGCCCCGACAGTGGGTGTTCCATCGCCTTGACGGCGTGGAGCCGGTAGCCGACGCCACGATTGGCAAGCAACATGGCGAACTGGGCCATCTGCACCGGCGTGACCAAGAGGTCGCCCTGTCCAATGGCCATGTTTAACATCAACCCCTCGCTCCACCTCCCCTTGCCGAATCGACGGTCCAGGTATTCACGGTCAGGCACCAGTCCCTTCTTTTCGGCAGGGATGTCGAGGCCCGTCGGTTCACCGAAGTGCAGTCGGTGGGAGTACTCAGCCCACAGATCCACACCGACGCGCAAACCCATCGTGTAAAAGTAGACGTTGCAGCTTTGCTCAATTGCCCCGTACAGGTCCAGCGTCCCGTGTCCCTTGCCGAACCAGCACGCAAACGAGCGGCGCCCGTAGCGAAGCGCCCCCCTGCAAGTCACGCGCGACTCCGGCGTGAAAATGCCCTCATTGAGGCCCGCGATGGCCGTGACCAGTTTGTAGGTCGAACCCGGTGGAAACGCGCTCTGGGTAGCACGGTCCAGCAGGGGTCTGCCCGGATCGGAAATCAAGGAGTCCCAAATGACCGGGTCAAGCACTCCCGTGAACCAGTTCAAATCGTAATCCGGCGAGCTGGCCAGTGCAAGGACCTCGCCGTTGCGAGGATTGACGAACACCCCAGCGCCCCGTTTGCCGCGCAGCAGCTCTTCGAGCTTGGCCTGCAAACGGTCGTCAAGAGCAAGAATCAGGTTCAGCCCCGGTTCCGGTGGCTGCGGTTTGCCCTCCGGCAGAGTCCGGATCTCTCGCCCCAGAGCATCCACTTCGACGTAGCGGTAGCCGCGTTTGCCTCGTAGCTCTACCTCGTATTCGCGCTCAAGACCCCGTTTGCCGACAATGTCGCCCAACCGGTAGCCGTACTGTTTCAGAGACTTCAACTCGCGTTCGTTCACCTCGCCCAGGTAACCAAGCAGGTGGCTCATCCGGGACCGGCCCAGGTACTTGCGCTTTGGCTCTGTCTCGATCACAAGCCCAGGCAGCTCCAAACGACGCTCCTCCAGTCTCGCCAGAATGCTGAAATCCAGGTCGCGCTGAATCTTAGCGGGTCGAAAAGCGCCGATCATGTTTCTACGCATCCGCCGCAAGATTTCCTCGGGCTGCAAACCAACGAGACCGGCCAGACGCTGCACAAGAGAATCGGCATGCAGAAACTGGTAGGGCAAAACAGCCAGGGAGTAGCTCGGTGCGTTGTCGACAAGCAGCTCATGGTTCCGGTCGAAAATCTGGCCGCGAGGAGGCTCCAAACTCACGACCCGGATGCGGTTTTGCTCGGACCACTGGTAGTACACCGAGTGCTGAATCAGCTGCAGGTAGCCAAGCCGCAGCAGGAGGATCGAGAAAAGTATCCCGACCACTGCCGCGAAGATTCGGCGTCGCGATTCGATGTCGAGGCGTGAGTTGACCACGGGGAATCCCGTCCCTCAGACAAGTATTCTCCAGATGCCTGCGAGCCTTTCTCCCGACGCGCTAAATCTTTCGCCACCAGTCGCGCGGGAGCGCCGCCAAAATCAGCATGCCGAGCGACACATCGTACACAGTGCCAGGCAAAGCGTAGCGCAGAAACCCTCCCACCGGTCCAAGCGCCGAGCCAAGCAGGTAGATACCGTTGAAAATGACCTCGAAAGCCAGGGACCCGAGCAGAAAAAGACGGGCCATCTTCTGGTAATCGACCTCCACCCAATCCCGCGACACCGCGCCCACGAGAAAAGCGGCCACACTCAGCGCTAACGAGCTGAGTCCGAGCGGACTACCTCCCAGGAGGTCCAAAAGTAAGCCCGAAAAAAACGCCAAAACCAACCCGTCGATGATGCTCCGCCTTGGAATGAAGAAAAGCAAAACGACGAGCGGCAGATTTGGCTCGATCGAAAAGACGGAAATCAGATCAACAAACGTAACCTGCAAAACGGTCGCGCTGACGAGGGCAAATGCAATGGCAACAATCTGCATGCTCCCCTCTCAGCGCTTCGTACTCTGTCGACGAAGGATTGCCACTTCCTCCAGTCGGCTGAAGTCCACAGCGGGTCGAACAAAAATGGTTTTGAAAATGCTCGTCACGTCCTCGCTGATCTCCACGACCAACCCGAGTCGGATGCCCTTCGGGTAAATGCCACCCAGGCCCGAGGTCACAATGACGTCTCCGATGCCCACGTCGGCCCTGGCGGGAACATCTTCGAGCAAGCAGTACTCGCCACCGCTCCAGGAAAGGATGCCATTGACGCGAGTGCGCTCGATCAAAGCAGCCACCTTGAAGTTACGGTCAAGGAGAAGGTGTACCGTGGCCGAATGCTTGCCCACCAGGTACACACGCCCCACCAGTCCGGACGCGTTCACTACTGGATCATCTTTTCGAACACCGTCCAGGGCACCGACGTCCACCGTAATTGTGCGCACTGCCCCTTCCAGGCTTTTGCCGATCACCTGTGCCGGGATGACGTCGAACTTGCTGCGGCGTCTGAACCCCAGCAACTCGCGCAGCCGCCGGTTCTCCAAAGCCGCTTCGCGGTAACGAGCGTTTTCCAGGAGAAGACGGGCATTCTCGGCCGACAGACGGCGAATCATCCTCTTGCTGGTGGGGATGGCACGCAGGCTGGTGAGAGCAGCATCCAAGGTGGCAGCTACCGAGAGGGCCGTGGCCCGCACAAACTGCACCTGCCGATGCTCATTACTGGCGAGGAGAACAAGCGAGAGAAAAAGGGCAAGACCAAAGGTAGCCCACTCGCGTAGTGTTACCGACATGGAGTCACATCACCTCAACCCGACTCAGGGTCGGGAGATCTCAGTAGCGTTTCACTTTCGTCAGCACTTTTTCGTAACGAGGCAGATCCTCCAGGATTTTGCCCGTACCCCGCACCACGCAGGTCAGCGGGTCGTCTGCAATGAACACGGGCAGCCCCGTCTCCTGGCGCAGCCGTTCATCCAGACCTTTCAGCAGAGCGCCGCCGCCGGAAAGAATCACGCCACGGTCCAAAATGTCCGCAGAAAGTTCGGGCGGCGTCCGTTCCAGACACAACTTCACCGAGTCGATGATGGCCGTCACTGCCTCTGCCAGCGCCTCCTGTACCTCTTCGCCTGTGATCTCCACCGTCCGCGGGATGCCAGCCACGATGTCGCGGCCCTTGATGGTCAATTTGCCTTCGCCCTTGTGGGGAGGCACCGAACCAATCGTAACCTTGATCTGCTCAGCCGTGTTTTCGCCGATCAGAAGGTTGTGTTTGCGTTTCAGGTACTGGATGATCGAGTCGTTCATCTCGTCGCCAGCGATGCGAATCGAGATGTCCGTCACAATGCCGGAAAGCGAGATCACCGCGATTTCGGTGGTTCCGCCACCGATGTCCACAATCATGCTGCCCGCAGGCTCTTCGACAGGCAATCCCACACCGATCGCCGCCGCCATGGGTTCGTCCACAAGATACACTTCTCTGGCTCCGGCGTGTTCCGCGGAGTCGCGAACGGCCCTTTTCTCCACCTCGGTAATTCCAGACGGAATGGCGATCGCCATGCGCGGTCGGACGAAACGACTGCCCTGCACCTTCCGCACGAAATAGCGGATCATGCGCTCGGCCAGTTCAAAGTCGGCGATCACGCCGTCACGAAGCGGGCGCACTGTGGTGATCTCGCCCGGGGTACGCCCGACCATTTCCTTGGCCTCTGCCCCGTAGGCCACGATTTCCTGGTCACTGCGGCGAATGGCCACAACGGACGGCTCGTTTACCACAATGCCGCGGCCCTTGGCGAAAACCAAAGTGTTGGCCGTACCCAGATCCATGGCCAAATCGTTCCCAAACAACCCGAACAACGAGAATGGCATGCCTGACCTCTCACGCTAACATGTGGTGCATCCTGCCCAACGCAGCGGGGATTTCTCTTTTGTTCAGACAAACAGATTCTTTTGAGAAGCCAGCGGGCCAACCCAGTCTTGCGACCTCGCAGCCTCGCAAAAGCTCACCAACGCGGCCCAGCTTTGCTTGTACCTGCCTGCGAACCCTTTGAACCTCGTTTCAACTCAGCAGCCCCCGGCCAGTTCGGATCCGTCCTCAACGTTCAAATCGGCAGGACCGTCAATGTCTGAAGTGCCTGTGCCCTGTGAAAACCATGGCCATTCCGTGTTCATCCGCGGCCTGGATGACCTCTTCGTCGCGAACCGAGCCACCGGGCTGAATAATGGCTGTCGCGCCGGCCTCTGCAGCGGCGTCTACCCCGTCTCGGAACGGGAAAAACGCATCGGAACCCAACACACTACCTTTCAAATCCAGATTGGCGTTGCCCGCTTTCCAGGCGGCCAGGTGCACCGAGTCGACCCGGCTCATTTGCCCCGCACCGATGCCCAGGGTACGGTCTTCCGCGGCAAAGACGATCGCATTCGATTTGACCCAGCGAGTGACGGCCCAGGCGAAACGCAGAGCCCGCCACTCTTGTTCCGTGGGTTGCCGCTTCGTCACCACGCGGTAGTCGGATTCTTTTTCGGCCGCCAGTTCGTCAAACTCTTGCACAAGCACGCCGCCCCAAACGGATTTCACCTCCCAGTCTGCGTGCGAACGTCGTTTCCCGTACTCCGGGACAACCAGCAAGCGCAAGTTCTTCTTACGGGTCAGCACCGCAAGCGCTGCCTGGTCAAACGAAGGAGCCACGACTACTTCGAGAAAGAGCTCCCGTAGTTTGTTCGCCAGCGCCTCGTCCACAGGGCGGTTTACGGCAACGATGCCCCCAAAGGCCGAAACCGGGTCCGTGGCCAACGCCTTCTTGTAGGCCTCGACAAGCGTGTCCGCCACACCGACGCCGCACGGGTTGTTGTGCTTCACAATCACAGCGGCCGGCTCGCTGAACTCCAACACCAGCCCCAGAGCGCCGTCCACATCCAGGTAATTGTTGTACGACAGCTCCTTACCGTGCAGCTGCGTCAGCGCCGCCACACCACGTTCCTCGCCAACACGGTAGAAAGCAGCGGACTGGTGAGGATTCTCCCCGTAGCGCAGGTCCTGAACCTTCTGCAGCGGCAAAACAAGCTCCGCGGGCCAACCTTCGGGGCTTTCACCCAGGTAGTTAGCAATCGTGCGGTCGTACGCCGAAACCCTGGCAAACGCTTTGGCAGCCAGGCGACGCCGGTCGTCTTCGCCAAGGATCCCGGCTCGCATTTTCTCCAGCACCCAGCCGTAATCCAGAGGATCCACAACAACCGTCACGCTGGGGAAATTCTTGGCCGCCGCTCTCACCATCGTCGGGCCGCCGATGTCGATGTTCTCGAGTGCTTCCGCCAACGTTACGCCTTCTCGCGCGATTGTTTCCTCGAACGGGTAAAGATTGACGGCTACCAGATCGACGGGAGCAATGTCCAATTCCTCAAGCTGTTTCATTTGGCCCGGATCGTCGCGGCGCGCAAGGATACCGCCGAGAATGGCCGGGTGCAGGGTTTTCACGCGGCCGCCAAGAATTTCCGGGAACCCGATCACCGATGACACCGCAACCACA
Source organism: uncultured Cytophagia bacterium (assembly GCA_964644845.1). Lineage (GTDB taxonomy): Bacteria > Zhuqueibacterota > Zhuqueibacteria > Oleimicrobiales > Geothermoviventaceae > Geothermovivens. Next base: position 6,410 of record CAZXXS010000127.1, on the reverse strand, counting down.
GGGACCCCGGCCTCGCGCAACGCCCTTTCCGTGCCTCCAGTCGAGAGGATTTCGTAACCCAGATCAACCAACCCCCTGGCAAACTCGACAACACCTCGCTTGTCCCAGACGCTAACAATGGCTCGCTTCACAATGTCTTTCCGTCGGTTTCAGTCTCCAAATCCGCCTGCAGCACCCATTTCACAAGCCCCCGGATGGGAAAAGCAGCGCGCTACTTTCCCGCCTTCCGCCCCGCGTCTGCCCGACGCGCCAATTCAGAGAGAGAAATGTCGAGTAAATCGTAGCTACGCCAGTCCGGGTCGTCAAAGTGCCACCACTCCGTCGGCAGCGGCACAAAACCCTCCGACCTCATTACTGCTTCAAGCAGGTCGCGATTCTGCCGTGCCCTCTGACTGCCCCCCTGGTAATCCCTGTGCGCCTTCTCCGTGAAGTCGTCAAAACCGGTGGGCATTTCCAACTCGCGCCCCGTGGAATCGACAAGCGTAACGTCCACAGCAGCGCCCCGATTGTGCCGCGAGCCTTTGCGCGGGTCGGCCACGTAGCGAGAATCGGGCACGAGCTCCCACATTTTCCACTGCACCGACCGCGGTCGGTAGCCGTCCCAGATCTTGAGGCCCAGTCCCCGTTTCCGCAGGCGCGCCTGCACACGAGCGAGACGTTCGGCTGTCGCGCGACGCAAGAAACAACGGGGCACTTCGTAAAGCACCTGCCCCGTGAAATTGTCCGGCGTTGCGTACTTCAGGTCCACCACGATGTCGGGAACCACTTGCTGGACGTCTACCAGATCAGCGCCAGACTGCGGACGCGAGCAAGCTCCCAAGACGAGCGGCAAAAAGACGGAGGCCAGCGCAACAGCTCGAAGGCGACCTACCAGTCTCACCCCAAGCTACCTCCCTTCGGGTGCGGGCAAAATGCGAACACGGCGCCCCTCGACCCGTACCCTGCCTTCGGCGAAGTACTGCAGCGCCTGCGGAAACACACGGTGTTCAACCCTCAACACTCGTGCCGCCAATGTCTCCGGTGTGTCGTCGTCACGGACTTCAACACAGCGCTGAATGACGGGCGGACCGGCGTCGTACTCTTCAGTCACGATGTGCACCGTCACCCCCGTCACTTTGCAACCGTAGGCCAGCACGGCCTCGTGGACGTGATGCCCGTACATTCCCTTGCCCCCAAATGACGGCAACAGGGCCGGGTGAATGTTCAGGATCCGGTTCGGGTAAGCACGCACGATGGTTGGGCTCAATTTCTTCAGGTAACCCGCCAGCACGATGAAGTTCGTGTCGTGCTTGCGAAGTACAGAAAGGACTTCGGTATCAAACGATTCCTGGTCGGGAAATTGTTTCTGCGTGAGGTGGTAGGCTGGGATCCGACGTTTGGAAGCAATTTGGAGGGCACCGGCCGTGGCGCGGTTGCTGATCACCGCGCAGACGCAGGCATCCAGCTGGCCGCGGTCAATGGCCCGAAGAATGGCCTCAAGATTCGACCCTCTGCCCGACGCGAAAACAGCGATCCTGAGCTGTGCCAAGTTCGAATCCTTCTTTCCTGGGGAACTGCGCTGCAGCACCACGAGAACCTTGCAAACTTAAGCATTTTTCGGGAATTAGTCAAGCGATGCCGAGCCCGAAGGTTCCCCGATTCCCTCCGGGAATGTGGAGGCACCCCAAGCAACTTGGGCGTCGTTGGCGCAACAAGACCTTGCCGCGAGTCGGGTGTCACTGATTCAGGGTACGACCGCGAGCTTCGGACGGGAGCAGTAACCTTCTCCCCCACAAGCAGACCGGTGGTATTTGAGCCGCCAGATGTGTTCACACCCGAGAGCCGGTACTCGCAAGACCGGGAAAAAACGTTACCCCGCTTGCTCGTCTCATTTCCGCACAGCGTCGGCTTGCCCTGAGGGCTGAACCAGATGTCCTGGCCCTGTGTCCCTTCTCGGACTCAGCTCTGGGCTTGCGGGTACCCTGGTAACACGCCGGAACGCTGCCTCCCGATCCAGGGTACTGGCATCCGGACGAGGTAACCGGGACCAAAAACACCACGACTCAGCTGGCGATCCCTCCCGAACGCCGGCCCGTCACTCCGGTCCACCCGTCGAATTTTCACGGTTTTCGTGCGCCCCCAAAAGGTCCCGAAACACCAGCACGAGCCCGAGCAGTACAAGAAGGGCGGGCCAGTACCTCAGCATTTCCTGGCCATCCCAGTAGCCGATGCGGTCGCCGAAAACGGCCACACCAAAGAACACGAGGATCAACCCGAGGATGAGCAACCCCCAGGACGTGGGCGAGGCAAAGAACTCCGCCACGAAACCTACACCAAGGATGGCAACCAGAAGGGCCCAGTACTCGTCCGCGTAAGTGTAGATCATCAAGTTGTAATTACGCAGCACGAAAAACAACCCGATTAAGGTGAGCGTCACAGCGGGGAAAAGGGCGCTGCGGTCACCAGCTCCTACAAGCCGCACAACGAAAATCAACCCCAGGAAGAGAATCACCACCGGGTAGGCGTGGTACCAGTCGAACTCCAGATACCCGAGCCGGTCGGCCAGCATCCACAGCCCCACAACAGTGAGCAAAATGCCAATCCACAACGAAGCAGACGCTTTTTTCATCCTCACCTCCGGCGCTTATTCGCTGGAAAGGCTTTCGCTGCCAGTCGGCACCTCGCCCTGCTCGGTTGTGGAGGTACTGGTTTCCGGAGGCTTTTCGGGCAGTACGATGGCCAGAATGAAGTACAGGAGCACACCAACCGTCACCGACGTAAGGAGCGTACCGAGCACCCAGAACAATCGAATCAAACTCACATCCATTTTGAAGTGGTCCGCCAATCCCGTACAAACGCCGAGAATCATGCGTCCCTGACGTACTCGGTAGAGCCGCGTGTGCACTCTGGGAGCGGCCTCGGCCGCAGGTTCTGCCTGAGCTGGTGTTTGGGCAGCTTTGCCAGCCTGACTGCCGCGCGAGAGGGTGTAGAAAATGTACACTACACCAGCAATGATGATCAGAAGTGGGATCCACACGTCAGCATCCAGGCGCCACCAGGGCCAGGCGTTCCAGTGCCAGTAAGAAAAGTAAGGCCAAAAATCGAACATTTCAAAACGCCGTCCCAGCAAAAACAGGCCGACGACGACCAACACCACTCCCCAAATAACACCCGTGTTGCTCGGCCGTGGTTGCGCCAGCTCTTCGGCCGTCGCCGGACGTTCCGGGACTACGATCCAGGCTGCGATGTACAGCCACAGGCCGAGGCCGCCCGCGAAAACCGTCAACAGCCACAGAATGCGCACAAGCGCAGGATCTACACCCAGGTACTCAGCAAACCCACCGCACACACCCGCGATCATGCGATCCCGCGGCGACCGGTACAGCCGTTTCACATCGGAATCGTTGTTCATCCGACCCTCCTTTACCTCGCTCGGTTAGAACGGAAAAGCCCGCGCAAACACGTTCATGCTTACGCAGGCTCAGCACGATTGTTTCAGCCACAGACCTCAGTGAAGACGCTCGGCCTTCCCCGTCATGGGCACAAAACGCACGGGGATTACCACCCGTCGCGTGATTTTGCCGTCTGGAGATTTGCTCACCACGAGCAAGTCCTGGCTCCAAGCCCCTACCGGGATAACCAGCCTTCCTCCGGGCTTGAGCTGGTCGAGAAGAGGTTTGGGAATCCGCTCTGGCGCAGCTGTGACGATGATGCCATCGAACGGTGCCTGTTCCGGCCAACCGTCGTAGCCGTCACCGTGCCGAACGTGCACGTTTGTGTAGCCGAGTTCACGCAGACGTTCGGCCGCTTGTTTGGCCAGGGGTTCCACAATCTCAATTGTGTAGACCTCTTTGGCAAGTTCCCCCAGAATGGCCGCCTGGTAGCCAGAACCCGTACCCACTTCCAGAACCTTCTCGTCGCCGCTGAGCTGCAAGAGCTCGGTCATCAACGCCACAATGTAGGGCTGCGAAATAGTTTGGCCGTGACCGATGGGCAGAGGCGTGTCGTCGTACGCCTCGGGAATCAGATTTTCCGGCACGAAAAGATGCCGGGGTACCTTGCGCATGGCAGCCAAAACGCGCTCGTCCTTGACACCTCTTGCAACGATCTGTTCCTCAACCATTCGGTTGCGCAACCGATCGAGTCTGTCCTGGTTCATGGCCTCCCCTTCCCTTTGCTGTGCGCGTCCCGAACAACTGATCACGCGAACGAGAAGCAGGGGCAGCAACGCGAACACAAGCCAGTCCCTGAGCACAGTCTACCACCTCCTGCCTCTACCACGCTTGACGCACAAGAACGCCTTTTGCCGGTGCAGAATCGAGCGCAGAGCTTCGTCCCAGTGTTTGTAAACGGAAATGAACCACAGCGGTTTCCTGTTGCGCACCCAGAACCGCAAGCGAATCAGATGCGCACAAATGAGCATCACACGTGCGAGGTATCTTGCCAAGCGTTGGCCAGAACCCAGGAACATTTGGAGAACTCAAACGCTCGCACGGGCCCGGGGACAAACACCCAACGAACACTTTCACTCAGGAGAATCCCGCTGGCAGGGCAACGCACCCGGCCCCAGCAATCACTACACCAGACCAACGCACGTCGCAGGCGTGGGTTTCCGTTCGTCGACTCCGTTGGGGTAAGGTTGAGCGCAAGAGGAATGGACCAGGCCCCTCCTTGGCTTTTGCTGTCAAATCAGCGAACTTGTCGGTTCAGGACTGCTCCGTGCACTGGCACAGCGCTGCCACGTGAGCGGGCACGTTGTCGGCCAGTCCTGGCCGTGCGTACCCACCCTCCAGAACGGACACTACGCGTCCTTCACAGTGCCTTGCAGCCAGGTTGCAAACGATCTCGGTCATACGTTCGAAACCGCGACGCGTCACACGCATCCCGCTCAACGAATCGCTGGCCTGAATGTCGAAACCCGCGGAGATCAAGATGAAATCCGGCCGAAAACGATCGGCTGCGGGCACCAACTCGTCCAGGAAAATTCTCTCGTAGTCTTCGTCCCCGGCTCCGGCGGGCGTTGGCACGTTGAGCGTGAACCCCTCGCCCGGTCCTACGCCGCGCTCGTCGCGCCTTCCGGTCCCAGGGTAGTGCGGGTACTGATGCACACTGAAGTAGAAAACGGACGCATCAGCGTAGAACGCGTCTTGCGTGCCGTTGCCGTGATGAGCATCCCAGTCCACAATGAACACGCGTCGGTAGCCGTGCTGTCGCTGGACGTACCGCGCGGCGACGGCCACGTTGTTGAACAGACAGAACCCCATTGCCGCTGAATGCACGGCGTGGTGACCGGGCGGCCTCACAGCACAGAACGCGTTGCGCACGCGTCCTTCGACAACGGCATCCACTGCCCGAAGCACACCCCCGGCGGCGTACAGCGCAACCTCAAAGGAATGCCGGTTTACGGCGGTGTCGGGGTCGAGCGAACCTCCACCCGACTCACAAAGTTCCCTTACTTTCTGAACGTAAGCGGGATCGTGAATGGCGTGGATCCATTTCAAATCAGCAGGTGCGGGATCGAGGAGAACGAGTCTTTCCCAGAGGTTGGTCCGCTTCAGGCCTTCAACAATGGCCTGCAACCGTTCTGGCCGCTCCGGGTGCCAGGCCCCCGCTTCGTGTTTCAAGTAGATGTCGGAGTAGACTAATCCGGTCCGACAGCGCTCAGGCACGGCCTTTTTCCTCCTGCTCGCGCATTCGGTTCACCAACAGATGAGCCAGCCGCGTTGGTTCCGGCAAGCGGAAGTGCGTGCAGGAAGCAAGCACAACGTTCACGGCGGTCGGCAGATCCAGCTTGTGCCCCACGGAAACGTAGACCGGCTTGACACGCGGCCGCGTGCGGACAGCCATCCCAACCACTTCGCCGTCGTGGACGAGCGGCGAAGCTGCGCCCTTGTGGTGCTCAGGTTCGTCGTACTCGCCCACCAGAACACTCTTGGCGCACCCTACCGAGGGCAAATCCAGCCACAGCCCAACGTGCGAAGCAAGCCCGATTCGGCGCGGGTGGGCAATCCCCTGACCGTCGAAAATCACAACGTCGGGTACCGTGCGGATCTTCCGAAAAGCCTGCAGAAGAATGGGCGCTTCTCGAAAGCTCAACAGGCCAGGGATGTAGGGGTAGGGACTCTTGCCTGACGCCGTGGCGGCTTCTACAGGCTCTTTGAGCTCAAGGTCGTAAACAATCACACCAGCGTAGACCCAGTTGGTCGGTTTCGAATAGCTGACGTCGGCTCCCGCCACAAGTCGGTAGGCATTCAACTTCCCCTCGGTCACCACCTGCCGCCGAAGCCGGTTTTGCAGCTCTACGGCGTCGGCGTAATCGATGTTCCACGAATGCAGTGTTCGCACTCTCAATCTGCCTTCCTCCCCAGTTGAGCACGTGACCCACCAGGCCGACACAGTGTCACCCGCGACACTTGCGTCCGAGCAAAGGC
>CAZXXS010000126.1:0-14216 GCA_964644845.1 uncultured Cytophagia bacterium | reverse complement strand
AAAGCCGACCGCTTACCCGGCAACACCTGTGCCAGACGGTTTCGTCCTCTGTATCCGTCAAAATCCCGAGAGCACGCGAAGCGCTTCTGGGGGTTCAATCGCTTTCGCGTGCCAACCCGCCGCACAAACGAAAATCCCCGTGGGCTTGTTCCCCACAGGGATTGACCCGCTACAGGGACGTTACCACAGCTTCGAACCTTTGCGCGTTTAGTCTCAGCCCGGCACAGACCAGAATACAGGCGCACGGGAACGCTGTTCCTCCCTGCCTTTGCCGAGTCGGAGGGAACACGCTTCAGCACGTGCCTCCGGCCTTCCGCCCGTTCGCAAGCAGGCCAGGCCGCAGCACCGCCCGATTGAATTCGCCGCTGGACGTGCCAAATCCGGTCACGGCACCGGAAAGCGCGGAACAGTGTCAGTTTGCCTTCGAGGCTTTGAAGTTGCGGGCAAACTCGACGCCCTTCTTCACCGCCTTTTCGTTCAGTGGTACGAGATTCTTGCGCTTGATGACCTTGGGCAGAGTACGCAGAACCGTGTCCACATCCACCACGCCAGTGTAACCAACGTACGCGCCCAACACAACCATGTTCGCAGCCCGGGTGTTCCCCAGTTCGTCTGCCATCTTGGTAGCCGGAATTGGGAAGGCCTCGACGTCCGTCCGCGACACGGGTCGGTCAATCAGCGAAGAATCGTAGATGATCAGTCCACCTTTTACCACTTCCGGTTCAAACTTGTCCAGCGAGGGGCGATTCATCGCGATCAGCACAGACGGCTGGGACACCAGGGGCGACCCGATCCTCCGCTCGCTCAAGTTCACGTGACAGTTAGCCGTACCGCCTCGCATTTCGGGTCCGTACGAGGGCAGCCAGGACACCTGGTAGCCCTGCCTCATGCCCGATTCGGACAGTGCCAGTCCCAACAGTAGCACGCCCTGACCACCAAACCCGGCGATCTTGACGCGTGGGTTCGCGTACTGCTGAGGAACCGTTGGCCGCTCCCCGACGATCTCTTCTTCGGCCTTCGGCAAGTTGAGTTTCTCGTCGATGCCTTCCAGATCGTAGGAAATCGGCGGAAGCGGCTGAGGCTCGACCTCCTTGGTGATGTCTTTGAACACACCCAAGGGGTAGTACTTGACCATCACCTCGTTCATCCACTTGATCGAATCGACCGGTGTCATCTTCCAGCCCGAGGGGCAGGCGCTCAGAACCTCCACAAGCGAAAAACCCAGGTCTTGCATCTGCACCTGCAAGGCTTTCCGAACGGCTTTGCGCGCCCGCATGATGTTCTTCGTGTCCGTCAGCGCAACGCGCTCGATGTACACGGGCGACTCCAGAGTGGCCAGAAGCTCGGAAACTCTCAGCGGCATGCCCTCGTTCTCGGCCCGTCTACCGAAGGGGGTGGTCGTTGTTTTCTGGCCAACAAGTGTGGTCGGTGCCATCTGACCACCGGTCATGCCGTAGATTGCGTTGTTAACAAAAAAGACGGTAATGCGTTCACCACGGTTTGCTGCTTGAAGTATGTTGTTACCACCAATGGCGGCAAGATCACCGTCGCCCTGATAGCTGATGACGATGCTGTGGGGAAGGGCGCGCTTGATACCCGTGGCCACTGCGGGTGCACGCCCGTGGGCAACCTGCACATTGCCGCACTTGAAGTAGTAGTAGGCAAACACACTGCAGCCGACGGGGCTGATCATGATGGTTCGGTCGCGAATGCCAAAGTCATCCATCGCCTCGGCGATCAGTTTGTGCAAAATGCCGTGACCGCAGCCCGGGCAGTAGTGGGTCTGCTGTTTGTTCGCGCCCGGTTTGCGCGTGTAAATGTCGTAGAAAGATTCGGGTTTACGCAAAACAAGCTGTGCCATTTTCACGCCTCAAGACGTTTTGTCAGTGCCTGCCGGATCTCCTCCACACTCGGGACAACACCGCCCATTCGGCTGTAGAACCACACGGGCTTGCGCCCGTTTACCACCAGACGAACGTCGTCCACCATCTGGCCGTTTGACATCTCAACGACAAAGAAAGCTTTCACCTGCTCCGTCAACTCCGAAATCTGCGGTTTTGGGAACGGCCAAAGCGAAATCGGACGTAGCAGCCCCACCCGGTAGCCGTCGTCGCGCATCAGGTCAACGACGGTTTGCAGCAGGCGAGAAACGATGCCGTAACCAACGAGGACGATCTCGGCATCTTCGGTGCGGTACGTCTCGTAGCGAATCTCTTCCTTCTCGATCTGTGCGTACTTCTCTTGCAGGTGGAGCACGTGCTTTTCCATGATCTCCGGCTCAAGCTCGATGGAGGTAATGAGCCGTTCCTGGTCGTGAATGTCGCCGTGCAAAGCCCAAGGCTTCTCGGGAACACCTGGGCGCGGCTCGGGAAACTCGACCGGTTCCATCATCTGGCCGATGAAGCCGTCGGCCAACACGATCGCAGGATTGCGGTACTTGTCCGCCAGCTCGAACGCCAGCATGGTGAGATCACACATTTCCTGCGCGCAGTTTGGCGCCAGAACCAGCAGCTTGTACTCTCCGTGGCCACCGCCCTTGACGATCTGATTGTAGTCGCCCTGAGACGGGGCGATGTTGCCAAGCCCTGGACCGCCACGCATGATGTCCACGATGACACACGGCAATTCGGAACCAGCCAGGTAGCTGATACCCTCCTGCTTCAGACTGATGCCCGGGCTGGAAGACGCCGTCATCACGCGGATTCCAGCCGAGGCAGCACCGTACACCATGTTGATGGCTGCCACCTCGCTCTCGGCCTGCAAAAAAACGCCGCCGACCTGCGGCAGGTAGTAGGCGGCGGCTTCGGCAATCTCGGATGCGGGTGTGATTGGGTACCCGTAGTAAGCCCGGCAGCCCGCCAGGATGGCGCCCTTCACCACCGCTTCGTTCCCTTTGATGAGCTGCTTTGCCATTACGCCGCCTCCTTCTTTGGCACGTAACCGCGTTTGTAAACCGTGATCGCACCCGGCTCAGGACACACGTAGAAACAAATGCCACATCCCGTGCAACCCTCACCCACGTAGCCTGTGGGGTGGTAGCCCATCTTGTTGAGTTTGTCTTGGCGAAAGAGAACGTCGACAGGGCAGGCTTCGATGCAAAGACCGCAGTCTTTGCACTCTTCCTCGTTGATGACCACGTAAGGTAGGCTTACCGCGTCTTTGTCTTCACTCATTGGCTACCTCCGGTCTTGTCCGACTGTCCCTTGTCCCCAGATTTCAGCGAAAACGCTGAACCCAGCTCATTTTAGCAAATTCGCCCCAGCGGTGCAAGGACTAATTTGGCGGCTGCGCCCCCGGTTAAGCCGTCGGGATGGACGCTTTCTCCAACTCCCTTCCGACCCGGGCGGTAGTCGCAAACCACCGGCTACCTCACTTGAAAATCGATTCACGGCGACGCACCTTAATCGAGCCGACTTCACTTCCCCCGGCGGTTGAGATCCCCGGTTGTCGCGAGCGGAGATGCGTTGAAACCGACTATCGGGCCCGCCCGCGAACCCATTCGCAGGGGCCGAAGCTCACGCGCAAGCCACTACACCAGTTCCCACTCGGTGCCTTCTTTCGTGTCCCGCAAAACGACGCCGAGTTCGCCGAGCCTTGCACGAATTCTGTCGGCCAGCTCGAATTCGCGCTTCTTCCGAAGTTCTGAGCGCACCTCGAGCAGCAGTTCGACGAAAGGCGCCAGATCGACGGATTCGCCCTTAGAGAATGGCAAAATGCCAAGAATTTGGCCTGCCAGTTCTTCGTAGAGACCGATCAGGTAACGAGTCGTCTCTTCTGTGATATTTGCGGCCCCATCCAGGTACGTGTTGACTTCCCTCGACAGGTCGAAAAGAGCGGCCAGGGCTTGCGGTGTGTTGAAATCGTCGTCCATCGCTTCGAGGAAGCGCGCTTTGTGTCCCTCGCCTGCCTCGCGCATTTTCTCGCTGATCGGGCCGGCCCCGGCGTGCCGTGCCTTGTTCAACAGCTTCTTGTAGGCGCCGTGCAACCTGGCGATGCCCTCGCCCGCAGCTTTCAGAGCTTCTTCACTGAAGTCCAGCGGCGACCGGTAGTGACTGGTAAGAATGAAGAAACGAATTTGCTCAGGTTTGTACTTGGCCAGAGCCTCTTTGATGGTTGTGAAATTTCCTAACGACTTGCTCATCTTGACGCCGTTCACGAGTACCATGTTGTTGTGCATCCAGTAGCGCACGAAGGTTTGCCCTGTGGCGGCTTCGCTTTGAGCAATTTCGCATTCGTGATGCGGAAAAATGTTCTCCATGCCGCCGCCGTGGATGTCCAGCGTGGGGCCAAGGTACTTCATGGACATGGCCGAGCATTCAATGTGCCACCCGGGATACCCCCAGCCCCACGGACTGCGCCACTTCATGATGTGTTCAGGCTCGGCCCGTTTCCACAACGCGAAATCGGCCGGGTGCTTTTTTTCGGGATTCACTTCAATTCGAGCCCCGGCTTCCTGGTCCTCCACCTTCCGACCACTCAGTTTGCCGTACTCCGGAAAGGACGGCACGTGAAAATACACGGAGCCGTTCACCTCGTAGGCGTAGCCTTTCTCCAAAAGGATGCTCACGAGCTCGATCTGCTCGGGAATGTGGCCGCTGGCGCGGGGCGAAATGTCGGGGCGTTGGACGTTCAAGGCGTCCATGTCCTCGAAATAGCTGCGCGTGTACCGCTCCACGAGTTCCATCGGTTCGATCCGCTCTCGCGCTGCCCCGACCAGGATCCGATCCTCGCCAGTGTCGAGCAGATGGCCAACGTCCGTAATGTTTTGTACGTAGCGCACACGGTAGCCGAGGTAGCGAAGATAACGCACGACGACATCGAAACTGACGTAGCTTTTGGCGTGGCCAATGTGCGCGTGATCGTAGACGGTTGGTCCGCACACGTAAATGCCCACTCGCCCTTCGTGCAACGGCACGAATTCCTCTTTTTGTCTGGACATCGTGTTGTGGATTCGCAGAGCCATCCTCACCTCACCTTTACTCGCTCATTTCTTTAATTGCTTCGATGAGGGCTCGTGCGCGCACGGGGTCCACGGGGCCCGTTGCTTTCCCGCCGACTTTCGCAGCAGAGCCCACAATGAATCCGTCTGCACGCCCAAAATGCCTTACGTTCACCGGTGTAATGCCACTCCCGACCAGCACGGGAACGTCGGCAAGCGCCTCTTTAACGCTGGCAACTGCAATCGGGTCCGCTTCGTCGCCCGTGGTTTTTCCGGTCAGAATTACGGCATCCGCCAGGCCGCGCTCCACTGCTTCCGCAGCAGCCTGTTCGAGACTGAGCTCCGCAAGGGGCACCGCGTGCTTCACGAGCACGTCCGCGAAAATGCGGACGTCAGCTGCAAGCAGGCGTCTGTGACGCAGCGTGGCAGCAGCGTCGCCCTGCAAAAGCCCCTGATCCGTCAACATTGCGCCCGTGTGCACGTTCACGCGAATGAACTCCGCTCCTGAGGCAACGGCTACGGAAAGAGCGGCACGGGCATCGTTCCGCAGGACGTTCACTCCCAGAGGCAAATCAACCTGTGAACGGAGTTCCTTGGCAACCACGGCCATGGCAGCTACTGTCTCAGGACCGACGTTTGAACCGTAGAAGGGCGCATCACCGAAATTTTCCACGATCAGGGCATCGAAACCGGCTTCCGCGTAGTTACGTGCATCCCGCAACCCTTGTTCCAGAACGGCTTGAAAGCGACCAGCGTAACGAGGACTGCCCGGTAGCGGCAACAAATGGACAACACCGATCGCCGCGGGTCTACTTTGAAACAGTTCTTCAAAATCGGCCAGGGTCACTGCTGTTTCCTCGAAAGCGCCAGCTGAACGATTCGGTCGCAGAGCTCGTCAAACTCGATGCCGGCGGCCCGAGCTGCCTTCGGAACCAAACTGAGCTCCGTCATGCCGGGTGCGGTGTTTACTTCGAGGCAGAAGGGTGTGTTGTCGTCCCTCAACCGGAAGTCGACGCGCGCGTAGTCGCGGCAGCCGAGGGCGCGGAATGCCTTTTCGGCCTGGCCCTGCAACCAAGCGGCCACCTCTACGGGCAGTTCGGCCGGAGCAACGTAGCGACTCTTACCTTTCGTGTACTTGCACTCGTAGTCGTACACACCGTGCTCAGGGATGATTTCAACAACCGGCAAGGCGCGCCCGTCCAAAATGGCGACGGTTACTTCCCTGCCGGGGATGAAAGGCTCCACAAGAGCGTCGTCGAATTGCCAGGCTTTTTCGAGGGCGGCACCCAGTTGCTCTTTCTTTTCAACCAAGCTGAAACCCACGGTGCTGCCCTGGTTGTTCGGCTTGACGACCACAGGAAGCTCGAAACGGTCAATGATGGCTCCGACGAGCGTTGCATCTGCTGGCTTATCCCGGTGCTTCAACAGGACCCACTCGGGCGTGATCACGCCTTCGTGGCGAAAGAGGCGTTTCGCCGTTGCCTTGTCCATGGCAACAGCGCTGGCCAGAGCGCCGGAACCTGTGTAGGGCAGGCCCGCCATGTCGAGGACTGCCTGGACGTGCCCGTCCTCGCCGGTGCCGCCGTGCAGTGCGATGAAAGCGACATCCACAGCTTCGCGGCGCAGGGCCAGGAGTGTGTCGGCGATTCGAAGTTCGGCGTTCTCCGGCAAGTCATCCAGCGACGGTGGCTCGGCGGTTAGTCGTGCCTGAGGAACGCGGCCGCCTTGCAACCAGCCCTCCAGACCAAAAACGGGATCCACACGGATCACGTCGTAGCCTCGCTTCTCCAGCGCCTTTGCGATTCCGTCCCCCGAAGCCAACGACACGTCCCGCTCGGGAGAAGCACCACCCATTAGAACAGCGACCCGCATCAGCTTACTCCCAGTACTTTGGCGATTCGTTTCTCGCAAACCTCTTTCCCAAGCAACGCTGCCACTTCCGCTAAGGACGGCCCGTGTAGCCGACCTGTGAGCGCCGCCCGCACGGGCATCCACAGATCTTTGCCCAAGATCCCGGTCTCATTACCCGCTTCTTTCATGATCAGCCTGAAGGAATCCGCATCCAGACGCTCGAGCATTCGAACCTGTCGGAGAAAAGACCAAAGTACTTTCTTGGCCGAATCTTTTCGCAGGACAGCAACCACCTCCGCTGTGAAACGCGGTTCGAAAAAGAAAACACGGAGTTCATCGGCCACATCTGCCAGGGTCTCAAGCCGGTCCTGGACAAGCGCCAGCATGCGTTCCAGCCTGTCCGACGAGGGTGAAGGGACCTGTGCGGCTTCCAGGTAGGGCTTTGCGAGCTGGACGAGCCGATCCAGCGGCAGCTTCCGGATGAAAACGCCGTTCATCCACCGCAACTTTTCAAAATTGAAAATGGCTGGTGACGTTGCCACACGGGACAAATCGAACTCGCCCACGAGTTGCTCGAGGCTCAGGATTTCCTCGCCCGAAGGCGAGGACCAGCTGAGGCCACTGAGGAAACTGACAAGGGCCTCGGGGAGGTAGCCAAGTTCCCTGAACTGCTGCACGGAGGTAGCGCCGTGTCGCTTGGACAAGGGCATGCGGTCTGGTCCGAGAATGAGGGGCACGTGCGCAAAGCTGGGTGCCGTAAACCCGAGGGCCTCGTAGAGTAGCAGCTGTTTGGGCGTGTTTGAAAGGTGATCCTCCGCCCGGATGACGTGAGAAATTCGCATAAGGGCGTCGTCGATGACACACGCGAAATTGTAGGTTGGTGTGCCGTCCGAGCGAACGATGACGAAGTCACCGATCATTTCGTGATCCACAGTGACCTCGCCCTTGATGAGGTCCGTGAATGTGGTGCTGCCACTGTCCACTCGAAAACGCAGCGTCCAGCTTCGCCCCTCGCGCTCAAAAGCTTCGCGCTGTTCGCGGGTCAGGTTTCGGCAACGGCCGCTGTACTTCGGGCTTTCCCCGCGGGCCAGCATTTCCTCCCGCTCACGCGCCAGTTCCTCGGGTGTGCAGTAGCAGCGGTATGCACGTCCTTCGCGTTCCAGACGTTCGGCCAGGTCACGGTAGATGCTCAGGCGCTGGGACTGGTGGTACGGCCCGAAGGGGCCACCGACCTCTGGTCCCTCGTCCCAGTCCAGGCCCAGCCAGTGCAAGTCTTCGCGAACGGAGCGCTCGAATTCCGGACGGGAGCGTTCGACGTCGGTGTCCTCGATTCTCAGAACAAACTGCCCAGCATTGTGCCGGGCGAAGAGCCAGTTCAAGAGTGCCGTACGGGCGTTGCCAACATGAAGATGCCCCGTGGGACTCGGGGCAAATCGAACGCGGATCGGATGTTGCGCTTGGTTGCTCATTCGTCCCTGTCGGCTATTTCTTCCAGCAGAACCGACGCGTGCGCGGCCATGCCGTCGCCGCGCCCCGCGAACCCGAGGCCTTCGGTTGTTGTCGCCTTCACCGAAACGGCGTTCACTTCCAGGCCGAGAGCCTCAGCGATGTTCTGGCGCATTTCCTCGATGTAGGGTGCCAGCTTTGGTGCCTGAGCTACCAGGGTGGCATCGATGTTCGCAACCTGGTAGCCGGCCACTTTGAGCTTCGCAGCGATGCTGCGTAGCAATTCAAGACTCGAAGCCCCGGCGTAGCTCGGGTCATCGTCTGGGAAGTGAGCGCCCAGGTCTCCCAGAGCGGCCGCACCCAGCAAGGCATCCCCGATGGCGTGGCAGAGCACATCGGCATCCGAATGCCCGAGCAAACCGCGGTGGTACGGGATCTCAACACCGCCAAGCACAAGCCGACGCCCTTCCACCAGGCGGTGAACATCGTACCCCACTCCAACGCGAAAGCGCATGTTGCTAATCCTCTTCGGAAACCAGGCTGTTTCGTCGTTTGAGCCAGGACCGAACCCCAGACGGCGCACCCGGGATGTTGCCGGCTGCGCGCTGCAGACCGGTTCGAGCCGAGTACGGAAGAGCCCGCCCGGTCAGACGGCGGCACAGGCGCGTCCCTGATCAGTCGGATTCGTGCCCCAACAGCAGGCGTGCGAGCTCCAGATCGTCCGCCGTGGTGATTTTGAAGTTGCGGTAGCTGCCTTCCACGATGGCAACGCGATGCCCCAGCCGCTCTACAAGGCTGGCGTCGTCTGTGGCCAAAACGCCCTCCCGCCGAGCGCGCTCGTACGCGCGCAGAATCAGCTGCCGTTGAAATCCCTGGGGAGTTTGAACAAGCCACAGTTCGTTGCGTGGCAGCGTCGTTTCTACCTCTGCGGACAAGCCGCGTTTCACGGTGTCTCGTGGTCTCACTGCGCAGATTGCTGCACCTACTTGCTTTGCAGCCTCGGTAACCTGGCGGATTTCACGGCCGGTCACAAAGGGCCGCGCTGCGTCGTGAATCAGCACGATCTCGACGTCCTCGTCCAGGCGGGTCAATCCTTCGTAGACGGAGTCCTGGCGCTCAGCCCCACCCTCGACCACGCGCCGAACCTTCCTGAAGCCGAAGCGGTCAACAATTTGCTCCGCAACGAAGAACAGCCAATCCGCTGGCGCCACAATCACGACTTCGTCTACGACCTCGGATTCCTCGAACGCCCGGAGCGTGTGCGCCAGGATTGGCCTGCCTCCGATTTCCACAAACTGCTTGTTGATTGGGGTTCCAGCCCGAACACCCTTTCCCCCCGCGGCGATGACGGCGGCTACGCGTGCCAGTGCTGCCTCCTCCCGCTACAGAATCAGCATCGCGTCGCCGTAGCTGAAGAAACGGTATTTTTCGCGAATCGCTTTTCGGTAGGCCTTCATCACAAAGTCGTAGCCACCAAAAGCGCAAACCATCATGAGCAGAGTGGACGCGGGCAGGTGAAAATTCGTCACCAGGGCGTTCACAACTTTGAAATCGTAGGGCGGGTAAATGAACTTGTCGGTCCAGCCGCGACCTGGCTTTACCCAACCCTCGGAAGTTACTGAGGTCTCCAGCGTACGCACGACACTTGTGCCAACGGCCACCACTTTCTTGCCTGCCCGTTTCGACTCGTTGATGGCTTCTGCAGCTTCTTCCGAAATCTCGTAGTACTCCGAATCCATTTTGTGACGGCTCAAGTCCTCCACCATCACTGGCCTGAACGTCCCCAAGCCGACGTGCAAAAGCGTTCGCACCAGCTTCACCCCCTTGGCCTGGAGTTCGTCCAGAAGCTCCTTGCTGAAGTGGAGTCCAGCAGTTGGCGCAGCCACTGCACCACGCACACGCGCGTAGACCGTCTGGTACCAGTCGCGGTCTTTGTCTTCGGCTTCGCGCTCGATGTAAGGAGGCAACGGCGTTTTGCCTAACCGTTCCACGATTTCGTAGAAATCACCGTCGTAGTGGAAGCGAACCACACGCCCCCCGCTCACGGTGTTGTCGATGACGTCGCACGTGAGCTCACCGCCCACGGACAATTTGTTCCCCACACGTACTTTTCGTGCGGGTTTCACCAGTACTTCCCACAGGTCTTTTTCCAGCTCGCGCAGGAGGAAAATCTCCACCTCGGCGTCGGTTTTGTCTTTCGTGCCGATCAACCGCGCCGGAAACACTTTCGTCTCGTTGACGACAAGCGAGTCGCCCTCCTCAAGGTACTCCTCGATGTCTCTGAAGATTCGCTCTTCGATTTTCTGGGTGTCTCTGTGCAGTACCATCAGGCGACAGCGGTCGCGCGGTTCGGTGGGGTATTGAGCAATCAGCTTCTCTGGGAGATTGAACTTAAAATCAGAGAGTTTCATCGGCCCACTCCTTTCGTCGCTCTTAACAGCGCACCTCGAAGCCCAACTGGTCTGCAACCCATTTACGGCGCTCCCGCGCTCTTTTGCGGCGCGCGCGCCGCATCCACTCGCAGGGTCATTCCCTGCTGAACAATCAGATCCGAACTCTGCTTACTCGAATAAACTCCGTTGCCATGGGTGTACCCGCTTCACCAGGCCAAAATGCTCGTACGCCAGTTCCGTTGCAACGCGGCCCCTGGGCGTACGGGTCAAGAAGCCCTGCTGGATCAGATAAGGTTCGTACACTTCCTCAAGGGTACCGCTCTCTTCGCCAATTGCAGTCGCTAACGTGTTGATGCCAACAGGACCGCCGTTGAATTTCTCAATCAAGGCCCTGAGAATCCGTTTGTCCATGTCGTCCAGGCCGCGCGAGTCGACGTCCAGACGATCCAGACTGCGCAGGGCGACTTCCAACGTAATTGTGCCGTCCGCGTCAACCTGAGCGAAATCGCGAATGCGCCGCAAGAGGCGGTTGGCAATTCGAGGCGTTCCCCGCGAGCGCCGAGCAATTTCCAACGCCGCTTCTTCGGTAATTTCCACCTTCAACAAACGAGCGGACCGCAACACAATCCTGAGTAGATCCTCCGGGGTGTAGTAGTCCAGCCGGTTGACTACGCCGAACCGGGCGCGTAGGGGCGACGTCAGAAGTCCAGCCCGGGTGGTTGCCCCGATCAGCGTGAACCGTGGCAGCTGAAGCTGAATTGAACGGGCGTTTGCGCCGCGATCGATCACGATGTCGAGCTTGAAATCTTCCATGGCCGGGTAAAGGTACTCTTCCACCGTCTTGTTGAGCCGGTGGATCTCATCGATGAACAGTACATCCCTGTCGTTGAGATTCGTAAGGATCCCGGCCAGGTCGCCGGGCCGTTCCAGGGCAGGACCGGAGGTCGTGCGGATGTTTACGCCCAGCTCGCGAGCGATGATCATGGCAAGCGTCGTCTTTCCGAGACCTGGCGGTCCGTAGAAAAGCACGTGATCCAAGGGTTCGCCCCGCTCCAGTGCGGCCGCGATGAAAACCTTCAGGTTCTCTTTGATTGCCTGCTGGCCAACAAAATCGTCGAAGCGCAGCGGCCGCAGTGTGCGGTCGAAATCGCTCTCGCCGGTCAACAGATCCGGATTTGTGGGGCGCTCCGAAATGTCCACGCCAAATCTCGCTAAACTCGTTTCAGGGCTTCGCGAACAATTTCCTCCACGCCCGCCTCAGGACCGAGACCCCTCTCAGCGGCGTGTACAGCCTTTTCTGCGGCCTGACGCTGGAACCCGAGCGATGTGAGAGCGAGCACCGCCTCCTCGTGACGCTCTGCAGCTGGTGAACCCGCTGCACCGGGTGCACCCGTTTGGGCAACACGAGGCCTGCCCATTTTCTCACGCAGATCTACGATAATGCGCTCAGCCATTTTGCGGCCCACGCCCGTGATGCTCGTGAGCACCCCGACATCCCCGTTAGCGATTGCCTCGCGCAGTGTGGGAACACCCTTGGCGGAAAGGAGGTTGAGGGCAATTTTGGGGCCGATTCCAGACACGCCAATCAGCAGGAGAAAAAGCTCTTTCTCCTCTGCAGTGCGAAATCCGTAAAGTTGGAGCGCATCTTCTCGGACGTGAAGGTGGGTCAGAAGTTCAGCCTCGTTTCCCTCCTCCACCTTCTCGGACGTGGAAAGCGGAACAGCGAGTTCAAACCCAACCCCACCGACATCTAAAACGACGGACTGCAGAGACCGCTGTACAACCAGACCGCGAAGTCGTGCAATCACTCTCGTTTCTTCCTGTTGCGATTGACCGAAGCAGCGCTTCGCGCCGCCCGTACTTTCGAACCGCCTTCCTCTGCGAAAAGCTCACCACGACAAGCCAGCGCCTCCGGGGTTCACCCCCTGCCTTTGACCCGAGCCCTCGTCGCAGTGAGGCGGTGGCAGTGACACAGACCGATGGCCAGTGCGTCCGCCAGGTCGTCTGGCCTTGGGATGTCCTTCAGACCAAGCAAAGTCGCTACCATTCGCTGAACCTGCTCTTTGGGCGCAGCACCGTGCCCTACAATGGCCTGCTTGACCTCAGCTGGGGAGTACTCGGCGACCTCGAGACCCTGCCTGGCGGCTGCAACGATGACCACCCCACGCGCTTCGCCCAGCTTCAAAACGCTGCGGGCGTTTCTGGCGAAGAAAACATCTTCGATGGCGAGGGTCCCGGGGCGGTAAGTTTGGATGAGCTCGTCGACCCGATTGTGTAGCACAACCAAACGCTCGGAAAGGGGCTGCCGGGGCTTGAGACGGATAACGCCTGCATCCAGCACCTTAACCTGACCGGCTTGCCAGTCCATCACCGCGTACCCGGCCACTGCGGTGCCCGGGTCGATAGCCAAAACGCGGAACGCCCCGGGGTCGTCCGACAACGTCCTACTCCGACTCGACTGCTTCGAGCACGTCTTCGTCGATGTCAAAGTTCGCGTAGACGTTCTGGACGTCGTCGTGTTCCTCGAGAGCTTCGAGCAAGGCAAGAACCTGCCTGGCTTCCTTGCCTTCCACCCGCACGGTGGATTTGGGGTACATCGTGATCTCCGCACTTTCGTAGCTCACCCCGGCGTTCTCGAGGGCCTGTTTAATGGCCTCCAGATCCTCCGGTGCGCACAGAATCTCGAAGCTCTCGTCGCTGGTCTGGATATCTTCCGCGCCCGCATCCAGGACGATTTCCATCAGGTCATCCTCGGTCAGGCCCTGCTGCTTCAGCGTAACCACGCCTCGACGCTCAAACATCCAAGCCACCGAACCCTGCTCGCCAAGGCTGCCGTTGTGCCGGCTCAGGATGTGCCGAATTTCGGCCACCGCGCGATTTCGGTTGTCCGTGAGGACCTGGATGAGCAGAGCAACACCACCAGGACCGTAGCCTTCGTAGGTCACCTCCTCGTAGACAACTCCGGGAAGCTCCCCTGTACCGCGCTTGATGGCCTTTTCGATGTTGGCAGCTGGCATGTTCGCCGCCTTTGCCGCCGCGATCGCCGCTCGCAGCCGAGGATTAGCCTCTTCGTCTCCACCGCCCTGCCGCGCAGCCACGGTAATCTCGCGGATTAGCTTTGTGAAGATTTTGCCCCGCTCTGCGTCGGTTTTGGCCTTCTTGCGCTTGATCTGCGCCCATTTTGAATGCCCTGACATGCCCACCTCCATGGTTCAAGCCGCCCAAATTTAACAAAATTAGGCCCTGATTCCAAACGGAAATTGGCTCGAAAATGGACAGATGACTACGGCGAACGTTACGGACCGAGCGGCGGTGTCGTCCGGTCCACTGAGCGCCCGGCCGTGTTCCAACGTGTCTATCCGCGTCCCTCTGCCACGTGGGTCCAGGTTGCAGCGGAACCTCCTGCGGCAGAGTGGTGACCCGCCATCCCCGGAGTGTGGCCAATTCGGCGGGGATGCGTGGACACGCCCCGGCGTCGGTAACATCCTTCTACCTCAACCCGGCACTTTCCGGTCGCTGGAAAAAGAAAGGGGCTGCGTCCCAATCGGAAAAGGGTCCTCTGCGGCGACACTGCGCCAACTGCGCGG
>CAZXXS010000125.1:0-5580 GCA_964644845.1 uncultured Cytophagia bacterium | reverse complement strand
CCGCGCGGACCTTTCCCAGGCAAAGAAAAAAACGTTGCAGACCGTTGTCTCTCTCCAAAGCGCAGGTGAACTAATCCACGAACGACTTCTGTTTTTCGCGCAAACCGTTCGGATGCCTTGTTTGTACCGGAGCGAACCGCCGTTTCCGTTCCCCAGCGGGAATCCGTTTCCTCCACTTTGCTCTACAGCAACAAGGGCCAAGCGCGCACGAGGTGCTGCTGGTCTCGACGGTGAAACGGGAGAGTCCCGGGAAGATTTTTGCCTTGAGTTTCTCACGGCTTGTGCTTATCATTTGGCCAGCTGTCCTTTTCAGCTTCAGGCACAACGCGTGTTTCTGTGCCGTTCGCTGCTGCCCGGCGCCGAACGTCGCACATTCTTCCACCGTTCACACTGGAGGCTAACGTGGGATTCACCGCCATCGATTACGGGGTCCTTTTCGTTTACCTGATCGCTGTCGCTGCGCTCGGTTCCTGGTTTGGCCGCAAAATGCGCGACACGCGCGACTACTTCCTCGGGAGCCGAGAACTTCCCTGGTGGGCCGTCAGTTTGTCGATCGTGGCCACAGAGACCAGCACTCTGACGTTCATCGGTGTGCCAGCTCTGGCGTACACCTCCAACATGACGTTTCTACAGTTGACTTTCGGTTACTTCCTCGCCCGAATTGTGATCAGTTTCCTCTTCATTCCAGCTTACTACCGGGGAGAACTGTTCACAGCGTACCAGTTTCTCGACCGCCGCTTCGGACACAAAACGCGCAGTTTTTCCTCCGTCATTTTTCTGGTGACGCGCGTTTTGGCCGACGGGGTCCGCCTGTTTGCTACAGCAATTCCGCTTGCGCTCGTCACCGGCATGAGCTACCCCAAAGCAATCGCGATCATCGCCGTCGTAACAGTTCTCTACACCTACATGGGCGGCATTAAGGCGGTCGTCTGGATGGACGTCATCCAGATCGTCGTCTACCTGACCGGGGCGTTCGTCGCCGTCCTGGCCATCCTGAACAAGCTGCCCGGCGGCTGGAGCGAGGTGGTTCAGATCGGAAGCGCGGCCGGCAAGTTCAAGCTCCTCGATCTTCACTTCAGCCTTCACGTGCCTTACACCATCTGGTCAGGCATCCTGGGAGGTACCTTCCTGACGATGGCCAGTCACGGAACCGACCAGCTCATGGTCCAGCGTCTGCTCACCTGCCGGAATCAACGCGACAGCCAGAAAGCGCTGATCGGCAGCGGTTTTGTGATTGTAGCCCAGTTCGCTTTTTTCCTGCTGATCGGTGTGATGCTGTACGTGTTCTACCAGCGTTTCCCCCTGGGTCGGCATCTGCAACGAGCCGATGAGATCTTCCCGCTGTTCATCGTACAACAGTTGCCACAAGGGATCTCGGGGCTGGTCATCGCCGCCATTTTCGCAGCGGCCATGTCCACGCTTTCGGGTACACTCAACTCGCTGGCAAGCAGCACCGTTGTCGACCTGTACAAGCCGTTTCTGAAAAACCAGCTGAGCCCCCAGCGTGAGCTGCTCATCTCGCGCTGGGTAACCCTAGTCTGGGCAGCCGTTCTGATTGGCGTGGCCGCTCTGGCGGCGTCGTGGGGAAACGTGCTCGAGGTCGGGCTTACGATTGCAAGCTTTACTTACGGCGGGTTGTTGGGAGCTTTTCTGCTGGGCAGGCTCGTCCCGCAAGCCAATCAACGGGGTGCTCTGAGCGGCATGGTGCTAGGCCTGGCGGCCATGCTCTGGGTCAGCACCACTTCCGTAGCGTGGCCGTGGTACGTGCTCATCGGTACAACGGTAACATTCACCGTTGGCCTGCTGATCAGTCTTCTGACGAAGCCTTCGGCAAGCTGACCACTGAGGGCCCCGTACCGCTCGCGCACAGCCGGCTTGTGGCGCACCCCGTGGGCTGCTTTTGACCCCGAGAACCCGTTACCCGTTGGCGTGGGACCGTTGCGGTATCCTGGAACACAGCGACTAACGACAGGACAAAACGAGCGTTCAAATTCGCAGGAGGTCGTTTTGAAGCATCTGAAGCCGTTTTCCCCGGTAAGAAGCATCTCTCTCCTCACCGGCAGTTTTCTTTTCCTGTTCGGTCTGGCCCTGCAAGCCCAGGGGCCGGAGTCGGGTCACCCGTCCATTCACCAGCTGGAACTGGAAAGGCACAAAGACTACATCCCGGAGGTACCCGAAGTAGACCACGTCATTCCGCTGGCGCTCAGGAAGCGAAACGGGGCTCCAGACAGAGAGATCTTCGGCTACCATCCTTACTGGATGGGAACCGCCTACCAGAACTACAACTACAGCCTGTTGACCACGATCGCCTACTTCGGCGCTGAGGTTACCTCAACCGGTTACATCGCGAACCTGCACGGCTGGCCCAATCGCGATTTGATCAACGGAGCTCACGCAAATGGCGTGCGCGTTGTTCTCGTGGCCATTTTGTTCGACTCCGACGCAATCAGCCGCTTGCTTTCCTCAGCGTCGTACCGAACCCGTCTCATCAAAAACCTCCTCCAGCAGGTGAAGAACGCGTCCGCCGACGGCGTGAACATCGATTTCGAAGGCGTCCCCAGCACGCAGCGCGACAATCTCGTTACGTTCATGCGCGCACTTACGGACTCCTTTCACGCGAACATTCCGGGCTCGTACGTCACCATGGCTACCCCAGCCGTCAACTGGGGCAACGCGTTTGACTACGCGCGCCTGGCGCGTTACACCGACGGCCTTTTCATCATGGGGTACGACTACCACTGGAAAAACTCGGCCTCGGCGGGACCGGTGTCGCCCCTGAACGGCTGGGGCACGTACAACGTCACCTGGACAGTGAACGATTACCTCCGCGCTACGGGAGGTGACGGCAGCAAGATCATTCTTGGGCTACCCTACTACGGCTACGAGTGGCCTACGGTGAGCGGTTCCCCTGGTGCGTCGACACGCGGTGGGGGATCCGCGGCATTCTACTCCGAGGCCGAACCGAAGGCCGAAAAGTACGGTAAGCTGCGTGACTCGGTTTCCAAGTGCCCCTGGTACCGCTGGCAAGTCTCCGGAGGCTGGTACCAGGGCTGGTACGACGACAGCCTCAGTTTGAGCGCAAAGTACGAGCTTGCGATCAGCAAGAATTTGAAAGGCGTGGGAATCTGGGCGCTTGGCTACGACGGTTCGCGACCTGAGCTCTGGGGTGCATTGGCCGAACATTTCGGAAGCTCCGCCCCGCCCCTCGAACCGACGCACTTCCGCGTGCTGGCGCAGGACCGTGGGCTGGTGCGCATCGAGTGTCGACCTTCCACAGGGGCCACATCCTACAGGGTCTACCACAGCCTGGACGGGCACAACTTCGAGTTGCTCGGCGATTTCCCGAACCCGGAGATGGAGCTGTGGTCTCTGGAACCAAGAACGATCCACTTCTTCAAGTTGACGGCAGCAAACGGTAACGGCGAAAGTTCGCCCACCGAGGTGCTGGCAGCTGTTCCGGACAGTACAGCTCCCCGCGTCTTGATTGTTAACGGTTTCGATCGCATGAGCGAGGGAGGCAACACGCGTGACTTCGTGATTCAGCACGGTGGGAGCATCTGGCGAGCCGGATTCGGGTTTTCGAGCACGTCCAACGAGGCTGTGGAAGACAGCTTGCTGGATTTGTGCAGATTCGCGGTTGTGGACTGGATTCTCGGCGAGGAAGGCACGGCCGACGAAACCTTCAGCGACCGCGAACAGCGTCAGGTAGAGCGGTACCTCCAAAATGGGGGCAAATTGTTCGTCAGCGGATCCGAGATCGGTTGGGATCTGGAAGCTAAGGGCAGTCCGAGTGACATTGCCTTCTACCACAATTTTCTCAAGGCCGAATTCGTGCGTGACAAGGTCGCCGACTGGACAGTGGAAGGTGTTTCTGGTAGCATCTTCGAGGGGCTGAGCTTTGCTTACGACGACGGTACGCACGGCATTTACAGTGTGTCCTACCCCGACGGCATTCGCCCCGTTGGCGGCAGCCGCGCCTGCCTGCGCTACAACGCGGACTACGTGGCAGGCGTTCAGTTCGACGGTACGTTCCCGGACGGAACAGCCCCGGGCAAACTTGTCTACCTGGGCATTCCGTTTGAAACAATTTACCCGCAACCGCCACGAGACTCGGTCATGGCTCGGGTGCTTGGTTTCTTCGGTGTCGAGGAAACCACCGGGATCGCGCACAGTCCAAAGCAACTCCCGCGCCAGATCACGCTCTACCCGGCCTACCCGAATCCCTTTAACTCTACCGTAGCCATTCGGTTCAGTGTGCCCACAAGCCGGTCGGCCACGCTTGAGGTGTTCGACACACTCGGCCGACACATTCGGACGCTCTGGCGTGGGCGCCCTGACCACCCCCTCAGCAAAACCGTCCGTTGGGACGGGCTGGACAACGAAGGGCGTCACGTCGCGTCGGGTGTGTACCTGGTCGTGCTCCGTGCAGGGAACACAAGACGCGTCGAACGCATTTCGCTGGTGCGGTGACGGAGGAAAGGACGAACACGAGGTGCTCAACATGAAGACGCGCCAAATCGGCACATTCTTAGCCGTAGCGCTGCTGGCTTTGCTGGTGGCTGTCGGCTGCCAGAAAAAGGCAGCGAGCGAAAAACCTGAAGCCAAACAGCCGGCTACCGAAACCCAGATAGCAACGCAGGCGGAGACCACTCAGGTAGCACAGCCAGACACAACGGCGCCTGAGCCACCCCCTGGTTACAAGAGCATTCACCAACTTCAGCTGGAAGAACACAAAAAGCAAGAAGAGAAAAAGCAGCCGTAGAGACGGTTTCCCGAGACAGGTTGGCTTCACAGGCATCTGGGAGGGCGGGCCTCCTGCTCGGAATCGGCAACGCCCTCGATCTGCTACTCTGCCCGAGCACGCCCAACGAGCTCCGCCTGTCAGCCAACCCTGTTGACAGGCAGAGCCTCGCCCTCTGAGCGTGAGCGCTGCGCTTGTTGTACGGCCCCGAATTCAGACGGCAAGCTTGCTCCTGAACGGGCAGCCCCAAGTTTGCCGTCGCAACAGCGAGCCAGGGTCACCCGCTGGGATTCGCTTCCGCTGCTGAATCCGCCAGGTCGCCGAACGGGCCGGGCCGGTCAGTAAGGCGCTAGGAGCGGTCTGGCGTGTCTTCACAGAGCCTGCTGAATCCGCGCCAGAACCCGAGTGGTGCCTTCGTTTCGGCTCGAACAGGCCGCTCTTCCCGGCCCCTGCCAGAGTTTCCCGGGAGGAGGCGACGGCTGATTCGTTTCCAACGCACGGTTCCCTCATTCAAGCTCCGTGCACACAGCCTCTGGATGCCGATCCGGGGGATCGACCAGCCAGCCAAAGGCATTCCCTTCACCGAGCGATCTTTCCGCTGCCCGGAAGCGCCCCATTTGGGCCAGCGGAAGCAGCGTACAAGAAAGAAGCTCCGCAGAGCGTACTCCGCGGAGCTTCCTTTCCCGAGGTGTCCTTGGTCTTACGGCCCCTGGGGTGGCATCAGGCCGGGACTACGCATCGGCTTGTGCGGCATCATCATGCCATGCCCGTGCATGCAGCCTGGCCGGTGCATGCTTTTCTTACCGTGGTGCTTCATTTTACCCAGCTGGCGCAACTTG
>CAZXXS010000124.1:0-5189 GCA_964644845.1 uncultured Cytophagia bacterium | reverse complement strand
GGGGCCAACTGACGTGTCTTTGCATGCCGACCCGTTAGCCGAAGAGGTAGCTCGTACCGCAATTTCGCTTGAAAATCTGGCATGTTATCGGTATCTTTTCGGCGGTTTCGTAAGAAAGCTGTGGAAGGCGTGGAATGGCCTTAGCCTTTGGAGGTGCCAAATGCCGTTGAAGATCAAGCCTAAAGAAGCCTGTGAGTTGGATCTGATTTCGCTTGGAGAATGCATGATTCGGCTGAGTCCACCTGGCCACCAGCGCATTGAGCTGACGCCGTACTTTGAAGCCTGGGCTGGAGGTGGCGAGTACAACGTGGCGTACGCCCTCTCGCGCCTGGGACTTCGCACGGGTTGGGTGTCTCGCCTGGTCGACAATCCCCTGGGCTGGTTCATTCGAAACCACGCACGCGCCAGCGGAATGGACATCAGTGAGGTTGTGTGGGTTCCGTACGACGGCGTGGGCAAGCGGGACCGGATTGGCTTGAACTTCACGGAAGTGGGCATCGGTGTACGCGCCAGTGTTACGATGTACGACCGCGGCCACTCTGCGGCGGCGCACATGAAACCCGGCGAGGTCGACTGGGAACGCATTTTCGTGGAGCGCGGGGTCCGCTGGTTCCACACGGGCGGCATTTTCACGGCGCTGAGCGAGACGACGGCTCAGGTGGTCAAAGAGGCCATGGAGGCCGCCCACAAGGCGGGCACAATCGTGAGCTACGACCTGAATTTCCGTAGCAAGCTGTGGACAAGTGAACAGGCCATCGCCACGACCAAGGAGCTGGTGCCTTACATCACCGTGCTAATCGGCAACGAAGAGGACTTTCAGAAAGTCCTGGGCTTCGAGGTAGAAGGTGTGGACGAGAACCTGAAGCAACTTCCGATCGAGGCCTACAAGAAGATGGTTAAGCGTGTGGTGGAGACGTACCCGCACATCCAGGTTGTTGCCACCACGCTCAGGGAGGTACTGAGCGGGTTGTTGAACAACTGGTCAGCCATCATGTACTACGATGGGCAGTTTTACGAGTCAGTTCGGTTCGAAAAGCTGGAGATTGAAGACCGTGTGGGCGGCGGCGACGGCTTCTGCAGCGGGATGATCTACGGTTTTCTCAACAACATGCCGCCGCAGGACGTGGTGAATTTCGGTGCGGCCCACGGTGCTCTGCTGCAGAGTACCCGCGGCGACACCAGCATGATTACCCTGGATGAAGTGAAGCATGTAATGAAAGGCGGCTCGGCGCGCATCAAGCGGTGAAACTGGCCAAACCGGAAGGAGTCGCTGAGTCTGGCCAGGTACTTTGCGTTGAGCCGGTGAATACCGACTTAGTGGAGGAAACCAATGGCTGGCAACGGTCAGGATGTGTTGAGAAACTTCAAACCGAGACACGATTTCTTTGTTGGTCTCGATTCGGACGGCTGCGTGTTCGATTCAATGGAAATCAAGCACAAAGAGTGCTTCATTCCAAACATCATCAAGTACTGGGACCTGCAACCGGTGGCGAAGTACGCCCGCGAGGCAGCGGAATTCGTGAACTTGTACTCGAAGTGGCGCGGCACTAATCGGTTTCCCGCCCTTCTCATGGTTTTTGACCTTCTGAAGGAACGGCCCGAGGTGCAGCGCCGCGGTGTGAAAATCCCGGACGTGCCCAGTCTGCGCGAGTACGTCAATTCCGGTGTTCCGCTCAGCAACGCGACTCTGAAAGAGGCGGTGGAGAGGACGGGTGATCCGATTTTGAGAAAGACCCTGGAGTGGAGCGAAGCCGTAAACCGGACGATTGCCGACATTGTGAAAGGCGTGCCGCCCTTCCCGTACGTTCGGGAGAGCCTGGAAAAACTGCGGGAAAAAGCAGACGTGATCGTGGTGTCGCAGACCCCTACCGAGGCGCTGGAGCGGGAGTGGAGGGAACACGGCCTGGATCAGTACGTGGCGTTGATTGCCGGCCAGGAGCTGGGAACAAAGACAGAACACCTACGACTGGCGGCTGGTGGCAAATACCCGGCAGGACACATGTTGATGGTCGGCGACGCGCCCGGTGACCTGAAAGCGGCCCGGGCCAACGACGCGCTTTTCTACCCAATCAATCCGGGCCACGAGGAAGAATCTTGGCAGCGTTTCTACGAAGAGGCAATCGACCGCTTCTTCGAAGGTACTTACGCTGGGGAGTACGAGCGGAAGCTGATCGAGGAATTCGAGAAGCTCTTGCCAGAGATCCCTCCCTGGAAACGGTGAGAAAACACTCTTCGTCGACTAAGAGAGGAGGGTGCTCCCGAGTTGGGGCACCCTCCTTTTGTTCTTACCTGGCAGCATTGACCCGTCACCCCCTACCAAGCGTTTCGGGCTGAAGGGTCTGAACGGTGCTCGCGTGAACCGCTCGCTGCTGCACTGGCAGGAATTCGAGTCGGAGTCTCAGCCTTCGGACGCTGTGCGCTCGTAACCCGGAATGTGCAGGTACGGGTCGGTCCAGCGGGCGTCCTGTTTGAAATGCGAAGGAGGAGGCTCGGGCTCGGCTGGGCGCTCAAACCGGGCCCAATTCTCTCCTTTGGCATCCAGCGGCTCGTTGTAGTGGTCCTCGCGGAAACGAGAAATCAGTTGACGGCGCAGATTGTGGGTGCGCGTTTCGAACGTGCCTGCGAGGTTTCTTCGCTCGAGTGGATCCTCCTCAAGATCGAGGAGGTATTCGCGGCGGTCCGGTGCGGAGTAGATGTACTTGTTGCGTCCGTCGAAGAGGAAGTAG
Source organism: uncultured Cytophagia bacterium (assembly GCA_964644845.1). Taxonomy (GTDB): domain Bacteria; phylum Zhuqueibacterota; class Zhuqueibacteria; order Oleimicrobiales; family Geothermoviventaceae; genus Geothermovivens. The sequence continues at coordinate 2,463 of CAZXXS010000124.1, read as the reverse complement.
ACGCCGTGGCTGCGGTGGGCAAGCTGACCGAGGACGAAGGGCCGTTCACTTTGACCCATCGCAACGCGGTCAAGCGGTTCGCCGTCGGTGCCGAGGTGTTTCCACTTGAGACCGGCGGCTGAAAGGAACGTTGGGAGTAAGTCGACCAGCGAGGCGGGCGCGCGGCAGACGTGACCTTCCGGTACGTGCTCGGGCCAGCGAACAATCAGCGGGACGCGTGCGGAGGGGTCGTAAAAACAGCGCTTGCCCCACGAACCGTAGTCCCCGAGCAATTCCCCGTGATCAGCGGCGTACACGATCAAAGTTCGGTCCAGCTCACCTTGTTTTTCGAGCTCCTCCAGGATGCGCCCGATGTTGTAGTCCACAAAGGAGACTGAAGCGTAGTAGGCTGCACGGAGAGCCCGGACGAGGTTTTCATCCGTTCCTGCGTCCCGGCGCTTGTAGTGGTTCTGAAAACGCATGTGCCAAGTCACAAGGTCAGGGTCAGGTTGGCGGGCGGGTAGCGGCATTTCCCAGTCGCGGTACAGTTTGTTCCAGGGAACAGGTGGGTCGAACGGGGGGTGCGGTTTGATGAAACTCGTCCACACGAAGAAAGGGCGCGAACGGTCGCGCTGACGCAGGAAATCGAGAGTTCGGTCGGCGGTCCAGGATGTAGTGTGCAACTGGGCCGGCAGTTGCGAAACCTGGGGGATGTAGTACAGCTCGCTGCGGACACCGTGCGGCTCGTGCACGTGACTGAACCCGGCTGCGATCAGGTCGCGCAGGAACTCGTCCTCTTCCGGGCTGGCCGGGATTTCTTCGCTCAGGAGCAGCTTCTCAAATCCAAAAGGCCCCCGGACGGGATGAAAATGCATCTTGCCAATTCCGATTGTCTGGTAGCCTGCGGTACTGAGAAGACCGGGAATTGTAGGCAGCCGCGGGCTCATGGGGTCTCCGTTGTTTGCGCAGCCGTTGCGGTGCGGGTAGCGGCCGGTCAGCAGCGCGTACCGTGCCGGCACACAAACCGGACTCGGTGTGTAGGCCCGGTCAAAACGGGTTCCCTCGTTGGCCAGACGATCCAGCGCCGGGGTGCGTACCAGTGAGTCGCCGGCGCACCCGAGAACGTCACCGCGGTGCTGGTCCGCAAACAGAAGCAGGATGTTTGGCTGGTTACCCGAATTGCCGCCTGCTTTGACGAAAGGGCTGGGAAAAGCAGCGACTCCGGCTGCCAGAGTGGCGCCGGTTTTGAGAAAATCGCGCCGGGTGATTTCACCTGATTCCATGGTCAAGCTCCCAAGATTGATCAAATCGCCAAGCTTCCAAGCCGCGAACAAAACCCAGTAACGGGGGCGCCTGTTGAAGGTTGCGCATTCGAGTTTACAGTTTCTCGCCCAGAAACGCAAGTTGAGTGTGGGCGGTGATTGGTTCGCTGTTTCGGAAAAGCTCGCGGGCACCTCAAAGCCGCTTGGTTGTTGCTGGTAGGAAGAGTCTTCGGGACGAAGGGGGGAGCACCGTTTCGCCAGGGACCAGATCCTGGAGCAACCGTGTGAACCTCTGAATCTTCCGGCATCCTCCGCGTACAGGAAGGGGATCGACTTGGTCTGGGCGCCAGGTCAGATTCTCCGCGGCAGTCTGTGGGTACTGGCAAGCCTAACGACTCACATGTTTCCCCGCGAACTTCTGGAACCCGACCAGGGAACCCTTGACTTCTTGGCAGAGGCGCTGTGGAGTTGAGGACGGTTGCCTCTGTGCGGCGAGAATCCCTTCAACGCTGGGGTTACGGCGGAGAGGAGGTTCTGCGTCGCGGTTGGCCGTTCTGGGGCCGTGCCCGGTTTCTGCTACGTTGACACGTTGCGACGCTCACGCGTACCGTGCCCGTGCGGAAAAGGGGCCCTGAACTGGCAAACGGTCCGAAAAGCGGGATTCCTGCCTCAGGTAGGGCCCAGCGTGCTGGCGTACGTTTCCGGCCGTACACCACGAGCACAACCCAGTCTGGATGAGAACCGGTTACGGGGGGAGACTACCGACGTGTGTGTCTGCACAGATTCGGTTCCTGAAGCGCGGTTCGCGTGATCTGCGCGACGGAGGGAAAACTCTTGGATCCTCCGACCGTTTGGATTTCGATTCGGCTGCGCTGGACCCGCGTGCCCCGTAGGAAACTCGGTCAGCTGGTGCTTCGTTCGCCCGCTTGTGTGGGCCAGCAACGACGCAGTGGTGTTCGCTGCAGCTACTTCCGGCTGCTACCTTGCTCGTGGGTCGTGGAGTGTCAGCGGGGCTCTCGTGTGAGCAAGCACGTAGGAGGGGCGAGTCGGGTCTCGGCGACGCTCTGTGTCAAGACCCACACAGGTAGGGGTGCGGACTGTGTGTTTTTCGACACGTTTCTTCGAACTTCCCTGTTCTGGACCCGCGGAATGAACGACTGCGGCCGTTTTTTCGACAAAAGAAACCGTGGTGCTGGTACGCCGGTTGCTGGATTCCCTTAAC
>CAZXXS010000123.1:0-6793 GCA_964644845.1 uncultured Cytophagia bacterium | reverse complement strand
CACCGTGACCCTACCCCCACCCACTGTCGTCCGGAAAAACGTTCCTGTACTTGACACTGTGCCGGGGTTCGGCCATCATGTCGGCCACCGTGTCCCGCCACTTTTTGTAGTGAGCTGTCTCTTTGTGTTTTCCTGCATCCCCTTCCGTGCGGTAAACCTCAACAAGGACGAATTGCGTTGGGTCATCAATCTGCTGGATCACATCGAACCGGGCCACACCAGGTTCCTGTACGCTGTTCCGCGCGTTTTCGATCGTTGCTGCTTTGAACGCCTCCACATCTCCCTCTTTCACGTGGACAAACACGTGCACGATGAACATGGTTCCACCTCCTCCTGCAAAACACCTGATCCCAAGTCTGGGGGCAATTAGCGTCCTCTAAGGACATTTCCTTTCAGACGGACAGTTTCGGAAGGCACACCTCGCCCAAGGCGAACGATCTCTCCCACGTTCGAAAAATCGTTGCTGAACAGATTCACGTCACTACTTCGCCCCCCATCCAACCGCAGGAAACGCTTGGTCGCGCCGGGCAGTTGCGTACCCGTGATCAACCCCCGCCGTACGTCGACAAACCACAACAAAGGTCGCCCAGCTGACGGAGCCAAAGCCTGGAAAGCATCAAGTACCAGTTCCTGAACGTCTTGGGCCACCAGTGCGGGCCTGGATTCGGGTACTGTGTACGTTGCCTGCACGTTTTCGAACTTCACATTCCGCGCGTGTCGCACGAAAAACGCGTACGCGGGCAGTAGCCCGAACATCCGGTACTCCGGGTAGGCCCTTTCCTGCTCTGGCACATCCAGCCGCACGGACCCAGGCTGTCCGCCGCCGAGCAGCTCCAAACGAATGTCGCGCAGCGTCACGTTCTCGACCGGGTGCCCGGGAATGCCCGTGATGGAACACCCAACGCTGTCTGTAACCGCCGTGGCCTGCACGTTCTCAATCACTACATTTCTCAGTTCGCCCACGCCAGGCTTGGGGGCACCTTTCAGGTAGGGACGAGCACGGTTGCCGAGGCGAATGAAAATGGGGCACCCCACACCGTCCATCACCAGGCCCTGGACCGACACCCCACTCAGGATCCCGCCGTCCACCTCTTCCAGACACAGACCGGCAAGCTTCGTGTCCACAATCGTACAATTGGCAATCGCGATGTTTTGAAATCCCCCGTTGCTCTCCGTACCGAGCTTCAGCGCGTTGCAATCGGAGCTCAAAACACTGTTCGTCACCACCACGTCGCGACAGGCACGACCGGAGGTAGCTTTCAGCACCAAGGCGTCGTCGCCGGAGTGAATTGCGCAGTCTGAGATGCGGACACGGGAACAGCTGTCGATGTCGATGCCGTCGTTGTTCTTGTTGACGCGGCTGTCAACACGCACACCGCCGATGATCACGTCTTCGCAGGCGAGGTAGTGCTGCACCCACATGGCGCTGTCCCGGAAGGTCACGTCCCGAACGGTAACGCCTTTGCACTCCACGAACCGCAAAATGTACGGGCGTTGTTTGTACGGGCCAGAAAAGACCGCGCCCTGGCCGTCGATTTGCCCTTGCCCGAGAATGGCGACGTGTTCCGCCTTTTCTGCGTAGAGCAAGCTCCGGACGGTGTAATTGTCGGTGTACGATCGGTAGGCAGGGACGTGAACAGGGTAGTCATCCAGATTGGTGCTGCCCAGCAGTGTGGCCCCGTTCTCAAGCCGGAGGGTTACATGACTGCGCAGCACCACGGTGCCGGTGAGGTAAGTGCCAGACGGGATCAAGACTGTGCCACCACCCCGGGCGGCGCAAGAGTCCACCGCACGCTGAATGGCCACGGTGCACAGCGTTGTGCCGTCGCCGACAGCCCCGAAATCTTGCACATTCAGCACAACGCCACCCAGGGTTGTGCTCGCCCAAAAGCAAGTCCCAGCTACGAGCACCCGCCGGGCCCAGCGCATCATTCTTCCACCCTCCGTTCAGAACGTGAGTTCACGCAACACTGCATTCCGGAATCTCCAAACAAGGCCAGTGCACCTGGCGCCCGTGCTGAGTGAACAGTCCCGACCACCCCTGTACCACACCCACAGACCTTCGTTAGCAGGGACAGCGACACCGGACCTTTCGTTTTCTACCTCGCTCTGCGCGCCGCCTTCGCCTGCAGTTCGCGGTACCAGCGCTGCATCACTGCAAAAGCTTTCTTTTTCTGACCACGGTTCGAAATCAATCCCTTACGGTTGAAGTAATCTTGGATGCCGGGCAAAAGCCGACGCGGCGAGCGGAAGTCCATCAGGATCCACGGCGTTGTGCCCCGCAAAAAGGGGATGCGTGCCAACATCCTAACCTGGTGTTCGTAGAGATTTTCCTGAAACTCCTCGGTCCAGCGGGTAAGCTTGTCCCCGTGGTAGCCGTAAAGAGCGCCACCTCCGAATTCGCTGATTATGAGCGGTTTGTCGTAGGCCATTTTCCAGTGCACACGGTCGCACTTGTCCGGTAGCCCATCGTACCAACCCAGGTATTCGTTGCAGCCGAACACGTCCAACACCTCACCAAGCGGATCGTCAATCATCAGCGTGTTCTCGTCAACGTAATGGCGTTCCATCGCCGCTGTCAGGAGTCGGGTGGGATCCAGCTTGCGGGCGTGTTCGGCCAACCGGCGAATGAACGTGGTTCGTGCTTTGTTCACGGGTGTTTCGTTGGCCATGGACCACAGAATCACGCAAGCCCGGTTTTTGTCGCGCGTGATGACTTCTGTAAGCTGGTTTCTGGCGTTTTCGAACGTGGCCTCGTTCTCCCACAGGATGGTCCAGTACACGGGGATTTCTTCCCAAACCAGCACGCCAAGCCGGTCAGCCGTACGAATCATGGCCTCGTTGTGCGGGTAGTGCGCCAGACGAACAAAGTTGCAGCCCATCTCCTTGGCCCAGCCAAGCAGGATTTCGGCATCTTCTTTCGAGAAAGCGCGGCCGCTTCGAAACGGTGCTTCCTCGTGGATGCACACGCCTCGCAAAAACACAGGGTTGCCATTCAGCAGGATCTCGCTACCTCGCGTTTCCACTGTCCGAAAACCGATTTGATCCTCCAGGGTGTCGGTTTCGGCCCGAAACACCACACGGTAAAGCTTGGGGTCCTCTGGGCACCACAGCTTAAGAGAGGCTTCAACGCGGAAATGCGCGAAACCGGATTTGTCGGTCGTTACCGTCTTCGCGACCCCCGCTTCGGGAATCGAGACGGTCACCTTTTGCCGCAACCTGCTGCCGTTGAGCCGCACCCAACCCTCGATCTCGTTCCGGCTTCCCTTGCGAAGCTGCACAAAGTAGTCCTGGATGAACGTCTCCGGCTCTTCCACGAGCAGCACCCGGCGGGTCAGCCCTCCGTAGTTCCACCAGTCCGTGTTGAGGGTAGGCACGGCATCCCGCCGCCGTTTGTTGTCCACCTTTACCACCAGGAAGTTGTCTGTTGGCCGCACCGCGTCGGTGATTTCAAAGCAAAACGGGGTGAAGCCCCCTTCGTGCTCACCCAGCTTCTCACCGTTGAGGTAGACCCTGGCTTCGTAGTTGGCCGCCCCAAAGTAGACAAAAAGCCGCTTTCCTCGCGGCAAATGGTAGTCAAAATCGCGTTTGTACCACACCGTACCCTCGTAGAAGAACAGGTCGGTACGCTGAGTGTTCCAGTCGCCTGGTACAAGCAGAGTTTGATCCTCATCAAACCGGTACTCTACGCGGTCACTCTTGTTGCGTGGTTTTCGATTCCGAAAAAAGCCATTTTCAGAGGGCTCGTAGCGGTAGTTGTAGTAGCCGCTTTCGTACGGATCGATGATGATTTGCCACTTACCGCCCAAGTCCGTGGTTTTTCGGTTGTCTACGTTGATGAGCAAAGGTCCGCTGTGCAGCGTTCCAACAGCGCCAGAGACCACCAAACCGCCGAGTACAAATGCCAGAGCCTTCATGACGAGCCTCCGTTCCTACTCTACAACCGTGCAAACCCGGGACAGGGCAACGGGCAAACGTGTGATCTTCTCCGATTTTGTACACGCCACCCGGAATTGGTCTCCAGCGGTCAGATTCCTCACCGGATCCGACGAGTACCGCAACATCCGTCTTTTCCTTCTGTTAAAACAGCAGCGGCGTGGGCAGGGAGTTACGTTCTTCCACAGCAGTTCTTGTACTTCTTGCCGCTTCCACAGGGACAGGGATCGTTCCGCCCAACTTTCGTTTTCACGGTGATGGGTTTGGGTTCGGGCTGCGACACCAGCCCCTGTTCCCGTTTCCAGGCTTCCGCCAGCTCACGGAAACGAGCATCTGCGTGTTCGAAAAACATTTTGTACGATTTGCAGAAGTGATTGAGTCCCCTGTCTCGAGGATCCCGCTGGCGATCTTTCGGGCAGCCGCCCCAGCAGTGCTCCAACCACGGGCACGTGCGGCATTCCTCCGGCAGGTCGAGTTTGACGCGTCCGAACTCCCGCTGGCGTTTGCTGTTCAACAGGTCAATCAGCCTGTCCTCGAGCACGTTGCCAAGCCGCCAGCGCGGCTCGACGAAGAAATCGCAGGAGTACACGTCGCCGTTGTGTTCGACGACCACGTAAACGCCGCACTCGCGAAGGAGCGTACATTCCGGCGGTGGCAACCCAACGTAAGTGAAGAACAACGAATCAAACCATCGGATGAACGTGGTGGGCTTGCCGTAACGAAAATCTGCCGTCCACAGGTCGAAAAGTTCGATCAAAAAACGCCCGTAGGCCTCCGCAGAGACAGAAAAAGATGCCGCTCGCGTGGGATCACGGGGATCTGGCTCCACACAGGGGATAAATTGCATGTGCACCAGACCAGAGCGTTTGTGGTACTCGTAGATCTCGCGCGCAAACTGAGCCGAGTAGTCCGACACTACCGTGAGGGCGTTTACCTCCACGCCAGCCTCCAGCATCAGGTCGCGAGCCCGCGCCACAACCTCCCAGCTTGGCTGCCCCCCACGCAAGCGCCGGTAGTGGTCGTGGACGTGCTGGGGCCCGTCGATGGACAGGCCTACGAGAAAGTGAGCGTCCCGGAGGAAATTCGCCCAGTCGCGGTTGATCAGGATGCCGTTCGTCTGAAGACCGTTCCCCACAACCTGCCCCGGGTAACCGTAGCGGGCCTGGTACTCTACAGCCTTCTCGAAAAACTCGAGTCCCATCAACGTGGGCTCCCCACCCTGCCAGCCGAAATTCACTTCCCGAGCCCCCTGATGCATCATCTGACGGACAGTGACGCGAAGGATTTCATCTGACATTCGGTGAACCGGTGTCTCAGGGAAGAGAGCCGCCTTCTCCAGGTAGAAACAGTACGTGCAGGCCATGTTGCAGTCTGGGCCTGCCGGCTTGATGAGGATCGAATTCAGCGGTTTGAGCGGAGTCGCGTCCATGGCACGGGTGTGGCTCGGAGGTTCAAGTTCCAAGGTCTGTCGTGGCTACGTCGCATCCGACTTAGCGAAAAATTCTGAACCTGTCAAGGGGAATTTGCGAGAAAAGTTGCGTTTTGTCCGAAAATCCCGTAATATTGAATGCTGCGGAACAAGGGCACGAGGGTGTTCCGCCGCCTGAGAAAGGCAGGTGAACCACGCTCAAGGAGGAACTTGATGTACCGCCAGAAGTTGGACGCCATCGACATCCAGATTCTGAAGATGTTGCAGGAGAAGGGCAGAACCAAGCGGAGCGAACTTGCCGAAAAGGTCGGGCTGACAATTCCCTCCGTCAGCGAAAGACTGCGCAAGCTCGAGTCGATGGGCATCATCAAAGGCTACCACGCTCTTCTTGACCCCCGTAAAGTTGGTCTGGAAGTGACGGCTTTCATTTTGGTCGAAACCGAGTCGCCGCGCTACTTCGACCAGATTTTGCAGAGAGCCGTCAGTAATGAGGAAATTCTGGAGTGCCACGGTGTAACCGGAGAGGGCTCATTCCTTCTCAAGGCACGTACCAATTCGACAGCAAGCCTCGAGGACCTGTTGAACGAAATTGGCTCCTGGCCAGGGGTAACGAACACGCGCACGAGTGTTGTTCTGTCCAGTCCCAAGGAAACAACGGTGTTGCCGCTGAGGCATCTTGAGGAAAGTCTCGGCCTGATTTAGCCTCCGGGCTGTCCCGGCAAGACGCGACGCCAAGTGTCATGCACGCACCTTTGCGTGCGGTCAGCCGGGATGTGCTGTCGTCCGAAATGCGGAGTTTTTGCGGCCAAGGTCAGCCCACCGCGTTGGGGGCTGACCGCCCTCCAGGGCGGCAAACCAAAACCGAGAACTTCGCACGCCTCCTTCCCCTCGGCAGCAGGGAGTGGCAATTCTTAGGCGCGCTGGCCGTTCAACGAGCCTCCGAAGCCCGCCCCGAGACAGGGGCTTCTCACCACCTGTCTCTCATGCCACGAATTGCTTCTTCTTCCCCAGCGATGAGAGTAAACCCTCAGGGTTTCTCACTGTTCCCTGGAGCTTCTGCGGCATTCCGGCCGTTGAACTCCAAATTCGCCCACACGACCGCTGTTCGGAGCTCGTGCTCGATTGTGCCCCAGTGACGGTACGACACTTTTCGTCTTTCCAAACCAGCACTGACCGCTCCACGGGCCCCGGTAACAACCTGCGTGGGTAGGGTTCTCTGTGATCCACCTGAAAGCGTGGCAAACGCACGAGAGTCTGTTTCTCCGCTTCGGCCGTGACGAACGCGTCTCCCCGTACCCAGGATTTGCCCGGGGCAAAACAGAACGGATTTCTTTCTCCTGGATCCTCAAAAACGAGGTCAAAGATTCACGAAACCAGGTACCCGGCGTTCAGTCTGACAGAGTGAAACCACACGGCGCGACCGGCAGG
>CAZXXS010000122.1:0-96968 GCA_964644845.1 uncultured Cytophagia bacterium | reverse complement strand
CTCGCCGCGCACGGGTGAGACGTGTGACCACGCTGGTTGCGAGTCGAAGAATTCGCTTCGCCTTCTCTGGTTTCTAAGGTTGATCGTTGAAGGAGGACCGTTTAATGCGACACAGAAAACTCGTACGTCCGGGATCTTTGTTTGCTGTCGCACTTCTCTTTGCAGGGACCGCTTTTCCCCAGTCCTTCCACTTCGCCGTCCTTGGCGACAACCGAACCCCCGGGGGCTGGCGCAACGCGTACGAGCAACCGCCTGCGTTCTTCGACAACATCCGCGCCATTAACCTGCTCCGACCGGAGTTCGCCGTGGATGTCGGTGACCTGATCCTGGGTGTCTCGGATACAGCCATGGTGCTGAAGGAGTGGGATTACTTCGACGAGGCCGTCAGCCACCTGCAGGTGCCTCTGAAATTGGTCGTCGGGAACCACGACGTGCGTAACAGCTGGATGGCCGACATTTTTCAGCGCCGTTACGGTCCGATGCGCTACAGCTTTGATCACAAGGGTAGTCATTTCATCGTTTTGAACTCGGAGGAGGTTGGGCACCGCGATCACATTGTCGGTGAACAACTGGACTGGTTACGCCGGGACCTGCAAGAACACGCCGACGCGGCGCACACCTTCGTCTTCCTGCACAAGCCGCTTTGGAAAGACGGGTACATTTCCAACTGGAACACCGACGTTCATCCTCTGCTCGCTCGCTACCACGTCGACGCGGTGTTTGCCGGGCACGAACACCACTACGAGGACTGCGGCGCGAAAGACGGTGTGCACTACTTCGTAACCGGAGGAGGTGGGGCCAACCTCGATCGTTCAGGAGAGGCGGCCGGTGGATTTTACCACTTCATGTGGATCACCGTGGACGCAGACTCGGTCCGGTACGCCGTTGTCCGGCCTGAGGGAGTGAAACCGGTGGATGTGGTAACTTCTCAAGACTACGCCCGCTGGGATGGCGTGCTTTCGAAACCGATCGTTGCAATCCAGCTCGCGGGTGAGAAAACTCTCGCCACGCTCAAGTTCGTTAACCCGGGTTCCGTACCGCTGGCTCTCGGTTTGTCCTGGCAAGTGCCGGTTGGGTCGACGTGGGACGTTTTTCCGCGTCAGCTGAAGCTCAGCGTTCCCGGTTCAGACTCCGTTTCGCTCCGCCTGGCCGTGAAGGTGGACACCGCTCTCGTTTTGCCTTTGCCTCGCTACACGGTGAGCATCGAAAGCCAGAAACAGCCGGTTGTAACAACGGCGCAAATTCCTGCACTTGTTCCGGACACGTTTGTTCGCCGCTGGCTGGTAATCGGTCCGTTCGAACTCGGTGAAATGAAAGACGACAAACCGCCGCGGGGCTTCTTACACCAGTACGGTCCAGAGAAGAGAGTTGACCTTCGCAAAACACTGAAAGGACTGATTGGCAAGTGTCGCTGGCAGCTTGTGCAGGCGAAAAAGAACGGCTACGTGGATTTGCTTCGGGCGCTGCACTACTTCGATCCGGCGGTTGCCTACGCACTCACGTACGTCTACGCACCACAGAGCAGAGATTTAACGATCGGACTGGGTTCCAACGACGGCGCCCGGCTGTGGGTGAACGAAGAGCTGGTCTACTCCAGGCACGTGGGCCGTTCAGCTTCGCCAGACCAGGACGTCATCAAGATCCACCTCAGACAGGGCTGGAACAAGATCCTGGTCAAGGTGGAGAATTTCGGTGGCGGCTGGGGTCTGTACCTGCGCATCCCGGACTTCAGCGGAAGACTGCGTTTCGACCCCTATGGTCCGCTAAGGCGTTGAGAAGACAAAACTTTGGGACTTTCTTGGAAAGGCAAAACCGAAAGAAAACGAGACGAAGTCTGGCTTGTTTCCTCCCAGTGGTACTCGGTTTGGCCAGCTTAACCACTGCGGTTCAAGCCGTACCTGGTGCAGAGTGTGCTGTCACCCCTCAACCACTGCGCGAGTCTCGGGGCGAGTGGCGGGCATCGTGGGTGGTGGCGCCGGGTGCTCGGGATCCTCTGTACGTTGCGCCCAACCAGCACTTTTTCTTCCGAAAACTCGTTCGGGTGCGCGCTCCGGTCAGGTCCGCGGTGTGTTTTGTTTCCGCCGACGACATGTACAAACTTTACGTCCACGGGCGTTTCGTCGGGCAGGGGCCTGCCCCGTCGTACCCCCAGTGGTACTACTTCAATCGCTTCGACGTTACGGACTTTCTTGAACCGGGGCGGGTGAACGTGCTGGCGGCACACGTGTACTACCAGGGGCTTGTGAACCGAGTGTGGGTCAGCGGTGACGGGCTGACCGGGTTGATCCTTCAGCTTGTGATTGAGTACCAGGACGGCGAGCGCGACACGGTCGTAACCGACTCCACGTGGCGAGTCCTCACGTGCTCAGCGTACTCCGGCGAGCCGATCGGGTACAGCACTCAGTTCTTGGAAAATGTCGATGGCCGGCTTCTGCCGTGGGGATGGACAGAAAGGGCCTTCGACGACGCCAGTTGGCCGCACGCGCTTGAACTCGGCGTGCCGCCGTTGCGCGAGCGTCGGCTGGTTCCGCAACCCACGCCACCGCTTCAGTTCGGCAAGCTGGCTCCGGAACAGGTTCGACGCCTTGGTCCCGGCCATTTGCTGGTGGATTTTGGCAAGGAGACCGTGGGCACTCTGCGCCTTCGCCTTCACGGACCTCGAGGCCACAAAATCGAAATTCGGCACGGTGAGGAGCTGGCCGCGCCAGATTCTGTGCGCTACAGACTGCGAGCAAACTGTACGTACCGTGAATTCTACACACTGGCCGGACGCCCTGAAGAGTCCTTCGAGTTTTACGACTACAAAGGTTTCCGCTACGTTGAGCTGCTTAACCTGCCGGGTAATCTGACCCGTGAGGACGTCTGGGTCCGGGAGCGCCACTACCCGTTCGACTCTACCGCGGTTTTCTTCCGAACTTCTGACTCACTGCTTCAGGCGATTTGGGACCTGTGTGTGCGCTCGGTGGAGCTGGGCAGCCAGGAAGTGTACGTCGACTGTCCGACGCGCGAAAAGGGGCAGTACCTTGGCGACAGCTACGTGGAGGGGTTGTCTCAGTTCTACGCGACGGGCGACTGGCGGCTGCAGCGGAAAGCCCTGGAGAATTTCGCTCAATCCGCCATTTTCAAGCGGACGTTGCTCTGCGTTGCCCCCTCGTCGTTCAGACAGGAAATTGCCGACTACTCGTTGGTGTGGGTTTTGTTCCTCGAGGAGTACACGTACCTGAGTGGGGACACGGCTTTCGCAGCACGGATGTGGCCGACGCTTAAGGGGCTGTTAGAGGGATTCGCTGGCTGGGAGGGCCCCTTTGGCCTGCTCGAAGCTGTTCCCACAATGAATCTCGTGGATTGGCCGCCCAACTTGCGCGACAACTACGACATGAAACGCGCCGAACAGGGCGTGAACACTGTCCTCAATGCTTTCTACATCGGAGCTCTGGATGCTGCATCCCGTCTGGCTGGGCTACTTGGGCGCAGAACCGATTCCTGTACCTACGCCGGCAAAGCCAGTGCGCGGCGCGACGTTTTCAACCGTTTGCTCTTCGACCGACGAAAGAGACTCTACGTGGACGCGCTCGGCAGCACCCACGCTTCCCTGCACGCGAACGTACTGCCGCTGTACTTCGACCTGGTGCCCGACAGCCTCCGTCCGAAACTGGTTGATTTCATCCGCCGCAAAGGGATGGCCTGCGGCGTCTACTTTTCCGCCTTTGTTCTGCGGGCGCTCTTCCGCAACGGCGCCGACGAGCTCGCCTACCGGTTGCTGACCTCGCGAGGCGAACATTCCTGGGCTAACATGCTGCGGAAGGGAGCCACAGCGACGCTGGAAGCCTGGGATCCCGATCTGAAGTGGAACACGAGCTGGTGTCACGCCTGGGCCACGGCGCCCCTGTTTGTCACTGTGGAGGAGCTCGTGGGCTTGAAACCCGCTGTGCCTGGTTGGCGGGTCATTCAGCTGGAACCCCACGTGCCAAAGCGACTCCGAGAGGCAAGAGTCCGCCTCAGTTTGCCTACCGGGAAGCTCAACGCAGAATTCCACAACGACGGGCAACGCCTTGTGTTTGAAGTAGAAGTGCCCGACGGATCGACGCTTCGCTTTGTTCCCCAACGGGAAAAATACGTTTTTGCATCCGTCGACGACGTCGCCAGTGAGCGGTGTGCGTCAGTGGTGCTGGCTTCTGGACGCCACCGAATCGAACTGCTCTGGCGCCGTTGAAGGAACGGCTCGACGAAGTGAGCGCGAAACTGGAGACAGAGAGGTCACCGCGATGCGCGTTTTGAGTGCTTTCGTGTCGGGAGTGGCGGTCGCACTGCTTGCGCCGACGTTTGGTTTGGCAGCGACTTCGGAGTCGTGCGAAGAGGATCTCAGCGCCTTTGCCCGTCGAAACGCGGAAGCCTTGCGGTTTGCCGTCTACGTAACAGCGCACCAGTGTCTCGACAACTTCGTGGATCGGGCTGGCCAGCGCGAAGTCGTTTCCGTGCTTCGTAGTCTTGGCGTGACCAGGGTTTTCCTGGAGTCACACCGTGGCGGAACCACGGTACCGGAGAGCACGCTTGTACGCGCTCGGAACTGCCTTGTGGGCGCCGGCTTCGAAGTAGCTGGCGGCATTGCCACCACGCCGGGTCAGGGTTTCGGCGTCCGCCAGCAGGGGCAACTCGGTTGGCTCAATTTCCAAAACAACAAGACCCGGAAAGACCTTGAAGATGTGGTTCGTTTGACGGCGCGAGTGTTTGACGAGCTCATCGTCGACGACTTCCTTTGTACAGCGGACACAAGCGGCGAGTCCAGGCGCGCGAAAGGCCAGCGTTCGTGGTCGGAGTACCGCCGCAACCTGCTGGTTGGTGTGGCAGAGAATCAGATCGTAAAAACCGCAAAGTCCGAGAATCCAGCAGCGACGGTGATTGTGAAATTCCCCCAGTGGTACGACAGATTTCACCTGTTTGGCTACGACGTTCCACGCGAGGCTGCTCTTTTCGACGGCGTCTGGGTGGGCACGGAAACGCGAGGTGCCAGGACACAGCGGATGGGCTTCGTCCAACCCTACGAGGGTTTCGTCAATTTTCGCTGGATTTCCAGCATTGCCGACGGCAAAGTAGGCGGCGGCTGGTTCGACCACATCGACTGCGATGCCAACGATTTCTACGACCAGTGTGTGGAAACCGTGCTCGCTGGAGCCAGGCAAATCATTCTGTTTAACCTGGACAACCTGCTGCAGGGTCACCCCGGCCACCACTTGTTGCGGCGGCGTTTCAGCCAGCTGACTGCCCTGGCGAAAATGGTTCGCCAGTCCAGACCGGTCGGTGTTTACGGGTACAAGCCAGCCAACTCGGACGCGGGCGGAGACCTGTACATTTTCGACTACCTTGGCATGCTTGGCATTCCTTTGCTACCAACGGCCACTTACCCCGTGAGGGCGGACGTCGTCTTTGTGCCCACCCAGGCTACCGCAGACGCCGACGTGGAAAAACGCGTCCTGGCCACGCTGCGAAACGGTGGCACCGTGGTCGCGACGGCTGGTTTCTTGAGAAAATTGCCCGCGAACGCCAGACTTCTGAAATCTGCTGGGGTCCAACTGCTGCGTGGCCCGGAAGAGACGCTCGAAACGCGGCGGCTGAGCGTGGAGGGGAGGAACTACGATTTGGCAGAGCCGTTGCGCCTCGAAGCGCGTTTGCAGACGACGTCGGCACAGGTTCTCGTGGAGGCGGAAATCGGCGACGCGCTTGTACCATTTCTCACGGTGTTCTCGCCGCCGGTTGGCGGCAAACTGGCGGTGTTAAACTCGCACACTTTCTCGGAGGCTGATTTCCAGGCCGTGAACGAAGTGCTTCTTGCGCCTCGACCAGTGGCGCTTCTTGAGCTTCCAGAAGCTGTCCTGGCGGCAGTGCGAAATGTCTTTCTGCCGACGGGTCACTTGCGGCTCGTGGGACCGGCTCGGGTGGCGCTGCACGCGTTCGCAAGCGGCGACGTCGTGGTCTGCAATTTCAACGGCGAGCCTGTGAACGTGCTCCTCGAAGGTGTGCCTGTGCAAGACGCCCAGCTGGTCGGTCTGGAAACAGCTAAAAGTTGGCTTCGGGTGGCAGGGGGGAGCGTCCACCTGCGGCTCGGAGCCCGCTCGCACGTTTGGCTGAAACTTGAATGAAGGTGCGTGCCGCCGCTTCTCAGTTCAGCAGCGTGGTGTGTTTGGTGAACAGCCGAGGAACACAGTCGACCTTACTTGGACCCGTAGGGAAACAGTCTGTTGTGCAGACCAAGCCTGGAACACACGTCCGGACGCAGCTTGCGGACGGAGCGAACGTTTTTCTGGAGGTTCGGCGTCCGTGCTGCGAAAGCGGTTAGCTAACCTGCTTTTGGGAAAGCAACAAAAGGGGAACCGAACAGGCCAGCGGTTGATTCTGAGTGGTACGAGCAAGTGGCGCCGGACCCACAGCCAGGACAGTGCAAGTTCGGCGAGGCGGATGTGCCGTAATCCGGGATGTCGAACCGGCAGTTGGAACCACCGCAGGGAACGGGTAGTGTTCCAGTTTTGATGGAATCTGTTGGGCCAGAAGCGAAGGAGGAAAGTGTGCTTAGGCGCTGCCTTGTCTTGATGGCCGCTCTGGTTTTCTTAGGGTCGGGTGTAGCCTCTGCACGCGCGGACCTCTGGTACGTCGTGAATCTGTCCGGGCAACGCCCAACGGTGGTGCACGGTGTGCAGGCGCTGGAGCAAGCACTCACTTCGCGCGGCGTGGACGTAGTGCTTTCGAAAAAACCGCCGAAAGGTGCGCCTACTGTGTGGGTTGTGTGCTCTGGGGATGGCGAGGTGGGGCAGACGAGACCTTTTCAGGACGTCAAGGCGCCTACACGTCCGGAGAGCTACGTCATTCGGGTCAGCAAACAGCAAGTGCTTGTTCTCGGATCGGATCCTGTGGGCACGATGTACGGTTGTTTCGACGTAGCCGAGCAAATTCGTTGGATGCAGGAAAAGCCCGCTCTGCGCCGCTTGAGAGCACGCACCGCTGAGCCTTTCCTCGACGTGCGCGCTGTGAATCCGTTTCTGCACGTCCAGGCTCTGTTGGACACGACGTCCTGGTACTTTTCAGACGCCTTCTGGACAAGCTACCTCGATCTGCTTGCGGAATCTCGTCATAATTTGCTGGACATCCACGCGGCGTACGATCTGAGGAAGACGGATTTCCCGAACATCTTTCCGTACTTTTTCAGCTTCAAAGAGTTTCCGCAGACGGGTGTACCTCCCGAACTGACGCAGCGAATTTTCGCACAGTTCAAGCACATTGTGGCTCTGGCCAAAGAACGCGGAATCCACGTGGCGCTGATGAACTACAACACAGGTGTGTCTTCCGCTGGAAAGGCGCTTACGGGAGAGAGACTGGTTCAGTACACCCAACGCTCCGTGCGTAGGTTGCTCTCGGAGGTTCCGGATCTTTGGGCCTTTGGTTTTCGGATCGGAGAATCGGGCCAGAGCGAAGGGTTCTTCGAGCGCGCCTACCTGAGTGTGATCCGAGAGGTCGCGCCGAACATTCGGGTGTACACGAGAACTTGGGGCGCAGACCCGAAAAGGTTGGCCGAGGTTGGCCGGGAATTTCCCGGGCACTTTGTGGTAGAGCCGAAGTACAACGGTGAGCAGATGGGTCTGCCGTACCAGGGAATTGTGGAGCCGATTGAGCCGAATCTCCCACCAGCCTACAGCTACGAAGTGTACCCCGTGGAACCCCAGCCCTGGCGCATCCTGTGGCAGGTGCGGACGAACGGGACGCACCGCATTTTTGCGTGGGGTGACCCGGATTTCGTGCGTCGTACGGCGCTGAGTTGCCGGCTGGGTCGCGGGCTTGGCTACACGGTTGAGCCTCTTTCGGCGTACTACCCCGTGGACGACGCTTACCACCGCCAGGACGCACCCGACGGTCGCTGGTACCACTGGAACCACGAACGCACGTGGTTTTGGTACGAGCTTTGGGGGCGTTTGGGTTACGACCCCAACACGCCCGAGTCCGTCTGGATTCGTTTGTTCCACGAGCACTACGGTGCTGCGGGAAAAGCCGCTTACCAGGCCCTGAGGCAGGCCAGCAAGATTGTGCCGCTGATTTTCGCCTACCACCGGCTTGGTCCGGATCACCGTCAAATGGCTCCTGAGCTCGAAACGGGCAACGACGTGTTTGCCTTGGCCGGGCGCCGGGTGGCGGGCACGCTTGAAGATTTCGTTCACTGTCCCCCGCTGGACACACGCACGTTTGCCAGCATTTCGGAGTACGTTCGCGCTTGGATGGGAAACCCCCACAACGACCCACTGTTACGCCTTGACGTGCACGCTGGTGGCGATTCCCCGGCAGTACCCAAGCGCGACTGGTTACCTACGGGAAAGGTTGGACCTTACGAGGTTGTGCGTGCGCTCCGTCTGGCAGCCAAGGCGGCGGAAAAGGCTGCCCGCTCAATCGAGGTCGCTGGGCCGCCGCCTGCACCGCCGTTGCTTTGCCTCTTGCAGGATGTGCACGCGCTCGTCTGGTTGGGCCGCTACTACGTCTGGAAAATCCAGGCGGCCACGCACTACGCCTTCTACCTGGAAACGGGCGACCTGGAGCCAATCCTGCGGGCGTACGGGGAAATCGATTCCGCACGGACGTGTTGGGCCAACTTGGCGGCCGTGGCGGACCGGCACTACGGTCCTTTCGCGGACTGGCTCCGGATGAAGACGGACGCTTTTACCTGGCTCGGCGAAGGCAAGAAACTGGAGCGCGACGTTTACGACCTGGATCGTGCTCTTGCCGACGCTCGCAAGCACAGACCACTGTACGGTGGAAAACCGGTCGTCGGACACGTGCCGGTTCGTGCCGCAAAAGCGGGACAGGACCTGCGCGTTGCAGTCTACGTGTACGCACGCGAGGCCGTTCACGCCTGGCTTTACTACCGCCTCCCCGACCAGGGTGAAGTGAAAGCGCTACGGATGCTGCCCAGCACAGAGTTCCCGCGCGTGTACGAGGCGACAATTCCTGGCGCAGGGTTAACCCCAGGGCAGCTCCACTACCTGATCCGGGTGGAAACCCACGGACCTAAAATGGAAGCCCCTGAGCTTCTTGAGCGACACTGGTACGGGAGCTGGATTCGTTTCGACTCGGTTGGGGCTCGAGTGTACCGACCGGACGGCGACGGGAAGCTGTGGTACGCCGTGAACGTTGTTGCTAAGGACACACCTCCGCAAATCGAGCTGTTGCCGTCGAAAGTCACGTGGCTGGACAAAGATCGCTTCCGGTTAACACTGCGCGTTCGAATCCACGACGCGGCTGGAATCCGCTGGGCGAAATTGTATTTCAAACCGTTGCCCTCGCACTTGCCGTGGCACGAAATCCCTCTGGCGGCCGAGGCCGGCGGTGCCTGGAACGGGCAATTTGTAGTGGACCACCGCGGCGCTCTTTTCTACGTCGAGGCAGCTACTCTGGATGGCCGCGCCACACAGTACCCGGACGTTCGGTTTGAAACACCCTACCTGCGTGTGCCGTCGTGGGATCCAGCGCGCGCTGCAGAATTCGCGGGAACCTGCAAAAAACAGATCGAAACCGGACGGTTCTGGCCCTGGGATCCCAACCGCCCCGGGGACTACGACCGTCCGCTTTGGCGGTTTTGGTAGGTTGGTGGCGGTGTGGAACGGACCAGCTCCGGTTTCGTACGCCAGAGACGTTCGGGGCGTTGGATTCTGGAAAGGAGGGCGGCCATGCGACGGCACAGGCTGTTGGGTTTTGTTCTTGCGTCGCTTCTTGTCGGGTCGGCACGGGCAGAGGATTCGAGCATGAAAATCAACCCTTCGTTGTTTCACCAGCGGTGGCCGGCCAGGTGGGTAGCTCACCCGGAGGGTCCAGCGCACGATTACGGTGTGTTTCATTTCCGCAAACGGTTTGACCTCAACCGTGTACCGGCTCGCTTTGTGGTTCATGTGAGTGCGGACAACCGCTACCGGCTGTTTGTAAACGGCCAATCGGTGAGCTGGGGTCCAGCTCGAGGTGATTTGCACAACTGGCGTTTTGAGACTGTGGACCTGGCGCCGTACCTGCGGCGGGGCCAGAACGTGGTTGCTGCTGTGGTGTGGAATTTTGGCGATGTGGGGCCGTGGGCCCAGATGACGGCGCGCACGGCTTTTGTCCTTCAGGGCGACGGTGAGACAGAGCGGGTCCTCGACACGCGCGCTGGCAACGGCTGGAAGGTTCTTCGCAACGACGCTTACAGGCCAATCCCGGTGCGAAAATCGGAGGTGCCTTTCTTTTCGGTCGTTGGGCCGGGCGACAGTGTTGTCGCTGCAAAGTACCCGTGGGGTTGGGAAACGCTGGACTTCGACGACCGTGCCTGGTTGGACGTGGTCGACGTGGCTCCGGCTTCGCCGCGGGGCGTACGCATCCCCGGTTCGCCGTGGTGGCTTGTGCCACGCTTGATCCCACCGATGGAAGAAACGGAACAACGTTTCGCGGCCGTGCGTCACGCTACTGGAGTGGACGTACCGGTGAATTTCGTAGAGGGCTCTGCACCACTCGTCGTTCCGGCTCACGCAAAGATCCGGCTGGTGCTGGACCAGGGGGAATTGACGACGGCGTACCCGGAGCTCGTCGTGAGCCGGGGACGAGGTGCTCGGGTTCGCGTCACCTACGCCGAGGCCGCTTGGAAAGGCCGGGAGAAGGGAAACCGGAATGTGATCGAAGGCAAACAGATCCGCGGTTACTCCGACGAGTTCGTACTGGACGGCGGCGACGAGCGCCACTTCAAGACGCTCTGGTGGCGGACCTTTCGCTACGTGCAGCTTGACATTCAGACGGCCGACGAGCCGCTGACGATCGAGGACTACAGAAGCTGGTACACGGGTTACCCCTTCCGGGAGAAAGGGCGCTTCGAGAGCGACGACCCCACGCTGGTTCGGATTTGGCAGGTGGGGTGGCACACGGCGCGCTTGTGTGCTCAGGAAACTTACACGGATTGTCCCTACTACGAGCAACTTCAGTACGTGGGCGACACGCGTGTGCAGGCTCTCGTCAGTCTGTACGTGAGCGGGGACGATCGACTGATGCGCAAAGCCATTCGGCAGTTCGACGACTCACGCCTTCCGGATGGCCTCACTCAAAGCCGTTACCCCTCGCGTGTCACACAGGTCATTCCACCCTTTTCGCTGTACTGGGTGAACATGCTTCACGATTACTGGATGTACCGTGACGACGAAGCCTTCGTCCGCAACCTTTTGCCCGGCACCCGCACTGTGCTAACTTGGTTTTGGAAGCGGTTGGACGAGAAGACAGGACTGCTGGGTCCGCTCGAATGGTGGAATTTTGTGGATTGGGCTCCCCAGTACCGCGAAGGCGTTCCGCCTGGTACAGACCAGGGTGGTTCGGCCATCGTCACACTGCAGTTTGTGTGGGCGCTCCAGGATGCGGCGGAGCTGGAGAAAAGTCTGGGGGACCCTTGCCTGGCGTCGGAGTACCGTAAAGTGGCTGACAAAAGCGCCCAGGCCGTTTACCGGCTTTGTTGGGATGAAAAGCGTGGTTTGCTGGCCAACTCGCCCACACACGATCTGTTCAGTCAACACGCCAACATTCTGGGCGTCCTGACGGACGCAATCCCGCCGGAACGCCAGCGTGGAGTTGTGCAGAAATTGCTTAATGACTCGACGCTTGTTCAGGCGACCTACTACTTCCGGTTCTACCTTCACTGGGCGGTCCGCAAGGTCGGACTGGGCGACCGTTACCTGGACCTTCTCCAGCCGTGGCGCGAGATGCTCGACCTTGGCCTGACGACCTGGGCCGAGACGCCGGAACCGACGCGCTCGGATTGCCACGCCTGGAGCGCACATCCGAACATCGACCTTCTGGCCACAGTTTGCGGCATTCGACCCGCTGAACCAGGTTTCCGAAAGGTTCTGGTGGAACCCTTCCTCGGCGAACTCCAGCGTGTGAACGGTGTAGTGCCTCATCCTCAGGGTACAATTCGGGTGTCGCTCGAGCGCGCAGGTTCTGCGGGATTGCGGGTCGTTGTGAGCCTACCTAACGGTGTCCCTGGTGTTTTTCGCTGGCGCGGCCAGCAGCGCGAGCTGCACCCCGGACAAAATCGCTTTGTGCTTTGAGATCGCCCGGCTGCGTTTCACACTTGACCTTGAAGCGAGGGGATTTGTGGTTGCTGGGGATTTGAAAGTGGCCTGAGCAACGCGGGTGGGATGTGTATGTCGGAAAAAGGCCAGCTTCGGTCGGAACGGCGGAGGTCAGACACGGCACGACTCACCGGCGAGAATTAGGGGGACCAACCTGGGTTTTCTCCTTGTTCACTCCGGCCGCGGGAAGAGGAAAGTAGGGGACACCCCGCAGGCGGGGGGACGGCGATTCCTTCAGCCCGTGCGAACCCCGTGGAGGCACGTTCTACGCACGTGAGCTTTTCGAGCCGATCCGAGCGGGCGCAGCACCGGACGTAAATCGGATCTCTGCAACCTTGGGCGCTTTTGAAAAGCTGAAGAGGAACCGGATGTGGCGGAGTAGGTTCGCACCCCCTGCTGCCACGCCGCGAAAGGGAAAACGCGTCACCTTCGCTCACTCTTCTGCCTCCTGCAGGGTCACCGCGAGCGGACTTGAGGCCGGCGGGCGGACCGTCTCGCTGGCCGAGATGGCGCCGCTGCAGATTTTGGATGGCTGTCAGCTTGTGACTTCACGGTCCCGATTCACCAGGGCGTACATCGTCGGGATGAGGACCAACGACAGCACCATGCTCACGCTCATGCCGCCGATCATCGAGACGGCCAGTGGCTGTAGCATTTCGGAGCCCTCGCCGATGGCCAGCGCCAGCGGCAGAAAGCCGAAGGTCGTTGAAAGTGTGGTCATCATGATCGGACGCAACCGCACCCGGCCCGCGAGCAGCAGTGCCTCCTGCACGGACATGCCTTCGCGTTGCAGGTACCGCTCGGCGTAGTCGATCAAAAGAATGCCGTTGTTGACCAC
The DNA here is from genome assembly GCA_964644845.1 of uncultured Cytophagia bacterium. Taxonomy (GTDB): domain Bacteria; phylum Zhuqueibacterota; class Zhuqueibacteria; order Oleimicrobiales; family Geothermoviventaceae; genus Geothermovivens. Next base: position 84,020 of record CAZXXS010000122.1, on the reverse strand, counting down.
GACGCCCACGATCATGATCATGCCCATGAAAGCGGAAATGTCCAGTGGGATGCCCGTAATCCACAGCATCAGGAAGACACCGCTGACAGAGAGCACAGTGCCAAACAGGATCACAGCTGCGGTACGGAAGCTCTTGAATTCAAAAAGCAAGATCCCGTAAACCAGCAGAACCCCGAATGCGAGGATCATGATGAGCTCACGGAAGGCACGTTGTTGACTTTCGTACTGCCCGCCTATTTGTACCGTGACGCCGGGCGGCAGCGGAATCTCGGCCAGCATTCGCTTGACGTCGCGAATGATGCTTCCGAGGTCGCGCCCCGAGATGTGCGCTTTGACGTTTACCACCTGGGCCAGATTTTCGTGGTTGATGTCCGTTTTGCCGGGGACTTTGCGGATGTCTGCAACTTCCCCGAGTTCGAGCACACGGTCGATGGAAGCGAGGTAGATCGGTAGTTTTTGGATGCGTTCGCTGTGGTCGAAATCCGTTTTGGGGTAGCGAACGCGGACGGGGATCAATTTCAGTCCCTCCATCAGGCTGGTAGGTACGTCGCCCCAAAGGGCCATGTGCACAGCCTGGTTCACTTCGTCCACCGAAAGTCCGTAGCGACTGGCGGCTTCGGGACGCACGCGCACGGTAAGCTCAGGTTCGCTACGAGAAAAGCCGGGGTAGACGTCCACAGCGCCCGGGATGCGCTCCAGAGAATCGGCGATTTGTGCGGCGACTTGCTGAATCAGCGGCAAATTGTTGCCGAAGACCTTGATGAGAATGGGCGCGATTTCACCGGAAAGGTCATTCAAACGATCGGGCAGCACCTGGAAAAGCTCGGGTTCCAGTCGCGGTTCGTGGGTGCGGTCGAACTCGCGGATTTTGTCCATGATTTCGAACGACGACAGCTTGTGGCCCTTCTTAAGGTTGATCACAAAATCGCCGTCGTTCGTGTGGGTGCGTGGGTGCGCGAGGCTACGCCCGACCCGTAGAGAATAAACGTCCACGTCGGGGAGCGACAGGATGAACTTGGCGACGCTCTTTAGCATGCTTCGCGTGCCTTCGATCGAGCTGCCCGGAGGGGCTAAAAAATCGTGCACGATCGTTCCTTCGTCCCACTCCGGCAAGAAGCCGCTGGGAATGCGCAGGTACGAAAAGATGGCCACCCCGCCGAGCACAAAAATCAGAAGAAAGGCCATCGCGGGGCGCCGGATCGTGGCTTTGAGAGCCGCTTGTTGGAACCTCACGACGTGCGGAAGAAAACGTCCGGGTTTCTTGGGTCGGGTCGAGATCAACGTCACAGCCAGCGCCGGCGTGAAGAACACCGCAAGGACCATCGACACGAAAATGGCAATCGAAAGCGTTAGGGCGAGCGATCGGAAGAAGATGCCTGGCACTCCCGTTAAGAACACCAGCGGTACGAACACAACCAGCGTGGTAAGCGTGGCGCCAAGCAGAGGTGGGATGATTTCCGCCGTTGCCTGGATGACTGCATCCCGCCGGTTGTGACCTTGCTCGAGGTAGCGTTCGATGTTCTCTACGACAACGATGGCATTGTCCACGAGAATGCCGATCGAGGCTGCAAGTCCGCCCAAGCTCATCAGGTTTAAATTCATGTGGAGCAACTTGATGAAAATGAACGTGATGAGAAGGGCGACAGGAATGATGAACGCCGTGACCAGTGTGATCCGGACACGCCGCAAAAAGAGCAGCAGGATCAAGGTTGTAAGCAACGCGCCGAGCAAAATGGCATCGCGCACGCTGCTGATGGAGCGCCGGATGAAGTCCGTCATGTCGTACCACTTTCGGACTTCCACGTCTTCTGGGAGAACCCGACGCAGCTCCTGCCAGCGTTTCTCCACTTCTTTCATAATGCCCACTGCGTTGGTGCCAGGCTGCTTGATGACCGTGACGAGCACAGCCGGCTTCAGATTGCTCTCGCAGTGGATGAAGGTTTCTTTGACGGCGGGTTCGACAGTGGCGATGTCGGAAAGAAGGATGGGCGTTGCCCCGCGGCGTGCGACCACTGTGTTGCGAATGTCGTCGATCCTGAGGAATCGATTGTCCGCGATGTTCAGGTAGAGCTTGTGGGCTTCGTTTAGCCTGCCAACGAACCGAAGACTGTTGTTTTCGCGCAGCGCCTCTTCCACTTGCTTGTAGTCGATGTGCAGAGCAGCGAGACGTTCTGGCTTCAGGTTGACCCAGTACTCACGTTCGTGTCCACCCATGACCTCGATGTTGTAGATGCCGGGGATGCTGGCCAGCTGGGGACGGATGGTGTACACGGCCAGATCACGGAGTTGGATCAGATCCAGCTTGTCGGAGGTTAAACTGTAACCGGCTACCGGGTACGTGCTGGTTGTGAAACGGCGGACTTCGATGTGTACCCCCGGGGGCAACTCGTGCTGCACACCACTCACGGCGGCTTGCACAAGCTGGTAGGCGCGGAACATGTCCTGGTTCCACTGGAAGTCGATGTTGACTTCGGCAGATCCCCGGCTGATGCTTGAACGGACAAGGCGCACACCTTCGACCATCATGGCCGCCTCTTCAATCGGCCTGGCGATTTCCATTTCCATTTCTTTGAGCGGCGCCAGCCCGTAATCCAGCATGACAGCGATGCGTGGGAAAGTGGCGTCCGGGAACACCCCCTCGGGGATCTGGAAGATGAGGTAGAAGCCCACCAGACTCAGCAACATGGCCGTGAACACGAGGGCGCGTCGGTTCTCGATGGCGAAGCGAGAAAAACCTTTCATCGCACGCGCACCTCCATCCCGTCCACGAGCGAGTAGGCCTTCTCCGTGGCCACCACTTCGCCTTCCTGGAGCCCGTTGAGTACTTCGACCCACGCAGGGAGTCGAATGCCGACTTTCAGCCGCCGTTTGAAGGCGTGGCCATCCTTGATTACGAAGGCACTGTACACACCTTCCTCTTCCAGCAAAGCGGTGCGCGGAATGGCCAGCGTATTTTTGTGTTCTGCACCCGGGAAAATGATCTGCACGAGAAGTCCGGCTCTGAACCGGCCACGCGGATTGCGCAGCTCCAAACGAATCGGTACGGTTTGCTTCGTTTTGTCTGCCTGACCGGAAATGGCTTTGACGGGCAGCGTGACCGGGGGGTGTGGGAAATCCAGGAAACGCACGGTCATCTGCCGAAGTCCGCGAGCGACGGGCAAGTACTCCACGGGCAGGTCCCCACGAACGTCGAGAACGCGTAGATCCCCGATGTGAACAACCGGCTCGCCTTTTTGTACCACGTCGCCCTGTTTGTGGAACACTTTCAGCACTACACCGTCAATCGGGCTGAGCAGGGGAATGCTTTTGACGTGTTGCTCCAGAAGCGGGCGTAGCTTGGAGTCAACCTGCGGCAGGGCCTGCAGCAAGGCCTCCCGCGCTGGAGGGACAATTTCGCCAATTTTCTGGCCCTTGTGAACCCGATCGCCCAAAAGGAGGGAAAACTCCGAGAGCCGACCGTCGAATTGGGAAGCCAGCCGGACCTCGTGACGCAACTCCACACGGCCGTAGATGCGTACCGTGTCCACCATGTCCATCCGTTGCACCGTCGCGGTGCGCACCGTGACGACGGCTTTTACCTCAGCCGCTGTCTGTCGCTCCGTTTTGCTGCACGCTGTGAGCAGAAAGCCAAAGCCCAGCACGAGGAGGGTGAAGCCTCGTAACAGCCTGAATGTCAACCCCGGTGGCTGAGAAGCTGCTGGAACACAGCCGTGTGCCGTTCTGTCCTTCTTGTTGTAGTGCGATTTCAACGGCTCGCCCGAAGGGTTTGCTAAGCGGTGGACAATTTTCACAACGTCCCTCGTCTCCGTTAGAGGTCCTGATCCAATTTGAACATCAGGTCACGACGGTTGAAAATAGCGAAGTAGTCGAGAAGTCGGCTCAGGTACTCCAGGCGAGTAGATTGGAGCGAAATTTCAACTTCGCTCAGGTGCTCCTGGGCGCGGAGGTAGTCGAGATTTGTGACCAGACCAGCCTGGTAATTGGCTTCGGCGAACTCGTACGTTTGCCGGGCAAGCGACAGGCGCTCTCGCTGCAGAAGGTAAGCTTGCCACAATTTCTGCAGTTCCGTACGGATGCGTTGGGCTTGGATCTTCAGTTCACGACCAAGAGCGCGCTCGTCAAGCCGTACTGCGGTGGCACGCGCTGTTGCAGCCCGGGTTTGCAGTTGCACCTGACGCCATTTTGTCAAGGGGATCTGAAAACCGGCGCTGATCAGCCAGTAGTTGCCGTCCGCTGTCGGGTCGCGATCCACCACGTAGCCACCGGTTAGCACAAGCTTCGGTGCGGCTTCTGCCTTTGCCTTGCTCGCAGCCGCCTGTTCTGCCTGGGCCGCCAGTCTGAAACTGTGCAGAAGCGGGTTGGTCGCTAGGCTGTCCGGCGGAAAGTGCGGCGGGGGAGGCAGCGAATCCGGTGGTGTACCCGGCTTGCGAAAGCCAAGCGGGCGACCAGCAGGCCAGCCAAGCCGTTCCCTGAGCTCAAGCGTGAGACCGTCGCGTTCCGATTGACAGCGTAGGATTTCCTCCTCGAGCTGCTTCAGCGCGGACTGTGTCTGCAAGACGTCCAGTTGAGTGGTGGTCCCAGCTTGCCAGAGAGCCGTTGCGATCTGCAGGTGGCGCTGCAGGATTTGCTTGCGTTCGCTGAGAACGGCGAGCCGGGTATCTTTCTGCAGGATTGCAAGGTAAAGCGCCCCGGCCCTCCGTGCCGCTTCCAGGCGCTTTTGCTGAAGGATCAATTTCTGGGCGCTCACGCGCAGCGCTTCCCCGCGGGCGGCTCTGTAAAGCCAGTTCCCGGGCGTCCATTCCACGCTCAGAAGTTGGAATTGTTGCGGAAAACGGTAGGGACGGTACTGAAGCTCATTGCGTGTGAATTCGCCCCTAACCTGGGGCAGGTACTGAAACCTGGTCGCCTGGTAGGTTGCGCTTTGAGCTTGCCAGCGCCGATTTTCTGCCTGGGCCGCGTAGCTGTGTTGCACTGCCAGTCTGAGGCAGTCGGAAAGTGTCAGAAGGGTGTCGGTTTGGGCAAATGTCTGGCCTACAAGGACGACGCCGAGAAGCAAGGCAGGTGCCAAATGAAGCGGGATTGCGCGCGTCATGTGTTTCAGAAGTCCTTCCTGTTCTTGCTGAGAGTCGCTGAGGCGAAAGCCGCCTGCGACCCGATCCGTCTGCCAAAGGTTCTTGTGCGCACGAGTGCGGCGGCTTTTAGGCGGTTCCTGTCCGGGTAGAGGACGTGTCCCACAGGTCGTACACGGCCGCCGATTTCGGGAAAGTTTCTGCACTGTCCGGCAGTGGGCGACCGACAATCCAAGCTTCAGCAGTAAATCTACCGTAAAAATATGAAGAAGCGATGAAGAAATCATCAAAAATCTTGCGTACAAAGTTCTTCGCGGATGGTAGGAAGACTGGCAGGTCTGGTAACGGGGCACGGACAAGTGCTTGAGATCTCCGGGGGGAACGCCTGTGACACGGCTCAAGGGAAGCGACTGGACGGACGTGACACTCAACACCTGGTTGCTTGGAGTCCTCAGCAGCCATTCCTTGACATTTGCACGTTTTTTGTCTAAAATAGACGGTGTCCACACGAGGTCCGTGCATTTTTCAAGAAGGAAGGTGACCGGGAGGTTAGATGACGCGCATTACGAAGGGATTTGCAGCATTGCTTGTGGCGCTGGCGTTACCAGCTGCCCCGTTGCACGGCCAGGTGAACAAGAAAGCGCTTTTTGAGCCTGCGGTGAAAGCCATCGCCGAGGCCAAAGCCGACCAGGCCGAATTGCTGGCGCCGCGTTTGTTGCAGGAGGCAGAAAACAAGCTGAAACGTGCTGAGAAAGCGTACCAGGATGATCGCAAGATTTCGGAGGTTCAGAAGCGGGTGAAGGAGGCCGCCGAAGCAGCGCGCCACGCTCGCGAGGTGGCGCTGATGGGAAAAGTGGCGTTCAAAACGCTGTTGCCAGCCCGGGAAGCGGCAGCGAAGGCAAATGCCTCTGAACTTGCGCCCGAGCTGTACAAGGCTGCGGAGAAGCTCTTCGGGGACGCTGTGAAAGCCTTGCAGTACGGCGACCTTGAGGAGGCCAAAGCGCGTGGGGAACGGGCTGAGGCGAAATACCGCGAGGCCGAGCTCGTGGCGATCAAGGCTGCGCTGCTTGGCAAAGCGCGTGGACTGCGCCGCGACGCGCTCGAGGCCAAAGCCGACAAGCTGACGCCCGTGACTTTCGGCAAAGCCGAATCCTACCTGGCAGAAGCTGAAAATCTGCTGGACAAAGATCGCTACGCTTCGAAGCGCGCTTCCGAACTGGCCCATCGGGCAGAGTACGAGTACAGGCACGCGATCTTCCTGGCTAGCCAGATCCGCGAAGCGGCCAAGGAACCGGCTTTGATCGAGCGGGGTTTTCTGAACTACGAGACCAATCTGGCGCGAATTGGGGCTGAGCTCTCTGTGCCACTTGCTTTCGACCAGGACGTGGAGGAGCCGACGCGGAAAATTATCGAGGCCATCCGAGCGATCCAGCAAGAGGACGAGAAGCTCCAGAAAAGCTTGGCCGAACGGGAGCAGACCATTGCAGATCTCCGGCGGCAAATCAAGGACTGCGAACGCCAGCACGCCAGCCTGGAGGAGCAGCTGCGCGAGCGCAACCGAGAGCTCGAGGCAAGGCGCATTCGGGAAGCCAAGATTAAGAAGATCAAGGAGCTTTTTTCGCCTGACGAAGCAGAAGTTTTGATGGTGGGCGACAATCTGGTGATTCGTTTGGTCGGACTCAGCTTTCCGGTTGGCAAGGCCGTGATTGCGCCTAAGTACTTCGAACTGCTGGCCAAACTACAGCAGGCCATCAGGGAATTTCCGGAAGCACACATCACGGTGGAAGGGCACACCGACTCGCAGGGGGACGAGAAAACCAATCAGCGACTTTCGTTCGAGCGCGCCAATGCGGTTCGCCAGTACCTCCTGGCCAACATGGGGTTGCCCGAGGACCGAGTGAGCGCCATCGGCTACGGCGAGTCGCGACCGATTGCGTCGAATGAAACGAAAGAAGGTCGGGCGAAAAACCGCAGGATCGACGTTGTCTTGACCATGCCCTGAGTTGTTGGCTGCAACACAGCCGGTTCAGTCATTGGGTTGCGGAGAGAAGCCGCACACGACGGCTCGATGAGTGAAAGAATGTCCAAACGCCGCTTGCTTCTGCACGTTTGTTGTGCTCCGGACGCCACGGTGGGGTTCGAGCGTCTCGGGTCGGACTACGAGCTGACAGCGTTCTTTTACAACCCCAACATTCACCCGAAAGCCGAGTACGAGCTGCGGAAGTCGGAGCTCGAGCGGTTGTGTCGAGAAGTTGGGGTGCCGTACGTGTCCGCCCCGTACGATCCCGAACGCTGGTTTGCCCTCACGCGTGGGCTCGAGTGGGAACCGGAGAAGGGCAAACGGTGTGACATTTGTTTTCGGATGCGCCTCGAAGCCACGGCTCAGAAGGCAGTGGAACTTGGCATCGACCTGATTGCCGCCGTGCTGACGGTCAGTCCGCACAAACTGGCAGAGCGCATCAACGCCATCGGGACCGAGGTTGCCGCGAAATACGGCATCGACTACCTCCCGACCAATCTGAAGAAAAAGGACGGGTTCAAGCGCTCGGTGGAACTGAGTAGGCAATTTAAGCTGTACCGCCAGGACTACTGCGGCTGCATCTACAGCAAGAGGGATCGGGAACGGCAGAAGCTCTTGAAGAAGTTGCACGCGGAGAAGAGAACGGAGTCCGTGGTGCGATGAAGAAAGAGGCGATGTTTTACGACAGGCTCGACGAGGGCAAAGTAAAGTGTCGTCTTTGTCCCCACGACTGCGTTCTGAAAGACGGTCAGGTCGGCATTTGCGGTGTGCGGCAGAACGTGGGTGGTACGCTTTACACCCTTGTGTACGGCAGGGCAATCGCCGTACACGTAGATCCAATCGAGAAGAAGCCGCTTTTTCACGTTTACCCCGGCACGCGGTCGTTCTCACTGGCTACGGTTGGTTGTAATTTTCGCTGCAAGTTTTGTCAAAACGCTGACATTTCCATGGTTCGTCTCCGGCACGGAGAGGAGGCTCCCGGGCAAGACTTCCCGCCTGAACGAGTTGTCCGTCTGGCGGTTCAATATGATTGTAAAACCATCGCTTACACGTACACAGAGCCGACGATTTTCTACGAGTACGCGTACGACACGGCCGTTCTGGCTGCGAAGCACGAGATCCTGAACGTGTTCGTCACGAATGGCTTCATTTCTCAGGACGCTTTGCGGCAGATTGCACCGGTGTTGCACGCCGTGAACGTCGATCTCAAGGGGTGGAGTGAGGAATACTACCGGAAGATCGTGGGCGGGCGACTCCAGCCCATTCTGGACAACCTCAAGCTGATGAAACAACTCGGCATCTGGGTTGAGGTGACGACGCTCTGTGTCCCAGGGTACGTGGACACGGACGACCAATTCCGTAGCATCGCTCGTTTCATTCGCGACGAACTCGGCCCGGAGACACCCTGGCACGTGAGTCGTTTCTACCCGCACTACCGGATGACGGACGTGCCGCCAACGCCGGTTTCGGTGCTCAGGCGGGCGCGGGAAATCGGGCTGGAAGAGGGATTGCGCTACGTCTACAGCGGCAATGTTCCGGGCGACGAGGGGGAACACACGTACTGCTACCAGTGCGGGCAGGTCCTGATTCGCCGCTGGGGTTTCACGATCCTGGAGTACAAGATCCGTGATGGGAAATGTCCCAAATGCGGCGCCGTGATCGACGGGTTGGGGATGTGAAGACTACCCGTGTCCGGTTGTCTGGTCTACCCTCTGTCGGTTAGATTCCTGGATGTTGGCCCCTCCGGTTTTTGAGAGAAGGGACGCATGATTCTCAGACTGGAAATCGGAAACTACAAGTTGGCTCGCCGCCTCACCTTGGATCTTGAGGAATTTCAGGTGCTCGTGGGGCCAAATGGCTCGGGGAAGTCCACGGTCATCGACGCTTTGGTTTTTCTGGCCGATCTCCTGCGCTTGGGGGTGCAGAAAACCGTGCGGAAGAGGGCACGGACGCTCCGCGAGCTCACATGGAACATGAGGGGCGGACCCATCCAGTTTGCACTCGAAGTCAAACTGCCCAAGGCGGTCCAGTACAAAGAAAATTCCTACACGGTCTGCAGGTATGAAATCGCGGTTGACTCCTCTGCGGCTGCAAACGGTCTTGAAGTTGTTGCGGAGAATCTCTACTTAAAAAACCAGCCGAGCAAGCCACTGGTACGTCAGCTCCCGCTTTTCCCAGCGGACTGGTACCCCAAGCAGGCGATTATTCATGACCGGTCACTGAGAGGTTGGAAAACGGTCTTCAAGAAGTCGGCCGCTTCGAGGTACACGTATCATGCAGAAACAACGCGGTGGAATTTCCCTTTTGACATTCTCGGGGATGCCACTGGTCTTCAATTTGTGCCCGCAAATCGCGAGCGGTTTTACGGGGGCATGTTTCTACGAGACCTTTTGTTGCGAGGGATCCAGTTTTTGCACCTCGAAGTAGATCGAATGCGGCCACCTTGCCCCCCGGATGTGGATGTGCATCTGGTGCCTGATGGATCGAACCTTGCGGCTGCCGTGCTCAATCTTCAGAGGTCGGATCCCGAGGGTTTCGAGGCCTGGTCCGAGCACGTGCTGCTTGTTTTGCCCGAATTTTCTTCCGTTAGAGTGCGGGAGAGAGAGGAAGATGCTCATCTCGTTCTTGAGCTTGTGAAGTCAAACGATGTTGCCATTCCTACATGGCTGCTTTCTGACGGAACGCTTCGACTCCTCGCCCTAACACTTCTTGCATACCTTCCAGGAGAGAACCAGATCTACCTGATTGAGGAGCCCGAGAATGGCATCCACCCCAGCGCGATTGATGTGGTTCACCAGTCCTTGAGCTCGACTTACGGAAAACAAATCGTGGTGGCCACACACAGCGCGCTTTTCGTTGGATTGACAAAGCCGGACCAGCTCCTTTGCTTTGGAAAAACGGAAGAAGGGGCCATTGACGTAGTACGGGGTTCTTCCCATCCCCGTCTGAGTAAAGGGAAGGGTGAGGTTGATTTGGAGACTTTGTACGCGTCCGCGGTTCTGGATTCTAAGGCGATTGTGATTTGATCGTCCTGGTGCCGGACAACACAATGAAGCGTGCTTTTGAAAAGCTTCTGGAGAGGCATGACCAGCTACAGGTTCGACGTTTCTCGTTTGAGATCTTCGCTCACAAAGGTCGCGATCCTGGAGTCTACAGGACATGCCAAGAGTTCCTGCGGCCGGTGAACAGAAACTACGGTTTTGCTCTGGTAGTGTTTGACCGTGAAGGCTGCGGTGCAGAACGGAAGGCTGCTGAGCTTTTGGAGCGCGAGGTGGAAAACAGACTGGCCAGGAATGGCTGGCACAGCCGCTGTGCCGCGATTGTGATCGATCCGGAGCTGGAGGCCTGGGTTTGGCAGGATTCGGAAATTGTAGCTCGTCGGTTGAGATTGTCCCGTTCGGTACTGCGTTCTCTACTCGGCAAGACCGGTAAGCCCCGTCGTCCCAAAGAAACATTAGAAGCTGCTTTGAGATCGAAGGGCATTGCCCGTTCAGCGGCTTTCTACCAGAAGCTCGCGGAGAGTGCCGATTTTGGGAACTGCAAAGACCGCGCGTTCAACAAGTTCCTCCGTACTCTCCAAACCTGGTTCCCCTTGGTGGGTGTTTGAGCGTTGTCAGGAAACGTTGTGAGCGAAATCGCTGAACCCTTTTCGAAACCACGTGGTTTGCAGGTTGTGCTGGAGCACCTGCGTCAGGACCCGCGTTTTCGTGAAAATGTGACAGCGTGGAAGGTGCTGCCAGCAAAGGACGCCGTGACCGCCCCTTTCCCGGACTGGCTGGATTCCCGCCTCGTTCAGGTCCTCCGTCAGCGTGGCATCGAGCAGCTTTACAGCCATCAGGCTGAAAGTCTGGAGCACGCGCGTCTCGGGAAGAACATTGTTGTGGTGACGCCGACGGCTTCTGGAAAGACCCTCTGCTACAACCTGCCCGTCCTGCAAACTGTGCTCGAGGACCCCGACGCGCGTGCTTTGTACCTTTTTCCGACCAAAGCTCTTTCCCAAGATCAGGTGGCAGAACTTCAGGCACTGGTCGACGCGCTTGAGGCAGACATCAAGACGTACACCTTTGACGGCGACACCCCTGCCACGGCGCGGCGAACCATCCGGGCCTCGGGACACATTGTGGTAACCAATCCCGACATGCTCCACCAGGGTATCCTGCCGCACCACACACGTTGGATCAAGCTTTTCGAGAACTTGCGCTACGTGGTCATCGACGAGTTACACCAGTACCGCGGGGTGTTTGGTAGTCATTTGGCCAATGTTCTCCGTCGCCTGCGCCGCATTTGCCGGTTCTACGGTTCGGACCCTCAATTTATTTGTTCTTCGGCAACCATTGCGAACCCGAAGGAATTGGCCGAAAAACTCCTCGAGGCCCCGGTTGAGCTCGTGGATCGGAACGGTGCGCCACGGGGCGAAAAACACTTCATCCTGTACAACCCTCCTGTGGTGAACCGTCAACTCGGCATTCGGCGCTCAGTCGTCAACGAAGCCGCGCACATTGCTGAACGATTTCTGAAAGCTGGCGTTCAAACCATCGTTTTCGCACGCAGCCGTCTTCGTGTCGAGATCTTGCTGACGTACCTCCGCGAGCGGGCCAGGCGGTTTCACCTCTCGCCGCAGAAGATTCAGGGCTACCGGGGTGGCTACCTGCCTTTGGAACGTCGCAAAATCGAACGGGGCCTGCGAGAGGGCGACATTCTTGGCGTGGTCAGTACAAACGCACTGGAGCTTGGCATCGACATCGGGCAGCTGGAAGCCTGCGTCATGACCGGCTACCCAGGATCTGTGGCCAGTACGTGGCAACAGGCCGGACGCGCAGGGCGACGGCAAGGAGTGTCGGTGGCTGTACTCGTGAGCTCCAGCGCACCGATCGATCAGTACGTCGTGACCCACCCGGACTACTTCTTCGGACGTTCCCCGGAAGCTGGAACGCTGGATCCGAACAACCTGGTTGTGCTCCTCAGTCACCTGAAGTGTGCGGCATTTGAACTGCCCTTCGAAGACGGAGAGAAATTCGGACTGGACAGCACCGAAGAGGTGCTGCACTACCTGGAAGAGCACGGTGTGCTTCACCACCGTGACGGTAAGTGGTACTGGACCAGTGATGTGTACCCGGCGGAGGAAGTGAGCCTCCGCAGTGCATCCCCGGACAACGTGGTGATTCTGGACACGACAGATGAGACACGGGTCATCGGTGAAGTAGACTTGTTCAGTGCCCCCATGCTTGTGCACGACGAGGCCATCTACCTGCACGGAAGTAAGCAGTACCACGTGGACAAGTTGGACTGGGAGCGGCGAAAGGCGTACGTGCACGAGGTGGAGGTCGATTACTACACCGATGCCCAGCTGAAAACGGACGTCACAGTGCTCGAGAAGTTCCGCGAACAACCCGGTGGTCGGGCGCTCCTGGCGTTGGGTGAAGTACGTGTCACGACGCTGCCAACCATGTACAAGAAGATCCGCTTCCACACGCACGAGAATGTCGGCTGGGGGCGCATTCATCTGCCGGAACTCGAAATGCACACGACGGCTGTGTGGTGGGAGCTTCCAACGGAGTGGGAAGCCGCACTCCGCGAAGAGGGTTTGAATTTCGGCGAGGGGCTGAAAGGTCTTGCGTACGTGTTGAACAACCTTGCTCCCCTGTTCGTAATGTGCGATTTACACGACATCCGGGCCGTGCCGGTGCTTCGAGCTCCGGGTACCCAGAAACCCACAATCTACGTCTACGACAACTACCCAGGTGGCGTTGGGCTTAGCGAGAAACTTTTCCAGCGTTTCGCTGAAATCTTGAACGCCGCGCGTGCACAAGTCGCCGGCTGTGCGTGTGAGGACGGCTGTCCCTCTTGCGTCGGACCGCCAATCGAATCCGGGACGGGTGCGAAGAAAACGGCGCTGCGAGTTCTCGACTTTGCACTTGAGCAGGAACGGGGCAGATCTCCGATTCCGGAATAACGCGACGGATGGTCCTGGTTCCAAAAACGGCGAAAGTGTCGGGATGAATCTTCGGGATCGGCTCGATTGGGCGCTCGGGGTTTCAAAGGGCCCCGAACCAAAATCTGCCGAACGATCGACTGCACACGGCGACATCCCGTGGGGAGAAGTTGTGCAAACGCCGTTCGGAACGTGTGTGCGGGTCGTGGAGGAATTTCCACTTGAGCATTTTCACGGTCAGGTGGCGCTGCGCGAGATCTTCGAGCGTCAGCCCCGTGCACTTGGTGGCTTCTTGCGTGCTGGCGAGAGCGGTGCGCTTTTTCCCGACGAATGTCTTTTCCTGGACACCGAGACAACAGGGCTCGCTGGTGGATCTGGTACGGTGGCCTTTTTGGTCGGATTGGCCCACTTTGTGGGTGGTGCGTTGCACGTGGAGCAGTTCTTCGCGCGCGACTTCGACGAGGAGCCGGGGTTGCTCTACCTCGCCCGAGAGCGTTTGCGCGACTACCCGGTGTGGGTCAGTTACAACGGGAAGACGTTCGACGTCCCTTTGCTAAACCAGCGCTTCGTGTTCCACCGACTGGATCGTGAGCTGAATCCACGAGAACACATCGATTTGCTGTACCACGTCCGGCGGTTCTGGAAAAACTGGTTGGGCGACTGTAGTCTGAGCCACGCAGAAGAAAAGCTGCTGGGTGTCCGCAGGGAAAACGACGTCCCCGGTTGGATGGTGCCAGGCCTCTACTTCCGCTACTTGCGCGAGCGAGATCCCTGGCCCCTCAAACCCGTTTTCGCCCACAACGTTCAGGACATCCTGAGCCTCATCGGCCTGTTGAACGTCGCTGCCAAGCTCCTGGAACAGCCGGAGGCCTTCGTGGACCGCTCGGACGTGTGGCGTGCCGGGGGGCTCCTGGCCGACAGCGGACGCCGTCGCGAAGCTGCTCACGTTTTGCACCGCGTTCTGGAAAAGACCACAGACCCGAGGATGCGGAAACGGGTACTGCTCCAGCTCGGTCGACTTTACAAGACGCTTGGGGAGCGACACCGCGCGTTGCCGTTGTGGGAAGAAGCCGTAGAACTCCCCGGATTTTCGGTGGAGCCCTACGTGGAACTGGCGAAGTACTACGAACATCACGCTCGCGAGGTTGAACGTGCACACGAGTGGACACTGCGGGGGCTGGAGAACCTCCGCACAGTGCAGCAGCTACTCGGATTGAAGCACTTGCGGCGCGAAGAACAGGACCTCACACACCGACTTGACCGCCTGCGCAGGAAACTGAGCAAACCGACCGGAAGGGATCCTGTTTCCGGCAGCTGACGTTGCGGGAGGCTGTGTTTCCCGCGGCTTGCCCCTGGCGCCATCCCGTTTAGAAGGCCTGGTCCCTTGTGGCAGTCGGCTTTGCGAAGCGTTGATCCCGCACGCTGCGGACGCCTTGTCGGTGGAATCCGGGTTGGGCCTGCGGGACGGCCAGAGGTGCCGAGCGAAACCGTACCCACGCCCGCACGGCGTTGATGCGCGGGTGGCCCTGGGTCACGTGTAGTGGGGGGCATGACCTACCAGCACTGCTGGTGATCTCCGGCAAAAGGGTGGGGGTTCGCGGGTCGCAGAAGCAGGCCCGGCCGGACGGTCAGGTTCAGATTTGTGTGGCAAACACGTGAAGGTGTTTTTTCGATACCGGGATAAGTAGATCAGCAAACGGAGGGAATCATGGGAAAACTGGACGGAAAGGTGGCAATTGTGACCGGTGCAAGTCGCGGAATCGGAGCCGCAATTGCCAAAGCGCTTGGATCGGAGGGCGCTTCGGTCACAGTGAACTACTTTCGGAGCGAGGAGAAAGCCAAAGCAGTAGCAGACGAAGTTGAGAAGCTCGGTGGCCGGGCCCTCGCTGTTCGAGCTGACGTTCGCTCTCGTGAGGAAGTAGAGCAAATGGTCCAGGCGACCGTCGACGCTTTCGGGAGTGTTGACGTCCTGGTGAACAGCGCGCTCTACAACTACTCTTTTGACCCTGTGAGACGCAAGGATTTTTCAAACATCGACTGGCAGGACTACCAGGACCAGATCGATGGCACTTTGAAAGGGGCTTTCAACTGCTGCAAAGCGGTTTTGCCGCACATGATGGCCAAGAAGTCAGGCAAGATCATCAACATCCTCACAAATCTCATCAACAACCCCGTTGTTGCCTACCACGATTACACGACAGCCAAGGCGGCCATGGTCGGATTCAGTCGCAACCTGGCGGCGGAACTGGGTCCACACGGAATTACGGTGAACATGATCGCACCGGGCCTGATCGTTCCCACCGACGCCAGCGCGGCCACCACGCAGGAAGTCAAAGACCTGGTGGCTGGCATGACCCCACTTCGCCGGATTGGCACGCCAGAGGACGTGGGCAACGCTGTACTGATGTTCGCGTGCGACTGGTCGAACTTCGTCACCGGACAGTACATCACCGTGGATGGCGGCTTGACCATGCCTTAAGCGGTGGTGACCGCCCGGAAGAAGCGGCGCTTGCTGGGAAGGAGGCCAACAATGAACCGCCTGTTGTGGCTTTTCGCTGTGCTCGGGTGGGTCGGACTGGTGGCTGCGTCTGGTCGGGCGCAAGGGGAAAAAGACGGCGAGTTTCCGCCCGAGCTGTTGAAGTGGGTGGAGTACGAGGGGAATCCGATTTTCGCCGGTACCGGAGAGAACACGTGGGACCGCCAGATCCGCGAGCGGGGCTGGATCTTGATCGAAAACGGGATCTGGCGGCTTTGGTACACTGGTTACAACGACAGTCTCTCGCGGACCAAGTACCTTGGCCTTGCAACTTCCAGGGACGGGATCCACTGGAGGCGGTACGAGGGGAACCCGATCTACGACAGGGGCTGGGTCGAGGATGTCTGCGTCGTGAAACGGGACAGTCTCTACTACATGTTCGCAGAGGGGGTAGGCGACACCGCGCACATGCTGACCTCCACAGACGGGATCCACTGGATCGAGCGAGGGAACCTGGATATCCGACTGACCAGCGGCGAACCGATTTCGCCGGGCCCGTACGGGACGCCGACTGTTTGGGTTGAGGGAAGTACCTGGTACCTGTTCTACGAGCGTCAGGATCTGGGCGTGTGGTTAGCTACGTCCAGCGATTTGCAAACCTGGGTTAATCTTCAGGACGACCCCGTGCTACCCCTCGGGCCCCAGCTCTGCGACGTCAAGCAAATTGCTCTGGACCAGATTGTGCGCTACAAAGGCCGCTACTACGCCTTTTACCACGGCTACGGCGAGAAGCCCTGGGACAACTGGGGCACGTGTCTCGCTGTGTCGAGCGATCTGGTGCATTGGAAGAAGTACCCCGGCAACCCAATCATTTTCGACCACCGCGACAGTGCCATCCTGATCTCTTACAAAGGACAGCTCCGGCTTTACGTGATGCACCCGGCCGTGCGACTTTACTTTTCGGCCGGGAGGTAGTAAACTCGCAGAGCTTTCCTCATCCGGCAAGTGCAAAAAACGGTGGAGGAAGACTGTCGCGGTGCGCTGGGGCCGGAGCAGCTCCGTCGCTTTGGGAGGGAGCTGAAACGGCAGAGCCGCAATTCCGGGAAAGGTACTTCTTCCTCCTGCACGAGGGTAAGCAGGAACGGGACTTCTTGGGAATGGCCTGGAAGGCCCTCGGTGATGGGGGGTGAGACCGTTCGGGGAGAAAAAGAAACGGCTTGGGTAGAATTTCAACTCGGGGAGGGTTTTGCGCGGATCCCGCAGGTGCGGACTGACCCCCGAGTTTTTGGAATCGGCGAACACTGGAACGGAAACACGAAGGGTAAGGAGCGTCGGAATGAGGTTGAGGAAAGTGCTAACCATCGCTGGCTCCGACTCCGGAGGTGGCGCTGGCATTCAGGCCGATCTCAAAACGATGACGGCGTTTGGCGTTTACGGTCTCTCGGTGATCACTTCGGTAACCGCTCAGAACACGCTGGGTGTGCAGGGGATTCACGACATCCCTGCCGATTTCGTTGCCCTTCAACTGGACTCGGTTCTGTCAGACATCGGGGCTCACGCAGCCAAGACGGGGATGCTTTCGAACAGGGACATCATTTCGGCTGTTGCTGGGAAAGTGGCAGAATACAAGATTCCCCACCTGGTTGTTGACCCGGTGATGATGGCCAAGAGTGGAGATCCCTTGCTTCGCGACGACGCCCGCGAGGCGTTGATCGCTGAAATTCTACCGCTTGCCGAGGTCGTGACGCCCAACATCCCGGAGGCGGAAGTCCTTTCCGGATTGAAGATCACAACGCTTGACGACATGAAAGAGGCTGCTGCCAAGATCGCCGAACTGGGGCCAAAGGCTGTACTCGTCAAAGGAGGGCACCGTCAGCACGACGCCGTGGACGTTTTGTGGGACGGCCAGGTTTTCCGGGAGTACCCGGCGGAACGCTTGGACCAGAAACACACCCACGGCACGGGGTGCACCTACTCAGCGGCGATCGCCTCGTGTCTGGCGCGCGAGCTGCCGCTACAGCGTGCGGTTGCTGTAGCCAAAAAATTCATCACCCAGGCCATCCGCGAGGGTCTGGCCGTTGGGCACGGCTACGGCCCTGTCAACCATCTGGTGCCCGTGGATTGGAGCTGAGAGCAAGAAGTTAGCGCCAGGACTTCCGGCTCGACTCGGCTTCTGCCTGGACCAGCTCTGCGACGGATCCCCAAACTTTCTTGCTCTCGGGCGGAGGTAGGTGAACGTGTCGCTGGTGCAGAAGGGGAGGAACGGCCCGCGAGGTGGCGGGCGTCTCGCTCCTGAAGGCGGGGTGGTACCCTGCCAATTCGCTGCACCTCGGAGACCAGCGACGTAGCCTGGAGGGCTCGCAAATGGAGCTTCGTAAGAGTGTGTTGCGGGTGACGTGCCTCGCTGCGTTTGCAGCGCTGGTTTTCGGCGGAAGCGTGAGAGGAGCTTGGAAAGCGGCAAGGACGCCGGGACCGAGTCCGAGCAGGTTGCCAGCGCTTGAGGCCGCGTTTGAACACTGGCGGCAGATGCGCCGGGCCGACGGTCCGAGCTTGCTTTGGGTGACTCCTGTCTCGGAGGTGAATGCACCCAGTAGCGACTACGGGCACGCTGTGGCAGTCGACGCTGGGGGGAATGTGATTGCGACGGGCCAGACGACCACGGCCGAGACGGGGCTGGACATTTTGACAGTCAAGATGGCCTCAAACGGGCAGCTGTTGTGGCAAAGGCGGTACGCGTCGGGGGGACTCTCCGACGACTTCGCCGGTGCGGTCGCTGTCGGACCGGAAAACCAGGTGTTCGTGGTCGGGGGCGTTTGGGTTCCGGATCAGGGCTACCGTGCTTGCCTGTTGCGCTACTCCGCAGACGGCGATCGGGAGGAGGAGATTGTTTTGCCTGCTGATGCTGGAGACTGGGTTGTGGCGCTGGATCTGGCCGTGCGGAGGGACACGACGTTCGTACTCGGCATGAACTACACCACGCGGCAGCCCGTTGTGTACGCCGTCCTTGCCAACGGAGACGTGCTCTGGATGACGCCCGTGGCGTTTGCGCACGCCGAACAAGGCGTTCTGCCAAATCGGATGGCGCTTGACGGAACAGGCCACCTCAGCATTGCCGCGACCGTTTGGAACAGCCAGGGTACACACTGGGCTGTGGCACAGCTGAACACGCGGAGCCGTGAAAGCTGGTCCGTGGTTCTCGACGGGAGGGGTGAGGCACGGGCCGTGTGCAGTTTGACGGACGGAAGCGTGGTGGCGACGGGCGTGGCCTACACGGATCAAGGACAAAAGGCTGTGTGTACGGCAAGACTCAGCCCTTCCGGTCAAATCCTCTGGAAATCGATGTACACTGGCAGCGAGGGCCGTGCGGCCGAAGGTGTAGATGTGGTGGCCGACACAGGCGGAAGCGTCTACGTCGGTTGTCAGCTGGTGGGGGCAAATCACCGTCCCGATTTCCTGCTCATCAAAATGGACGCGGGTGGACATCGGCAGTGGACGTTCGTCTACGACAGCCCGACACACGGCACGGACCGCTGTCTTGCCGTGGACCTTGACCCCCGGGGACGTGTTGTGGTGAGTGGTACCAGCTACAGCGGGGTCACAGGAGTCCCGGAAGCCGTGGTCGTTGCACTCGACGGCAGCGGGCATGTCCTCTGGACCTGGACATCTTCCCCGAGACGGTCCGTCTCTGGGGCAGTTGCCGGGAACTGTGTGGCGTTGACTGGTCGCGCCTACCCCGAGGCGGAAGGTTCATCCAGTGAAATCGCTGATTTCTACCTTGTGGCACTTGATCTTTCCGGGGAGTGTACCGGGGAGCTGGCTCTGGACGGTCCCGGCGCGTGCGTACTTGACGGCGTGGACCTCGGTGTGGATCAGGACGGCAACATCCACATCACGGCCAACAGGGATGTACAACGGAACAAGGGCTGGGTCACTCTGAGCGTTTCGCCGGAGGGCCACGTGAAGTGGGCGTACCAAGGCGGCGGAACGGGTTCCGAACACGGGCGTGGGACTTCCGGAAGTGCGACCTGGAAAATGCAAGAAGAAAGCGCATCGGCTGTGGATCAAGCTCTCGCTGCAAACGGCACGACGGTTGTGACGGGTTGGCGGAACCTGGAGAGCAGGGGGACAAGCGTAGTTACGGTCGCCGTAGACGGCAACGGGGACGAGCTCTGGAAGGCCGTCGAGGGGTTTGCCGAACCAGCGCTTGTGTTCCCGTCACACGTGACCGTGGACGCCGGAGGCCGGGCTTTCGTCTCCGGGCAGGTTTTTGACGTGGACGTTTACGCGTACAAGCTCCTGGTGTTTTGCTACGGCCCAGACGGGTCACCTCTGTGGCGTTTTGCCCGCGTCGACACGCCTTCGCGAGAGCCGACAGAGCGGCTGATTTTGCCTTCGTCGGATGGCAAGGTGCTGATTTCAGGGGGACCGTACGTTCTGGCGAAACTGGACAGCCTCGGGAATCCGGAGTGGTGGGTGAAACCCGAGGATCTCGGTGCGGATTTCCACCTGGCAAGAGAGCTGAGAAAGGGGCCGGACGGCAGTTTTGTGGTTGTTGGCGCCAAGGTCTACCCGGTCGAGAAGATGCTGTTGGCTCGGGTTGCCCCGGACGGACACGTGTTGTGGCATCTCTGGGACAACCGCTTCGTTAACGTGTCGTCTTCCCGGCTTTGTCTTGATGTGGCAGGGAACGGCAGGATTGTCGTAGCCGGCGTCGCTGCTGGCGAGGGGGACTCGCAGTACACACTTGTGACGGCCTGGTCGGCAACAGGCACTCACCTGTGGGACGTGAGCTACACAGGCACAGAAGCCCTGGATGTGCGTCCTGTGGGCGTTGTAGTGAAGAAGAATGGCACGTCGGTGGTGCTCGTGGAGGAGCAGAAACGGTTCTTCGTGGACGCTGTTCTCTTCGCAGTGGATTCGACGGGGAACCTGGTTTGGGAAAAAGCCTTCGCTTCAGTTGGCGGAAATGTGGAGGAAAGACCCTTTGGGCTGACGCTGGACGCCGACGAAAACATCCTTTTGGCAACGACGTCCGGAACCTCGAGCGGTCGAAACCGTGTTGTGACCCTGGCGAAGTTCGGCTCGGCCGCCTCGGGAGTCAGGGATGCTCCGCGGCATGCGCCGTTGCCGGGTTCACCTGTCTTGCGGCAGAACTACCCGAACCCCTTCAACACCAGCACGGAAGTACGGTTCTGGCTCCCCAGGGATGAAAAAGTCCGCTTGACCGTGTTGGACGTCGCCGGACGCGGGGTGGCCATTCTTCTGGACCGCTTTGTCTCTGCGGGTGAGCACTACGTGGTGTGGAAAGCAGCGCACGAGGCTTCAGGCGTCTATTTTTGCCGGTTGGCTACGCCGGGACGCTGCTGGACGCGAAAGATGATCTTGTTGAAGTGAGCGCAAGGTGGGTGTGAACGCCAGTCCGACCAGGAAGAGTGTCCGCGCTTTCCCGGAGCGGATGCCAGGAGCCGCCGTAGACACTGGGCGGCTTCTGGGCGAGCACGGTCGGTGCCGTCGCGCTGGCCGGGCTGTTTAGCCTTCGGTGACCACTCGCGCCACGTGCCAGCGGAAATCTGTGGTGTCAAAAACAAGTTCGAATGTGTCGGAGTTGTCGGCGGACACGGCGAAATGGTGTTCCCGTTCCAGACCCTTCGGTTGGGACCAGTTGCCGTGCACTTTTTCAACCTTGTAAACACGTCCTCGCCAGCGGAAACGGAGAGGGTGAACCCGGCCGTTCTCGAAATGTGTGAGTACTTCCACCGGTTCGTTTGGTTCTTCGAAAACGATGGCCATGGTTGCCTCCTGTGCTGTTTGGGTGACCTGATGGTCACCTCCAAGATACACTTCTGCACCGAATTTGTCAAGAAAAAAGTCAGGGGCGCGGCTGGCAACGTACCTGCGGTCGGACAAACGGCAGGAAAGGTGCTGTTGAGTTCCAGGCGAAGCAGGGTGCAACGGGACGTTGCCAACTTAGGAACAGAGCAAGCTTGAGCCTTTGCAAACGTGAGCAAAAGCCTGCTGAGGGCGGGGTGCGTCGTTCTGTTGCAGCGGGATTGTGCTCGGTTCGGAAGCTTGAGGTCCCAGCAGGTCGATGGCTCTTTGAGTTGCTGAAAAACAGGGGACGGGAGGGATTTGGAGGGAAAGCACAGGGTTACCAGCGACCGTGGCGTCGTTCTTGGGTTTTTCTGAGAGTGACCGCAAACTGAAGGACTTCGACTTACGCTGAGAGAACGGACAGCTACCGGAACCTGGCGCAGCCTCTCACGGGCGGAGTGTTCCCGTAAGGACGGGTAGCAGTGGTCGAAAGCATCTGACAGGAGGTTCCTGTGGCGGAAGCCCTTGCGGTGTTGTTGAGACTGCTTGTGGTGTCTACAATTGTGGAGCGCTTTCTCGAAATCGCTTCACAGGTTTGGGACTACGTCGCAATCCACGTTGGGGGTAGAAAGGCCCCTGCCGGACGAAAACGGCTGGTTTTGCAGTCGGCCGGTGTGGTGCTTGGTGTGATCCTGTCCAGCCTGATGGGTATCGTGGTTTTCCGGATGCTTGGCATTGGCGGCATCCCTTACTGGTTGGACGTACTCTTCACCGGGATTCTGGTGGGTGGCGGCACGGAACCCGTCCACCAGCTGATTAGCTTCCTGAACGAAAACAAACAGCGTGTAAAGCGAAGGCTGGAAGCGCAGCGTAGAGAGGAGGGGCAGCCCGAAACGACGGTGCCAGAAGAGGAGTCGACGGGCATCGCGTACCGCGGCGGACTTTATCCGGATCGTCCAGGGCACGGCTTGCGGAGAAAGAATCCTTCCTTGGTGGTCTTCCACCACTCGGCAACACACAGCGACACCACCTTTCAACGGATTGTCGAACTCGAGAAGGAGCGGGACCTCGACCCAAGTTACCACTGCGTGGTGACGGCGGACGGGGTTTACCACAACTACTGCCGTTGGGACAGCATCGGCTGGCATGCGCGCGGGGTAAACGCACGTTCGCTGGGGGTCTGCCTGGTGGGTAATTTTGAGACCAACCCGAGTGTGCCGGGCAACAACGCCGACGGCCGCTTCGGCAACCGGACACCGACAGAAAAACAGCTGGACACGGCGGCGAGGGTGGTGGCCCTCTGGCGGTTGCTCTACGGAATCGATGCTGACCAGGTGGTGCCCCACAGGAAAGTCCGCAGGACGGCCTGCCCCGGCAGCAACTTTCCAGAGGAGGCATTCCTGCGGCGGGTGCAGGCGTACGTCGATCAGTGGCAAAATGCCCCCGGTGTGCTTGCGGAGATTGAGGAGTTGAAAGAATCTCAGGCTGTTTACGTTTGAAACGCAGGAGAAGACACGACCATGCTTTCGTTCCTGGGTTCGTCGGTGGGGATTTTGGGAACTTCGGCTGGAGAACTGAGTGCACAGGCTGCCGGTGCAGTGGCTGCCTGGGGCGTTCTGGAGAGCGATTTCCTGGTGCTCTTTCGCATTCTGGTTGTGGCGACGGTAATCGAGAGGGTGCTGGAGGTACTCAACTTGCTGTGGCAGCCTCTGAGCCGGTGGGTGCAAAGACGGCTTCACCGTGGGCTTGTTCGGGATGAGGGAAATCCCGACCTAACAACGATCCGAAAGCAACTCGTTTTGCAGGGAATTGGGGTTGCACTCGGAATTGCAATTTGCTGGCGTGCGGAACTGGGGATTTTCGCGCAGCTCCAGGGTGTGGCTCAGGGGCGTGCGGGCGAGTTGCTAACTGGCTGGCTCACAGGTCACGCGGGAACGGTACTGGATTACGTGGTTACCGGCTTTCTGGTTGGTCTCGGTACTGAGCCTGTGCACTCGATCATCACGATCATCCTCAGACGGCGAGACTTGCGGCGATTGGAAACGGCGAAAGCGCACTGAGTTTCGGCGTACCACAGGAGGGCAACCGTGAAGTGGTGGAAGATCGTCCTGGCCGTGCTTGGTGGCCTTTTGCTTGCTCTGACCGGCGCCGCGTTCTTCCTGGAGTCGCGGCGAGAAGTGGCTTTCGAAAAATACCGACGTCGAAAGCGTGAACTGGAGAAGGAAAAAGCCAGGTTGGACCAGGCAGACGAGAAAGACAGGGCTCGAGCGGCCGAGCTCGAGACGCAGATCCGAGAGCTCAAGCGGAAATTTCTGCTGGAAGTGGCAGCAAGCCGGGAAGAAATGAAACGCATCCGCGAAATGACGCCCGAGGAGGTTGCTCATGAGACGACGCGTCTTGAGAATCTGCTTCGTGAGCGTTTTGGTGTTGACGGCGCTCCCTGACCACGCTCAGACACCGAAACGGATTGACGTCGAACCCGGCAAGTTTCTCGCCCTTCGAGGATACGTGGTGCAACACGACACGCTTGTTTGCCGTACACCGCAAAAAGAACGCCAGTTGGCTTTGACCCTGCGTGCCGCACTGGCTACGGCAGACGAACTGCAGACGTTGAAGGAAATTGCTGAGCGGCACCAGGAGGAGATCGAACTTTACAAACGCATCGTAGCTCGCAAGGACTTCGTGATCCAAAAGCAGGACAGCCTTCTGCACGAGCTGGAAACGCTCCTTGAGCCGCAAAAGCCTTCTTTGCTTCGAACCCTCGGCAAGCTGTTCGACCGACGAACCTTCTTCCTACTTGGCTTTGTTGCCGGGGTGTTTGCGGGTGTAAACGTGCCGGGGAATTGACAGGATGCTCTGGAACTCGAACGGGGAGGGATCGAAGTCAGACGGCTGGGGCAAAACCCAAGATGCACATGCAGGCGGAAGTTTGGGTTGCGTGAAGGGAAGCTGGGCAGGGCAGTGGCGAGGCAGAAAAGGGCATTGTCAGCTGTGCGGCCGCGGATCAAATGTCAGGAGGGCGACATGCCAAGGGTGACGGCGGTCTTGCTGCTTGTACTTGTGTGTGCTGGCTCGGCGCTGGCCGGTGGCGATCGCGTTGTCGAGTTCCGTCTGACACTGAGCGGGCACGTTCTGGTAGGTGTGGGTGTGCGTCAGCAAATTCAGGGGCAAAACTGGGCGGACGCTGGTGCGTACGTTGGCCTCGCTGACACGTGGAATTTCGGGCTTCACGTAGGGGCCGTGCGGCTGGTGGCCTCGTCGAGCAACGGTACTGGTGCACTTTCGCTCGGCTACGACCAGATGTTTGCGCTGGATCCAGACGCCGGCTGGCGGACCTTGCCTCTGATCCGTGGTACAGCTGGCTACTACTTTGGCTTGAATACCCGTCTACTCGGCCCTGAGCTCTGGGTTGCGTACTTTCTCAGGCAACACAAGCTGGCGCCCATCGGGATTGGCTTGGTCAGCGGCTTTTGATCTGCCGTCTCCTCGTGCGGCACTAACTTGGCTGAACCGCAGGTTGACGCAGACCGAGTGCTAGCAAAGAACCCACCAGAGTCAGCAAGGCAACTACCGCCAGCACGACCCGGAAGCCAAAGAGATCCATCAAAAGCCCTCCCACAACCGGGTAGAGGGCTACCGGCGCCGTCAGACTGCCGCGGAGACTTACGTAGCGCGGGCGTTCGGCGTCTGGGGCTACATCGAGCATGAAATTTGAGAACCCGATGTTTGCCCCGACGGTGTAAAAGCCGATCAGAGCGAAGACGAAGTAAAACGTCCATTCGTGGTGGGCAAGCAAGGCAACAAGGGGGATGAGCAAGTCTGCCAGCAAAGCCACCTGGATGACGCGCCTGCTTCCCTTGCGGTCGTTGAAACGGCCCCAGAATAGATTGGAAAGAATGGCTGCTCCGGTCTGAATACCCACGAATGTTCCCGCCACCGACGCGCTCGAGCCGAGGCTCTCTTTCGCGTACACCACGTAGAAAGGTAGCGACAAGAAAAGGCTCCCCGCGAGAAGCTCCACGGCGATTGCCCGGGCAAAAACGGCCTGGCGCCGAAGGGTTCGACCAGCCTGGCGAAGAAAATGCGTGAACGGCGCCGGTTCGGGGCATTCTGTGCGCTCGGGCTCTTTCACCGACCCTAAACCCAGGTAGGCGAAGCCTAACGACACGAACGACAGGAAAAACAGGATGCCGTAGTTCTTCGGAAACGGAATCCCGGGGTTACCCAGAACGCGGTGCACCACCGCAGCTGCCCCAATGGCGAGCAGCCCACCGACGAACTGGCGGTAGGCCCAGAAGCGTCCACGCCAGTCGGGGGTGATCGTCCGGCCGATGACGTCGTAGAACGGGATGACTGCAAACGCGCCCGCCACGTTGAAGAGAGCGAGCAGGAAGATGAACAGTACCAGAATGCCCGCGGGGTGCTGGCGACCGAATGCGTACGTGATCACTCCCACGATTCCCCAGCAAATCATCCGCACAACGATGCTGATCACCAAGACGGGCTTGCGCTTGCACAGCTTTTCGATCTTGTGGGCGGCGAAAAGCTGCGGGAGAAGACCAGCGAGCTGGAAAATGGCGGCAAACAGACCGATGACCAGACGCGAGGACGTGTACCCGCTGAAAAACAACGGCAGCACGGTGTTAGGTTCGCTGAAGGCCATCCCGGCACGGAAAAACACGCCGTGGATGAAACCCATTACGAAATTCCAGCGAAACACGGGATCCTGTTGGGACCAACGTTTGGCCATGGCTTCCTCGTAGTTGAGTGCGTCGCAAACGCGGCCGGGAATTTGCCAAAGTGCGGGGTGAAAAGCAAGCCAAACGTGGGTGCAAATTTCTCGATTTTTCCCGCGTAAGGAAATTCACGTTGGCACAGTGTTGAAAAGCGGGCGGGGGATGGTCGTCCTCGGTGCCTTTCTCGCGGTGCGCCGACGAGATTCGTTCCGGCCGGCGAATGTAATCGAGGCTGCCAGTCGTGAACGTGGGCCACGAGGGTCGCT
Source organism: uncultured Cytophagia bacterium (assembly GCA_964644845.1). Taxonomy (GTDB): domain Bacteria; phylum Zhuqueibacterota; class Zhuqueibacteria; order Oleimicrobiales; family Geothermoviventaceae; genus Geothermovivens. The sequence goes on along the minus strand of CAZXXS010000122.1, from coordinate 57,710 downwards.
CAGTAGCTGAACAGGGGCACTGGTTCTCGGTGCTCCAGGTCGGGACCGCGCGTCGCCCGCCCAAGGTTCAATTCGGCCAGGCGACGCCATGCGACGAAGGCTCGTTGACCTACAGCATCGGCACTTGAAAATGCGCCCGGTCGTGCGTAACTTGTTACGATCGATCGCAGTTGCTGAGACGCTTTGCTTTTGTTTGAACGGAGGTCGTCATGCGACTTTTTGCCCTTCTCTGCGCGGTTGTACTGCTTGCTTCGGCCGTGAGTTTTGCAGAAGAGCCCCTCGTGGCCGGTGTTTCCACGGTCAATCTCACACCTCCCTTGGAGTGGAAATTCGCCCTGGGTGGCTACGGCGCCAGGATGAGCAAGCCTGCTGAGGGCGTGCACGACTGGGTGTGGGTCAAAGCGCTGGTTTTTCGCAAGGGAGAAACGCGTCTCGCTCTGGTCACACTCGACATTGTTGGCTTACCACCCAACATCAAGCCCGAGGTGCTCCAAAGGCTCAGCGATCCATCTTGGACCGCCCAATCCGTGTTGCTTTTGCCCAGCCACTCGCACGCCAGTCTGAACATGTCGGCCATCAACAGCCGCAACGTCCTCAACTTGCCGCAGATCGGTATCTACGACGCCAGACTGAAAGACTGGGTTGTGGGACGAATTGTCGAGGCTATTCGGCGCGCAAGCGAGAACCTCGTCCCTGTCGCGGTAGGGGTGGGCAGTACTGTGCTGGAAGGGATGAACCACAACCGGCGAGGAGACGGGATCACGGATCCCGAACTCACGGTTGTGCGCGTGGATCGCTTGGATGGTTCGCCGTTTGCTGTAGTCGTGAACTGGACAGCGCACCCGACCTTGATGGACGAACACGACATGTGGGTCTCGGGTGGGTGGCCGGGCTACTTGCAACGGGAACTCGAAGCATGGATCGGTCGAGGCGTAGTGGCGATGTACTTCAACGGGGCAGAAGGGGACCAATCGCCGAGTGGGGCTGTTGGGGCGAGCCATTACCAGCAGGCCGAGGACTACGGGCGCAAGATCGCCGTTCGCGCAAAGGCGGTGTACGACGGGATCGCCGCCGCGCGGGCGGCAACGCTCAGGACAAACTACCGTGTCGTCAAACTGCCGCCGAAAGCGGCGCATCCCCTTTTCGCACAAACGGGCGGAGCCGAGTACGGCCTCGACGACGTCAAAATGAAACGGCTACTGGACGCAATGGTGCCAGACAGCGTTGGCGTGCAAGCGGTGCGAATCGGCGACTTGCTGATTGCTGGTGTCCCGGGTGAAATGATCGCCGCGCTGGGCCTGCGGATCAAGAAGGCGTTGCGTCAGGCCGGGGCTTCCCATCCGGTGATCGGGGGATTGGCAAACGAATGGATCAGTTACATCCTGAGTGCTGACGAGTACGAGCAAGGTGGGTACGAGGCGAGCGTTAGCTTTTACGGCCCAACACTGGGCAACACCCTGGTCGAGGCCATTTTGCGGGTCTCGAAGCCACTTGTGGGACAGTAGCTTTCTGGATTGGGTTTTGGGGCCGCGCGTTCTCCGTAGAGGCTGCCGGGCCTCTGTGCGGGTTGTGTTTCCCCGGAGACGTCACCGCCCCCGGTCAGAAAAGATTCTCTCTTGCGCAAGGTTGCCTGCTTTCGGGCGAATGCGAAGGGTAGCGGTTTGCCTTGCGTACTTCTTGCCGGTTGTGTCTTGTGTTCTCTGCCTCACTGAAACGCAGACCCGGGCAACTGGTTTGGCGCTGGCCGGCCCGGCGCGAAGGTGTAACTTCGCCGGGCTGGCACAGGTAGCCCCGCATTCAGGCTGTGTTTCGAGCCCCTCTTTTCATTCTAACGTCCAGCCACTTTCCACTTGAATCTTCACCCCTGGTTCTCTATTTTGTGACCGATTTTCGGGAGGGTAAGGCACGGGGAGTCAGCCGGAGGGAGGTTGTGAAGATGCTGCGGACCAAGGGTGTGGCACTGGTGTTTGCTTGTTTCGTAGCTCGTGCTGGTTTCGGTCTGACCGGGGCTGAATTCGCGATTTACAACGGACCCGGTGCCTGGGCGGACGGCGTGACGGCGTTTGAGCACTTTCTCGACTGGAAAGGCGTTTCCCACGAACGCGTGTCTTACGCGGATGTGAACTCGGTTGAACTCAAGGACCTCTACAAAGCCATTTTCTTCCCCGGCGGTTACGCCGCCTACTACGTGGCGTACATCAACGAAGACGGGTTACGGCACATTCGGGAGTTGGTGAGCTCTGGCGGTGGCTACTTCGGTACGTGTGCCGGGGCCTACTTCGCCTCGGATTCCATCGTGTGGGAGGGAGACCGCATCGACTACCCACTCGACCTTTTTCAGGGCCTGTCGGTGGGCTCCATCCACGATCTGGCGCCCTGGCCTTCGTACACGATGACCACGCTGCGGATGAACACGTCGGACCGCGTCTGTCAGTACGAACCGGGCACGGAGGTGATGCTTTACTACGGTGGCCAGTACTTTGTGCCGTACCAGGGGACCAGCGTTGACGTGGCCGCGACCTGGGCCGACTACCACGACGAGCTGGCCATCATCCATTTCACTTACGGGGCCGGTCGGGTGCTGTTGTGCGGGGCTCACCCGGAAATTGAGGAGGACAGTGACCGCGACGGCACGGCCTTCGCCGACGAGCTGGACGACCGGGGTACAGACTGGTACTTCCTCTGGTCGGCCATTGACTGGGTTCTGGACAGGCCGATTTCGCACCCTAAGTTCTGGATCAACGAATTTCACTACGAGAACGCAGGCCAGGACGAAGGTGAGTTCGTCGAGGTGGTGTTACCCGACTGGTACTCGCGGCCTGAGAACGTTCGCCTGACGCTGTACGACGGAGCTGGCCGAAGCTACGGGTCGTACACGATCGCGGATTTTCAAGAAGGCTCGCACGTGGAGGACCTCCAGCTGTACTTTCTGGACATTCCGGGTCTGGTGGACGGTCCTGGCGGCCTGGCGCTGGATTGCAACGGTGAGCTGATCCAGTTCCTCAGCTACGAAGGCACACTGGTGGCTGCAGACGGTCCCGCTGCTGGTTTCCAGAGTGAGGATGTGGGGGTGCGAGAGAGCGAGGACGATCCTCCCGGCATGTCGCTCCAGGAACAAGGGAACGGGACCGAAGTTGTGGATTTCCACTGGGCTGGTCCTGACCCGCAGACAAAGGGGTTCGCGAACGGAGACCAGGGTTTGCCAGTGGAACTGACCACGTTTTCTGCCGTCTTGGACGGCGGTCTTCTTCGGGTGTGGTGGACCACGGCCAGCGAACACGACAACCTGGGCTTCGAGCTACTGGTTGCGAACTCGCCTGACGGACCGTTTCGCGTCCTGGGTTCCTACGAGAGGGATCCAGCGCTCCGGGGCGCGGGCACAAGTGCGCGCGGTCGCGACTACAGCGCTCGGTACGCTGTGCGGCAGGGAGGCGATCTGTGGGTCAAGCTGGTCGCCGTGTCGGCGGCAGGTGAGAGAGAAGTCCTCAAGCTTCTGCGAGTCGCTGGTCGAGCTGGCAGTCAACCGAGGGATATTCGGCTTAGGGAGCCGTGGCCGAATCCGTCCACCGGAGCGGTTACAGTGACAGTGTGGCTGCCCGTGTCGGCGGAAGATCTGGAAGCCAGCGTCTACGACGCGCGCGGTCGGCTGGTCCGTCGGTTGTGGCGCGGCGTTACGCCAAGAGGGGCGCTGTCTTTGAATTGGGACGGCTACGACGGCACTGGAACGCCGGTTCCTGCCGGTGTGTACCTGATCCGGGTGAGTGTCATGGGTTCCACGCGCGTCGCAAAAGTACTGATTCGGCACTGACAAAAGTCCCGGCTGCTCCCCGGGCGGTTCCGACGAGCCCGTTGCGGATTTAACGCCGCTTTCGTTGGTTCATTCTGGCCAGAAAATTCGGTGTCCTCGCGCGGAGCCGGGGTTCTGCAGCTTAAGACGACGCGGCGGAGGAACGCTTCGCCGGTAACCGAACGTCTGAGCAACACGCCCGAGGAGGATGCCGGGTGTTGTTTTTTCCATTTTGAGGATGCCTTCGGGACGACGAACGACTGACGGAGGGCAAAGGCCACAACTGTGCGCGAAAATCTGGAAGCGAAGTGGCGTGTTTCGAACCTGCAGAAGTTCCGCGAAAAGGCCGAGAATGCTGGGGCTTTGTTCCAGTGGTCCCGGACGCAGAGGGATGTGTTTTTCACGGTGCCCCGGGGGCGGCTGAAGCTGCGAATTGTGGATGGCGTGCCGGGGGAATTGATCGCTTACTTTCGCCCTGACCGAGCGGGAGTGCGGTCAAGCCAGTACGTCGTAGTCCGGGTTGAGGAGCCACATTCCCTCCTAACTGCCCTCTCGAGCACAGTTGGTGTGCTGGCTGAGGTTCGAAAACGTCGCACATTCTTGCTCTGGCGGAATGTGCGTGTGCACCTCGACAGCGTTGAAGGCCTGGGTGCCTTCGTCGAGCTTGAGTCCGTGGTTGACGGCAAGACGTCCCGCAGTGTTGCCCTGGCCAACTTCGAGGAACTGGCCTCGAAACTGGGTCTGGATCCCGTTGCTGCCGTGGGAGAGGCCTACGTGGATTTGCTCCTCGCGTCTGAGAGGGAGACCGAACGCCCGTGATTAGACCTGAGAAGTACCGTTCCAAGCTCAACGAGTCCCGCCGCAGGCTGGCGCTGGCCGAATCCTTCCAGGAACCTGACCGCGTGCCGGTCCAGATCAGCGTAGCCGGCAGCTACTTCTCGAAAATGCAGGGCATCAACATTCGCGATTTCTACCTGGATCTGGAAACGAACTTGCGGGTTCAGCTCGAAGGGCTGGAGTGGGTCTTCGAAGAGCTTCAGGACGATCGGACTGAAATCGCGATTTCTTACGATCCGGGTCCAGTGTACGAAGGACTTTTCTTCGGTGCCGAGATCGACCGCCCGGACGACACCTCGCCCTGGATCGTGCCGTTTTTGGAGACCCGAGAGGATGTCGAAAAGCTGAAGGTCCCGGATCCGGAAAATCATCCGGCTGTACAGGACGTTTACCGTAAGTACGAGCAGGCGGTTGAGCTGGTGCGGCAGTGGGCCCCGGGCGTTCGCGTTTACGGAGGGTTCGGCATTCACCCACCGCTTTCTGCTGCGTGTGCCATCATGGCCCCGGAAAGGGTTTACGAACTTTTCTACGACGACACCGACACGCTACATCTGCTCTTCGACAAAATGTTCGAAGCGTTTTGCAAATTGCAGGACTACAGGGACAAATACTTCGGGGAGCGAACAGTCTACCTGGCCTTGGCCGACGACAATTCCGCATTCATTTCGGACGAAATGTACCGCGAGCACGTGTTGCCGTACAACCTGGCTCTCTACGAGCGTTACGGTACGAAGGGGCGGTTTCTGCACGCCGACGGTCCCAACGATCACCACTTCAAGACGTACGCGGAAATCGTGAAACTGACGAAGATGGACATCGGTGGTTGGAGCTCTCTTGAAAAAGCCGTGGAGGACATGAAAGGTAAGGTGGTGATCTCGGGTGGGCTGAACAACCGTGATTTTTACGAGGGCTGGGAAAAAGCTCGGCACGCGGTGGAACGCGCAATCGACGTCGGTGCGCCGGGTGGTGGCTTCATCCTTGCAATCGGAGGAGAAACGTACCCTGGTGTGCCGCCAGACCTGCTGTGCAAGGCGGTGGCGCACGCGAAAGAGTACGGTTGTTACGACCGGGTGCACGAGCGGCTGGAGGCTCGGGTGACACGTTCGGGAATGCCGGAGTGAGGGTACGGGACCGCTTTCCCTGACGCAGTTAACCCGGCGACAGCTCGGCGACAGCCGTTTGTGTGTGGCAGCGGAGGGCCAAATGACTCGTAGCGAGGATTTCGGACGCAAGTTGGACAAGATTCGCAACGTGCTGGTTCGACGAGGGCTGGACGGGGTGCTCGTCACACAGCGCTACAACTTTGCCTGGGCCACGTCCGGGGGACGGAACTACGTTGGAATTACTTCTGAAACCGGGGCAGCCTGGCTGTGGGTTGGTCTTCGCCGAGTTCTGTTGGTTGCCAACAACATCGAGACCCCACGCGTTCTCGACGAGGAACTTGCAGATCTCGGAGTCGGTCTGCGTCAGTTCGACTGGTGGCAAATGCCCGGACCCGAAGACGTGGCGCGTGAGCTGGGTGGCGAACACACGACAACGGATCTCACCCTCTCAAGCGACTTTGCCGAACTGCGGAGCACGTTAAGCGCTTACGAAGTGGACCTTTACCGTCAGCTTGGGCGCGACTGCGGGACCGCTGTGGGTGAGGTGGCGCGCACTGTGAAACGCGGCGACACGGAGAACAGCATCGCTGGCAGCCTGGCGGAGCGGTTGCTCGAGCTGGGAATCGTGCCGGTGGTGTTGCTCGTGGCTGCGGACGAACGCGTGGACCGCTACCGCCACCCTCTGCCGACGGAGTCGCGCGTGCAGAACAAAGCCATGCTGGTCGTTTGCGGGTTGCGTCACGGACTGATCGCTTCCGTGACGCGCCTGGTGTACCTGGGCCGCCCGCCAGAGGATCTCCGACGCCGGCACGCTGCCGTAACGTACGTGGACGCTGTGGCCATTTCCCAAACTCGACCGGGCAGAACAGGTGCTGACGTGTTTGCCGCCATCAAATCCGCGTACGCAGAAGCCGGTTACCCGGACGAGTGGAGAAATCACCACCAGGGCGGTGCCACGGGTTACCAAAGTCGCGAGTGGAAAGCCACACCTGACTGCACCAAACGGGTGCAGGTCAACCAGGCCTTTGCGTGGAACCCGTCGATTGCTGGCACCAAGTCCGAGGACACGATTCTGGTGACCGAAGGTGGGGCGGAAGTGCTGACAAGCACGCCCGGCTGGCCCGTAGTGAAACAGCAAATTAGCAACCTGACGCTCGAACGCCCGGACATTCTCCAGCTCTGAGTACCGTACGGTGACAAAGGAAACCGCGGCGATCTGCGCGGGCTTTCTTTCGTTGTTGGCCAGGCAAATGGTCCCGTCGCGGAAATCCAGCTTCCCGAAACCGGCTTAGGAGGTAGACGTGCCAACCCGCTGGCTTCGTTTGCTCTGGACCCTGGTGTTTCTCGCTGTAACTGTCGCCGGTTGTTCTACGGAACGGTGTGTGGATCTGCGGCACTACTACGACTACGATCGCACACTGCCTCTTCAGACGGAGCTCGTGAAGCTTTTCGAGACGAGCACCAAGGTCCGTTACCACGTTACCTACCAGTCCGTGCGCGACCAGACGGTCACAGCGCTGTGGAGTTTGCCCCTCAGGGCTCGGCAGCCGGTGCCTGCGGTGATTGTGCAACACGGACTTGGCGACTCCAAGGAAGCCGATTACGTGGAGGCGGCAGACAGCGTGCTCGTCGCTTCGGGCTTCTCGGTGTTGCGAATCGACTTCCAGTACCACGGCGAACGAGCTCGGCCCGGGAGAGACGTGCGTTTCGATCGTGGGTTACCCTTCACAGCTCGCGACGCCTGGGTGCAAACCGTGTTCGATCTGCGTCGGGCAGTCGACTTCCTCGACTCGCGCCCCGAAATCGACTCGTCAAAAACCGGCTACCTGGGCATCAGTCTTGGTGGAATTGTGGGTGCCGTGTTCTGTGGTGTCGAACCAAGGGTAGAAGCGCCCGTTTTGGCTCTCGCTGGCGGCGGACTCCGTTTTTTGTTCAAAGAGAAGGCTCTGAGTCCAACGCTTCGACAAATGCTCGCGCCGATTGAGCCTTTGAACTTTGTGAGTTGGATTGCTCCCCGACCGCTGCTTTTTGTGAACGCAACCAGGGACGAAGTAATTCCGCAAGCAGCAACGGCGCTGCTGTACAAGCAGGCGCGGAAGCCGAAGACGCTGCGCTGGTACCAGGGACGTCACCGCACGGTGCCCGTGTGGGCGATCATGCGGGACTGCGCTGACTGGTACGGCAGGGTGTTCGGAGTGGAGTAGGAACAGTAGTTGAAAGTTGACGAGCTGGGCGGAGAACCGAGTATTCGGAGTCTTTTGCGCCGAAGGCACGTGTCCCGCGGTTCTGTGCGTTCCAGCTGCGTTGCGAACCTTTTCGGACGGTGATGCCTGCCTGAAACTTCTGCAGAAAGGGACCCGAGTTGTCAGTTCCAGAACGAGTGCCTCGTGTGCGCATTCACCTGATCGGACACGCTCACCTGGACCCCGTCTGGCTGTGGGATTGGCGGGAAGGGATGCGCGAAGCTTTGGCTACGTTTCGCAGCGCTGCGCGGCTAATGGCCGAGCATGCCGACTACCGATTTGTGGCCAGTTCTGCAGCTTTTTACGCGTGGATCAAACGGCTGGATCCGCAACTCATCCAGGAGATCCGCAAGTACGTTCGCGCCGGACGCTGGGAGCTGGTTGGTGGCTGGTGGGTTGAGGCCGACGAGAATTTGCCCAGCGGGGAAGGCCTGATTCGGCAGGGCATTTACGGGTCGCGGCTTTTTTCGGGGCTCTTTGGTGAACACGTGTCGGTGGGTTTTAACCCCGATGCGTTCGGTCACCCCAGCTCGCTACCACGCATCCTTCGGGCGCTTGGTCAAACAACGTTTTTCTTCATGCGGCCCGGTCCGGGTGAGAAATCTCTGCCATTGCCGGTTTTCCGGTGGCGCTCCTCTGACGGCTCCGAGGTGGTGGCGGTTCGGATTCTTTCCTACAACGCCACAACTGCCGATGTGGAACGAAAGATCTCCGCCGTTGTCGATGAGAGCCGGGAAGCCGGATTGCCTGCTGGTGTGTGCTTCTACGGCATCGGTGACCACGGCGGCGGACCGACCCGCGAGCTCCTTGCCCTGCTCGACGGCCTGGAGCTTCAGGGCGTGGAGCTGGTCTACAGCACGCCATCCGGGTTCTTGCGCGAGCTGCTGGGACGAACCAAACAGCTTCCCGTTGTCGAAGACGAACTGCGCCATCACGCGGTCGGCTGCTACTCAGTTGACCGACGCGTCAAACTGCGCAATCGCCGGGCCGAGCACGCGTTGCTCGCGCTGGAGCGCTGGCAGACGGTGAGGTGGCTCGCCGGCGGTCGGGCACCTGACTTTCGGGGACTTGAGAGTGCTTGGCGGAAGGTGCTGTTCAACCAGTTTCACGACATCCTGGCTGGCACTTCGATCCGAAGCGCGTCGGGAGAGGCTCGCGCGGCTCTGGACGGGGTGCTTACCTACGCCGACGAGGAGTTGGAATTTGCCCTGCGACATCTTGCCGCGGAAGTGTCTGTTCCGTGGCCGGAAGGCGGTTTTGTCGTTTTCAACCCGTGGCCGTGGCCAGTCAAAGCGCCGCTCGAGTTTGAGTATGTGGCTGGGCCCGAAGAGGACCACCAGACTGTCGTAACCCCTGCGGGCCGGGCTGTGCCGCTTCAGCCAGTGCGGCGCTCTGACGTGACGAATTTGCCGCGCTCGCGTTGGGTTGCGGTGGACGAGATCCCGGCGCTTGGCTACAAAGTGTACACGTTGAGTAGCAGGGCGACCGAGGTCTGGAATCCGGGGGAGGAAGCCAGGGTTCGTCTGCCGCGGCTGGAAAACGGCTTGGTACACCTCGAAGTAGAGCCGGAAAGTGGGAGCTGGAACCGCTTGACGCTCGCAAACCAGCGTAGCAACTTCCTGGCGGGAGCCGCCTGCGTGCCAGTTGCTACAAGGGACGACTCGGACACTTGGAGTCACGGCATCGAAGGCTACGAAGGGCCTGAGCGGTCGTTCCGCTTCGCAGGATCCACGGTGACGGAGGAAGGCCCAGTGCGGGTCGCGCTACGAACCGACTGGAAACTCGGCTGCAGTCGGGTTTACATCACGAATCGGGTGTACACCCAGCTCCCCGGTGTGTTTGTGGACGTTGATGTGAACTGGCAGCAGCGGCGGAGCGTGCTGCGGCTGCTTTTTCCGCTGGATCTCGAGAACCCGGTCTCCGTGGCGGAGGAGCCGTACGGTTGTGTACGTCGTGAAGCCACCGGGGCTGAAATGTCGTGTCAGCAGTGGATTGCTGTCGAGGGAACCGAGCCAGGATCGGGGAAGCAACGCGGTGTGCTGGTGGTGAACGATGGTTTGTGGAGCTACTCCTTGAAGGGTAACCTCCTGCGACTCACCCTGTTGCGGAGCCCTGTGTACGCACACCATGAACCCGCGAAGCTCAGCCGGGGCGAAATTTACGACCACTTGGATCTTGGTCGTCACCTGTTTCGGTTTTGGTTGCTCCCTTACGACGGCGACCTGAATGCCCTTGCCCCGTTTCGTTTGGCTTCTTTTTTCAATCTGGGTGTTCGGGTGGTAAAAGTACCGGGTCACGACGGGTGGCGTCCTGGCACCGGATCCTGGCTTCAGGTCGAGCCGGAGAACGTGCTGGTTTCGGTGGTCAAAAAGGGATTCCAGCGGAGCGAGCTTGTGCTGCGGTGTTTTGAAACAGCGGGCAAGGCGTCGGATGTCAAGGTACGGTCTGAGTTGCTCGGTTTCGAGGGACAATTTGAGATTGGTCCTCACGAACTCAAAACGGTTAGTGCTCGACAGAAGGGTAACAGACTTGTTTTTCGAAACCTTACGGCTCTCGAAGACCCGCTTTAGCTGCCTGAGTGGAGGGGCGCTTTGTTTTTTGGGCCTTGTCGTGAGCCGTTTTGGGCGCTAAGTCGACGTGGCGGGCAGTGCGCACTTCAGCGTGCGGGGTGACAGCCCTGGAACCAACAGCACGGAAAAAGGCAGATTTTGGGAGGTGGGCATGGTTAGAATCGCAGTGGTGGGCTACGGATTCATGGGGCGAGCGCACGTTGCGAACTACGCCAAGCTGGATGACGCGCGGGTCGTCGCCGTCGTGGAGGCGAATCCGGGGCGGCTCCATCAAATGCTGAAGGGGAACGTGGAGGCCAAGGAAGGTGAGGCCAGCCTGGAGGGCGTTGAGCTTTTCGACGACCTGCGAAAGATCCTGGGACGCGACGATGTGGACGTTGTGGACATTTGTCTGCCCACGCACCTGCACAAGTGGGCGGTTCTTGAGGCCCTGGACGCTGGCCACCACGTCATTTGCGAGAAACCGCTGGCCCTTGCACTGGAGGACGTGGACGAGATGTACGACCGCGCTGCTCAGAAGGGACGGCTTTTGATGGCAGCCCACTGCATCCGTTTCTGGCCCGAGTACGAGTACCTCCAGCGAGCTGTCGAAAGCGGCGAATTCGGCCGTCCGCTCTCGGTGCTTTTCCGGAGGGTCAGCCCCTACCCGGGATGGTCTGGCGGCGACGACTGGTTCTCGGATCCGAAGCGCAGCGGGGGCGCGCTTTTTGACCTGCACATTCACGACGTGGATTTTGCAAATGTGCTTTTCGGGCGACCTGAAAGCGTGTTCGCCCAGGGAATCGAAGGACCGAGGGGGGGAACTCTGGCCGTGTGGTCTCAGTACCGCTACCGACAGGGGCCAATCGTAGCCCTGGAGGGCAGCTGGGAGTACAGCATTTTTGAGATGTCCTACCACGCCGCCTTCGAGCAAGCGGAAATCCGTTACAGCAGTCTAAGTGATCCTTCACTGAAAGTGTACCGCCACGGCGACGAAGAGGGGTTCGCGCCGGAACTGCCCCCGGAAGACGGGTACGTGCGGGAGCTTCGCTACTTTGTTGAGTGCGTACGCGACGGTAAGAGCCCCGACCGTGTGGCACCTGCCAGCGTGCGTCAGTCGATTGCCATGACCCTGGCGGAGGGACGTTCCATTCGTTGCGGACAACCGGTTTCCGTGGAGAGCTGACACGTGTGGACGTGAGCGCGGGAGGTTGAGGCTGAGCGAAGGAGTGAATGCGGGTAAGGAGACTTAACAGTGAGCATCTGGTTCCTCAACGCCGTGATTATCGAAGGGACCGCAATTCTGGGCGTTTTGAGCGTGGTTCTCACAAAACGCACCCGCGGCGCCTTCGCACTGGGTTTCGGTACAATGCTACCGGTGACAGCAGTGTACGTGCTGTCGCTAAACCCTGTTCGCGGTCGGGCCTTCGTGATTCTCTTGATGGTAGTTGTTTACCTGGGGCACATGACTTGGCTGGTGCTCGCTCAGCACCGTTCCACCGCAATCCCGAAACTGGACGCCAGGCTTCCGCTCCTGCACAAGCTACTGATGCCCGTTGTGCTGGCGAACACTGTAGGCTGGATCTACTGTCTGCCGTTTTACTTCGCGGCCAGAAATGATCGACCGTTCGGAACGCTGGATGTTTTGGCCCTTGCTGTGTACGCTCTGGGTACTCTGATCCACTTCGGCAGCGACTACCAGAAACACCGGTTCAAGCGACAACCCGAGTCTCGAGGACGTTTGCTCACAACGGGGTTCTGGGCTCTCTGTCGACACCCCAACTACTTCGGGGATTTTCTTGTCTACGTTTCGTTCGCGATTCTCGCGCAACACCCGCTGGGCTGGATTGCCCCTGTCACGAACGTACTCCAGTACCTGTTCGACGCGATTCCTAAGAACGAGACTTGGGCTGCGGAAAAGTACGGCGAAGCTTGGGAGGAGTACAAATCGCGAACGAAAAGGTTTGTTCCATTCGTTTACTGAAAGGTGACCAAGGTTTCGTTGCGTTTTCCTGTTGTGGGGGGCTCGCGTTTTCGTGGGGAACTGTGTGTTGATCTTCGAGAGGAGAGAGAAGGCGTTGGAAAGAAACGGAGGGTTGGATTGAGCGGTCTTGGATTGGGCATCATCGGTTTGGGTGTCGGAAGACGCTACGCAGAGCTGGCACGTACAGCTGGGTTCCGTTACCTTGCCGTTTGCGACGTGGCAGAGAAAAAGCTGAACGCCGTCGCCGAGCGGCTCGAGGTTGATTGGCTCGGTACGGACTACCGGCAGTTGTTGGCGCTGCCCGAGGTGGACGCTGTCGTAATCGCAACGCCCGACGCACTGCACCAGGAGATGGCAGTTCGGGCGGCTCAGTCTGGTAAGCACATTCTTTGCGAGACACCGCTGGCCCTGCGACGGCCGAGCGCGGAGCTGATTGTGGACGCGACACTGGAAGCCGGTGTCCATCTGATGGCGGCGCACCGACTCAGGTTTCACCCTCTTGTGCAGCGCTTCCGTGAGGAATTAACGGGAATCGGGGAAATTGGCCTGTTTGAAGCGCGCTGGGTGCGGCCGGCAACGGAGGCACCGACCGATTGGCGTCTCGATCCAAAATTGAAGCGCAATCTCGCCGTCGGCGAGGCAGTGGACGTGGTGGACGCCGTCCGGTGGATGATGGGCGATCTGTACGAGATCACGGGATTCACAACGAAGCGCTTTTTCCCGGATTGGCCCGTTGGCGACACCGTGGTCTCGGCTGGCCGCTTTCTGAACAAGGCCGGACTGAGCGTGTTGCTCAGTGTGGGTGGCGAAGGCCCACGGGCTACCAGGCTCACGGCGCGCGGAGCCAACGGTACACTGGTCGCGGATCTCGAGGACGGGGAACTCACGTTGGCTACGGCGGACGGCTGGCAGTTGCTTGCGGCACTGGGTCCGGAATTTGATCCTGAAGGCGAGGTACTGAAGGCTTTCCACGCTTTGCTCACGGATGGTTACCCTAATCCGTGCAACGTTGGTGAGGCAGCGAACGCCGTGGTCACCGCGATCGCCATTTCGGATTCGGCCGAAGTGAATCTTCCGGCTCGGGTACGGCCGCTTGAGTTTGAAGCGGTCTGAATGGGCGGAGCCGACGCTCGGCTTTACGGGCAAGACTACCGAGCAACTGAACCTGGACCTGCGTTCCGAGCCGATCGGAAGACGCCACTTGCCTGCGGAGAGGCAGCCATTTGCCGTGCAACGACGGGTGCCTGCCTGTGGCACGCGACAGGTTGGAGGAAACGCTGATCCTTGTGGGGGGCTACTGGTGCCAACGGGCGCCTGCACGGGTTTGATCCTGTGTTTGTTTGTGCCGGGGTAGTCCTGAAGTGCCGCGATTCGTAGTCAGCAGGCTTGGCCCTGCGAGGTCGGGAGGGCACAACATGTCCAAAAAGGCGACGGTTTGGTTTGCCTTGTTGCTGATCGCACTGGCCTTTGCCTCAGACCGGGCTCTGGCCGTGGGCGCACTGACACCGCGGATGAACACCGAGGACTTCTTCCGAGCTCTGAATCTCGCGGATTCAAGACTGCTGCAAGTCCGCTCGGCTGTGGAGGAGAACAATTGGGACGTTGCCGTCCGCGCCTTTGCGGCTTACTTGCGCGGGCGGGCTGAGCCGCGCTGGTTTTCGACCTACGCTGGGAAACCCGGTCGAGGAGGAAAGGTCGATTCATCGGTGGTGGCCAAGGCCGACAGAGTGGTTGCCCACCTGCTCGAAAGCGTTGGCATTGAGCATCAATTCGGTGCGGAAATCGATTGGACCTACAACCCCACTTACGAACCGGATTCGCCCTACGCCCACGACAACGAGTGGACGTGGCAACTGAATCGACACTGGATGTGGCAGGTACTGGCGAAGGCGTACTGGCAAACCGGAGACGAGAAGTACGCGCGCGAATTCGCTGCTGAGCTCGTGCACTGGATTCGCCATTGTCCAATGCCGGTGGGCGGGGCCAATCAGCGGCCGTTCTCGACCTGGCGCACCATCGAAGCGGGACTCCGGATGGCCTACTCGTGGCCGGAGGCTTTTTTCGCTTTTCGGCGGTCCCCCAGCGTGCCGGATTCTGCCCTCGTAGCCATGGTTGCGAGCATGCTGGAACAGGCTCGGTACCTCAAGCGGTACCCGACACGTGGGAACTGGTTGACCATGGAAATGGACGGGCTCTACACCGTGGGGGCTCTTTTCCCCGAATTCAAGGAGGCAAAGAGTTTCCGGGATTTTGCCCTCGGACGTCTGGCCGAAGAGCTCGACGTTCAGGTTTACCCGGACGGCGCGCAGATCGAACTTTCCCCGGGTTACCACACCGTCGCGTTGCGGAACTTTCTGCGGCCCTTCCGGCTCGCGAAACTGAATGACTACCCAGTGCCCTCCGGCTACCGGAAACGTTTAGAGCGCATGTTCGACTTCTTGATGTGGATCATGACCCCAAACGGGAGTGTGCCCCATCTGAACGACGCGTGGGACGTGGACGTGAGGAAGTGGCTTCGGGAAGGGGTGGAGCTTTTTCCCGGGCGCGACGACTTTCTTTGGCTCGCTACGGACGGCACCAACGGGCATCCGCCTGCGGGTACATCGCACCTGTTGCCCTACGCAGGCCTCGCGGTGATGCGGAGCGACTGGAGCGACACAGCGAGTTACGTGGTGCTCGACGCCGGCCCCTTCGGCTTCGGACACCAGCACGAGGACAAGTTGTCGTTCATCCTGACCTGGCGCGGTGTGCCTTTTGTTGTTGAAGCCGGAAGCTACGCGTACGACGCTTCGGAGTGGCGAAAGTACGTGCTGAGTGCCCGCGGTCACAACGTGATTTCGGTGGACGGACTTGAGCAGCACCGCCGCGGACACCCACGCGACACGTACGTCGTTCACGAACCGGTGCCTCTGCTTTGGAAGATGAATGCTGACGTGGCTTACGTGGAAGCAGCCTACGGCGGGGGAATCGAAGTTTTCGGCGACGGCCTCCGTGTGCGCCACACACGGCGTTTTCTCTACCTGAAGGGGAAAACGCGTTTACAGGATCTGTGGCTCGTTTTGGATTCGCTTGAGCCGATGGATGAAGCGGAGCACAGTTACGAGTCTGTTTTTCATTTCGACGTCGACACGGTGAAGCTGGAAACGGCAAACCGGTTTGCCTTAGCCTTCCGAAAAACGCAAACCGCGGGCTTGCAGGTGGCGTGGGCCTCTGCGGGAGGAATTCAGGCGCGAATCGTGAAGGGCCAAACGAGGCCTGTGGTTCAGGGCTGGTTGCCGCTGCACCACGGCCGACGTGGCGTACGGCCGATTCCAACGCTGGTCCTAGCAACGCGACGCCGAGGCCGGTTTCATCTTGCGGCGGTGTTTGCTCCGGTGGCCGCTGACGGAAAGCCCTCAGTGCGTACGGTGAAACTGGACAACAGCCGCGGCTGGCAAAACCCGGTGGTTCACGTTGTCTTCGGCGACGGATCCAGTTCGGATTTTGAGTGGCAGCTTCGAACTTCACCGGGGTGGGCACCGGGACAGTGGGCCAGGACAAGACGACTACACTGGGTGCGCCGGCACGACGCAACAGTGATTGTCTCGGAGATCGCGTTTGAATGAGTTTCTTGAATTCCAAGAGTCGCGCAGTCCGTGCGGAACAGCACCGCCAGCTACTGGTGGTTCTGATTGTGGCTCTGGTTCTGCGCGTGCTGGCGTCTCTGGCCTTGACGGCCTGGAATCCCCAGGGGCTTGCCAACGGAGACACGGCTGGTTACTGGCGACTCGCGCAAAACCTCGCGGATCACGGTATTTTCAGCCGCTCGGAAAACTCGCCCCTCGTTCCAGACGCCTTCCGAACGCCGGGTTACCCCGCTTTTCTGGCCCTGTTCCACGTGCTCGGCCTGGGCTGGACCGCGGTCGCACTAGTTCAGAGTTTCCTCTCGTGCGCTACGATCGCTCTGCTTGTGAAGCTCCTCAACCGCTGGTTCGACAAACGAGTGGTCTTGGCCGCGGCCTGGCTGGTGGCCGTCGATCCGGAGTCGGTCTTGTACGCCGCCACGGTGGCTCCGGCAACGCTGGTGACGTTCCTGCTTCTGGCGACGGTTTTTGTAGTTGCGTCTTGGCGACGTGGGTGGGGCGGTGTGGTGGCAGGGCTCATGAGCGGGCTTGCTGCGCTTGTGAAGCCGATGGCTCTGTACTTCCCCCTCTGGCTTGCGGGGCTTTTGTTGCTGGATCGGCATTCGCGGGGTCGTACCTTGCGGGCAGGACTCGTTGTGCTTGCTGCTACAGTGGTGCTGTTTCCGTGGCTTTGGCGCAACCGTCACGTGTTTGGCGTGTGGCGTTTCACCTCCATTCAGGGGTTCAATCTGCTTTACTACAACGCCGCCGCACTGGAATCTGCCGAACGTGGGATCACCGTTTCGGATGCGCAGGACAGTTTAGCCGCCGAACTGACACGCCAGAATCCGGACCTCGGAACGGCCAACGAGCTCGAGCGCGCGCGGGCCATGGAGCACTTGGCAGTTCGCCGCATCCTTTCGCATCCGTTCCACTACGCCCTGCTACACCTTCGCGGTGTGCCAACCTCGCTCCTTGATCCGGGACGGATCGACTGGGCCCGTGTGCTGCGGCTGCGAAATCCGGCACGGGGCTTCTTCGACATTCTTTCGGCGTCTTCGCCAGGGGAGCTGTGGCGGTTCCTGAAAAGACTGCCCTGGCTCCAGACCGTGGTTCTCGCTCTGTACGGGGTGTTTCTGCTGGCCGTCACGGGGCTTGCGCTCGTGGGAGTGTGGGTGTTGGCCGGCGGCAAACGGTTGCTTGGGTACGCGACACGACTTGCTGCGTGGGTGTGGCTCGTTGGGCCACTGGTGTACCTGTGGCTGATCACGGGGCCAATCGGAGGAGCACGGTTCCGGGTGCCCATGTGGCCCTACGTAGCCGGGCTTGCTGGGCTCGGTCTGTGGGCGTTGGCTGAACTGCGGCGCGAGCAGGGAGGTGCAGCGTGAAAAAGTGGCTACTGGCTGCCGTTGTCTCGCTGGCAGCAGTGAACCTCGCTACAGTTCTCCCGGAAAAGAAACCTGTGCGGATTTTCTACGAGCGGTTTGATCGCGGTGCAAACCTGTGGCAATTCCGGACGGGTTCCCGTTGGGAAATCGCAGCGGATTCAGGAGACACGGTGCTTTGCCTTGTGGAACCGGGCAAGATCGGCAAAATTCGCGCTCCGGCGTCGTGGGCCGTTAGGAAAGGGGTGGACGTCCGGGGATTTGTGTTCCAGGGCCGTTTCCGCTGCACAGCGCCCGTGAACGTTTCCAGCCGCGATCTGTGCGTGATCTTCAATTTCCAGGATTCCGTGCATTTCGCTTACGTTCACTTCTCCGCCAGAAGTGACCGTGTTCACAACATCATTGGACTTGTGAACGGTCGCGATCGGGTGAAGATCAATTCTGAGGCTCCGGGGCGGAGCGAAGCAAGACTGGTGGACAGGCGCTGGCACCGATTCCGAGTCGACTTCGACGCCAGGACGGGAAAAGTTTCGGCTTTCCTGGACGATTTTTCTCGACCCATTCTGACCGCGGTCGACACTGTACTGCGACACGGTTCCGTGGGTGTTGGATCGTTCGACGACACGGGTTGCTTTGATGACCTTTGCCTTTGGTCAACAGGCGGGTCGAAGGGCCACAGGTAGGCAGAGGGCACGGCGTCCGCTAACAACGCGTCCGGCCGTCCGACTGCGTGTGGGTTTGGAGCCCGAGGTTGCGTTAGGCACGGAGAAGAGGTGAACTTTTTGCAGCTCGAACGGCGGTTGGGCAGCGAAGGGACCGAGGGCGACCCGGTGGTAGAAAAAGCGGGAGCACACACCCGTCCTCACGAGAGGAACAAGACTGCCGAGAGACCGACGTGCTGAGCTCGAACCTGTCTGCGGTGCACCGAGCAAGGCCGTGGCAGGAGCCGGAGGGGACGAACCTGCGGGCAGGAGCCCAGCGGCTTTTCGTGGGGGACCGTGCAGGCAGGGGCGTTTGGGTGGTGCGAAACGAGGAGAACTGGCCGTGCGACGACGGGATTTCTTGAAAACCGCGGCATTTGCCGGATTTGCGTCCGGCTGGCCGGGCGTGTTGGCGTTTCCAAACGCCGGGTCAGCGGATCTTGGCGCAATTGAGCCATTTGTGAAAGATTTCCGCGAACGCGCGCGTGGACGAAGACTTGAAAAACCAACTGGCCTCCGGAAGGCCGATGCCCTGGATCTTGTGCGCGGCGTGGTTACCTTTTTCCACCAGTTTCAGGACGAGCGGGGCGCGATCATCGATCCGTACACCGAGGGAGAACGTCAGTACAGCACGCCGGCTTACGCCCTTTGTGGGGCCGTGCTTCTTCACGCTGGGGCGGAGCGTAGCGCCTGGCTTGCAGAGTCGACTCTGAGGGCCTTCGACTGGGCGCTAAGTTCTCTGGTGAAGGGCCGTGCGGCGGATGGGCACGGAGATTTCTTCACGGTTAAACTCATGCTTGCGTGGCCCCTCTTGCGGCCCTTCGCAGACGACAGACAGCTTGCGAAGTGGAGAGACTTGCTTGGAAAGCTTGACCCCGAGCGCTCGTACAGAGACATCCTCCGCTACAAGAAAACGCCGGACCGAATCCACAACTGGAATCTGGTTGCGGCGAGCGGTGAGTATTTGCGGACTCGATCCGGGTTTGCGGACGGCGCTTTTGTGCGCGAGTACATTCCCGTCCAAGCCACGCGGTTTACAGAGCACGGCATGTACGTTGATCCGCACAACCCGATGGCGTACGACGTGTTTTCGCGCTACCACGTGGCCATCATGCTGGCGCACGGTTACGATGGGGTAGGAGCCAGGGAGCTGCGCCGCGCTCACCTACGCGGAGGTTGGACCGCGCTGTTCCTGCAGTCGCCAGTCGGTGAAGTGCCCTGCGGCGGACGGAGTGCACATCACCAGTGGAACGAAGCGGCTCAAACAGCCACGTTTGAGATTTTGGCTTCCGAATTCTGGAAGCGTGGCGACAGACTGGCTGCCCGGGCCTTCAAGCGAGGGGCACGCCTGGGGCTGACGTCCTTGAAACGCTGGGTTCGTCCGACCGGAGAATTCTGGATCGTGAAGAACCGTGCGGAGCCGTGGAAGCGTTGGGGCTTCGAGGGCTACTCGTACCACTCGCAGTACAATCTGCTGGCGGCTTCGATGCTTGCCGTGGCTTACCTTGTTGCCGACGACTCCGTCCCGGAAGGTGTGGCCCCGGCAGATTTGGGAGGCTACGTGCTGACACTTGAGGACGGCCGCAGGACGGATTTTGAAGCGCCGGGCTTTCACAAAACGGTGGCTCGCGCTGGGCGCCTCTACGTTTTCGTGGAGCACGCCGGAAATCACGGTTACAATCCAACGGGCGTTTTGCGTTTGCACGGTCCCGGTTTGCGTGGTTTATCCGACGGTAGCGTGAACGCCGCGCACTACGCCAAGAAGTGGGATTTTGACCAAGATCGGTGGGGCACTTCGGCTGTTGCACCGGTTTGGAAAACGGGCGACGGCTCAGTGCGGGCCCTTTCGTGGATCCGGGAAGAAGCTCTTTTGGACGCGTGGGAGGTTGACGTTGAGCGGGTTGAGCCTTCAACAGCGCGCTGGACCGAGCGGATCCGTGTTCCCGACGGACCAGGGATTGAACGAATTTTCGAAATCCACAATTCGGTTCTGAGGATCACTGAAAAGCTGATAAACGGGTCTGGTCCGGTTGGAGTTCAGTGGCCTCTGTGGATGTCGGATGGCTTGCAACTGGCCCGGGGCCACGTGCGGCTTGGCGACGGTTCTGTGAAAAACCTGGACGACTTGCGTTCGGGAACGTTCCGGGGAGTGGTGTCTGAGGCCGCTTTTGTTCTCGACGGAGCTCGCCAGATCTACCGTCTTGTCTCGCCAAGGTCCGCAGAGGCAGAAACCTGGGGTGAACAGCCGTTTCGAAATGGGGTGCTGCAGTGCCTGACGGTGTGGTCCAGTGGACCGGAAATTTGTTACGAGATCGAGCTTGACCCGCAGGGCAGTGCGGGTTCCTCAGGAGGCTAAACATTGGCACGTAACGGTCGGTTAGCGGGGCGGCAGATGCGCCAGTTACGGTGAGGAGAAGTTGCCCCTGGTCGGCGGCTAAGACGACCGGATTTGACCGCGGGTTGGAACGGGAGCTGTCGCGGGGTAGGGAGAAGAGGGAGATCGCTTTGGATTCGTACCCGCACGGGTAAGACAGCAGCAGGAGGGTCGGCGCGAAGGAGCAGCTCATGTTTCTACGTACGCCCGGAAAGCGACTACGGATCGGCTTGCCAATGGTTGAAGAGCGCGATCCGGCAGCACTGCAGCAAGAAATTGAGCAACTGAGAGAGATCAACACATTGCCGGGCCGCTGGCAGCGGTGGCGCGGCTACTGGAAACTGGCTGGGCCGGGCTGGATGCAAAGTGCCATCACGCTTGGCGCTGGAACAGCGGGCAGCGCGATTTTTGCGGGCTCCGCGTACGGTTACAAACTTCTCTGGGTGCAGCCAGTCGGTATTCTGCTGGGCGTGGTTGTGCTGGCAGCGATCGGTTACCAAACGCTGGTCACTCGCGCGCGCACGTACGACGTTTTCTGGACGAAATTGCACCCTCTGGTGGCACTTTTTTGGGGATTCAACGTTTTGCTCGCTTCGATTGTCTGGGTTTTTCCTCAGTACTCCCTCGGTACAGCCGTGCTGCGTGACATGGCGGACGTTGCTGGTCTGACTTTGCCGCGCTGGCTGGCGGCGCTGGGGATTTTTGTTGTCGTTACCGCGCTGGGTTGGAGCTACGGAAGTGGCCGTAGGAGAAACATTCGCGCGTTCGAACGGACCCTGAAGTACCTTGTGTACGTCATGATTCTCGCGTTCTTGGCCGTCGTTCTGAAAACCGGTGTGGACTGGGGCGAGCTGGTACGTGGGTTTTTCGGCTTTCACATGCCGCACGACGTGCGAGGTGTCACGATCGTGCTGGGTGGTCTGGGCGCGGCCGTGGGCGTAAACATGACGTTTCTCTACCCGTACAGTCTGCTTGCCCGCGGCTGGGGCAGAGAACACCTGGGTTTGAAAGACTTTGACCTGGTCGTCTCTACATTTCTGCCATTTGTGGTCGCAACCAGCCTGGTGGTTGTTGCCACGGCGAACACGCTCCACGTTCGTGGGATTGAGGTGCGGTCCGCTCTGGACGTGGCGCACACGCTCGAGCCGGTCATCGGTCTCACCTTAGCGCGTGTGGTTTTCTCGCTTGGCATCCTGAGCATGTGCCTGACAACGGCAACACTCGAAATGGTGATCGCTGGTTTTGTGCTCAGCGAAATGTTCGGATTCGAACTCAACGGCTGGCGTTACAGAGTCGCCAGCATGTCGGCAAATCTCGGCATTCTGGGCGCTTTCTACGCGCTGCCTTTCTGGTTGCCTGTCCTGACGTCTTCGTTCAACCTGCTGATGTTACCCGTCGCCTACATTGGTTTCTACCTGCTGCAAAACCGGGTGGACTACCTCGGGGAATTCGTTGTTCGCGGGCTGAAGGGTTACGTGTGGAATGCGTTGCTCCTACTGGCCGTTTTCGTGGTGGCGCTGGGTGCCTGGGTGAAAGTGCTGACGGTTCTGGGTGCGTGGCCAAAGTGAGGGACGAATGAACCTCGATCGAGTCGTTTTCGGCTTGTCCTTGAGGAGCTGGGTGGCGCTGCTGACGTTTTTGTCCGCTGCTGGCGTCGTCTACGGGTACGTGCAGCTGCTGCTGGGCGGATCTGCATTTCTTGTTTCGCTGGGTTTGCTGGCCGGGACAGTTGGGATTTTGCTGGGGGCCTCGCCTCCTGCTGACGTCCGTGAGGGGCGGTCGATTTCGACAGCCGAAATGACTACAAGAAGGAGTGGGAGTGAAGGATGACACCGGGCGAGATGAGCCGGAGGCAGTTTGTTGGACGCATCGTGGCCGGCGCCGCCGGCTTTCGCGTGGCGGGTTTGCAGCCCCGGGGTGGGGAACCACGTTTTGATCCCAAAGGTCTGCCTACCCGTGTTCTGGGTCGGACCGGCGTGAGGGTTCCGCTGATCGGGCTGGGTTGCGGCAGTCGTTTCTGCCGAATCAAGGACCCGGATGAGTCAGTTCGCCTTCTCAACGAAGCTTTGGACAGTGGCTTCTACTACTGGGACACAGCCCACGACTACACCTGGGGAGGGGTCGTCAGCGAGGAAAGGCTTGGCCTTGTGCTGAAGACGCGTCGCAAAGAGGTTTTTCTGGCATCAAAAGTTGGGCCCCGCGACGTTGAAAAAGCCAAACGCCATCTCGAAGAGTCGCTCAGGCGGCTGAGAACCGACTACCTGGACCTGTACCAGATTCATCTTGTGCGCAGTCGCAAAGATGTAGACGAAATCGGCAAAAGCGGTGGACTCGTGGAGTGGCTTCACCGGCTCAAAGAGGAGGGTGTAACGCGCTTCATCGGCTTTACCGGCCATCTTTCGGCGGAAGCCATGCTCGCTGCTCTGGAGCGCTTCGCTTTGGACACTGTCCTGGTGGCGTTAGATCACTACCGGGGTGGCAAAGAGCCTTTTGAGGAAAAGCTCGTCCCGGCTGCGGTCGAGCGCGGGCTCGGCGTTTCGGTGATGAAAGTCATTCGGCCGCGCGAGAAGGTGCGCGACATCCCGGCGGAAAAACTCATCCGCTACGCGCTGTCCATCCCCGGAGTCGCGGCGGCCGTGATCGGGATCGACAGCGTCGAAATTCTGCGAAAGAATGTTCA
Organism: uncultured Cytophagia bacterium; assembly: GCA_964644845.1. GTDB lineage: Bacteria > Zhuqueibacterota > Zhuqueibacteria > Oleimicrobiales > Geothermoviventaceae > Geothermovivens. Next base: position 34,465 of record CAZXXS010000122.1, on the reverse strand, counting down.
GCTGCTCAAGCGATTCAAACCGTTAACTGGGGAGGAATTTCGCTCGCTCAGGATGAGCATGCTGCCCTTTTTCGACAGCGAAGCCGACGCTTGACGATTGCACGCGGAAACGATCGCCTTGCCGGACGTACAAAGGGTTTCGCCGGGGCGCAAAGGGTAGGGTAGAGAGGGACTCCGGCTGGATCCGAATGTCCCAGCGTGGTCGGATGGGCTGAACAAACACTCTGTGTTCACGTGTGCAGGAGTACAGGTTTGGTGTGTCGATTGGAGGCGCACGGCTTGCGAGTAGCCTGTGTAATTGTTGCAGGGCTCACGGGCCGACGCCGTTACGTCCACCGGATACGAGGGCGGTTTCCGAGATTGCGCCGGAGGTCTTGGAGACGAGGCGGGTCTGCAAAAGGTGAACCGGTTCGTGGCCGGTTCCGCCCGTGAACGCGTTGGGTTGATTGAGTCGGATTTTCGCTGAGTCGTTCTGAAAATCACCAACACCGACACTGGCAACGGAGGGCAAATGGAGGGCTACAAAGGACGCTACGACAGTTTCGACTACAGCCGTTTGAACCGGTACCCGATTGCCACGCGGCCGAACAAGGTTAAGCTGGCGGACCTTGTGGATCCGCAGGCAGTACTCGATTCGCCGCTTGCCTTCGATTCCCGGGAGCTCCGCTCCGTTGTGGAGGCCATCGTTGAAGCTCACCGAAATGCCTGGCCCGTGCTCTGGTTCAACGGTGCCCATCTGATCAAAAACGGCATGGGCCCGCTGGTGGTTGACCTGATCAGACGGGGCATTGTGAAGCACTACGCGACGAACGGCGCTGGCACGATTCACGATTTTGAACTGGCCATGGTTGGCGAGACAAGCGAGAACGTGCCAAACGCGCTGCCGGAAGGCAAATTTGGGCTGGCCTACGAGACCGGTCGTTACATGAATTTGGCCATCAACCAGGGGTACGAGAAAGGGTGGGGTTTGGGCGAAGCTTTGGCGCGGTTTGTGCTCGGTGAGCAGCCCAGGGGTGAGCAGGTGGATTTCCCCCACAAGGACGTGAACGTGTTTGTGGCTGCGTACCGGGCTGGGATTCCGGTCACGGTTCACGTCACCATCGGCGCAGACATTTTGCACGAGCACCCGGAGTTCGACGGCGCTGCAACAGGAGCGACGTCTGGGTGGGACTTTGCGGTCTACGCGGCCACCGTGGAGAAAATGGTTCACGGCGGCGTGGTGCTGAACGTTGGTTCCGCGGTGACCGGACCCGAAGTACTGCTGAAGACGGTGTCCATGGCCTCGAACGTGGGCAACCCGCCTGGTAGGATCGTCACCGGCGATTTCGACATGCGCCCGATGGATCCACAACAAGTGCGCGACGAGTCCAAACCGATCTACTACTTCCGCGATCTGAAGAGCGTGGTGACGCGAATCCCGGAGTCCTTTGGCGGACGCGGCTACTACATCCAGGGTGACCAGAAAAAGACGATCCCGGCCCTGTACAAGCTTTTGATCGAGGCGTTGGGCTGAAAAGCCTGCGCCGGGATGTTGCCAGGTGCCGCCCGGATGCCAACTGCCAATTGCCGACTGCTGACTGCCGACTGTCAACTACCAACGGCTTGCCCCAAATTCGCGTGTTCATCCTGGGCAGTCAGTTCTGACCTGTTTGATGCTGCACGCTACTGGAGTTCCACAGGAAGGAGGCTACTTTGCCGACGTTTGAATCTTTCTGGACGCATCTGAGGAATGCCTACCCTGAACTGATTGCGAACGTGGAAAAGAAATCCGCGGTGCTGGCGCCGCTCCGGACGTTCTGGGAAGAACGACCTGTACTGCGCGACAACCTTGTCGACCTGCTGCGGGCCTACGAAACGATCGCTCGGTCTTTGGAACAGGGTGGAACGCTCTTCATTTGCGGCAACGGGGGGAGTTTTGCCGACGCGTTGCACATTTCCGGCGAGCTGATGAAGTCCTACCTGCTACGTCGCCCCCTGCCCGATGAGCACCAGGAGGCCCTGCGTTCGGATCTGGACGCGTCGGAGCTTGCCGAGGCGCTGGAACGAGGTTTACGAGTCCACGTACTCGGTCTCAACCATTCACTTGCGTCTGCGCTGGAGAACGACATCCAGGTCGCGCGCGTTGGCTACGCGCAGGAGCTCTACGCTCTCGGCCGCCCGGGCGACGTGCTTCTTGGGATTAGTACGAGTGGGAAGGCGCTGAACGTACGCTACGCCGTGGCCGTAGCCAGGTTGTTGGGAATGAAGACGATTGCTCTGACCGGACAGGCCGGAGGACCGTTGGCGCAGAAGGTAGATCTTGCGGTCCGTGTTCCGGAGGGTGAGACGCGCAAGGTCCAGGAGCTTCACCAGCCTTTTTACCACGCTCTTTGCGCCATGCTTGAAGCGCATTTCTTCGCCTGACGGTCGAATCGCCTTTTGTGAGCGAGTAGGGCGACCCGGCCGACGACGGGCGTTCGAAGGAGGGAGGCAATGGGCGCAGGTTGCGTTGTTTTTGCACTGGTTGGGGGATACCTGCTCGGCTCGTTCTCCACTGCCTACTGGATCGGCCGCTGGGTGGCCGGAATCGACATTCGAGAACTTGGCGACGGCAACGCTGGCACGGTGAACACGTACAAGGTGGTCGGCCCTTGGGCCGGCGTGCTGGTCGCCGTTGTAGACCTGTCAAAAGGTGTGCTTGCCCTCTTGCTAACCCATCTGGCTGGCTGCAACGCCTGGACTGGGTACCTGGCGGGGTTCGCGGCAATCGCGGGACATGTGTTTCCGTTCTACCTGCGCTTTCGCGGTGGTCAGGGAGCCGCAACTGCGACCGGGCTCCTCCTTTACAGCCTGGCCGTGATGGTCGTGAGAGGCTGGTTTCCTTGGAAGGACTTGCTTTTTCTGGCCTGGATCGTGGCCGTCTTCGCACTCGTGTCCCGAAAAGGCGAGGTTTTCGGCACAGTCGTTCTGCCTCTGTTTGCCTTACTTCTGCTGCTTCACGCCCCCCGCCGACCTGAAGTCGTTGGCGCCACGTTGCTGCTGTTCTTCCTGTTGTTCGTGGTTCTTCGAAACATTTTGGTGCAGGGAGTTTTGGAGTTGAGGCCGGCGGTGCGCAACCAGGTGAAATGGTGGCGGTTTGGTCTGCGCCCGGCAGCCCTGGCGTTCCCGGCCGCTCAGCAGTGGCTCGGTCAGCGATTCGGTGTGGGGTTGGTGAGCAGCGTTGCTCTCGCGGCTCTCGCCGGGGACATGTGGCGTCTGTCGCGGAAAGGGTGGACTCAAGAAACCTTGGGTCAACTTGCTGCGATCTTGAAAGACAAAGAGCTCAGTCGCTTCTCGTCGATTTCGATGTTTCTGCTCTCCTGTGCTGTTGTGCTCGTCGTTTTCCCGCTTCCGGTGGCCTGGCTCGCCCTTGGTTACCTGGTCTTCGGCGACATGTTCGCCAAGTTCTTTGGCCTACAGTACGGTAGGACACCTTTCTTCCACAAGACCCTGGAAGGCGCCGTGGCCGGGTTTGCCGGGAACACAATCGTAGCCTACCTGGTCGCACCGGCTGTCGGTATGCCGTTGGGGACCGCCCTGGCGGGTGCTCTGGCCGCCAGTCTGGCTGAGGCACTGCCCCTCGGCGTGGACGACAACCTGAGTGTAGCCATCGTTGCGGCGACCACGATGTACGGTCTTACTTCGTTTTGACATCGCGAGCGCGTACCTCAGGACTAACCTCGTGGGACCGTACGGGTTGTTCCTCGGTTGGGCGGTCCTACAAGGTGCTTGGAGGTGTCCCGGGACGAGCAGAAGCACGAACCCTTTGCGCCGTCCCGTCGTAGAAAGAGTGTCGGCAGTGGTGTGTGTCGAGCCAACGGGAGGGTGCGATGAGTGGAAAATGGTTGGCCATTTTTGCCGCGGTTGTGCTTGTGGTGGCCGGGTGTGCCGGGCACAAGGCTCTGGTCGGCGAGCAGACTTACTACACACTGGAACCGGTGAAGGAACTGGACATCGACCAGGCCTTGCTTCCGGTCAATTTGATTGTACGCGTGCACAACGTGGCGGACATGCAGAAAAGTTACAAGAATCGTTTTGAGCTGAAGGTCAACGGCAAAAAAATTGTGCCCGTGACACCAGTGACGAACGTACAGGGCGAGTACGAGTACCACTTGAAGTTGAAACCCGGCTACTACAAGGTGGAGGGGCGTTACTACGCTTCCGGTGGTTGGGAAGAAGAAGTAGCAGAGGCGAAGACTCGGGATCTGGTTCGAATCGAGCCCAACCGTCGCACGGTCTTGGACCTGACCATCCGCAAGAGCTGGGACGGTACGCCAGTTGACAAGGTGATGTACTTCAACGTGTCCTACGAGCCACTTGGCCAGGAGATCGCCGCGCCTGAAAAGCAAGCCAAGGCTGTGACGCAGGCCGCAAAAGCCCCTGCTGGCGAGAAAGGGACAAAACGCAGCGTGTTGCGTGAACAACCGGTGATGCTGCAAATCAACACGGATCCCGAGCACTGCGACGTGATTGTTGATGACCAGAACGTAGGGCAGTCTCCGCTGCGCGTTTGGGTGGACAGCGGCACGAGCCACGTCATCCAGGTGAGTCACGACGGCTACAAAACGGCCATCCGCTACCTGGACAGCAAGAAACTGCGCGGCAAGGACAAAATCACGATCATTGAGCGGTTGGAGCCACAAAGGTAGAACCCAGCCGATCCGCGCAGACGGCGGCGGTCGGAAGTTCAGTGGGGTCCTTGGCTGGTACTGTGCAACTGCCCTTCTGCCCTGGCGTCAGGCGAAGGGCGGGCAGACACATTCATGTGCCCTTGCTTTGTTTCCTTGCGGACCAGCTTTCGGCTGGTCTTTTCCGTACGGGGTCAGGTCTGCAACGTCGGGTTCTTGCCGGGGGAGTAACGAGGGCGCACACGTGGAACTTTTTTCGGCGCAGACGAACGTTCAAAGGGGCAAGCCCGGTTGGTGAGAGGATCCCCTGTGACCCGGCAGAAAGGAACAGGTAGCCTGAAAACTGAACCCGTGGAGTCGCGATGGCTGAACTCGTGGCGGTAGCAACCGACTACCTGGATTTTGACCCAGCCTGGGAGCAAAAACAGCTTGCGGCCGAAGGAATCGAGTTTCGTGCCTACCGGTTGGCCAAGGACGAGGGAGAGAAGCTGTCAGAGCTCGCTCCGGATGCCAACGTACTGGTTGTGGCTGCGCTACCGATCACTGCGGCTTTAATGGCCAGGTTGCCTAACCTGAAGATGGTGCTCCGCCTGGGTGTGGGACTGGACAACGTCGACGTAGAGGCTGCTACGCGGAGGGGTGTCTACGTCGCGAACATGCCGACCTACTGCACGCGCGAAGTGGCAGAGCATGCGGTTTCGTTGCTTTTCGCGTGCACGCGCCAGATTTGTCGTCAAGATCACAACGTGCGGCAAGGAAGGTGGGGTTACCAGTACGTACGGCCTTTGAGGCAGTGGCAGGACCGCACACTTGGTGTTGTGGGGTGTGGCCGAATCGGTAGTGAGGTGCTGCGGATTCTGAGCCACAGCGGCCTGCGTTTCGTTGTGTACGACCCTTACGTTGAGGAAGAGAAAGTTAGGGAACTGGGGGCCGAGCCCGTGGATTTCGACGCGCTGCTGGCGAAGTCCGACGCGATCACCATTCACGCGCCGCTGACCGAGGAGACGCAGCACATGTTCGACGGAGAGGCATTCTCGAGGATGCGCAACGGGGCCATCCTGGTGAACACCGCTCGCGGGCCCATCGTTGCGGAATCCGCTCTTGTGGCAGCGCTGCAAAACGGCAAGCTTGCCTGTGCTGCTCTGGATGTGACGGAGGTCGAACCACTGCCGCTCGACAGTCCCCTGCGTTCTCTGGAGAACGTGCTGCTTACACCGCACATGGCCTGGTACTCGGAGCAGTCGCTGCAGGTGTTGCGGGAGTGGGTGGTCCAGGACTTGAAACGACTCGCACGCGGCTTCGAGCCGCGCAACGTTGTGAATCCGGAAGTACGGAAAGTGCTTGGCGAAAAGGCACTCCGGCCTGCACGACGAATGTGAGTAGGTCACGGGCGCGGGGTCCTGCAGTGAATGCCATGGAGTGCCCTTAGGACGGAAAGCAGATTGAAGGGATCTCGGTGGAAGCGCTGAAAGAGTGTCCAAACTGTGGGGTTGACGTACCTGCGTCTGCGGAGCAGTGCCCGATCTGCGGCTACGAATTCCCACGCGTCAAAACTGCTCACAAGCTGGTTGGCCTGGCGGTGTTGGTTGCATTTGTACTGCCACTGCTGGCAGCTTTGATTTTTTACTTGCGGCGGTAGGCCAACTCAAGAGTGTCGCTTCCTTTCCCGGACGTTGCGGTTTCCGCGCACACCGGAAAGCGAAGAGGGCGCTGCTGTTGGAAGCAGCGCCCCAGTTGGAATAAGCCGAAGGCGAGAGTTTCTCCTTACGACCCCACCTGCTTTTTCAACAGGTCAAGGGTAGTTTCCATGTCTTCGAGCATGGACGGCCCTCCGTAGCCAACCTCTTTCAAATACACCTTGCCGTCGGGACCAACGAAGAACTTGGTCGGAATGCCCTCGACACGGTACGCTTTCACGACCTGGTCCTTCATGTCAAAGAGCACCGGGAAGGTGTAGCCGTTCTTGTCGATGAAATTGCGAACGTGGCTGATGCGTTCGTTCCCACGTTTGCGTTCCCAGCAGTTGACGGCCAGGACGGTGACGTCACCCTTGTCCTTGTGGTTCTTCCAGAACGCCTCCATGTACGGGAAGGACGACTTGCAAGGGCCACACCACGTGGCCCAAAAGTCAACCACAACCCACTTGCCGCGGAGCTGATCGAGGGCCACGCTGTCACCCTTCAGCGAAAGAAGTTTGAATGTCGGCGCCTCGTAGGCCTGTTTGATGCCTTGGGCCACTTTCCTCTCAATCTCGGCGCGGCGCGACGCTGCGGACTTGCGCTTTACGGACTCGACCAGGCTGTCCACAAACGCGGTGTTGCCCATCCGCTTGGCCGCGAGCGCGCGGAGTTTTTCGACGAGTTTTGGACTGGTGTTCCCCCTTTCGACAACTTGTCGCAAGACCTCAAAGGCGAGGCTGTCCTTGTGCAGATCTTCGAGACACTGTACGTACCGATCAACGATGTCCGTACTTGGGCTGAGTTCCACGGCTTTTTTGTACGCCTGTTCTGCCTCGTCCAATTTGCCCAGTTTGTAGAGTCCGAAAGCGTACGTATCGAGGACGGCCCCAAGGCTCCGTTTCTCACTGAGGCGCCAAACGCTGGGCGGGAGGTACTTGGGGCGTCTTGTCTCAGGATCAACATTCTCGTAAATCCGCACGGCTTTTCCTGCCAGCTCTGTGGCCGGGATGAGCATCTTGTTCTGCTCGATAAGCGTCCAGGCTACGGAATTCATGATGCTTGGGTTCTGGATGGACAGGGTGTCCAGAAACCGGAGTGCTTTTTGCTCCTCGCCCGCGCCGAGCATCGTTTGGGCAAGCCAGCCGGAAAGGTTCTCTCTGAAACTCGGATCCTTTGCACGTTTCAGCAAGGCGAGGCCCCGCGCCAACTGTTCTTCTGCAGTCGGCAACCCGCGGATCTGCTGCCACTCGGCGGACAGGACCACTGGATGGTTCGGATCGATCCGGCGAATCTGTTCGACCACCTGGTTGGCTTTGGCCTGCTGTCCGAGCGTGCGGTAGACGCGCACTAACATCGACAGAAGACCGGGTTCTTCGGGAAGAAGCGCAGCGAGACTGTCAGCCCTGGCAGCCACAGCGATTTGCTTCGTGCTGTCACCTCTGGCGTCTCGAGCCTCCACGCGCAGCAGCTCAAGAGCGGCTGCCAGATTCTTGGGATGTCGTTGCAGCTCTTTCTGGAGAAGTTGTTTGGCGCGATTTGCGTCGCGGTTCCGTTTCAAGAAACCGCCGTAGAGGTAAGAGTAGGCGAGGGCGCGGTAGGCACCGCGCACCACCTTTCCGTCGTTCCCGTAGACGACAACGTCCCAACACTGACCGCCGTTGTCGTCGATCGTTCCGACACCTCTGGCCAGGCTGACCTGAAAAACCAAACAGCCTGCTCCCTCTGGTACGGTGAGCGTGGTTGTCCAGCGCCTGTTCTGTTTGGAGAACCTGGCTTCGTCGGCGCGCGGTTCCCCAGAAGGATCCGCAGGAAAAACCCAGTACTGGAGAAGCAGAGAGTCGGCGTTGGCCAAAACACTCTTTGTGCCAGGTGTGTAGGTGACCTTGATGGTTTCGCCGGCTTTTGGTTTCGAAGGGGAAACAGTGAGCTTGCTCTTCGTCGGCTCACGGCTACAGCCGGCCACGACGACAGCCAGCACCAGGGTGACAACCGCCAGACGTGGTCTCATGAGGCATCCCTCCCTCGTTGGGTTGAGACTTCCTTCGGGGTGACGTCGACGCAGGGGCAAGAGCGAATTCGCGGTCCAGGAGGCAAGCGAAAACACGTCGGTCTACGTCGGTCAGAAAGCTTTTGTTGCAACTCCTCCCTCTGCGACGAAAAACGGACCGTTTTCGGGCGCGTAGTTTCTCACTGCCGTTCGCGCTGCCCTCATCTCGCGACGGGGTGGCCAAACCAACAACACGGCCCAGTGCAAGGGCCTCAGCGCGGTAGCGAACTGCAAATTCCGCTGGGTCCTGTGTCGGTCAAGTGGTAAGCGCTCGTTCGCTTGCTTTGCCCGTTGCACCTGTGAAGTCCGCGAAGGCGCACAACAACGAGATCAGCTGCGATTCTGCCTGAAGTTTCTGGGGCTCGACAGGACGTTCGTGCCAGTATGAACCCGTCGGTGGTTTCTACTGAGCAGCGCACAGACAGCCACCACGAGTGCAGCCGTAAGTTGTACAGCCTTTGCCCGCCAGACACGAGGCTTTTCGGGGCTGCCGAGCTTTTCTCAGGACTCAGCGAAGAGGTAACCCAGAAGCGCTTTGTGTTCCTTGAAATCGGGGATGAGAATGTCCGCTCCTGCTTTCGTCAACCGGCCGATCTTCTCGTCGTTCCAGCCTTCGCCTCGCTTTTCGTCGGACGCAACTCCGACACCGATGGCACCGTACTGGTGCGCGAGGCGAATTTCCACAGGGCCGTCACCGAAAATCACCAGTTCGGGACCGGAAAGTTCGTGTTCGTTGAGGATTTGACGGATCACTTTCTCCTTGTTGTACTCCTGGTACGAGCGCAGCGCCCCAAAGATCCCCCCGTTGAAGAAAGAGTCGACTCCCAGGGCCTTGGCTTCGTTCACCACGTCGTCGCGGTCCGTGCCGCTGGCGGCGTAGAGCGTTACGCCTCTGTCCCGGAGCGCACGCAGTGTTTCCAGGACCCCGTGGACAGTGAAGTCTTCCACGGATTTCTCGCCACGCTCGAGTTGCGCCAACCGCTGTCGCACAGGTTGCATGAGGCGGTCGTTGTAAATTTGTTTGTAACCCCACGCATCGAGGATCTTCTCTTCGGGAACCAGACCGAATTCACGTACCATTTCCACCAGTCTTTCCATTTGCAGGATCGTCTGGATCCCGGTGGACTCGTCGATGTAGTCGCGAACGCGGCGTTCCACTTCACGACAGATCGGTTCTGAAAGATCGTGGTCACCACAAATCATTTCGACCATCATCGGAGCCATGATGTTCTGCCAGCCTTCGCGCAAAAGGGAAACGGTGCCGTCGAAATCGAAAATCGCAAAGCGAATTCTCCCTCTTTCGATGTTTGGGTTCAAGATGCGAATGTCCGTTCCGGGCGATTTTTCCACAGAGCTGCCTCCGTCGTTCCGTGTTGTCCCAGTTTGCTCCGTCCAGTTTTGCTTGAAGTCCCGCGCTTGCTGACCGCCGACTGCCACCTGCTGACTGCTGACTGCCGACTGCTGACTGCTGACTGCTGACTGCTACCTGCTACCTACTACCTGCTGCCTGCTACCTGCTACCTGCCTACTGTCCTCTCTCCCCGCGTTCTTCGCGTTTGTGCACTTTGAGAATTTTCTCGATCAAATTCGTGGTCGACATCCCTTCGGCACCCGGGAGCAACGCGATCTCGCCCCCGTAGCTTTCCACGATTCGCCGCTCTTCCTGGTTGATCGTGTCCAGCGTGTAGTCGCCGCCTTTGACGTAGACGTCCGGTCTCAGGTCGGCGATCAGTTGTTTCGGTGACTCTTCGTCGAAGATCACCACGTAATCCACGCAGCTGAGAGAAGCCAGCAGCTTGGCACGCTGCGACTCCTGCACGATCGGGCGGGTTGGTCCCTTGGTGGCCCGCACGGAGGCATCGCTGTTTAGTCCGACAACGAGCAGGTCGCCCAACGAGCGGGCCTTTTCCAGGTAGAGGATGTGGCCCACGTGCAGCAGGTCAAAACAACCGTTTGTCCAAACCACGCGGTGGCCCTGGCGTTTGGCCTGCGCAACGATTTCGCGGAGCCTGTCCCTTTCCACGATCTTGTCGGCCTGCAGGCGCGCCTGCGCCCGATCCACGTGCCGCAGCAGCTCTGCTCGAGGTACCACGGCCAGACCCGGGTAGGCAACAGCCATGCTCGCGGCCCTGGTTGCAAGTTCTGCGGCCGTTTCGGCTGGTTCTCCGGCGGCCAGCACCAACCCGAAAAGAACCGAAACCGTTTCGCCAGCTCCGGTGACGTCGTAGACGTGCTGCGGTTCAACGGCCACGGCCACAGAACGCTTGTCGGTAGCGACCACGGCCGAGCGGGGGCCTCTGGTAAGCAGAACGTTTTTCGCGCCTGTCGCCTCTCGCAAGCGCTCAGCGGCCTGCACAGCGGTTACGTCGTCGCTGGGGCGGATGCCGGTGGCAGCGCTCGCCTCGTCGTCGTTCACAACCAAGGCTGTGAAGTGGCTCAGTTGGCCTACGCGCGTCTGCGAATCGCCTACGACCACAACCCGGCCCTCTTCTGCTACCTTTGAAAGCGCGGCGACAACGTGAGTGTCGGCAACGCCGAGTCCTTGATCGACAAACAGGACCAGATCCACCTTCTCAAGCTCTCTCCTCAGACTTTCGAGGAGCGAGGCGAGAGCTGCCCCGGTCGGACCCGCCCGATCCACACGGCGCAGACGCAGAACCTCCTGCTTCGGGTTGTGCTCAGCTTCGGCAACAACGTGGGTGCGTGTGGGGGTAGCCACCGTGTTGTCCACAACCAGCGGCGACGTGTTCACACCATCGCTTCGCAAAATCTCGAGTACGCGATGCCCCGCTTCGTCGTCACCAACGGCTGTTGCCAGTGCCACGCTCCCAGCGTACTGAGCTGCAAGTCGTGCGGCAAAACCGGCTGCGCCAACTTCCGAAACCGAGCCGGTGACGTCCACTACCGGCGTGGGCCCTTCCTTCGCGACGCCGACCATTCTGCCTGTGATCGTTTCTTCAAGGACGACGTCGCCAACCACGAGGACCCGGAGCCGCTCGATTCTTTGCAAAATGTCTCGAACTTGCTCGGTCGTCAAAGGCATTTGCACAACTCCAAAGGCTGTTGGCTCGAGCGAGGTCCGGTGCAACAGCCGCTAAGAATGGACCTTCGCCTTGCCCATTTTCTCTTGGTACACAGCCCTCCCGGCACACGATGTTTTGGGCTTCTTCCCGGTTGCAAAAAACACCTCGAGGCAGAGAGCGGCAGAGCTTTGCCCCAGGTTGGGGTAGGAAAGCCTCTTACAGCCGCTCAAGCTCGACGCTCAGGATTTTTTTCGGGCCCACTGTGAGCAGCACGGTGTTCGCTTCGTGGACGCTGAGCGGTTCCTGCCGCTCCTCGTTCAGGTTCAGCAACCAGGCGTTTCGCAGTGGCCAACCGAAGCGTAACTTGCCCTCCACCGGTCTGTCGGTGGGGTTGTAAAGCCGGACGACTGCCGTCGCACGTCCGTCCTCGGCTGGTTTGAACGCGCTGAGCTGCAGGACGTCGGGCCGAATTTCAAGTGCTGAGAACGACAGCGGCAAGTTACCCTTACCGACACCCGCCTGGGCCGTCCGCACCGGTACCAGGAACCGTTCCGCCACTTCGGGCACGTTGGCCTGGTCCCAGGCGCCAGCGTGCGGGAAAATGGCGTACCGAATCCTGTGTTCGCCTGGGGCCTGGGAAAGCTGCATTTCCGGGTGGCGCTCCCAACGCCACGCAACAGTCGTGAGTGCCACCTCGAAAGCCCGCAAGAGCGTCACGGCCAGCGTTCGGCCAGGTCTGTCCACAACTTCGTACTCGCGAAGGCCTTCGCCCAGGAAGGCGAGTCCCACTTCGCCGTCGCTCACGTCCACGAAGCGTTGGAAAGGGTGAGTGGGATTCCACGTGTCGCGCCAGGGGTTGTCCGGACCGCGATCGATTGGTCTGGCGACCACGTCAAACGGGGTCTCTGCGTGGCTGTGTGTTGCACGCTCGAGACCGGTGGGGAAAAGGATCCGAAGCCGATGATCACGCGCGCGGTTGACGATGCGCGTTTCCACCTCCAGGAAGGGTCTATCCACCCGCAGCGTGTACGTGCTGGTGATGTCCAGCGGCACGGTTTCCTCGCTGCGACTGGCATCGTCGCCTTCGGCGTCCAGGCGTCGGATCTCGTCGCCCCGCCCTTCTCGAAGTGACACGGGCACGTCGAGGGTCAAGTGCACGCGGTAGCTTGCTGACAGCGGCGTGTCCTGGAGCAGCTCGATGCGTGCTCGGCAACCTTCGCTGGTTAACACACGATCGTAAGCGGGTGGCACGTGTCGCCAGGCGTGTCCTGCTTCGCCGGAGTCTTCAAACACATGCTGATTCTCGAAAACGTGGCCAGTGCGCTTGTCCAGAAGGTCAAAGGAACCGTTCTCGTGGATGGTGACGCGCAGAAACGCGTTCTCGAGGGTCCCGGGGTACGGTACCAGGCTGCCTTGCAGTCGGTCGGGCAGGTCCCTGGGTTGAATCAAGAACGTTTTGTAGCCGAGCGCTGGCAGATCAGTGAAGTGAACCTGCAGGTGAACGCGGACACCGGGCATCTCCATCGTTGCGTCGCCGAGGTGTCGCACCACTGGGCGCGCCTCGTGGCGCGCAACCTCCCAGGCGGAAAGCCGTTTCCCTTCCATATCAACAATGTCGAAGTGTTCGAACTCGAGTTCTTCAGGCAGGTCGACGACCAGGTCCACCACGTCTGAGCGCAGCCTGGGAGATGGGTTGTAGGCTACCAAAAGGATGGCGTTGCGGGGCAAAGACCCTCCGGCTGTATTCCGTTGCAGGTTCTGTAGGGCGTCGCGAAAGACGGTGTTTGAAAGCGAGACAACCTGGTCGAGCCGGTAAAGCATGTCGCGTTCGATCTGGTCGACACCGCTCCCGGAGATGCTGTCGTGCGGGTGCGCGCGGAGCAGGTACGTCCAGGCCTGGTTCAAAAAGGGGCGATTGTCTGCGACACCGACAAGCCAGGCCAGGGTGGCGAAGGGTTCAGCCAAGCGCTGCAACGCGATTTCGGCGCGCGCGTTTGCCCGTTTCAAAGATGGCCGTGCCGACGTCACATCTCCGTAGAGGTGGGAGCGCGAGCCGAGGCAACGAGGGGTCCGCCGCTCACCTCTGAGGACCACGAGATCGTGGCTTTCCCTGCGCGCCGCTTCAACCCACTCCGGCAGACTGGAAAAACGCACCTCGACTTCGGGAAGCAGTTTCCGGGCTTCCCGTACAATTTCCAGTGTGGAAAGGCTGGGTTGCGTGGAATCCATCCCATCCATTGCGGCAAGGTGCCGCGTCGTGGCGTGTTGTTGTTCCTCCTCAATGAAGCGCCGAAGGATGTCAGGCAGACGATCGCGATCCAGGTGCTCTTCGGGTGCCGCCAGGAAGAAGTGCGTGGCGGCCGTGTCTTCGGTGTTCAAGTGGAAAGGAACCCCACCTTGCTGCCACGCGTAGCGACGTTCCAGCGTCTCTTTACCCCAGGTAGCTGGCCGAAAGACTTTGAAGAAAAAATTGTAGCGGGCGAAGGAGCCCATCCTGGAAGCAAACAGCTGTGTACCGTCCGCACCCTCGAAAATGAATTCCGACGGGGCTTCCTCCGGGCGGATGCCGTGGTAGAAGAGAATGGAATGGATCCCAAAACCTGCGTAGATCTGGGGCATCTGTGAGCACTGGCCGTAAGAGAACGGTGAGTAGCCGACTTTCATTACCCGCCCAAACGACTGCGCCAGCCGGTGCCCCCGGAGCAGATTGCGGACCAAACTTTCGCCCGAGACCAGGAACTCTTCGGGCAGCGTGTACCAAGGGCCAATCCAGAGTCTTCCTTCTTTCACGAGCCGTTCGATGCGAGGGCGGTCTTGGGGGTAAATCTCCAGGTGATCTTCCAGCGGGACGGTTTGGGAGTCAAGCAGGTAGCTTTTGTACTCGGGTTCGGTTTCCAGGATGTCCAGCAATTTGCGCATGAACTGCGTGAGCATGAAGCGCGTTTCCTGGAAGCTGTACAACCATTCGCGGTCCCAGTGGGTGTTTGGAATGACGTGGATGACGACGTTGCCTGGCATGCCTGGTTCCTTTTGCACGAATTCCGGACGAAATGGAACTGGAAAAGCGCCGCAAAGATAACAAACACAGGCGCAAAAAGCAAATGCCGGGTGTGCTGCGAATGCTTCGGCTGCCGCCGGGCCACCCAGAGGATGTGATCTTCTTCGGCCAGAATCGCCACTGCAAATTGGGGTACGGAGGGAATGGCCCGTTGCCGACCGTGGGCAACGGGCCAGGTCCGGCGCTGAGGTCCGCCTGTGGAATCGTCTGCCGGTTCCGACTGGAGCGGGACTGCAAATCGAAAATCGAACCCACGCGCGGCCGGAGATCCGGAAAAAAACAAAGGCAACGACTGGTCCCGCTGTGTAAAATCCCCAGCTGCGGCGAAAGCTTGATGGAGCCACAGGTCCTCGATCTCGTTGCGGGTTTGGTGCGGGGGACGCGGTTCCGTGAGAGAAGAACCACGGGCAGTGCGGACCCAGACGACGCCGTTTTTTTCAGTTTGGGTTTCCTGACGGCAGGTTCCAAGTCGAACGTCTTGGGTGAAAATTGTCTCGATTTTCTGTCTCAAACTGCGTTGTGGCGCCATCCAACAAATGACGGATCGTACCTTGCAGAAGCGGAGCAATTGAGGAGTCTCGCCGCAGGCGGGACTTTTTTGTGGAGACGGGTGCTTCCGAAATGTGACCAGAGGAGGTGAGCGATGACAATTGCTGTTCCTGCAGTTGCCCCCGACATCGATGCTGAGATGGATCGACGGCTGGGGCGCTGCGCGTACTTCGTGTTCGTTGACAGCGAAACGGGTGAGTGGAGAGCTGAGCGGAACCCTGGTGCTGAGGCGGCCAGTGGTGCAGGGGTGCTGGCTGTGCAGACGATCGTGAACGGCGGAGCACAGGCGCTCGCGGCGCCGGACTACGGGCCCAACGCCTACGAAGCCCTCGCAGCAGCGGGCATCAAAATGTACTTAGCCAAGAGCGGCACCGTGCGGGAGGTTGTTGAGAAGGTTAAAAGAGGCGAGCTGGAACCCGTAAGTGGGGCAACAAGCGCTGGAATGCACGGACCGGGCCAGGGTGGTGGACGAATGCGTCGCTGGTGAACGGGGAGAATCCACGTGGCGGAGCTCGACAAAGAGTTCAAACGCCGCCTGAAGCGGTTGGCCCCTGGTGTTGCCGCTCTGGTGGCTCTGGGCTGGGCACTGGATCAGGTCGCATTTTCTGGCTGTTTTCTCGCTGGACTCAGCTGGGTCCGCCCTGCGGGCGTGGTGTTTTTCTTGGTGGGCTTCGCGCTGGCTGGGGTGAGTGGGCGCCAGCTTACGGTGTACGGACGTCGTGAGCCGGCACTCCCACGGGGAACCACGGACCAACTCGTGGACCGCGGCCTTTTCTGCTGGGTGCGGCATCCCGCCTTCACGGGTTTCTCGCTGATTCTCGTGGGTGGGGGGCTGACGGCGAAGTCTTGCGGTTTCACGTTCGTTTCGGCCCCGATCGGTGTGGCATACCTGGTTTTGTTTACCTACCTCGTGGAGGAACCGCAGCTCGTTGAGCGCTTTGGCGGAGCCTACCGGCGCTACAAAGCGCGCGTGCCTGCGTTTTTGCCGGTCCCGTGGCGGCGGTGCCAGCGTTCGAGCTTTGAGGCAAAAGGAGGCGACGACGATGCCTGAAGAAGAACCGCTTGAACGTCGTCTTGTGCGCGCCATTTTGCACATCACTGGACCCCAGCATCCCTTTCGACTCAGTCGGTACCTGCTGTGGTTGGACCTGGAGCACGCGCGGAGACACGGCTCGAAACTGACCGGCTTTGACTACGTGCTGGGGCCAGCGGTTTTCTACATCGAGAACTTTCCGGCGTTTCTCGAGAACACCCCTGGGGTCGTTCGCATCACGCAGACGACACCGGACGGCCTGACGCGCGGTGCGTTCGCTCTGCAAGGGGATGAGTATGATCGGTCTTTGCCCCCGGAGGTTGAATCGCTGCTTGAGGAAATCCTGGCGGAGGCAACCGGGCTCACCGATGACGAACTGAACAAAGCCGTGGTGGAGCGTCTGGACTACAGGGCATTGGTTGAGGAAGCGTGAACGAGGGGGCTCAAGAAGCACGAAAAGCGCGGGCCACCGGGTTCAGTCCGGTGGCCCTTCGTATTTTCGCGGGAGTGGGTCGGAGTTCAGGCAGCCACGACCTGAGGACGCTCGAGGCGACCACCCTCCTTGGCGTCTGCGCGTTTCAGGAGAATGGCGAAAATCAGTCCGAAGAAACCGAGACTTGCAAACATCAGCATGCTGCTGGTGTACGTGTGAGTCACGTCGCGAAGCACGCCGTTGAGAAACGGGAAGAGGGCCAAACCGATGTTTTGAATTGTGGTCATTAAGCCGTAGGCCGTACCGACTCGTTCCTCGGGTACAATAAGTGGTACCGACGGCCACATGGCTGCGGGCACGAGCACAAAGGCGGCTCCCAGGGCGATCATGGGCCAGGCAGGGTAGATGTGCGTCACGCCCATGAGCAGGTGGGCGGGGATCATGAGCAACGACCCGATGATCATTAAGGTGGCGCGACGGCCGATCTTGTCCACGAGTTGTCCCGCGAACGGCGCTAGGACCATGCTTGCGAAAATGATGATCGAGGTGATTCCACCGGCGGTGCTGAACATGTGCAGAAAGTTGTTGAAGACCTGGTAGAAGAAACCTCCACTGGCCTCGGCCACTTTGGGGATTCCCCATTTGTCGACGAAGAAATCCGTTGAGAGCGCGGTGAACGGGAAAATGGCTGAGTAGAACGTGACACACAGGAGCGTAACATACCAGAACGTGGGTTTGAATTCCTTAATGTCTTTCAGAACGATCTTCTCGCCAGCGCTTTCATCCTTCAGCCCCAGTACCTTCTCGCCGCGGCGATCCAGAATGATGTAGAAAACATTGGAAACGAGCGAAATGGCGCAGAACAGCACGGCGGCAAAAAGCGCGTAGCGGTAGCTACCGAAGTGCGTGGTGATGAGCTCACCAGTGTTGAAAGCGAAGAGCGTACCGAGTCGACTGACGGTCAGTGCGATGCCGAAGGAAAGGGCAAGCTCCTTGCCTTTAAACCAGCGTGCCAAGATGGCGCTTTGTGCCACGATGAGCGGCTCGGATCCAGCACCGAAGATGAAGCGGCCGACAAAAAACATCGGTACACTCTTGGCAAGCCACACGATGGCAGCCCCGACGAAGACAAGCGAAGAGAAGAGGATGCTTGCCTTACGCGTGCCCAGCGCATCGATCAGCAAGCCACCGACGAACACGGAAAGGATGGCAGCGATGCTGTACATTGTGTAAAAGGAACCGACAGTGCCCCGGGCCGCGCCCAGCTCCTGGACCAATGTGGGAGCGATCGCGCCGACAATGTCGTACGCGAAGTAGCTTCCGAACGAGAGCATGGCGGCGAAGAAAAGCACGGTGAAACGGTAGGCTTTGCTGGCGGGGTGGAAGAAACCAGCGGATTCGGCAGCAAGCTCGACGGTCATGGTTTGTCCCTTTCAGGCTGAATTCCACGGTGTCGAACGAACTGTGGCGAAAATACGGATTTGCACCGAGGGAAGCAAGGGAGGAGTTGCCAGGGGATTCGCGTGCTCTCCCGTGGCCGTTCGCGGGCACGGTGAGCTAACCTGCTGGGAGTCCCGGGCTACCTCCAAACCGGCCGAGAATGAGTAATCCCAGGTGGAAACCCAAGGCGATCTTTAAGTTTCCGCTCCTTCCCGGAAAGAATTTTGCCTGCAAGAGTCAAGCCGCTCTGAGGTGTCAGCAAGTTCCGACGAGGAAATGGGGACTCCCTGTTCAACTTTCTCCTTGTCCGCTCGTTGCCAAATCGTTATATTTGAGCGCTGTAAGCGTTTTCTTTTTTGCTTCCTCTGTTACCGTTAACAGAAGACGATTAGCCTGGGAGGAGCCCAAATGAAAATCAGCGCCTGTTGGCTTTACGCCATCAGCAAATACGGCTACCCTCCGAGCATCGACGACGCCATGAGGGCGCTCAGGGAAATGGCTGCCCTGGGGTTCGAGTACGTGGAGCTGGAGGGCGTGCGCGAAAAGAACATGCTCGAGGTGGCCGAGAACAAGGAGCGCTTCAAGCAGCTTACTGACGAGCTTGGGGTCAAGATCATCAATTTCTGTCCTATTCTGCCGGATGCGTTCAGCTTTGACGAAAAAAAGAGACAGCGCGCCCTGGAGCTCTTTGATCTCGGAGTCGAGCTGGCTCAGTACTTCGGCGCGGAAACGGTCCAGCTGGACAGCTTCACTCCACCGGTAGAGTTCGTCGGTGAGGTGCCTTACAAGGAAGCCTTGAATTACGGGCGTCAGTTCAAAGTACGCATTCCGGAGGACTTTGATTACAGGGCGTTCTGGCAATTGATGGTCGACACGGTGAAGACCTGTGCGCAACGTGCGGCTAAGGCCGGCCTGTGGCTGACAATGGAGCCGCGCGTCGGCGAGAACATCAGCAACACGGATGCCCTGCTGCGCTTGATGGACCACGTGGATGAACCCAACTTCGGCGCTGTACTGGACACGGGACACCAGCATGCGCAGAAAGAAATTCTCCCGATCAGTGTGGAGAAGCTCGGATCGCGCATCCGTTACCTCCACGTCGCTGACAACGACGGCCGCGACAACTTGCACCTGGCTCTTGGCGAGGGCACAATCGATTTCGAAGGGATCTTCTTGGCCCTCAAGAAACACGGTTTCGACGGCTACGTGGCCGTGGACGTGGGGCATGTGCCCGACATCGACGCTGCCTACCGGAAGTCAAAAGCCTATCTTGAGGAGCTCGCCAGCAAGCTGGATCTGTGAGGAGTCCTGCGGGAACCGTACCGCGTTCAATCTAAAGGACGGGGGAGAAGGAAGGGCAAACATTCGGAGGGCGAAGATGGCGATTTCGGTAACTGAGTACCTGCGAGGCATGTTCGGTCTCGAAGGCAAAGTGGCCGCTTTGATCGGCGGTGGAGGTGTGCTTGCAGGCACTGTAGCCAAAGGCTACGCCCAGGCGGGAGCTAAGGTCGCGATTCTGGATCTGAAGAAAGAGTACGCTGAAGCCCGGGCGAAAGAAATCCGCGAACTGGGTGGCGAAGCGATCTCGATTGCTGTAGACGCAACTTCCCGCGCAGACCTGGAGCGTGCGGACCAGGAGATCATTGACACGTTCGGTCGAATTGACATTCTGGTGAACGCCCCGGGCATCAACTCGTCGACGCCTTTCTTCGAAATCACGGAAGAAGAATGGCACCGGATCCTGGACGTGAATCTGAAGAGCATGTTCCTGGCCTGCCAGGTTTTCGGAAAGCGTATGATCGACCAGGGAGAGGGTGGAAGCGTCATCAATTTCTCTTCAGCGTCGTCTGGTCCGCCACTGTCCAAGGTTTTCACGTACTCGGTTTCGAAGGCGGGAGTGAACAACCTGACGCAGTGGCTGGCCCGGGAATGGGCGCCCTACAAGATTCGTGTGAACGCAATTGCTCCCGGATTCTTCCCTGCCGAACAGAACCGCAAGATCCTGACCGAGGAGCGCGTTCGGGACATCATGCGGCACACGCCGATGGGGCGCTTCGGCGAGGCGGAAGAGCTGGTGGGGGCCATGATCTGGCTGGCATCTGACAAAGCCTCGAGTTTCGTCACCGGGGCGATCGTTCGTGTCGACGGCGGCTTTACGGCCATGACCATCTGAATGAGGCCAGCCCAGCGACGTCGGCTGGACAGCTTGTCTGGCGCAAGCAGAAAAGGAGGGGTACGATGGCGTGGAAGAGTCGTGCAGCCGTCTACGTTGAGAAAGACGTCCTGGAGTTTCAGGAGGTCACCATTGGTGACCTGAAACCGGACGAGGTTTTGCTGAAGGTTCTGTTGTGCGGAGTTTGCGGAACCGATTTGCACCTGTTCCACGGCGAAGTTCCTCTTGCAAAACCGCCGGTTGTGCTGGGCCACGAAATCGTGGCCGAAGTTGTGGAAATGGGTGTCGCAGTGAAGGATCTAACACCCGGCCAGAGGGTGGCAGTCGATCCGGTGGTACCTTGCGGTCACTGTGAGTTTTGCCAAAGCGGACGTCCCAATTTGTGCCCGAACATGAGGAACATGGGGTACCACATGACCGGCGGTTACACTCAGTACACGGTGGCCACACGCGAACGACTGTTTCCACTTCGTGACGACATGCCTCTGAAAGCAGGCGCTCTGGTGGAGCCGCTGGCCTGTGTGGTGCGAGGTTACGAGCGGTTGCAAGCGTCTGCAGGCAGCAAAGTGCTGATCCTTGGGGCTGGACCGATCGGTTTGCTGTGGAATCAGATGTTGCAGGGTGTCGAAGGGGCAGAAATCACCCAGGTGGACGTCGTTTCGGAGCGAGCCGAAGTGGCAGGGCGGCTCGGGGCGACCCACGCGTTCGCCGTCAAGAAGGGGCAGATCGGTCGCGCTGTGCGCGACGTGAGCCCGGACGGTTTCGACGTCGTTGTGGATGCCACCGGCGATCCGAGCGCTGTACAAGAAGGCTTCGGCTTGGTTCGCCCGGGGGGTACGCTCATGCTTTTCGGTGTCAGTCCTGAGGATGGGCGCGTGACGATTAGTCCGTACGAGGTTTTTCTGAAAGAACTGACCATTCTCGGCGCGAAGATGCCGCCCTTCACGTTCCCGCAAGCAGTGCGAGTTCTCGAATCCGGCAAGATCGATGCGGAGACGATCGTTTCACACGTGCTGCCTCTTGCGGATCTGCCGGAAGCTTTCGAAATGTTCGAGAAGGGCAAAGATAAGGTGCTGAAAATGGCGATCGATCCGTGGGCGTAGAATGACGCGGGGTCGTGATCGGTGCTCCAGGGACAACACCGTGATTTTTTCTCAACGAGCAGAGGTGGGATGTTGACAACGCAGCGAATGCAAGGAGGAAAGCAATGGACAAATGCGACATTGGCCTGATTGGTCTCGCCGTCATGGGCGAGAACCTGGCGCTGAACATGGAAAGCAAGGGCTTTTGTGTTGCCGTTTACAACCGTACCGTTGAAAAGGTGGATCGTTTCGTAAATGGTCGCGGCAAGGGGAAGAACATCAAAGGCACGCACAGTCTGGAAGAGCTCGTCCAGTCGCTCAAACGGCCGCGCAAAGTGATGCTGATGGTCAAGGCCGGGAAGCCAGTGGATGACTTCATCGACAAGCTGATTCCTCTGCTGGAACCCGGCGACATCATCATTGACGGTGGGAATTCGTACTTCAAGGACACGATACGCAGGACGGAGTACGTTGAGAGTAAGGGACTACTGTACATCGGTACGGGCATTTCCGGCGGCGAGGAAGGAGCCCTGCGCGGTCCGAGCATCATGCCTGGTGGTTCCCCGGCGGCTTGGGAACACGTGCAACCGATCTTTCAGGCCATCGCTGCCAAGGTGGATGACGGCTCGCCCTGCGCAGACTGGGTTGGTCCGAACGGCGCTGGCCATTTCGTGAAAATGGTTCACAACGGCATCGAGTACGGCGACATCCAGCTCATTTGCGAAAGCTACCACTTGATGAAGCACGTGCTTGGCATGACGCCGGACGAGATGGCTGAAACGTTCGCCGAGTGGAACAAGGGCGAGCTGAACAGCTACCTGGTAGAAATCACGTCGCACATTCTGGCTTTCAAAGACGAAGACGGCCAGCCGCTGGTAGACAAAATCCTGGACACGGCAGGTCAGAAAGGCACAGGCAAGTGGACAGCGATGGAGTCGCTGGACGAGGGCATTCCGCTCACGCTGATCACAGAGGCGGTCTTTGCGCGCTTTCTGTCCGCCATGAAGGAAGAGCGCGTCGCTGCGTCGAAGGTGTTGCGCGGCCCGTCTGCAACGTTCGATGGTGATCGTCGGGCTTTTCTGGAGGACATCCGCAAGGCACTGTACGCGTCGAAGATTGTTTCGTACGCGCAAGGCTTCACGCTGATGCGTTCGGCCTCAAAGGTCTACGACTGGAATCTGAACTTCGGCAACATTGCGTTGCTCTGGCGAAATGGCTGCATCATCCGGTCCGTTTTTCTGGGTAAGATCAAGGAAGCGTTCGACAAGCAGCCTGATCTGGCAAATCTGATGCTGGATCCGTTTTTCCGGGAGAAGATTGAGGCGTCGCAGGAGAGTTGGCGGCGCGTGGCCGCAGAGGCTGTACGCCTTGGTGTGCCAATTCCGGCCACGGCTGCTGCGCTGGCGTACTACGACGGTTACCGAAGCGACCGCCTGCCTGCCAATCTGCTGCAGGCCATGCGCGACTACTTTGGTGCGCACCAGTACGAGCGCGTGGACAAACCGCGCGGCGAGTTTTTCCACACGGACTGGGCCGGACTTGGTGGCGGCACGGCGTCCACTGCTTACGTAGCCTAACGGGATGAAGAGAGCGACGGGGCTGCTCAAGAGGGCAGCCCCGCGTCTTTTGAGAGGAGGAGGCGAAGCGTGGGCAAACTGTTCGACTTGACGGGCAAGGTGGCCCTGGTCACAGGAGCAAGCCGGGGACTCGGCCAGACGTTGGCGGAAGGTCTGGTCGATTTCGGGGCCGACGTGGTGTTGGTTGCCCGCAACCGCGAAGCTCTTGAACGTGTGGCCGGACGCGTTGCGCACAAGAGGCGGCGGGCGTGGGTGTTTCCATTTGACCTCAGCAGGGTTGATGAAATCCCGGAGCTCTACCGTCGGATTGTCGAGGCCACCGGTGGGGTCGACGTGCTCGTAAATGTCGCCGGGATCCAGCGTCGGGCGCTGGCCAAGGACATTTCGCTTGAGGACTGGCGAGCTGTGCTGGAGGTGAATCTGACGGCCGTTTTTGCACTGAGCCAGGCCTTTGCGCGGGAACGCATCTCAAGCGGCAAACCAGGTAACATCGTGAACATTGGCTCGCTGATGTGCGAGGGGCACCGGCCAACAACTGTGGCCTACACGGTGAGCAAAGGCGGTATTCGGCAGCTTACACGCGCGCTGGCTGTGGAGTGGGCTCAGCACGGCATTCGTGTGAACGCCATTGCCCCTGGCTACTTCGCCACTGAAATGACGAGACCTCTGCAAGAGAATCCCGAACTGGACGCCTGGGTGAAACGGCGAGCGCCGCTTGGGCGCTGGGGGCAGCCAGAAGAACTGGTGGGAGCGGCTGTTTTCCTGGCTTCGGAGGCGAGCAGCTACGTAACCGGCCACATTTTGTTTGTGGATGGCGGCTGGCTGGCGAATTTGTGACAGGGGTGAGAACGTGCCGAGAACGAAAGTGGTTGGGGTGTGTAGGTTGTGTGGTCGCGAGACCGAACTCGCCGAGTCGCATGTTTTGCCCAAGTGGATGTTCAAGGACATGCGTGATGCCAGTGACCGACACAGAATGGCCGAGTTGAAGATCGGAGAAAAAGCTGGCATAAGAATCACCCAGGACGGGCCTACGCAGCCTTTGCTCTGCCAATCCTGCGACAACAGTTTTTCGGACATCGAGAGGTACGCTGAAAGATTTCTTACTCAAAAGGTCCTACCGAGAGTTCAAGAGCCTATTTCGTTGCAGTACAGGGCACTTGGATTTAGGCCAGTTGACTACGAAAAACTGAAGCTGTTCTGGATTCTCAATTTGTTCAGAATGTCCATTGCTCAGCTGAGCTACTTTCGGGAGGTCCGTTTGGACCGTAGTTGCGAGGCAGATCTGAAAACTATGCTGTTGGACCGTGATCCCGGTTCAGAGTCCGTGTTTGCCGTCACTGCCCTGCTTCCCGTAGATGAAACCGCCGGGCTGGGGAAAGTTTTCAACAAAGCCTTGTCCCAGATTGTCTTGATGCCCAGTGTGATTTCTTGGGAAGGAGCCACGATTGTTAGGCTGGTTTGTGCCGGATTGGCCTGGGCCATTTTTGTACGGGAGGCCCCCAAGCGCCGATTCATTTCGCTGCGAGAGGAAGGAAAGTTTCTTGTTTTCCCTCGGAATTTGCGGGATATCCCGTTCCTTTCGGGGACGTTAACGACGGGTAAGTCAGTATTTAAGCGAGCGTTGACGAGGCTCTAAACTGGAGACGGGAAATGACCATCGGCAAAGGCTACACAGACAGAGTCCTGACAGAAGAGGAGGTCTACGCTCTTGCCAACGAGGCTTTTGAGCGCGAGGACCTGGACGGTAAGCGTGTCATTGTGTTGATTCCCGACACTACGCGCACGGCACCCGTGCCGCTGTTCTTCCGGATGTTCACAGACTTGCTGCTGCCCAGGGTCAGTAAACTGGATTTTCTGATTGCCCTCGGGACTCATCCGGTCATGTCCCAGGAGCGCATTCTGAAACACTTAGGGGTGTCGGCCGAGGAGTGGGGTCGTCGCTACGGGTCGGTGGATGTGTACAACCATCGCTGGGACGATCCCGAGACCCTGGCGCTGCTGGGCACCATTCCCGCCTCCGAAATCGCTGAAATCACCGAAGGGCTGATGGAACAGGATGTACCCGTTGCCCTGAACAAGCTGGTGCTTAACTACGACGTCCTGATGATTGCTGGACCCACCTTCCCTCACGAGGTGGTCGGGTTTTCGGGCGGAAACAAGTACCTCTTTCCCGGCATCGCAGGGCCAGACATCATCAATTTCTTCCACTGGCTTGGCGCCGTGATCACGAACATGAAGATCATCGGCACCAAATGGAATCCGGTGCGGCGGGTTGTGGACCGAGCGGCCCAGTTGCTGGACATGCCCAAACTTTGCCTGAGCATGGTCACCACGGACGAAGGGCTCCACGGGCTTTTCATCGGGACGCCCGAAGAAGCGTTCAGCGATGCCGCTGACCTGTCGGCTCAGATCCACGTCGTCTACGTGGATCGCCCCTTTGAACGGGTACTTTCGGTGTGCCCGACGATGTACGACGACCTGTGGACCGCTGGCAAATGCATGTACAAGCTGGAACCCGTGGTGGCGGACGGTGGCGAGTTGATCATCTACGGGCCTCACATCACGGAGGTCTCGTACACGCACGGCAAAATCCTCGATCGGATCGGTTACCATGTGCGCGACTATTTCCTGAAACAGTGGGACAAGTTCAAAGATGTGCCCGGCGGTGTGATGGCACACTCAACGCACGTTAAAGGAATCGGGACATTCGAAAACGGTGTGGAGAGGCCACGGATCAACGTAGTGCTCGCCACCGGTATTCCTGAAGAACGGTGCCGTCGAATCAACCTGGGGTACCGCGACCCGCGCACAATCGATCCAGAGGAATGGAAAAACCGCGAGGACGAAGGGATTCTGTATGTGCCAAAAGCGGGAGAGGTACTGTACAGATTGAAAGGTGCTACTGGGTGACGTTTCCACCAATTTCGCTTTGAGGCATCAGGCCGGGGCGAGAGCGGCAAGACCGAAGACGGGCAAAGCCCCAGCGCCTGGCCGATGAGCAGCTGTGGTGCTCGGCCGAAACGGCGCTGCTTTTCTGTGCGGGGCTGTGGTGTTCAGCGAGCGACGCCACGGAGCGATTGGCAGCCCGGGTGGTGGTCGAAGCGGGAGGATGGGCTGAAGCCGGGGGATCCTCTAACAAACGCCAGATGGGTTTGCTGAAGAAAACCGTCGGATCAGCTGATCGCGGGAGTTCAGGACAAGGAGGGAGCTGTGGGAGTTCAACGTTCGGAGGGTCGGGGACCTCTGCGCGCTGTGCTTGTGGCAGTCTTTTTCCTTTCGGGCGCTGCCGGTCTCGTCTACGAAGTGGTGTGGACACGCATGTTCGGCATCGTGTTCGGCAACACCACATTTGCCGTGGGTACAGTCTTAGCGGCGTTCATGGGTGGACTGGCGCTCGGGGCCTGGTTTTTCGGGCAACTGGCTGACAAAAGCGCCAGACCAGTTCTACTGTACGCGGTGCTCGAGATCGGTGTCGGGTTTTACGCCTTTCTTTTGCCTCTTCTTCTGGACCTTGCCTCCGAGCTCTACCGTTTCGCTTTCGCGAATTTCGGCTACGATTTTGCCGGTTTCACGGTTCTGCGCGCGGTTGTTTCCTTCACTCTTTTGCTGCTGCCCACTGCCTTGATGGGCGGCACGTTGCCGGTTCTTTCGAAAGCGTTGGTCCGTTCCAGCGCACAGGCCGGCGGGCAGGTCGGTCTTCTCTACGCGGCCAACACGTTTGGTGCCGTTGCAGGAACGGTCGCCGCCGGTTTCTTCTTGATCCCCTGGCTTGGCGTTCGCGAGACAACGTTCGCAGCCGCATTTTTGAACCTGGGGATCGGGACTTGCGCCCTGGCATTTTCCGGCCGCATGCGGGTGACCGAAGTGAGACAGAGGATCAAGCTGCCAGGACCGGACCGTCTGCAAAGAATCGTCCTCGCGGCGGCACTGGTTTGGGGATTTGCTGCTTTTTGCTACGAGGTTTTCTGGAACCGCGTGCTGCTGTTCATTTTCTCTTCCTCCACGTACGCTTTCAGCATCATGCTGACGACCTTCCTGGTAGGACTGGCTCTTGGCGGCGCTGCGGGTAGTGCCCTTGCCAATCGTCTGTCGCGACCGGTGAGGACACTGGCGTGGATTGAACTCGCGGTCGGACTGACTGCACTGCTGTCACTTTGGGCCCTTGGTCACATCGGCGACATGTACGCGTGGACGATGCGTCACATTCGGCTGGTAAGCTGGTGGCACTGGAATCTGATGCGGTTTCTCGAGGCGCTACTCGTGATGTTACCGCCAACCGTGTTGATGGGCCTGGCCTTTCCAGTGGCGGTTCGGGCCTTGGGGCCGGACGTTCGGCAAGTTGGTCGTCGCGTTGGGGCGCTGTACACGTGGAACACGGTCGGCGGAGTTCTCGGTGCTTTGGTGGCCAGTTTTGTGCTGATGCCGCTGCTCGGGACGCGGACGGGTTTGCTCGTCGCTTCGTTTGTCAACCTGGCTGTCGGGGTGCTTCTGTTCACCTCCGTAGCAGCAAAGCCAGGTCGAACATTGCTGAGCGGGTTGGCCGGAGCAGTAGGTGTGGCAGGACTGGCCCTTTTTGTGTTCCCCGTGAATTACCTGGCCACCGCATTCAACTTCAACCAGAAGGGCAGTCAACTCTTGTACGTCGACGAAGGGGTCAACGGCACCGTAACCGTGCACGATTACCAGGACAACCGCGTTGTCTGCGTGAACAACGTTCTGGTGGCCGGTACCGCATTTGACCTGCGCACGACTCAGAAGTTGCAGGGACACATTCCGATGCTGCTGCACCCGAACCCGCGCAAGGTGATGCAAGTGGGATTCGGCACGGGCGAGACCAGCCGTGTTGTAGGGCTTTACGGTGTTGAACGACTGGACGCTGTGGAGCTCGTCCCGGAAATCGTGAAGGCGAGCAGTTTCTTCACGGACATCAATGGTCGCGTTTTCGAAAAACCATTTTTCCACGCGATTTTTGCCGATGGCAAAAACTACGCGTCGCTGACGACTGAGAAGTACGACGTGATCATGAACGACTCGGTGCATCCGGCAGAGGTGGCAAACGCCAGTCTGTACACCCTGGAGTACTTTCAGGCCTGTCGCGATCGCCTGAAAGAAGACGGCCTGATGTCCAGCTGGTTGCCTCTTTTCGGTCTCAGTCCCGAAGATCTGAAATCGATTTTGAAAACATTTCAGGCAGTGTTTCCGCACGCCAGCTTGTGGATTGCGAACAATTGCCGCAACCGCCACGCGCTGCTGGTCGGCTGGAAAAAGGACCAGCCCTTCAGAATTGACTTCGAGCGGATCCGCCGAAAGATGCAGGATCCAGCAGTGGGGCAAGATCTCCGTGGAATCCACATGAACAGTGCATTCGACGTGCTGGACTGCCTGGTTTTGGACGAAGCAGGCATGCGCCGCTTCACGAGGGGGGCAGTCATCAACACGGACGATCACCCGTTTCTGGATTTCCACACGCCGCGGGTGTACGGGCCGGACGAGCTGATCTGGGCGCGTAATCTGGAACAAGTGTTGCGCTTTCGGGCCGCACCCTGGAAACTGGTGCGCTACGCCGGTCCGGACAGCTCTCAAGTGATCCAACGCATTCGACGCACCGCCATTGCCAGCGCCTTTGTGTGGAAAGGCATTGTGGACGAGCTCCGCGGAGAGGTGGGGTTGGCGCAGATGGCCTACCAGCAAGCGGCACGGCTAAATCCGCGGGATCCCGACCCTCCTTTTCTGGCCGCTGCGTCGGCGGCGCGTGTGAACACGTACGAGGCACGGGTTGAGAACAATCCGGACGACTTCGACGCGCAGCTACGGCTTGGAGTTTTGTACCTCGGGCTTGGCGAGGCGGTCAAGGCTGAGAAACATCTTCGGAGAGCAGTAGCTTTGGACCCTGGGAGCGCTGAGGCACACGCGAACCTCGGTACGGTTTGCCTCGCTTTGGGTAAGGGAGAAGAGGCGCTCAACGAACTGCAACTTGCCCGAGAACTGGATCCTGGTCTGGCACTTGCGTACTACAACCTGGGGTTCGCACTTGCTCAGGTGAAAAAGGACTACGCCAGAGCGGCTGAGGCCTGGAGGAAGGCCGTTCAGTTGGATCCCTCTTACGCACCTGCCCACTACAACCTTGGCCTTGCTTTGCTAAAACTCGGACAAAGTCGGGCAGCTGTCAGTGAGCTGGAAAAGGCGCTCGATTTGCAACCTGCCGACATGCAGGTCCGCCGGCTGCTCAGCTACGTGTACCGAAGCCTCGGTGACACGACAAAAGCCCGGGACGTGCTTGGATTTCTGACCAAGATGCAGCGGGTCGAAATTGGGGAAAAGAAAAGTCGCTGACCGGCACAAACAAGTGAGCTGCGTTCTGCTGGCAGGCAAGTGGTGCACAGCGGGTTGCACGACCGGTCCACTGTGCAGCTCCAGGAAGTCCAGGGAGCCACGCCACGGCCACGCAGAAGCCAGTGGACCGCTTTTGCGGTGTCCGGGTGTCGGTTGCGTGCGACGCCACGGGGGCGCACGCTACCCGTGCGAAAGCGCGCGCAGGCGAGCGAAGAGAGCACAGAATTCCACGCGCTTTCGGACTGCCGTGAAATGCGCGTCGGGAGCTCTGGCTGCGCGCAAACACTCAAGGGCTCTAACGGGAGCTCGGGGCGGTCACTTCAACGACGGCAAACGCGGTTTCGAAATGTCGCAGTGTAACGTGCCCGACAGTTGTTGACTGGGCTTTTCCAGCAAAACGGCCGGCTGTGGAAGCAGATTGGGGGTGCCGCTCACCGCGTGAACACCTGGGAACGGAAAGGTTTCACCTGGCGCGGCGGGGAAAATTGCGCGATTTGGACGGTTCCCGCGATGTGCGCAGGTAGCCGCTTGTTTTCTCCGAGCTTTTCGATCCCGCTGGTTGCAGAACAAGTGGGGCGTGCTGGCGATCGAGGGGACACCGGGAGCATGTTCAGGAATTGTGTTTTCCGGGCTCAGGTGCTACCCGACTTGCAGAGCCCGAACTCCGAAATTTTTCTCGTGTGCACGGTGGACTTTCCCTCTTGCCAGGGCGGAAGCAACGCCCCCGGAAGCGTGGCCTCGCGGAGGGGCCTGCCGCGGAATTCCCGGCGACCACACAAACGGGAGGGGCCGGAAAACCTGCAGCAACCTACCAGTACACTTCTCCTTTGGTTTGCGCCGTCAAGGATTTTGCCGTTTGCAGCGCTTCGAAAAGCCGGTCAAACGTGTACTCGCGCAGAAACAGCCGAGCTCGGTCGGGACCGGTTTTCAACAACTTCTGAGCGGTGGCCTCGATGAATGGCTGCAGCGAAAGCGCTTCGCGTTCCTGTTTTTGCCATTCTTTCTGAATCCGGGTGATCGTTTTGTAGTAGTCCAGACCCATGATGTTTTCCAGATCGTTGAAAATCCAGAACGCCAGTTCCGGCCGGTAGACCAGCGTTCCTGGCGGGGGATCGAAATGGTGTGCAAACGCCGCTTGCCACGTATTCCTGGGAAGTGCAAAGTGGAAAGGGGCGGGAATCTCCCCGATCGACGTGTAGAGTGGCACGAACGTGTTGACGTCTGGTCGGCCGAAGCTAAACCAGATCACGTTGGCGTACTCGCGTGGCAGGCTGGCCCGTAGCTGGGCCACTGTGGCGTGTTGGGTTGTAATCGTGCAAATGGTTCGCTCGGCGCCGTCGTTGGGGTTGCCTTCTTTTTCCAGTGTTACGTCGTAAGGTGTGCCCTCGTAATGGTCGCGCAAAACGGTGAAAAGATCGGCCACAGCAAGTGGGTGGCTGGGTTTCACGGAAAAGGGTAGTCCTCCGTTTGATCGAATGTCTTGATCAGACATCGTTATCCCGGAAATCATCTGTTGGCCACGCCACTGACGCAGATCGTAGCCCCGCTCTTCATATTTGGGGTCGTAGGAGAGTGCAAAGATCCGGGCGAAGTCGAAAGGACCGGATTTGGGATCGTACCAGCCGTAGCGAATCGCGTACTGACGAAGATCGTCCCTGCAGAAGATGAAATTCTCGTGGTCGTCGAAATTCACCTGACGGATGACGAAGACGTTTGGCAGAACAACCACACGGTCGTCGGGCACGCGCTGAGCGAGCCAGTGTTTGCCGCGAAGGATGGCCAGGAACCAGGCCTCGCGACCGTCGGCGATGACGAGTGTACGGCCGGAGGCGGGGTAACCGAACCGATCCAGAAACGCTCCAGCGATTTCCACTCCCTCGCGTGCGGTTCTTGCCCGCTGCAGCACCAGATGGCGCAGCATGTAGCTGATTCCCCCGTCGGTCAAATCCGCCTGCCCGGGCTCCACAACCGAAGGGCAAGCATCGCTGGCCACTGTGACTCCCCACTCGTTGGAACCGTAGTCGCTGAATGTCAGGCCGACCGCCTCGACCCACAGGTAAGCCCAGGTCTCCGGCACCTGGGGAATCTGCCCACCGTTCTTTAGCCGAACCACCTCGTCGGGGGTATGTTTCTGGCGCGGCACAAACCACACGTTGATCAACAGCTGGCCCTGGTCGTCTTCGTTGTGGGCAAACAAGACGGAGCCGTCGGCCGTGGCTTTTCTGCCAGCGACCACGGTGAAACACGCGTGGGAAGGCAGTGACCAGAGCAAGACAACAACACCGAGGACAAAACCGAATTTCTTCATGACACCTGCTCTCGTGAACATGGCTTTCCGACCTGGACTGGCAATCCTTGCCCCCACTGAAACCAGTTTAGCCAAAATCTCGAACGTTGTCAAGTCCGGAATTTTGTGAGGTTTCCCGATTCTCAGAGGCTGGGTTGCTCGCACGCTGTGCTCTCACGGTTGAGAACAAAGCTGCACCCCGGTCCACCGTCTTGAACACACTGCAAGAGGAGTCCTCCGCACCCCCTGGGTCGTTAGTTCACTTTGAGTGTGCTCGTTGCCGCTACCGAAGGGCTTGTGGAAGGTACCTGCGTTGCACCGACAGGGTGTGGGCCAAAGCTGCGTCCTTACATTGGCAGGGGGACCTTCCAGGGAGCTCGAGTCCGTCTTGGTTCAGCCGTCTGGGTAAAGCTGCGGCGTTCTCGTAGAAACCTGCCTGCACAAATCTCAAGGAACAAGGCCAAAGCGTTTGGAAAAATGCCCTTCTGTCCATAAATTCGAACAAAATGGGAACAAGGGATGCTTCCGCGCTGGTGGAACAGCACACGGAGGATTTCATGGGAATGGAACACGAGGATCTGGAGACGAGGTACCAAGAAATCTCTCAACACTTCGACAAATGGGAAGTTGTGAAAGACATGGTCGATCAGCTGATCGACATCATGTTGAACTACCGTCAGAGCGGGCACCCTGGAGGATCGCGTTCCAAAGTGCACGCTCTGGTGGCAACGATGCTCAGCGGGGTCATGCGTTACGATTTGCGTCACCCGGAGAAGCGTTTTGGCGACCGTTTCATTTTGGTGGCAGGGCACACGATCCCGCTCATCTACGCGATGTTGACAGTGCTGGCCGAGGCACTCAGGCTGAAGTACCAGCAGACGAAAGACGAACGCTACTACGTTGAGCCCGAACGGATCGTTCTGGCGGAGGATCTGCTCGGGTTTCGCCACAATGGTGGGCTACCGGGGCACGCCGAAATGGCTGGCAAGACGCTGTTCCTTAAATTCAACACAGGCCCGTCTGGCCATGGTTCGCCAGCGGCAGCGGGGGAGGCGTTGGCGCTCAAGATGGCCGGGGCCGAGCAGGTCAAGGTAGTGGCGTTTGAAGGGGAAGGCGGACTAACTCCGGGTGCCATCCACGAAACAATGAACTCCGCCTGGGGACTGGGTCTCAGCAACCTGTACTACGTTGTGGACTGGAACGACTTCGGGATCGACGATCATCCGATTTCAAAAGTTGTGCCGGGGACCCCAAAGGATTGGTTCGGCTGCCACGGCTGGCGGGTTGTCGGTTGTGAGAACGGCCACGACTGGGAAAAGCTCGGACGCATGATTCTGGAGCTGTTTCTGGGGCCGAATGAAAACAAAACGCCGAACATCGGCTGGATGCGGACCAAAAAAGGCCGGGGGTACCTGGTCTACGACAACAAGTCCCACGGTGCTCCCCACAAAATGAACAGCGAGCTGTTTTGGGAAACCAAGCGGCCGTTCATGGAGAAGTACGGCATCGAATTTGAGGGCTTCGGCGAGCCTGCACCGCCTGACGAAGAAGCTCAGCGGGAACAGGAGTGGACGAACATCAACCGGGTACTGGATGTTTTACGTCGCGACCAAGCCCTGATCGACTACTTGGCGAACACACTGGTGACGCTTGGCGACAGTGTGCCGGAGGATCTGTCCACGTTTCGGCTGGGGGACCGGAGCCCCTGGAGTGACGAGCGCATCTACGACTACGAAAACTACCCGGAGGAAATGTTCGTGAAGCCGGGAGAGAAGGCGGCCAATCGGAACGCACTCCGGAAGTGGGGTGCGTGGGTGAACGCGCTCGGGCACAGGGAGTACGGCAGACCGCTTTTTGTCGTTTCCTCAGCAGACTTGGCTGAGTCGACAAACATCGCGGGTTTCGGTCAGAGGTGGGGTGATTTCGAGGGATTTGGTTGGTACGACCGGGACAGCAACACCCTTGGCGCGATTTTGCCGCAGGAAATCACCGAATTCACCAACGCCGGAATTGGCGCGGGCATGGTGACGGTGAATTTCGCCCAGAATCCGTACGAAGAGTTCAACGGTTTCTACGCAGCGTTCTCCACGTACGGGTCCTTTGCGTACCTGAAGTACGGCCCGATGCGCTTGTTCAGTCAGCTGGCTCAAGATTGCGACTTGAAAGTCGGCAAGGTGATTTGGGTGGCGGGACACTCCGGCCCCGAAACGGCGGACGACTCGCGCACGCATTTCGGGATCTTTTCGCCCGGGGTCGGCCAACTGTTTCCGAAAGGGCAGGTCGTCAATCTACACCCGTGGGAGCACAACGAAGTACCGGTGGTGCTGGGTGCAGCGTTGCGTTTGAAGGCACCGATCATCGTGCTGCATCTGACGCGCCCAGCAATCACAATCCCGGACCGGGAAGCGCTTGGAATCCCGTCGCATTTCGCCGCTGCCAAGGGTGCGTACGTCGTGCGCGATTACCGTCCCGATCTTCCCAAGATGGGGACCGTCCTGGTGCAGGGAACGAGCACGACGAACAACTTGCTTCAGATTCTACCGGAGCTGGACAAGCGGGGTCTGAACGTGAAGCTCGTGGCTGCCATCAGTTACGAGCTCTTCATGGCTCAGCCGGAGGAGTATCGGAACAAAGTGCTGTCGGAAAGCGACTGGGTGGACTCAATGGTCATCACCAACGGAGCGCTCCGGTTGATGCACGATTGGCTGACGTCCAAAGTGGCTGAGGCGTACTCGCTGAGTTCGGACTGGGACAACCGCTGGCGCACCGGTGGTACGGTGGACGAACTGTGCGAAGAGGCACACATCTCACCCGGATGGATCCTGAAAGGGATCGAACGTTTTGCCAAAGAACGAGAAGTGAGGCTCCAGCGCCTGAGAAGGCCACTGGAGGGGCTTTCGTAACCTT
This sequence comes from uncultured Cytophagia bacterium, assembly GCA_964644845.1. Taxonomy (GTDB): domain Bacteria; phylum Zhuqueibacterota; class Zhuqueibacteria; order Oleimicrobiales; family Geothermoviventaceae; genus Geothermovivens. The sequence goes on along the minus strand of CAZXXS010000122.1, from coordinate 198 downwards.
GCCAGTGGTTGGGATCGCAAATGAATGTGCCAGGTGCTTTTGAGCACCTGGCGTTTTTATTGGTGGGGAAACCTCCTGGAAGAAGTTAGCCGCTGACGGCTTTGCAATGGCAAGCCGCAGGATTGTTGCGAGCGGATTGAAATGTTAACAGGGGGGCCGGAGGATCCGCTGTTCGGCTCGCGACTCTGTGGGAAGCTG
>CAZXXS010000121.1:0-22256 GCA_964644845.1 uncultured Cytophagia bacterium | reverse complement strand
CAAACCTCCCGTCCGCGAAGGCGGACGGGCAAGATCAGCCGGGGAATTCATTCCCCGGCGTGACAAGAAAGACCCTACCTCCGTACAACACGCCTTGCTCGCCAAAACCGAACCCCACGCCGTCTCTCAACGCAGCAGAATGAATTCTACTGCTGAGTAAGCCCTCGCCCGCCTACGCGGGTGAAAACGAACCCCAGAGACCCAAGAACGCGTAGACATCGCGACACGAACCGCCGTCCGCGAAGGCGGACGGGCAGGATCAGCCGGGGAATTCATTTCCGGCGTGACAAAATGCACCAAACGCGTTCCTTTCCGCACGTGTACGCTGTGCCCCGCAGAGCTCTGCCTTGCGGTTAGGGGCATTCTGCGTGTCTCCGCTCCACGGGACCCGGAGTTTTCCCTAAGCCTTACGCCTCAGCTTGACCCTTAACTGCTGCTCGCCCTGGCGAACCTCAGTCCGAACAAAAAGCAATTTGTCACCCAAAATCCGGCTCTCAGGCAAACCGCCCTCGACCAGTTCGTAGTCGCTGAAATCGCCCCAAATGGCAAGCCCCGAGGGCACGGACTTGCAGGCGCGGGTAACAATCTCGAAAACAAGTTCTCGCCCGTCGCCAGTGCGTTGCCTCCGAACAAACTGCGACGCCGGCAACGGCTCCTCGGGGTAAGGTGTGTTGCCATCCACCGGATGCTGACTTCTGTAGTCCCGGATCGAGACAGGATCCAGGCGATTTTGAGTGAAAATGAGCTGACAGTCCCGGTCGTAGTAGAAAAACGTGCGCGGCCAGCGAGCGTCCGGCTGTGGTTTGGGCAGCACAAAGTAGTCGTAGTAATAGTAGTCCACCTTCTCAACAGGGATCTGGTCGGACACGAAGTAGGTGGCACCTGTCCACTCAGGGTGTACGGACCGGTAACGCGCCACAGCTTCCGGCATGGTCAGAAATTCAACGCCGTCTTGACCAGAGACCCAGTCGAAAAAGGCGTCGAACATCTCCACTGTGTCCTGAATTTGTTCCGGCGTGTACGAGCGGCAGGCGTTCGAATATTCCATTTCGTGCGCTTCCTGGTGAAACATGATGTAGAGAAAGTCATTCCAGGCAGCGTTTTCCCGGTACACGTTGAAAAATCTCTTCCAGTAGTCCACCTCCCGGCCATGAAAAATGTCGGCCCGTTGGATGTCGTTAGGATCTGTGGAGAAGGCGGATGTCGCCCGGCTGTGGTAGGAGTTGGTCAAGTCGACACTCAACCAGTGTACCCCCACGACGTTTCCCGGATACTGGGCTGGCGCGAGGAATGAATGACGAGATGCGTAGAACGCGTTGAACGGCACCCCGCGATCAGTTGCGCCGTCCACCGCTTCCTGCTCCCAGCAGTAGCCCCACAGGGCATTGAAGCCAAGTTGTTCCAGCGCGGCGATCAGGGCGTTGCTTTTGTGCAGCGTTGCAGCCGTCTGGACCGGTTTAGTCCAAGGTAAAGCTTTTTCGACCCGCGAACGATCCGTCGCCAGAACGCGAGCAATTTCCTCGGCTGTTCCTTGCTGGATCAATCTTCGGTGTTCCGTCAAAGGCAGGCCATACGCATCCTTCGGCAATTCTTCTCGCTTCCCTCCTGGCCCCATTTCACCTGGCTTCGTCCACAGCGTCACCGTGTCGCCGTACCGCTTGTGGTAGACGTCGAAAAGATCTCGCATTTGCTCCGCACCAAGACCGTTGGTGATCCACGACACTGGCAAACCGTAGCGGTGTGCCAGTTCGGCCATGACGCGAACGCCCTCTCGAGGAGCCCCGTACCCCCAAAGCTCATTCACAAATGCAGCGGTAGACTGAACAATGAATGTCAGCTTGGCCATGTCCTTTCTCCGAGTCCAGTTCCACCAAACAGAGCACCGACGAACGCAGACGCCCCCACACACAAAAGCCACCCCTTCCCCCGCCTCCAGCCCACACACAACCTTCCTTCACAGACAACGTCGCCGCTGCTGACACGCAGCGTAGCGAAACGCGCGCGCCACCCATGTGCCACTTGCCTTCTTCGCTGCCCTCGCAACACTCTGGAGTGTCCCGCTGCGACCAGCGTTTGCGGCCTCCCCCCACAAGTTGTGCAGTGATCGTTGCCGATCCACACCAACAGGAACCGACAACGGTCCGCAAAAATCGGTTTCGCAACCATTAACCCGGAAACCACCCGTGACAACAGCTTTTAAGACGGACGGGTTCCTACCAATCCCACACCCACCAATCGCCGGACTCCAGCTCCACTGGCCAATCCACCGCTCTGGCTCGAACTTGCACGCGCCACGGCACTTTCAGGCCCAGGGACTGCACTGACAACTCAACCTCGTGTACCAAAGATGGCGTTTCCTCCAATTTCAAAGGCCTCAGTTCTGGCAGATCCTGTCCGACAAAAACCGTGCAAACCGCCGGACTCGACGTACGCCAGCGCAAAATCACCCCATCCTTCCTGTGGGAAATTTCCACGGTTCCGATTCTCGCCGGGTAAACGGGCTCTCCTAAAGGAACAGCCTTCAACGCCTCGCGTACGTCCTGAGCCAACCGTCGCATGTCTGCAGGCACAGCAGGCCAGGTTTTCCGTCCGGGCACCTTCTCCAAGCTGTCCGCAAGCGCTGCTAGGCGACGGACAGCCTCCCCCAGAAAGGGCCCAGGCGCATGAGTTCGCCGAAAGTACCGGACACCCCAGACAGCGTCGGTTACGTACGTCCACACACGGCTGCAGAGCCGCAAATTGTCCAGCTCCTGCGCGAGCTCCGCCACATCCCCCGAGCGCAGGGTAGGCGCCAACCGCGAGAACTGGGCCCAGGAAGAGTCGGCAAGTTCCTGCGCCTCCAGCTTTTCCTGATGCACAGCCCACAGTGTGCGCAACGACGGCGAAGCAAGGCTGTCCTCGAGTGGCTCAAACGCAGGATCCCATTTGGCAATGCTCCGTCCGGGAAGCATCCCCAGTGCGTGCCGGAGCCTGGGCACCGTCGTCCCTTTGCGCAGGGCCCAAAATCCTTTCACCAGAAATGTCTTTCGGGTTGCGTCGAAGGTGTTCCGCAGCAGGTCAATCAAGGCCTCTCCAGGCTTTGAATTGGGATCAAGACCGAACCGTCGCCTAACCCAGTCGTGCCAGATCTGCCGGGGATGAAGGCCAGGATCGCGGAGCAAACGTGAAAACGCGAAGACGTTCAGCTCGTTCACCTTGCCCCACGTCAATCGCTCGTAACGTTCGGTACGGCCTGCCGCCCCCACAACACCTTTGCTTCGCTCGTAGTCAAGCCTGAACTTCAAGTAGTCAGGTAGAGGGTACGGAACGCTGGTTGCGCCCGTGTACTCCCCGGCCAAGTCGAACTCCACGATTTGTTGTGCCTCCGGGAATGCACCAATCAAAGGGTTGTGCGGATAGTAAGGTTCCCAATCTTGCGGTACACATTTCGACATTACGGTAATGCCACTGATTCCCTGCAGTCCCTCGCGGACCCAGCGCAGCTCTTCCGGCTGGTGAATGAACGTTCGCACAACAAGCTTTCGCTTGAGACTGTCTACCAACAAGCTCCGCAGATGCTGGGTAATCCAGCGTACGCGATCCGGATTGCTTCGGCTGGGCGCGAAAATCACCGGGTTTACCACTTCCCACGGGTCACGAGGTGAGCTCCCGAACATCAGCACCACGCCGTCTACACTCGGACAGGCCTGTAAGGCGTCGCGGTAGGCGCTCCAGCGTGCCTCCCAAAACTGGCGTCGCTTTGCAGGATCCTCGGATTTTAACAGCTCCCGCCCGCGGCCACGTGTGTTCACTTCGTGGGACCACACGTACGTATCGATCCCCTTCTGGTCAGCGTACGCAGCCACTTTTTGGATCAATTGCGCGCGGTCAGGGTCGGCCAGGATCTGGTCGATATTCATCACAATGTCGTGGGACAACTGCAAATGCGTGATGCCGTAGTTTGCCGCCGAGTCGACGACGGCAAACAGGTAGGCAGAATCGGGCACCATCACAATCCAGCCGCGCTCGGACAAAGCTGGAAGCCCAGCGACTGCTTGGACGGCGTAGCCGAATCCCAGAACCGAACTGAGAACTGTGAAAACGAAGTGTTTGTGTTTCATCGCCACACCTCCCAAAAAACAAAAAGAGCGGCGAGTACACCACCTTCCCTGCACTCAACCGCCCGTCGAACCTGTCACGAATCCGCTCAGACCCTTTGGACAAGATAATTCTGGTACGGTCAACGGCCCCGATGAACCCCACACGTCCGTGTAGTACCTCGCCATCGGGCAAAACCCACAATCCGGAGGGCTCTCTGCAGAAGCAGCCAGTTTGTACACTCTTCCAGACTCTGCCTGCTCGATCACGTCCGCGACGGCTGTCGGGCCGAACAGCCGTCGCACTGTCTACCCGAACCGAAGAACGCCTTGCCATCCGTGGCTACACTGCCCAGTGCCATCGGGGAGAACACAGGCTGCCCATCCAGCTCCGTGCAAACAGCTCGATTTCCTGCACCAACTACTTGAATCCGAACAGTGCCGGGATCGCCAACGAAATCCACGGGATGTACGTGATCAGCAGCAACGCGAGAATCATCGCGCCAAAGAACGGAAGCAGCGGCTTCAGCACCTGGGTGATCGTCGTATTTCCAATTCCACACCCGACGAACAAGCAAGATCCAACTGGCGGGGTACAAAGTCCAATGCAGAGGTTGGTGATCAAAACGATGCCAAAGTGAATCGGGTGCATCCCGAGGCGCTCCACAACCGGCAGGAAAATCGGCGTGAAAATAAGCACTGCCGGGGTCATGTCCATGAAGGTCCCGACAAAAAGCAGAATCACGTTGATGATCAACAAAATGATGTATTTGTTGTTCGTGAGGCCCAGGAGTGCAGCCGAAATGGACTGAGGGATGTTCTCGTACGCCAGGATCCAGGACATCGCCATGCTTGTGCCGATCAAGAGCATGACGACGGCCGTCGTGATGCCAGTCTGAAGCAAGACGTCCGGGATTTCCCTCCACTTCACCTCTCTGTACACCAGAACCGAGAGGATGAAGGCGTACACCACAGCGATGGCCGACGCCTCCGTGGCCGTGAAAACACCACCCAAGATCCCTCCCAGAACAATCACCACCAGCATCACCGGAGGAATCGCCTTGAAGAACCGACGAACGCCTTCGCTCAAGGCCACTTTCTCACCGTGGCCGTAATTTCGCTTGATCGAAAGGTAGCCGCTGACAATCATCAAGCTAACGCCGACCAGAAATCCGGGCAAGAAACCCGCGAGGAAAATGGCCGCAATCGAGACAACTCCTCCCGTCGCCAGAGAGTAAACGATCATCACATTACTCGGGGGGATCAGCAGTCCGGTGGTTGCCGCCGTGATGCTGACGGCCACGTTGAAATCCCGATCGTACCCTTCCTGATTCATTAAGGGGATCATGAATCCACCAACCGACGAAACGGCAGCGACAGCTGACCCCGAAATTGCACCAAACAGCATGCACGTGAGGATGTTCACGTACGACAGGCCGCCGCGGAAACGTCCGACCAGGACATTGGCAAAATCGATGAGTCGCCGGGCAATGCCACCACGGCCCATCAAAGCCCCCGCCAGAATGAAAAACGGGATGGCAAGCAAAGCGAAGCTGTCGATGCCCGTAGCGATTCGCTGCGCCACGATCTTGTAAGCCGGGAGCCCACCGACCGAAAGCACCGTGACCAATGTCGAGATGCCGATACAGAAAGCGATGGGAACGTTGAAATAAAGCAGCAGGACAAAGCTGACGATCAGCACGAAAAGCGGAATGTCCATCTGATTCCTCTGCCGTGTCCGGTTGCGTACGCGTAGCCGTTAGTCGAGTGCCCCCACAGGCGGTTTCACTTTCACTTCAACAACCGTGTGCCCGCGGATGAGAGCGAGAATGCGTTGGACCATGAATTCGACGCTGTACAGCGTCAGAAAAGCCCCACTGATGGGCAAAGCCAGATAAACGTACCCCATCTTGATTTCCAGAGCGGGCGAGACCTGCCCCGTGGTCAGGGTAACATCCACCAGCTCCGAACCGCCCAACACAAGCACCAGGAAGGAGAAAAGTGCCACACTGGCAAAAACGAAGACTTCCGTGATCAACCGCGTCTTGGGCTTCATCCGATTGACGAAGAAATCGATGCCCAGGTGAGCACCGCGCTGAAGGGCAACACTGGAGCCAAGAAGTCCGACCCAGATGAGCAGGAAAGTGGCCAGCTCCTCCGTCCACGAACTCGGGTTGCGAAGAATGAAACGCGTAATCACCTGCCAGGTGACATCCAAAACAAGGGCCCCCATGGTGAAGGACACCAGTCCGTCCAGAAACAGGTCCAGCCAGCGGCGGACTACGCTGTAAGCTCGAGCGATCGAAGCGAACATCCAGTGCCTCCGTACTCCAGTGGCAGGCAGCCAACAACCAAGGGTCGACAGCCTTTTCAGAGCAGTCAGCGCCGACGCGTCAGCACGTGCCAGCTTGCCATCGACAAATGAGACCGCAAAAGTTCAGCAATTCTCCGTGCTCGCGGCCCGGCTACTTGATGGCTTTGATTTCGTCTGCAAGCTTGCCGACCTCAGTGCCCGCGAATTCCTTGTACAAAACCTCCGCTTTCTTGCGGAACGGCTCTTTGTCCGGGTAGATGATCTTGACTCCCGCCTTTTGCACTTCTTCCAGGGATTTCTTCACCATTTCGTCCCACAACTGGCGCTGGTAAGGCACCGACTCGTCAGCGGCTTCCTGGAGAATCTTCTGGAACTCCGGCGAGAGTTTCTTCCACACAGCCGTGCTGATCAGCAGAACGTCCGGTACCCGCGTGTGCTCATCAAGCGTGTAGTATTTGCAGATTTCGTAGTGCCTGGACGTGTAGAAGCTGGGCGGGTTGTTTTCGGCGCCGTCCACCACGCCTTGCTGCAGGGCTGTGTAGAGCTCGCCCCAGTCAATCGGCGTTGCTGAAGCCCCAAACGCTTCGATCATTTTCAGGGCCATGTTGCTTTTCTGCACCCGGATTTTGAGGCCCTTAAGGTCGTCGGGCGTGTAAATGGGTTTACTGCGGGTGTAGAAACTGCGCGCTCCGGCGTCGTAGTAGCAAAGGCCCTTCAGTCCGACTTTCTCGCCCGCCGCCAACAATTTCTTGCCGATTTCCCCGTTGTACACTTTCCAGGCGTGCTCAGCATCCCGGAAAACGTACGGCAATCCGTAAACGGCCATCTCCGGCACAAAGCTTTCAAGCGGCGAGCTGGACGTCTTCGTCATGGCCAAGCTACCCAGCTGTAGCTGCTCGATGCATTCTCGCTCGGAGCCGAGCTGCTCATTCGGGTAGATGTCGATCCTGAGACGGCCGTTCGACTTCTTCTGGACGAGCTCCGCCATGTAAACCATGGCCTTGTGGACAGGGTGATTGACGTCCAATCCGTGGGCGAGCTTGAGGACGGTGACTTTCTGCTTGTTGCCTCCACAACCAGCGAGGGCCACGACCAGAGCCGTGGCAGTGACAAGCGTAACAAATCGCTTCATGGTCAACTTCCTCCATGATCTGGAGTCAACCGCTTCTTCCCCCTTCATGTGACCGATAACTTTTGAGCAAATATAACAATCAGAACCTATTTGTCAAAGGAGAAAACAGCCCAGTACTTCCAGAATTTTCTCTTGAGGACAAGCACAACGTTTCCGAAGTCTGCTTCCGTTTACCCCTGACTTCCGCGTACCAGCTGTCCCCGTGCCCGAGAGCTCTCCTCCGCGAGACGAACAGAGAGAGTAGGCGCGTCTCTCTGGCAGCCTCGCGTATGCGAGCGGCAGGTAGCGGACGACACCCCTGGTCTCCTTAAAGGTTTGCTTGCTTAGTCGGCCCCTGTACCCTGCAAACCTTTCAGTTCGGGAACCGGCTCCTACGATCCGAGTTGTCCGTACGGTAACCGGGCGGTTCTTTTGGAGGATTTGCATTTTGCCGCGAGCTTCCGTATTTTGGTGACGTTCAACCGCTGAACACAGGCACACCCTGAGCCACACAGACCCTGTTCTTCTGGAGTTTCTCTCCGCAGGAGGGGCGAAAATGGCAGCTAACGGTGCGAAAGAGATGCACAGACGTCGTTTCCTCAAAACCGCGAGCGCCGGGGCAGCAAGCTTCGCCCTTGCTCCAGGGTTTCTTCTCCAACCTGCCGCGGCGAGTACCAGCACGAGACCCAACATCCTCTTCCTGATGGCGGATCAGCTGCGCTCGGACTGCCTCGGTTGCATGGGCAACCAGGCCGTACACACACCGAACCTGGACGCGATTGCTCGTGAGGGCGTTGTGTTCACAAACGCGTACAGTTCAACGCCAACCTGTACGCCTGCTCGGGCCGGGCTCCTCACCGGGATGTCGCCCTGGCACCACGGAATGCTTGGCTACGGTCGGGTAGCACGGCACTACCGGGTGGAGCTGCCACGGCTAATCCGCGAAGCGGGCTACTACACCTTTGGAATCGGGAAAATGCACTGGTACCCGCAGCGCGCGCTGCACGGTTTTCACGGCACTTTACTGGACGAGTCCGGCCGCGTGGAGTCGCCAGGGTTTGTCAGCGACTACCACCGCTGGTTCATGGAAGCAGCTCCGGGCAAGAATCCGGACGCCACTGGGCTGGGTTGGAACGATTACCGCGCCTGGCCGTACGTGCTTCCGGAGGCGCTTCACCCAACGCGCTGGATCGGCCAAACGGCCGTCGATTTTCTCCGCAATTACAGCCGTCCTGAGCCTTTCATGCTGAAAGTTTCGTTCGAGCGTCCGCACAGCCCCTACGATCCACCGCCACGCTTTTGGGAGATGTACCAGGACGGTGACTTGCCCGCGCCGCACGTGGGGAAATGGGCCGCACGCTTTGCCTCTCACAAAATTCCACCCGCTACCACGCTTTGGCACGGGGACCTGGGAGTGAACCAAGCCAAGCGCTCGCGACATGGCTACTACGGCAACGTTAGCTTCGTGGACGAAGAAATCGGTCGCATCATCAGCGTTCTTAAGGAACGGGGCTGGTACGAGAACACGCTTATCATTTTCTTTGCTGACCACGGTGACATGCTCGGCGACCACAACCTCTGGCGCAAGTCCTACGCCTACGAAGGGTCGGCACACATTCCGATGCTCTTGCGCTGGCCGACCCAGTTCGGTCACGACGAACGCCGCGGCCAACAAATGGACCAGCCTGTCGAACTACGGGACGTCCTCCCCACATTTCTGGATGCAGCCGCCGCAAAGTTCCCAGAAGGCATTGACGGTCGCAGCTTACTTGACCTGGTGCGAGGCCAAACCCGGAACTGGCGCGAGGCCATCGACCTGGAGCACGATGTGTGTTACAGTGTAGACAACCACTGGAATGCCATGACGGACGGACGCTGGAAGTACATTTTCCACGCCTACGACGGTCACGAACAGCTTTTCCACCTTGAAGAAGACCCAGGCGAACTTCACGATTTGGCAGGCGACCCTGGCTACCAGACGGTGCTGCGCGAGTGGAGGGACCGACTGGTTGAACATCTCAGTGAACGTGGCGAACCGTTCGTCAAGAACGGCAAACTCCTGATTCGCCGAGAAAGGATGTTGTACTCTCCAAACTACCCGGGCCAAGAACGCTGAAAACAATCGGCGTCCCGGCTCGCCCCGAAATGAACCTGCTTGGAGGGTTGTCCGCGGGGAATCGCATTCCATGAAGGGACGGCAAAATGAAAACGTACAAAACCGCCTCATTCGTCGCGTTTTTGCTGTTACCACTGACACTGTGGGCTCAGTATTTTGGCCGTAACAAGGTCAAATACGAGACCTTTCGCTTCGAAGTGATGCACACACCTCACTTCGACGTCTATTTCTACCCCGAGGAAACCCGGGCTGCACTGGACGGCGCGCGCATGGCGGAGCGATGGTACACACGGCACTCCCACGTCTTTCGGCACACTTTCGCGGTCAAGAAACCGATTTTATTTTATGCCGATCAGCCTGACTTTCAGCAAACGAACGCCATCAGCGAAATGCTGAGCGAGGGTACCGGTGGCGTTACGGAACCCCTCAAAGATCGCGTGGTTCTTCCTTTCACCGGTGTCCTCGGTGACGACGACCACGTGATCGGTCACGAGCTGGTGCACGCGTTTCAGTTTGACATCGTCTCATCGGGCGGCCGAAGCAACCTGAACGCGATGCAGCGCCTGCCCTTGTGGATCGTGGAAGGCATGGCCGAGTACCTCTCGCTCGGTCATTTGGATGCTCACACGGCCATGTGGCTGCGGGATGCCGTTCTTTTCAACGATGTCCCGACGATCAAAGACCTGGAGACGAACCCGCGTTACTTCCCTTACCGCTTCGGTCAAGCGCTCCTGGCTTACGTTGGCGGCCGTTGGGGAGACGACATGGTCATCAGGCTGTTTCGGGCAGCTCTGGCCTTGGGATCACGACCGGCGATCGACTCGTTGCTTCACATGCCAGCAGACTCCCTGTCCTCTCAGTGGAAACGAGAGCTGGTACGAACCTACGGCCCACTAATTGCCGGAAAACAGAAACCACGCGAAGCGGGGCACACTCTCTTAGCCAAGGATCTGCACGCGAGTTCCACGAATCTGGCTCCCGCCATCAGTCCGGATGGTCGGTACCTTGCAGTAATGTCCGAACGTGATGTTTTTTCCATCGACCTCTGGCTTGCCGATGCCCGCACTGGCAAGATGCTGAAGAAACTGAGCAGTTCCGAGCGGAATTTCCACTTTGACGCCATCAGCTTCGTCAGCTCCAGCGGAACCTGGTCTCCAGACTCGAAGAACTTCGCCACCGTTGTTTACGCCAAAGGCAACAACGAGTTAGCCATTTTCGACATTCAACGGAGGAAATTGGTGCGGCAGCGTGGGTTTCCAGGTGTCGGAGCCATGTCCAGCCCCGCCTGGTCGCCAGACGGCCGCTACATCGCTTTTTCTGGCCAGAGAGGTGGGGTGAGCGACCTGTACCTGTGGGACCTCACTACTGACTCCTTAATTCAGCTGACCAACGACCGCTACGGGCAGATCCAACCCGCCTGGTCTCCGGACGGCAGTACGATCGCTTTTGTCACTGACGAAGGTCCTGCCACAGATTTGACCAGGCTTTCGCACGACGGTCTCCAGATTGGCCTTTTGAACCTCGAGACGGGCGCAGCGAAAATTCTCGAAATCTTCTCCGTCGGTAAACACATCAACCCGCAGTTCAGTCCGGACGGCGCTTCGCTCTACTTCATCTCGGATCCAGATGGTTTCAGCAACATCTACCGCCTCGATCTTGCCACCGGACAGGTTTACAAAGTGACGGACGTAGCAACAGGTGTGACGGGCCTGTCCAGCCATTCTCCAGCTCTTTCAGTAGCCGCGCAGACAGGGCAGCTGGCCTTCAGCGTTTTTGAGCACCGAGACACCATTGTGAACACCCTGAGCGCAACCGAAGCCGTAGGGGTACCGGTGTCCTCCAACTTCGCGGCTCTGAATGTGGCGGGAATCATCGCTCCAGCGGAAGCAGTGGAAACCAGCGTTGTGGATCAGCAAATCTGGGACTTCGACACAGGACTCCCACTTGCAGTCAGTTTCCCGGTGACGCCGTACCACACCCACTTGACCCTTGACTACATCGGTGGGCAGACGTTTCTCGGTCTTGCTCCGAGCCGGTACGGCGCTCTGCTTGGCGGAGGACTGGCACTCTACTACAGCGACATGCTCGGCGACCACGTACTCGGGGTGGCCGTCCAGGCCAACGGGACGTTCCAGGACATCGGCGGCGAAGTTTTTTACCTGAACAGGAAAAAGCGGTGGAATTGGGGGGTGGATTTGTCGCACACGCCCTACGCATCCACCTACCAAGATGTGGGAACTGTGCCCGTGGAAGTGGGTAACAAAGTTTACGCTGCCACCGGCATTTCCACGGTTACGCAACGCGTGTTTGTAGACCAGAGCAGTGCACTGCTGTACTACCCGCTTTCTACCACACAGCGCTGGGAGTTCGACGCCGGAGTTACCAGAGTGTGGTACCGGACAGAGGCAGAGACGTACGTGGTGGTGGGCGATCAGGTGGTGGAACACCGAAAGTTCAACTTGCCATCCCCTTCCGGAATTACCCAGGGGCAATTTTCCGCCGCTTTTGTAGGCGATTGGTCGTACTTCGGATTCACTTCGCCAACCCGCGGCGGCCGCTACCGCTTCGAAATCGAACCAAACTTCGGGGCAGCACGGTACGTAGCGGCTCTGGCCGATTACCGCCGCTACAGTTTCCACCGCCCCTTTACTCTGGCTTTTCGCGTCCTGCACTACGGCCGCTACGGCCGGGACGCTGAGAGTGGCAAGCTTTCCCCCCTCTTCCTCGGCTACGAAACGTTCGTACGCGGGTACTCTTCCGGATCTTTCTCCTACAGCGAGTGTTCTGTGGACCCGACGAATCCTGAGGCTTGTCCCGAGTTCGATCGCCTGGTCGGAACACGCCTGGCGGTTTTCAACGCGGAATTTCGCATCCCGGTCTTCGGCAACGAGAATTTTGGCCTGATCGATTTCCCGTACCTGCCTACCGAGTTGTCGCTCTTTCTGGATGGCGGTGTCGCGTGGAGTCGGGAAGAACCGCCTAAACTCGAGCTCGCCCGACGAAGCCGCGACCGGATCCCGGTGTTCAGCTCTGGAGTCAGCGCCAGAATCAACGTGATGGGCTACGCCGTGATCGAGCTGTACTACGCTTACCCGTTTCAGCGGCCGGAGAAAGGCTGGGTGTTTGGCTTTCAGGTGGCACCAGGGTGGTAGTGGCAACTTCTGCCGGAAGCACGGCTCACGTTGTGCGCTTCACAAGGAAAGAGGACACCGTGGGGCCAACTGCCACCTGTTCCGTCATTTGTTAGCCTTTGTCGCGTTCCGACTTGTTTTCGGGTGCAACCGCGGGGTTAGAATCGACCGTCTCGAGGCGTTTTTTGCCGTCGCGTTTCTTTCGAGCCAGTTTGTGAACTCGATCGAACCACGAGCACAGAAAACCCAGGAGCAAGAGCAGGTGAAACACACGCGCAGGGATTTTTTGAAAACCGCAGGTCTTGGCGGAGCTGCGCTGAGCGTTCCATTGGGAACGCAGCCAACTGGCGCCAAGCCACTACCGAAGCACAAGCTGATCAAACCACCGCGCCTGCGGAAGGGTGACCTCGTAGGGCTGGTTACACCGGCGAGTGGTCCCTTCGAGCCGAGCACAGTCTGGAAAACAAAACTGCGCCTGGAAAATCTCGGCTTCAAAGTGAAGCTCGGCAAACACATTTACGAGAACTACGGGTACCTGGCAGGAAGCGACGAAGCGCGCGCCGAAGACCTGCACCGCATGTTTGAAGACGATTCCGTGCGGGCCATTTTTGCACTCAGGGGCGGCTACGGTTCGGGCCGCTTGCTCAAGTATCTGGATTTCAACCTCATCCGGAAACACCCAAAGATTCTAATCGGCTACAGCGACATCACAGCGCTGTTGCTGATGATCTACAAACTGGCCGGTTTGGTCGTTTTCCACGGACCGGTAGCCGTTTCCGATTTCACCGACTACACGCGAAAGTACTTCTGGCACATGCTCACGTCCACGGAGGCATTTGGCCCAATTGACTTCCCGGAGTCCGACGATCCACTTCTGCCAGCGAACCAGACCTGGGCCCTTCACGCCGGGAGAGCAAGCGGGCGAGCCGTGGGCGGGAACCTTACGATGGTGGTTGCCAGCCTCGGGACTCCCTACGAAATCGACACGCGCAACCACGTGCTGTTCCTGGAAGACACCGGTGAGGAGCCGTACTCTCTGGACCGGATGTTCACGCAGCTCGACAACGCCGGCAAGCTGAACGATGCCGCCGCAGTGGCTTTGGGTCACTGCAACAATTGCGGTCCACGGGAGTACAAGCCCTCCTTTAACAGAACGCTGAGCGTCGAAGAGGTGTACAAAGACCGGCTCGGCCGACTGACCAAACCGGTCCTCGTGGATTTACCCATCGGGCATCTGCACGACAAAATCACTGTGCCGCTTGGCGTACGCGTCACAGTGGATGCGGACAAACGCGCGTTCATCTTCGAGGAAGCCGCGGTTGTGTAGTTTTTCTGTTTGTCCCGGTCCATCGAGCGGTTCACCGCGAACCCCGCTCGACATGCCTTCGCAGCGAGGGCTTTGACCGGTTGGCAACACACTGGTTCAGAACCGATTTCAGTCGCACCAGGACACTCAGGAGACACGAGCAGATGTTGTTCTCGAGGCTTTTTCGTTTGGTGGTGCTTGTTTTCTCAGCGGTTACGCTGTTCACCACCTGCGGGCGTACGCCGGGCACTCAAAGGCACAGTCCGAACAGCGACTTCCGCGCTCAACGCTGGTACGACACCTCCACACTTTCGGGCTTCTCACCACCGCTGGCCATGCCCTACAACAGAGTCGTCGAACCAGCGGGAAAATCGGTTTACTTCGGCCTGAAAGGGGTTGAGAACCACGCTCTGGACTGCGCGTTGTCGCCAGACGGTGGAGTGCTTGCTGTCAAAAGTCGGTACGAGCTTGCCTTCGTTGACGCCAACACGGGCCAACTGATCAGCGAATTCAAGTGGTCCGACAACGAGAACTTCCGTCACCTGCGTGCAACGATGTCGGGCATTTGCTGGTCGCCGGACGGATCGAGAGTCTTGTGGTCGGTCGACGACGGCAAAACCCGATCCATCGTGCTGCAGGCGCGCTGGAGCGCGAGCGGCGAAGCGACACTTCTTCCGGAAAAAGCCCTTTTCTTCCAGGGGCAAAAGAAACCGAACGGTCGCTCGCTTTCCGCCATCCCGAACGAAATGTTGGTTCGGGGAAACTACTTGTTTGTCGTGCTCAACGGCAACAACGAGGTCGTCAAACTTGACCTTTCGCGTAGTAACACAGTAGTGTGGAGAACGAAGGTTGGCGTCGCCCCTTACGGCCTTGCTTTCGCAGACGGCAAGTTGTACGTGACAAATTGGGGCGGCAGACATCCGAAGCCTGGCGACGTGACAGCGGGCACGCCGTGGGATCCCGCCGTTGTGGACTCGGTAACGGGCGCGGTGAACAACGGTACAGTTAGCGTGGTGAGCGTCACCACCGGCGACGTGGTAACCGAGATCCCGGTTGGTTTGCACCCGAACGACATTGTAGCCAGTCCGGACGAGCGTTTCGTTTACGTAGCCAACGGCAACTCCGACAACGTGTCTGTGATCGACACCCGGACCAACCAGGTTGTCGAAACCATCTCCGTTCGCCTGCTCACAACCAGCGACCATCTGATCGGAGACTCGCCCAACGCCGTTGAGATCTCTCCAGATGGCACTACGCTCTACGTTGCCAACGGCATGGACAATGCGGTTGCGGTTGTGCGTCTCGGCCGGAGAGCTTGTACGTCAGCCGCCGCTTCCGAAAGCAAAGTTCTTGGTTTCATTCCGACCGAGGCTTACCCAACCGGTTTAGCCGTGTCCAAAGACGGCCGCACTCTCTACGTGGCCAATCTGGAGGCAATTGGCCCTCGTGCAACCGTGCCCAAGGGCACGAACGATCCCGATTTCAAAATGAAGGGACCACGTGGGCGGATCATTTCCACGGCTGGTGCTTTCAACGCACACCGTCAAATGGCGTCTGTGAGCATCGTTCGCGTGCCCGCTGCCGTGACGCTGGCTCGCTACACGTCGCGCGTACGCGCCAACAACCTGGCCTTTCGTGCAGAGCTTGCCGAGAGCTTGCCACGGCGTACCGTTCCCCCCGTCCCCGTTCCAGAGCGGCTGGGCGAACCGTCGGTCTTCAAGCACGTGCTTTACATCATCAAGGAAAACCGAACTTACGATCAGATTCTCGGCGACATGCCGGAGGGAAATGGCGATTCCAGCCTCTGCGTCTTCGGTGAAGAGGTGACGCCAAACCACCACCAGCTCGCGCGTGAATTTCTCCTGTTGGACAACTACCACGCTTCCGGCAAAAGTTCTTCCGAAGGCCATCAGTGGACGGATTCGGGAATTGTAACGGACTACATCGAAAAGAACGTTCGTGGCTGGTTCCGAAGCTACGACCACGTTCCCTACGACGCTCTGGTGTACCCTCGGTACGGTTTTATCTGGAACAACGCGCTGCTGCACGGCAAGCGAGTCCGCATCTACGGTGAGGCGTGTTTCGTAGATTGGGATCACGATCGCTGGCCTCACTGGTCCGACATTTACAACGATTTCATTTCCGGCCAAAACGCGTTCACTTTCAAGAACTTCAGTACAATCGATCTGGTAAACGACCTGCTTTCTCCCAACTACCCCGGCTACGCTCACGACATCCCCGATGTCCTCAGGGCCGATCGCTTCATCAAAGAGCTGCACCAGTACGAACAGATGCCGGGAGACCAGTTTCCCGAGCTCATGATCATGGCGCTACCAGCCGACCACACTGCAGGTCTACGCCCCGACCGTCCGACTCCGCGGGCCTGCGTAGCCGACAACGATCTGGCGCTTGGCCGCATTGTGGAAGCTCTCTCGCACAGCCGTTTCTGGAAGAACACGGTCATCTTCGTCACAGAGGATGATTCGCAAAACGGCTGGGACCACGTTTCCGCCTACCGGACGGTTGGATTCGTGATCAGTGCTTACTCGCGCCTCGGCAAAACCGTGCACACGAACTACAACCAGGTTTCCCTGCTCCGAACGATGGAGCAAATCCTCGGGCTTCCACCGATGAACCAGCTGGACGCCGCAGCCAAGCTCATGACCGACTGTTTCACACAGAGACCGGATCTTACCCCCTACACGGCGGTCACGAACAGGATTCCTCTGGATGAACTTAACCCACCGGTGCAGTCCCTACGGGGCAAAGCCAGACACTTTGCAGAACTTTCACTGGCCCCCCAATTCGACGCCATCGACACTGGCGACGACGATCTGTGGAACCGGATCATCTGGTTCGCTACGAAGGGTGACGCGCCTTACCCCGTGGCCTACGCGGGCACAGACGACGACTAACGAGGCCAGGCGAGAAGATCTCGCCGGTTCCTGTTTGCCAGGGAACCGATCGGCTTGGAGGTAGGGAAGCCCAGAAGTCGGAGCCTCAATCGTGCGGATTCTGGTGGTCGAAGACGATCCGCTGCTTGCGGACGCTGTTGCCAAACATCTGCGGCGTGAGGGCTACGTGGTGGACGTGGTCAGCGACGGGCCGACGGCATCCGAACAGGCCTTCGTGGAAGACTACGACCTGATTGTGCTGGACATCATGCTGCCGGGTAGAGACGGACTCAGTGTCTTGCGAGAATTGCGCGAAGAACGCGTTGAAACACCCGTTTTGTTGTTGACTGCGCGCAGCCAGGTGGAAGATCGCGTGGCAGGGCTGGACGCTGGTGCAGACGACTACCTGGTGAAACCGTTTGCACTGGCCGAGCTGCTGGCACGCGTCCGCGCCCTTTTGCGACGCGCCACGGGCGAGCACAGCGCGGAGCTCACAGCCGGGGACCTGGTGCTCAATCCCGCAACGCGCGAGGTGCGCAGGGCGGGGCAATCAATTCATCTGACCCCGAAGGAATTCGCACTGCTGGAGTTTCTGCTGCGCAACAAAGGTCGCGTGCTAACGCGGCTTACCCTGGCCGAGCACGTCTGGGGCGACAACTTCGACGTCATGACGAACTTCATCGACGTTCACATCAAGAACCTGCGCCGCAAAATCGACACCCCGTTTCAAGGACGGCTGATTCACACCGTTCGCGGCGTGGGCTACACACTGCGAGACCCGGAACTTGCGGAAGATGACTAACTTGCGTTCCATTCGCGCCCGGTTGACATTCTGGAGCGTGGCTGCCCTGGCGGCCATTCTTGCCGTCTTCTCAGCCACCGCCTACTGGAACATGCGTCAGGCACTGCTGCGCGCTTTGGAACACACCCTCGAAATGCAGGCCGACGCCGTGGCGGATTCTTACGATCCCGAAGAAGGCAAGTTCGACGTCCTTCACGAAGGCGAAGAAGAAGCCAACGAGGCATTGAGTGCGTGGATTAGAATCGTGGCTGCCGACGGCAACCTGCTGTACGAAACAGCAGCGATGGCTGCATCGGGTTGGCCTTTTCCGTACGCGCGCGCCAGGCAACTCCGGGACCGTGCTGATTTCTTTTTTGAGGATCTTGTTTCCAGAAGCGGCCGTTCCTACTTAGCTGTCATTTACCCCGTCTGGCGAGGCAGTCAGCTCGTGGCCTGGGTTCAGCTCGCCCTGCCTACCAACCAGGTGTCGGACCCTCTCGAGCGGCTGATGGTGAGTCTGCTGATTGCGGCGCCCGTGGCGTTGCTTCTTGCGGGTTTCACAGGTTACTGGCTTGCTGACCGGGCTCTCCGCCCTGTGGAACTCATCCGGAGTCGGGCAGAAAGCATTTCCCAGGCCAATCTCGCCGCGCGCGTTCCCGTACCTGGAAGGAACGACGAACTGAGTCGCCTTGCGGAAACGTTCAATGCGATGCTGGACCGTCTCGAAGCCGCATTCCGGGCCCAGCGGCGTTTCATTGCTGACGCCTCGCACGAACTGAAAACCCCGATCGCCATCCTGAGAGCTCGTTGGGAAAACGAGATCAACGATGAAACGCTTCCGCCGGAAGTGCGCAGCCAGTTGACCCGAGATGTCGAGGAGCTGGCCCGGTTGAACAAGCTGGTGGAAGACCTCTTGCTGCTCACCCGAGCGGACGAGGGCAAAATCCCCCTTGCCCGTGAACCCGTGGTTCTGAGCGAACTTCTACAGAGTCTTCTTGAAGATGCGCGAACCCTCGCGGCCGCCAAGGGCCAACGGATTCACGCCGACGTTACCTCTTGCGGCATTGTACAGGGCGACCGGAGCCGTCTGTACCAGCTTTTCCTGAATCTTGTAGACAATGCCGTGAAGTACAGCCAGCGCGGTGCCACCATTCGCATCACCTGCGAACCTCGCGGCAAGCATGTCGTTGTCGCCGTGCAGGACAACGGTCCGGGAATTCCTCCTCACGACCTGCCGCGCATCTTTGACCGCTTTTACCGGGTGGACAAATCGCGCTCGCGTGAGCTCGGTGGTTCCGGCCTGGGTCTTTCGATCTGCAAATGGATCGCTGAAGCCCACGGGGGGAGCATCAACATTCAAAGCGAGCCCGGCAAGGGCACAACGGTGGAAGTCGTGCTGCCCCTCACCGCTTAGTTTGTCCCTCCCCACACAAGCTTCTGTGTCTGCCTCACCGTCGGAGTCTCCAGGACAACCAGGTAGGTGCCACTCGCAACCTTTCGGCCGGCGTCGTCTTGTCCGCGCCAGAGGAAGGACAACTGGCCCGCGGGGAGCTCCGCGTCCACAAGTTGTCGAACCTGTCTACCGGTAACGTCGTAGACCGTGAGCCGTGCCCAGGTGTTCCGAGGCATGTCTACCCTGATCACAACCTCGCTGCGGGCTGGATTTGGGTACGGTAGCCAGAGTTCTGTTAGTAACGGAACCTGGCCGCTCGGGCTTGCAGCCAGCGAAACCCTCGCGTGCAAATCGTGGGATGCGTTGCCCGCCCTGTCCACGAGCGACGCAACTGTGACTTCGTACGTGACACCAGGCAGCAACGGATCCGTCGTCAGGATCGCAGCGCGCGCTGTAGGATGCATCCGGACGCTGAGTACGCGGGGACTGTTCAGTGTCGTGCTCTGCCGCTCGTGTCCCGCCAGCCCAACAGCACGAATTGTGTAGTTCCGCAAATCAGCAGCATCATCCGGGGCAACCGGTTCCGAGAAAAACACATTCATTTGCGTTGGCTCAGGGCTGTACACCTGGAGCAGCCGCGGTGGTACGTTGTCCCTTGCGAGTCGAAACTGCAAACGCTCGTCGCGAAAATGCGGAAGTTTGACCCAGACGTGCCGGCCATCCCAGTACGCACCCTGCTGAGCAGCGTCGAATGCTTCCCGACCATCGAAAAGGGCAAGCTCCCCGCGGATCGAGCTTCCCACCCTGACACAGCGCGTTGGTGTCCACACGCGGAGCAGCGTGTGCCCTGCGTCGCCGCGCAGCGTAAGGTCCACCTCACCGGCTACGCTCGTCGGGGTTCGGAGCTGGAAATCCACCGTGAAACTGTCGTCGACGCCGGTGTAGAAAGTACGAGTCGTTCTCTCGTGGGAAGGGAAAATCAGAATCGTGGTGTACCCGGCAGACGAGGTGTTGCCGTGGCCCGTGCTTGAATCCGCAACCTCCAACGGGATTGCGCTCCCGGCCCTGAAGTACAAAGGCAAACGACTCAACGGGGCGTCGGCTCCGGCGCGCATTTCGCCGGGGTAAACGGCGTCTTCGTTCCAGTAATCCACCCAAAGCCCTTCCGGCAAGCGCACCTCACGCCACTGCACGTCGCGGTAGATCACAGCAACCAGCAGGTCTGGCCCTAACGTGTACTCCCACTGTCCGTCGACGGGCCGGATAATCCCTCCTCCGAATTTGTGCGCACGGATCATCTCGCTGTAGAGGTAAGGAATCAACTCCGTGTGCAGCTTGGCGTAGTAACGGTAAATCTCAAGGGTTTCGGTGTCGAAGCTCCAGGGGCGGTGGTCTCCGAGCCCTCCCGTTTCCATTACCGGACAGAGCGCACCGAACTGCGCCCAGCGAACGTAGAGGTGCTTGTCGATGGCCTGCCGGTGGCTGTAGCCACCGATGTCAGAGCCAATCACCGCGTAGCCGTGGCGAGCTGAGTCAAAAATGTCGGACAGGGCCTCGAGAAACCCGCCTTCCGACCAATCTTTCCGCTGGTCTCCAACCCAGCCACTGATCAAGCAGTCAACCGGGCAGCGGTTGCGCCCGTGGATTCGTGGTCTGGCCACGATCATGCCGCGGTCGATGCCCAGTTTTTCCTGCGTGTACTTGGCAAACGTGCAGTAGTAGTAGCGCGCGTACGTGTTCTGGTCGATCGGGCCGATGTAGGCCTGCAACAGACCGCTGAAGGAATCCGTGCCGTCCGTCTTCCAGCCGTCAATGCCGTAGGCGAACGCTGTGTCCATCAAGGTCTTCCAGAAGCCAACAGCCTCAGGATTCGTAAAGTCGAAGAAACTGCCCCTGCCCTTCCACCAATCCTTCAACACGCCGTCTTGGAGGAAGTAGCCGTGTTCCTTGCAGTAGCGCCACAGCGCCGTGTCTGCTCCGGCATCTTTTGAGGAAACGTTGATCATGCTGGTAATCCACATGATGGCGTGCACGCCGTGCGCGTGAAGCTGGGCGATAAACTGCCTGGGATTCGGGTAGCGGGTTGTGTCGAAACGGAAATTGTTGTAAGCGGGCTCCCAGGGACTGTCGATGATCACCGCCCCAAGCGGAATGTCGTTCCGTTCGCAGCCACGCACCAAATCCCAGACGGCTTCGGCTGTGTTCTCGTCGTCTTCCCACATCCACGGCATAAAGACCCAGCGGGGCGTCAGCGGTGGTCTGGCGTCTTGCGCCGTCGCCACGAGAGGGAACACTGCGAACACCAGCAGCTCCAGCCTTCTGGTGAGTACCTCAAAGAAATTCGTCGTAGCCATTGCCACCTCCTACCTGGAAACCGCGCTGTCGGGATGGGTGCCGGAAAGTTACAACTTTTCGTCGTAGGCCACAACTACGACGGCCTCTCGCTGTCGAAAAATCGTGGTGTTCGCCCGGGGATCAAATCCCCGGGCTACGTGACCAACCGCCGCGTGAACGCGGCTCGAGTCAGCTCCTCCGCATCAACTCAGCAAGACCCAAGGACAGTTGCCACGAAAGACCGTGGGATTCTCGAACACTCGCCGCGCAGTGTGTTGGTGCCCTGAAGAGAACTTCTCACCGTCAAGAAACCGTGCGGAAAGCCGCAACGCCCGGGGATCAAATCCCCGGGCTACGTGACCAACCGCCCCGTGAACGCGGCTCAAATCGTAGCCTTTGGAATCAACCGTCCACCAAAATGCGGGCCGGGCTGCCAGTGCGTCCGCCCAGGCGGACGCGCCACACAGCAGCAGAGTTCACTCTGCTGCGCAACGGCCATCCAAGAACAAACTGCTCGCCCCCCGAACACCTGACGTGCGCTTCGTGGAAGGCCCTCGCTGCCAGGAAATTGCGGAAAACGCCCTCCGCCCGGGGATCAAATCCCCGGGCTACGTGACCAACCGCCCCGTGAACGCGGCTTCGGACAGGGCTTCTTTGCATCCGTTGGCTCCGGTTGCGTACCGAGAAAATCGCAAGCACAGTCCTTGCCAACCCAACCGTCGCTCAGACCTGCACACTTGGCCAAGCTACCGCCTACTCGACTGCGGCCCACGTTCAATCGGTTACCACCCGGAATTGCT
>CAZXXS010000120.1:0-19088 GCA_964644845.1 uncultured Cytophagia bacterium | reverse complement strand
AGGCCATTCCACGCCTTCCACAGCTTTCTTACGAAACCGCCGAAAAGATACCGATAACATGCCAGATTTTCAAGCGAAATTGCGGTACGAGCTACCTCTTCGGCTAACGGGTCGGCATGCAAAGACACGTCAGTTGGCCCCCGCGGGTGAAACCGCACTCAAACCCAGAGTGGGCCGGAATCTTTCCCCGTTTCCAACGGAGAGCGAACACTCCCAAAGGAAGGTCCGGCGAACTCTTCGATCGCAACTACGCCGAGAAAGAATCTCACCAGATAGGAAGGATCCCCTCAGACTGTCCAGTTGCCGTGTCAGAAACCGCCAGACCCCGGCGCCCCCGGTACAGGCTTTACACAGGCGCACCAGACAGGCGAGGACGTGCTGCGGCCCACAAGACGGGACTCCACTTGGAACTCTGTGCAATCTCCCTCACAGGAACGAACGGACAAAGCAAGTACCTTGCCCTCTGTCGGAACACCACGCACCGCCGCAGTGTAGGCTCTGTCACGCCACTCGTAAACCCGGTTGTGGTCCGCGGGCCTTCCACGCGCTGCAGTGGAAGTCTGAAAACGGCTCGCAAGAGTTTCAAGCGCTGTCCGGATCCGGAAGTCCAGAAGTTACCCCAAGGCTCCCGAGCTCCATCCCCCGCGCCGGGACTCCGCGTGGTCGGCAGCACTGCCCCGGTGTTTTCCGAGACAAAATCCTCAGCCGTTCAGAAAAGCGCAGCGAAAAACGTACAGGTCACCTCCAGCTGCCGATCTGCTCTTCCTTGCAAGACGCCGCGCTGGCGGCAGCAGAGCGGATTCGGGGTCCCTGAAGCCGCTCGCCCGAAGGCTTGCGTCCAGGCATTTTTGACTTGATTTTCTTCGTTCTGTTTGTAAATTAGGCACTGTCTGATGAGGCGCCTTAGCTCAGTCGGTAGAGCAACGGACTGAAAATCCGTGTGTCCCCCGTTCGATTCGGGGAGGCGCCACTGACGCCAAAGGGCCGCACGGCCCTTTTGTTGTTTCCACCCAAAGGTCTCACCCTTGAGTTTTCGGAGACGTCCTTGGCAAATCACGGAGGGAGTTTGCGGTGGCCGACTCCCGGCCGCCACGTGTGTCGCGCACAAAGCCTTCTGGTGCGGACGTCCCGTTTTCGCGTCGTCCGCAGCCTCCGGGTTACAGTCTTTGTCCTCGCAGTGCTCACATCGTTCGTCTTGGCGTGCAAGACAACTTCCGTGCAACCAGCCTCTTCAGCTTACTCCGCAGAGGCGTCCCCGTCCGAGCAAGTCGCACGGCTCGACACACTACGCACATCCCTCCACTGGGGTCAAACCCTCGACGACCTCCTGGCTCGCTCGGGTTTGGCTCTCCGCGAACGCCCGGAACTCGTCCATGCGTTTCAGCAGGTCTGCAATGTCCGTTCGCTGAAAGCCGGCGCCCGTTTCGAACTTCTCTTTGACTCCACCCATGCCCTGCAACAGCTGAGTTACGCGCCAACACCCTGGCAAAAGTACGGTGTTCGGAGAGTTGGCGGCCGCTGGCGGCCTTTCCAGGCGAACAGTCCGGTCAGGACCGAAGTTCGCACCCTCGCTGCAACGGTGCGCACAACCATCTACGATGCCGTTCTTACAGCCGGCGAATCCCCGGAACTCGTGGTTCTTTTCTCAGACATCTTCCAGTGGGATATCGATTTCTTCATCGACCCGAAACCCGGTGACCGCTTCAAACTGATCTACCAGGTGAAACTGGTGGACGGGCCAGACGGACCGACGAAAATCGGCTACGGACGCATCCTCGCAGCCCAGTACATCCTGCAGGGCAAGCCCATCACAGCCATCTATTTCGACAATCCCAAAGGCAAGAGCGGCTACTACGACGCCAATGGGAAATCGTTTCAGAAGACCTTTCTGCGTAGCCCGCTTAACTACCGGAAAATCACCTCTTACTTCACAGGGGCGCGGTTCCATCCGATTCTCAAGAAAGTTCGACCCCACTACGCCGTCGACTTCGCGGCGCCGGCCGGCACACCTGTCGTGGCTGCGGGCGACGGGGTGGTCATTGACAAGGGTTACAACCGCGGGATCGGAAACTACATCAAAATCAGGCACACCAACCCCCACTTTGTCACGCTTTACGGCCATTTGCGAGGTTTTGCGAAAGGGATCCGGAAAGGCGTACACGTAAAGCAGAACGAGGTCATCGGCTACGTGGGCCAAACCGGGTTGGCGACTGGCCCCCACCTTCACTACGCGTTCTACGAAAACGGCAGACCCATCAACCCCTTGCGCATTCGGAACGTCACCGCAGACCCGGTACCGTCAGAAGCGTGGGACGATTTCGTCCGCGTGCGTGACAAAATGTTGGCCTGGCTGCGTGCCGTAACCCCTCTCCCCCACCCCGTGTCGCTAACTGGCGGTTGGCCATTCCAGCCCCACGCCAACGTGATTGGTCTGCCAGAACCTTGACTCCAGACGGGTGCCACCCCGCTCCTCACGCCACACACTCCATCTGGGTGCACCGGCATGAATGCGTCGGAGATTGGGCCTCTCGAGTTGGCGCGCGAAAGCTTGCCGAGGCAATTCCGCAGAGTCAACCAGTGTCCCGTACTCCGACCCGCCGAGCAGGACTCAACGACCCGCCCACGGCTCACATCGCAAAGGGCGGCTCTGCACGCACCTGCACTTTTGCAAATTCGGGGAAGCGGTTGCGCAACCTTTCCTCCAACTCAAACACTACCCTCCTCGTCCCACTGCCGGTCGCTGAAGGACGAACAACCAGGTCTACAAGTAGCGCGTCACCGTCCTCTTCCCGAATCACGCGCACATCGTGGTAGGAGAGCAACCAGTCGCGCGCGTTCACTTCCTGATTCAACCAGCTTCGAACGCGCGCCAAGGTGCTGCTGACCTGCACGGGATCCACGTGAACAGTCGTGTGCGCGCCCAGCTCTTTTGTCACCGCTGCTTCCACTTCCTCGGCAATTTCGTGTGCGCGGCGCAAATCGAGCGTTTCGGGAACGCCCACGTGCAGCGAAACAATTCGTCGCGGCCCGTACGTGTGCACAATCACATCGTGGGCGTCCACCACGTCCGGGTGAGTCAGTGCTACCTGTTTAACATGCTGCACAAATTCCCGGTCGGGAGTCTCACCAAGTAGCTCACTGCCCGCCTGTCTGGCGATCCGAATTCCCAGGTACACGATAAACGCACCCACACCAAGTCCCATCACACCGTCCGCCCACGGCATCCCCCTCGAAGCCAGAAAAAGGGCAATCAACACCAGCAGAGATGAAATGGCATCCGTGCGGTGATGCCACCCGTCTGCACGAAGTGCCGAAGAATCAATCTTTTGCCCAAGTTTGAAGGAAAACTGTGCCAAGGCTTCTTTTACCGCGACCGTGCCAAATACAAGCCAGAGGATCCATCCGGCTGCCCTTACCGGTTCCGGATGAAACAACCTGGAAACAGCGCTCCGGCCCAGCTCTAAGCCGGCCACTACCAGGAGGACAGCCACAACAAGTGTTGCGGTGGATTCAGCACGGCCGTGACCAAACGGGTGTTTTTCGTCACAGGGCTCTCGGGCAAGACGGTACGAGAACAAGATCACTGCAGACGTGGCGACGTCAGAAAGGCTGTGCACTGCGTCGGCAATGAGCGCAATGGATCCAGAAAGTATGCCAGCCAACGCTTTCACCGCGGCGAGCAGCAGATTGACGGCGATGCTTGTCCAACCCTCGAGAGACGCCGCTTTCCAGCGTCGTTCAAATTCTCTGGAAACAGCAACCGCCGTGTGGTCGATGTGGCTTCCCAAACTACGCCCTCCTTGCTTCTGCGATCAGCCCAGCGCGAACCGATCCGTGCCTCTCGAGGTCAACTCGCGTACGGCAAAATAGTTTCGGTCACGGAGAGACAAGCGCCGGACTCGGTTTGCCTCGTCGGTGGGTCCCATGGCCTGAACACGGTTCTGCCGCAGACCGCAACCTCAGCTGTACAGGTACTCTACGCCGTAGTCCTTTGGACTGGCTCGAATGCGGTTAGGCTCGGACTGCTTCGCGATCAAAAACAGGGACAATCTGAACCACAGTCCCGGCCGTCCAACGGACCTGTTGCCAGCCGATCTGCGCAGAACTGGTCCGTGCTTCAAACTCGAAGCCACTGCCTGCCACGGGCCAGCTCCGACAGGCCGGGTTCAGCCTGTGCTCGCAACCGCCCGACGCAGGTTTCGGAAGTTCCGCTACGAGCGCCCGGACACGTACGGTCGGTGGTCATTGCAGGTGGGCGTAGGCGCTCTTCGAAAGTCCACGTCGCCTGCACGCGTCGCCAGGGCCACCAAGGAAAAGACCAAAACCGGAAGTTCCGAATCGTCTTCACTCCGCCGCCCAGCGAGGACCCTCGGGACTGGTTTGGCAGCGGCGCGAAGCTGGCAATCATTTCACCAGCAGGCGTTCAGGCCGTAGCGTGGCCCTCACAAGTTCCGAAAG
The DNA here is from genome assembly GCA_964644845.1 of uncultured Cytophagia bacterium. Classification (GTDB taxonomy): domain Bacteria; phylum Zhuqueibacterota; class Zhuqueibacteria; order Oleimicrobiales; family Geothermoviventaceae; genus Geothermovivens. The sequence continues at coordinate 14,630 of CAZXXS010000120.1, read as the reverse complement.
GAAGACGAGATCCTTTGCCCAACTTCTTCTTGTCCGCGTTGCACGAAATCGCTACCTTAGACCAGTGAGACAGCGCAGCCAGAACACGTGGCGATTCCGTGGAGGACAAAACTTGCGGCGCAGGTCGGACCGCCCAGACGAACAATCCATTTTACGTGCTTACGAGCGCTACAAGGAAATCATTCCCGACTGGGAGGGTTTTCTGGCAGCCTTGGCCCGTCCTGTCCCGCACCACATACGCGTCAACACGCTGAAGACTACCCCTGAAAAGCTGCAACGGCGACTGGAGCAATTGGGGGCCAGAGTTACCGTCGAACCGCTGAATCCGCTGGTGTTCCGGCTGGATGGACTGAACTCGGTGGGAAGACAAATCGAGTACCATCTCGGTCTTTACCACCCTCAGGGACTGACGTCGACCTTTCCCGCTCTTGTTCTCGATCCACAGCCAGGCGAGTTTGTGCTTGACATGGCTGCCTCCCCCGGAGGGAAAACAACCCAGATGGCAGCCCAGATGCAAAACACGGGACACATCGTAGCCAACGACGTGACCGTGGAACGGGTAGGCTACCTGAAGAGCAACCTCGAACGCCTTGGTGTCCTGAACACCTCCACGCGCGTAGGTCCTGCCCAGCAGATTCCCAAGCATCAGCGCTTCGACCGTGTCCTGCTCGATGCACCGTGCAGCGGCCTCGGCGCGTGGAGATCCGGGCTTCCGCCGCCGATGGGACGTTTTGCAAACCAGGTGGAACGCATGAGTCGCATCCAGCAGCACATGATCTTGCGGGCGTTCGACGTCCTGAAGAGTGGTGGCACGCTTGTTTACTCCACCTGCACTCTCGCACCCGAGGAAAACGAGCGGGTGGTCCAGTGGCTACTCGACAAGCGTCCCGGGGCTACGCTTCTTCCCTTTGAATTAGGACCGGCTCTCCCCGGACTGACGGAATGGCAAAATGAGCAATTTGACGAAACCCTTACCCTTGCCAGACGCTACTACCCCCACAAACTCGACTCGTGGGGATTCTTCATCGCAGCCATTGGCAAGTCGTGAGCAACGGGAACGCGTGCTGGCGTTCTTCACAGATCGGTTTGGCATCGACCCGGCTGTGTTTGCTGCCTACGAGTTCATCGTGAGGGGACGCAACATCTGGATCGTGGCCAAGAGTGTCCACCTCAGCACTGCCCTGGCTTTGCAACCTCACACGGTCGGTCTGCGTCTCGCCAGGGAGACCAATCTGGGGATCAAACCTACCACGTACGGTCTGCAGGTTTTCGGGCATTACGCAACCAAGAACCGGCTTGAGATCCCCCGCGAGGAAGCCTTACGCTTTCTGCGGGGAGAAGTGATCCTAAGGCGCTTCGATGTGACCCCAGGCTTTGTTGTAGTGTGGTCTGAGGGTCTGGTCGTTGGGTGCGGCCTCTACAAAAGTAGTGGGATTCTGGAGTCGTTGATCCCCCGAAAAATCAGGCTGGATGCTCCGCATAGCCCCGAGGAAACGGCCTGAGCGAAGACAAGTTCAGGATACCAGACTCTTCCCGCCCCAATCCGAACCGCAACACCCGTACGACGACAATTCCAAACCCGAAAACTCAAGGATCGAGAAAACTCATTGTCCATCGAAACGGACTCTTCCTTTTCCGCCTTGAAACCGTCTGGCAATAATGACACAGTGGCTGAGGCAATTTTGACATCGCAAACTTTGAGACCCGAACACTCTTTCTCATACTTGAAACACAGCGGAACGGTTCGCGTCTTCGAGGCCAGAGGAAACAGAGTCGAAGAGCATGGTTAATGACAGGTTTATGAGTATTGCTTGGAGGGGCCTTTCTCAGGCGCCGCTCGGAGCGGGCTCGAGAACCGAGATAGATCGGTGTGAGGACGGAAACGGAGACCGCACCGCTCCCTCACTCTTTTTCCAGTACCCCGAAGGGAGCTCCTCCACAAGCGGAGGCCTGGCTAAGGCGATGTCATGCGGCAGATACCTACCGCCCCAAGCTACAATTTCCTTCGCAAATCTCCTGTCGAGTATTTTCCCGGATTTCCGGAAGCCTCCCCATCCCCTTACGAGAGTTTCCCTGCCCTCAGGCACATCGTTTATGGTGTAATTGTGGGTTACGGTTCCCACGTAACCCTGATCGGCAAGTGCATGCATCACCCTGAAGTCGTCCGCATCTCCAAAGACGGCTAGGTACAGCCCGAATGGACTGTTCTTGATATTTTCAACGGCCTGTTTCCTGCCACTGACGCGGATGAGCGCTGAAATGCTACCAAACATTTCCCCTGTCGGAGGTTGATCGAGCTCGAAAATAACCGGAGACGTGTAGGTAACTTTTCCCAGCAACGGATGCTTTTGACGCCTGATCTGTCCACGAAACAGAATTCTTTCCTCGGCCTGTCTTACCCAGCGGTACCACAATCTTATCACTGAACCATTTCTCACTGGTCCGATGATCGTTTCCTCCTCAAAAGGATCCCCTACTTTCAGCTCTGATGCATAGCCAATGTACGCGTCCCTAAAGCGAAAGTAAACGTCCTCATGAACAAGGATCACCTTGAGTGAGAAGCAATACTGACCCGCATTTTCAAAAGAAGACAAAGCAATTCTTCTGGCCGCCTGATCAACATCAGCGTTCGGGGAAACATATGCCGTAGCGTTACCAGGACCGTTGAAAACCACCACCGTAGCGTGCCTAACGTACGGGTGGATGTTTCGCCAAGCTTCTTCCGTTCCAGAAAACGTTACCACTGTGCCCATCTCTTTTCTTCGTGTCGTTTTGCTCATCAACCTGTTGAGATTGGTAATTGTATTCACCAAGAGAACAAAGTCCTCTCCTTTCAACTCCTCTGCGAAGTAAAAGCCCTCGAAACCAAGATCGAGCATTTTCTCTCTGTAGAATTCTGACACAGCATGTGTTTGTCTGGACGGTCGCAGGAACACGGTGTTACCATGGAGCCAAGGGCCGATTCCCTGCACGTTGAACAGTACGGGTGCCGCATCGAAGGCAGGCATTGAGAAAACCAGGCCAATCGGCTCGGGATGGTAGCTTCCGCCCCGAATTGCTGCCCTGAGCCACGTGGCGTAGTCCAATGTCACAAAAATACTGTTCTCGACTTCCTTCTTCGAAACACTTACGGGCACATAGTTTGCTTTCGTGTTTCTCTCCACAAGTTCACTTTTTTCTTGCTCCACAGTCTGAATGAACTTTTCGGCTTTCGCAATCCTTCGCTCGATTTCTCTGAGGGTCAGTTTTCCATTCGCGCTCCACATCCGACGGAGCGATTCCTTGATCATCTTTCTGGTGACTTCCTCAACGTCTCCAGAATCGCCGTTCTTCACATGTTTCATCCCCAACAGTTTTGAGACGTACATGAAAGGGTCCCCCACAATTACTTTGCCTGACGAAGCACTGTCGGCCCTATCCCAAACGTACCCCGGACGAGTTCAATAAGGAGGGTGTTTTACATGACGCCAAAGCCCCAACCGAACACCCCTCGCGGCTGTTTCTCGTCGTGCCAGCACGCCGGTTGGCTTCTACCGATTGGTCCCAGGTTACGGAGTAGAGCTCACATCCGATTCAATCCACCCAGGTTCGGATGACCTCGTCCCCGAGCAATCGGCTCGCAGACGTCAGCGAGGCAAGCCGGCGTCCGATAAGCCAGTTTTCGTGAGACCGAAACGCGGCAGACTGAAGTGTTTGATCCTTCAAGCGCGTCTCACGCACATCCGTAGGAAGTGTCAGACAACGTCAGGTCATGTACCTGGACGGAGTTCCCCAACACTCTCAGCATTTTGCGTGGCACAGTCAATCAAGGGTGGTGAACGTCTGCCTGTGCAGCCCGGCCCGTTGTCTGCTGCAGATCTGGCCACACAATGTCCCCACTCGGCTCTTCGGTGGACCACATCATGGAACGCAGCATTCCGTTTTTCCGGCACCTGAAAACCGGCATCTTTGTAGGCATCGGGGTTGCAACCCGCGTACCAAGGAGAATCCGCAGTTGCTGAGAGAACCGCACGTTCGGCCTCGTGCCGATCGAAGAGAGAAGTTGGGGGAAAGTTTACAAACCGGAATGTCTACGGTGTACCACAGCAATACCCAGGAGACTGTGCGAGGTGTGACACAGTGCCGCGCGTAAACAGCGCTGGTTACAGAAGCGATCTTCGCCGAGAGAAACTTCAGCCCAAGTGGGACGATCGTGGCACACCGAAACCGAAACGGCCCCACAAAATTGAAGGAACGGACGGCATCAACCCAGTCCTGTCAAAAGCAGCAACCCACTTAGGGTCAAAGCGCTCAACAGCGTCGACACCAGAACCGTCGTGCTTGCAAGCGAGGCGTTGGCGTCGAACTTTGAGGAGAGAATGACGGAGTAAACCGCAGAAGGCATGGCGGACTGAACCAGCAGCACTCTGAAAGCCAAACCCTCAAATCCGAACAAAGGCAACAGGACTGCCGCAAGGGCCGGCGCCACCAGGAGGCGAAAAGCACTGGCCAATCCAGTGAGCCGGAGATCCCCCTGGATCCTGGAACTGCTCAATTGAATGCCGAGGATCAACGTGCTAACCGGAATTGCGGCGTTACCCAACAGTTGAACCGGCTGCAGAATCGCTTTCGGAAGGGCAATGCCTCCCTGGCCGAGCAAAAAAGCCGACGCAATTGCGTACAAACCAGGCAACAGAAAGATCTGTTTCAATGCCTCCGTTTTGTTTCCCCTGGCGCGAGCGGCCAGGAAAACACCCAACGTGTTGGTCATGAGGATGTGCGACACAACCAGCACCACAGCAACCGAAAGGCCCTGCTCGCCAAAGCCGAAAAGGATGACCGGCAGCCCCATGTTGCCGGCATTGAAAAGGGCCACCGTCAGCGTGAACGTGGACAGGTTAACCTGGTCCAGGTGCAGCAGATGACCGGAAATCTGGGCCAGCGCGAACATCACGAAAACGATGGCCACGGCGTAGAGGAAGATCCGCCCTAAAGCGGTGAGATTGAGCGGACTCACGTACAATCTGTGAAATACAAGGCTCGGCGTAAGGACGTAAATTGTGAGGTTGGAGAGTGTGCGTGGGTCAAATCGTTCAATTTTCCCCACCAGGTAACCCGTGCCGACGATCAGGAACGTGGGCAGAATGACCTGAAGGATAACCATGGCGGCGTTCCCGTTCTCAACACCTACGTGCGTTGGGTAAACAAAAGGCGCAGGAACGTTCCCACGCCTCAGTTGTCTTGCCTCCCAGAATCAACCAGCGACCTCACAACCCCGTCATTACTCCGGCCGAAAGAAACGGACCGCTGTAATCTTTGAGCCCAGCGACGCGCCTCGGGAATTTTGCGTAGAGGTAGCGAATCCTCCCGAACACACCCACTCCAGGCAAAACCTGTACAGTCAGCCCGGCGCCGACGTAGGCTCCGACACCACTGGCCGCTCGGGTTTCCCCAGACCGGAAGTGCTCCCGTCCATGAATGGCCAGCACACCGTAGTCCACGAACGGTGACAACGTAGTGACGTCGGACAGTCGCGATGCCACGCCGACGCTGACGAGCAACACGTCGAGGCGTCGCACCTGCGAGGCTGGTGCAAAACCTGTCCTGCCCCAGTGACCCGCACTCGCCAAGATTCGAGCCTGCCGCCCCACAACTACACCGGCAAAAGCCCCCAAAAAAGGTTCCGTTCCCGGGATTTTTCTGGGAGAAAGGACGCCCTCCGTGCTGATTTTCATCGGTTTCCACACGCCAAAGTCCACGCCAGCAACCCAGCGCGAACCGCCTCGAGGTTCCCCGTAAGCGACGCTGACACCAGGACACCGGCCCACGACTGCGATCATCAACGCCGGGAGCAGGAGCAGTACTCTACACACGCTTCGCATTCCCTTTCGTTTGCCTGTCCAACTGACCGTTACCCAGAAACAGCCGTGTCGCTGCCGACCCAGCTACCAACCGACACCGAATCACTGCTTCAGAGGGCAAAGTACGGAGGGCAATTCCCCCAAACGACGCCCCAGCGCAACAATTTCCCGGCCTTGGCGCCGGCGTTGCCTGTACACGTCGGCATGCGGGGCGAAATTCCCTGCATTTCTGTCCTTACTCCAGGGCAAGAAAGCACGCCTTTGGCAGTGAACACGCAACCCTTTTCGACGCCGGCCAGTGCTCCCGCCTAAGCCGGCGGGTAGTCCAGTTTTTCCCACCACTGGAGCTCAAGGTCGGGGAAAAGCGCGTCGCGGGCTTTGCAATCCTCGAAATACTGCCACGCGCCCGCCGAAGGTTGCTCCCCTCGAGCCAAACCTTCGGCCATGTCGCACAGTCGGTTGAACGCCTCGTGGTGCTCTTGGAATCGCACTTCCGCGTAGTCGCGAGCCGAGAACGTGCTTATCAAGAACTGCCAGTCTGAGGCTTGCAAGAGCAGGAGTTCCCGAGCCGCCTGTTCCAGAAGCTCGCGAAGCTGGAAATTCTCCCGCCAGGGTAAACCGCGCACAAGTTCCACAAAACGCAGTTCGTCATCGTAGATGTGGCGCCAGGTCCACGACGTGTCTTCGTTCAGCCAGATGAAATGGTAGCCACCCTCACCCCAGCTCCCTTCCGGTAGCGAGATGACTTCCACAGGCTGACGTCGGTCCAGTTCTTCGCAGCAGTTTGTCAGAAGCACCGACCCGTCGTCGACCAGCTTTTTCATCACCAGTTTCATGAACCGGGGGCCCTCGAACCACCAGTGACCGAAGAGCTCAGCATCAAAAGGCGCCACGAGAACGCCTTTACGACCGGTTTCTTCCAAATGTCTGCGAAGAACCTCTTTCACCAGCGACACAAAGTGAGAGGAGTTCTCTTCCAACCGGTTCTCCACCCTGTCCGGTTCGTACTCTTTCTTGTCCGCCAGGTCCGTTTTGGCGCTCGTCACTCTCCAGTACCGGTGGCCCCCCGGAAAATGCTTTTTGTGAAAATCCAGGTACCAGCCGTCGCCCGGGTACCCCCATTCGCCAGACCAGACTTGCAGGCCAGTTTCTGGGTCGCGTGTGTACACGGCTACAGGCCGTTTCTGGTCCGGTGACGAGCTGACTAGGTAAATCTCGTAAGGCGATTTCTCAATGTCTTCCTCGCGAGGCTGGAACTCTTTCTCGAATTGAGCCCACAGTTTCCGCAGCGCCTCGAAACGTTCGACGTACACCCCGATTGCCTTTCCGCCTCTCAGCGTTGCGGCATCCACGAAGAAGTAGTCGAGTTCGTTCTCGCTCAAAAATTCGTCCACACCCTTGCGCAGGTAGGCTCTGTCCCCCAGTCTTGAGGGCACAGGTGGCTTCCATTCGTAGCGGGGTCGGTAAGCACATTCCGGCAGCCAGATTCCCCTGGGGCGGCGGCCGTAATGGCGTGTGTGGGTCTTGATCGCAGTCTTGACTTGCGCCTGGATACTCACGTCCTGAGACAGCAGAGGAAAATACCCATGTGTTGCTCCTGACGTGATGATGTCCAGGTAGCCGGCATCCTGCAAACTACGAAACGCCCCAACGAGGTCCCGCCCGTAGCGCTCGTCGAAATCCCTCTTGATGCCCGTGTACCAGTCCTGCCACATCCTGGCAACGGCGGCCAGGTGATCGTTGCCGTACTTGGCGAAGGTCTTCTGGTCCTCGATGGCAGCGTCGATCTTGTTTTGCAGGTAATCGTCGAATTCGGTCTTGAAGGTTTCGTCTGCAAGTTGCTCCGAAAGAACCGGCGTGATGCCGATCGTCAATTTGGGTGCGTAACCCTCGTTCACCAGCTCGTGCAACACATTCAGAATCGGGATGTACGTCTCCGCGGCGGCCTCGTTCAGCCAGTCCATTCCGTGGGGCCACTTGCCGTGAGCAATCACGTACGGCAGATGCGAGTGCAAAACAAATGTGAAACTCCCGATCTGCTCGTCAGCCATCTGATCTCTCCTCTCCTTCTACACGCTACTGCTCGGGGCCCTCTTCTCCGTTGGCTGGCGGTTTGAAGCCAAAGCTTCGCCCCTCGGCCGATTCTCCGAACAGCTTGATTTCACCAAACTGCTTCTCGTACTTTTCAATGTTTTCCTGCAAAGCCCGGAGAAAAGACTTGGCATGCTGAGGTGTCATGATGATGCGCGCGTAGACCTTCGCCTTGGGCACCCCAGGCACCATTCGGGTGAAGTCGATGACGAATTCCGCGGGCGAGTGTGTGATGAGAGCAAGGTTGCTGTAAATACCTTCGGCCTCTTTCTCGCCCAGTTCCACGTTGATCTGACGCTCGCGGTTCATGTTTCCCTCCCGTTTTCGTTCCGTGAGTCCCCACAAGTCAGCGCAAACATACGATTTTCGTGCGTAAGAAGCAATTGAAAAGGGGCCACAGACGCCCCCATTTTCCCGTGGGAACTCGCAGGCACCTCAAAGCGGCTCCAATGTCGCAGGCAGAATCGTTTCCAGGCCAAAGCAGGGCCTCAAGGATTGCTCTGCGCTTCCGCCAGGCATTTCCAATCCCCTGCTAATTCAGATGAAAACCAGTGGAAACCAGTTGGGTTTCGAACCGGAATAGCTCAGGGATTGAATTCCCGGGCGGTTTGGAAAGGTCCGAAACGTGGAGCTTTGCCCCTTTTGCTCGTAGAAAGTTGGCTGACCACACAGGCAAAGTCAGACTCTTGGACACGGCTTCAGCCTGACAGTAACCGTCACCTGCGGCGCGGATCTGCGACCTTGCAGGGGGAATCCTTGAAAAGGGGCAAAATCCGAAAGAGAAAGATGGGATGCCTGGACTCGTAGCATACGCGGTCGAGACTCCCAACGGAAAGATTTGATTCTACTCAGACGCCCTGCGCGGGCTCCAGGGACAGCGCCAAGGTCCAACGTCAGTTGCTTGCGCCCGAACGAGAGGAACGCTACCACGTCTAAAGCGTCCGCTCCATCTTCCTCTTGCCCAAGCCCCGGCCGGCGCCAACCCGACGCCCACAGAATGCCCTGGGAAATTGCTGCTACACAGGGCAACCGCGGCGCGGCTTGAGTCCGCGGGCCGCGAAAGAGCGCATCTGCCCGCGGAGAACATTTCCGAAAAGTGCCAGCTGCATGCTCGCCTGGCGGATTCGGCCAGAGACTTACCGTGGCGGAGGGCCGTCTGACTTCCTGGCCTGACTCGAAGTACGCTGTCCCAGTCAGGACGAGGCCACGGTCGGAGACCAACAAGGAACTCCTGCAACGCTTGAACCGCCAATTTGTGATTCCGCACCAACACCAAGCCACCTCAAGCTCGTGCCGCTACAACCGACTTTTCGCACCTGCTCGATCGCAAGCGAGGGAAAGAAAGTCCGTGCGGACGCGTCCCTTCGGGCTTCATCTCAAGAGGCGCACACGGGTTCGTCCAAGCCGCTCCGAAAAAGGCTGGGAAGTCTTTCGGGCCGTTTCTGCTTGCATTTGCGGTGCAACCTGCGTACATTCCCGGCGTAGACCGGGCGCAACCGAGAGGGTCCCTAAACGCAGAAACGCGTTGCAGCTTTGGCTTCGTTCAGGCGGTTTGAGGCAGCGGACGGGGAACCCGTCGCAACCTCTGGACACACGCGTGGAGGATTTCGATGCACCAGAAGAGATTGGTAGCCTTCAGTGTTGCGCTGGCGACGCTCCTGCTGCTACCCTTCGTAGCGCCTGCGCAAAACCTCGCCGATTTCGAAAAGCGTCTTACAGAATTCAAGCTGGAAAACGGACTTACTGTGCTTGTCTTCGAACGGCACAACGCGCCCGTTGTCTCTTTCGTCACCCACGCCAACGTAGGCAGCGTGGACGAACACCTCGGCATTACCGGCATCGCCCACATTTTCGAGCACATGGCTTTCAAAGGCACAAGCACCATCGGCTCAAAGGACTACGCGAAAGAAAAGGTGGCCATGGCGCGGGTGGATTCCATTTTTGCATTGATTCGCCGCGAAAAATTGAAAGGAACGCGAGCGGACACTGTACGCATCCACAAGCTCGAGCAGGCCATGCGGGCCGCTCAGCAGGAAGCTGACAAGTACGTGGACCACGACGCTTTCGACAGAATCATCGAGCGGGCCGGGGGTGTTGGACTCAACGCAATGACCAGCCAGGATGCGACACGTTACTTCTACAGCCTCCCTTCCAACAAGGTTGAGCTCTGGATGTACCTCGAGTCTGAGCGTTTTCGTGATCCTGTACTGCGCGAATTCTTCAAAGAAAAGAACGTGGTGCTAGAAGAATACCGCCTTGGCAAGAACAATCCCATTCGTCGCATCGTGGAAGATGTTGCCGCCATGGCTTACAAGGCACACCCCTACGGCAGACCGGTCATCGGGTTCAAGTCGGACATCGAGATGGTGACGCGTCCAGAGGCTTACGCCTTTTTCAAGCAACACTACACCGCAAACAACCTCACCGTGGCCATTGTTGGCGACATCGATCCCGAAAACGTACGTGCCCTGGCGCGTAAGTACTTCGGACGCCTTCCCGGCGGGCCACCGCCCGAACCCGTAATCACGGTCGAGCCCAAACAAGAAGGTGAACGCCGTTTCACGCTGGAGGCCCCCGCCCAACCCTTTGTCATCATGACCTTTCATCGGCCATCGGTCAACCATCCCGACGACGCCGTTTTCAGCGTCATGGAGGACATCCTGGGTCGCGGCAGAACCTCACGGCTGTACCGGAGGCTCGTCAAAGACAAGAAAGTGGCGGTTCAGGCGTCGGTCTTTTCCGGCCTGACAGGTGACAAGTACCCCGGCCTGATCACATTCTACGCTTTTCCGGCCAAAGGGCACACCAACCAAGAGTGCGAAGAAGCCATTCTCGAGGAGATCGAACGCATCAAGAACGAGCCGGTAACAAAGCAGGAACTGCAAAAAGCCAAGGACCGAGCTCGCGTCGATTTGGTTCGGGAAATGCAGTCGAACCAGGGTCTGGCCATGACGCTGGCGTACTACCAGGTGATTACCGGAGACTGGCGGAATCTTTTCCGCGATCTGGACGCAGTACAACGTGTGAGCGCAGACGACGTGCAACGCGTGGCTCGCACCTACCTCACGCGACAAAATCGTACCGTCGGCTACCTTGAGCCTCCGTCGAGCACAGGCGCCAATTAACAGCCAGATGAGTGAACAGAAAACGAGGTTGACCATGAAGTCCCGACACTTCGCCAAGTTGCTTCTTGCGGCGTTCTTGATGTTCGCGTTCGTCCCAACAGCACCCGGTCAGCAGTCGTACAAGGACCTGAAGTTCCCACCGCTCAAACCAATCAAATTGCCAAAAGTGAAGCGGACCGTTCTCCCCAACGGGATGATTGTCCTGTTGGTGGAAGACCACGAACTGCCGCTCATCGAAGCCTCGATGCGGATCGGCGTTGGTGGTGTGTACGATCCGGCGGACAAGGTTGGGCTGGCGTCCGTCACTGGAGAGGTCATGCGCACTGGGGGCAGCACCTCCAGGTCCGGCGATGAAATTGACGATGCCCTCGAGCAAGTCGGCGCAGTTGTCGAGGTGGGCATCGGACGCACCTCCGGTTACGCTACCCTCTCCGCGTTGAAAGAACACGCAAACCTTGCATTTGGGATTCTGGCCGACATTCTGGAGCATCCGGCCTTCCCAGAAGACAAAATCGAGCTGGCAAAGATCGAACAGCGTTCAGCCATCGCAAGACGAAATGACGACCCGATGCAGGTCATCATGCGCGAGTTCACCAAATTGATCTACGGACCGGACAGTCCCTACGCCCGTCACCCGGAGTACGCCACAATCGACCGGATCTCGCGCGCGGATTTGGTGGCTTTCCACCGCAGATTTTTCCACCCCAACAACGTGATCCTGGGCGTGTGGGGTGACTTCAAAACCGACGAAATGATCGCCCGTCTGCAGAAGGTCTTCGGCGGATGGCAAAAAGTCCGCTTCCAGAGGCCCTCTTTGCCACCGGTAAAGTACGCTTACGACTACTCCGTGAATTACATCGAGAAACCGGAACTGAGCCAGTCCTACATCATGCTGGGCCACATCGGCGGCATCCGGAAAAATCCGGACTATTTCAGCTGGATCGTGCTGAACGAAATCCTCGGCGGCGGATTTAGCAGCAGGCTTGTGCGCAACGTGCGTTCCAGAATGGGCCTGGCTTATTCCGTGTTCGGGGCTTACGGCGCCAACTACGACTACCCTGGCATGTTTTACGTCGGCTGTCAGACAAAACTCGGCACGACTGTGAAGGCCATCCGGGCCATGCTCCAGCAGGTGCGAGACATTCGGGACAACGGAATCACCGAGGATGAATTAAAACTTGCCAAGGACAGCTTTTTGAATTCGTTTGTGTTCAACTTCGACACCAGGCGTGAGATCGTAGAGCGTCTAATGACCTACGAGTACTACGGCTACCCGAAGGACTTTCTCACCCGCATCCGAAAGGGAGTCGAGAAAGTAACGAAAGAGGATGTGCAACGGGTTGCACAAAAGTACTTGCACCCGGACAAGGTTCGGATTCTCGTGGAAGGAAACCAGAAAGGCTTCGACGAGCCGCTTTCCGCCCTGGGGAAAGTGCACACGATTGACATCACGATTCCTGAACCTAAGGAGGAAGCACCTGAAGCCTCAAAGGCAGACATCGAAAAGGGGCGAGCACTGCTCAAACAGGCGGCAGCAGCCTGTGGAGGTGCCAAACTGCAAGACCTTCACACGATTCGGCAGGTCAGCAAGGTGACTGTCAAGACTCCTCAAGGCAACATGGCCATCCAGTCGGAGCGCATTTTGGTCTGGCCAGATCGCGCGTGGGAGAAGATGACTTTGCCGATGGGCACGATGACCTCCGTCACCGTGGGCAACCGGAGCTGGATGGTCACGCCCAAGGGCATCCAGGACGTACCCGCCGAACGCAGAAAAGAGTCCCAGGAGAACATCTTCCGCGAATTGCCTTGGCTTCTGCGTCGGGCAGCCGATCCGGAGCTCAAGGTCCAGGCACTCGGCCAAAAGACAATCGGTGAGAAGACGTACGATGTCCTGCTAATTCGGGATAAACGCGGTTTCTCAACCCGCCTGTACCTGGATCCGACGACGCACAAGCCGGGACGTCAGCGCTACCGAGGACGCGTAATGGGTGCGCCGACTCAGGTTGACGAGGTTTACGAGGCATTCCGCGTTGTCAAAGGCGTTTGTTTTCCGGTGCTGACCAAGGTTTACGCGAACGACAAGGAATTCGCTGAGGCCAGAGTCGACACCATCCAGGTAAATGTGCAGGTGCCGAACAGTTTGTTCGAACGTCCGTCCAAGTAGCGACGCAAGTGCCGTCTGACCGTCCCCTGCTGTCGCGGGAGGGCGCGCCCTGATGACAACGGTCGCAATCAAGCCTCTGAAACGTACTCAAGAGGACGGAGGCCTACGGGCCCGCTTCGCACCGGTCTGGGTTGCCACAGTTCTGGCGCTGATCGTGTTCACCGGGTGCACACGCGACCGATCGCCGACGCGTCCCACCTTTCCCCAAGGCACGATCGCCTGGTCCGACCCCGTTGTCGTTTTCTCAGCAGAAAGCGGCGGCGTCTGGTACCCACGGCTCCTCGAGTTAAAGAACGGCACCCTGCTGTGCGCCTACGACACCAACGAAGGCTCGGAACACGTTGAAATTCGTCTCTCGGTAAGCCACGACGGTGGAAGAACCTGGGCCAAATGAACTCGGGTATTCGCTAACCCGGCGTGCGACTGCGCCAACCCCCACCTGCTTCAGTTGAGTGACGGCACCGTGCTCTGCGCCTTTCGCGAGGTCGGCTGCGCCCCGTTTCGCATCCGCGTTGCTTCCAGTCGCGACGGTGGACGGACGTGGTCCCTGCTTTCTACCGTGGACTCCAGCGCAAGCGGGCTCTGGGAGCCTTTCTTGCTGAGCCCTGACGGCGAGTTGGTTCACGTTTTCTATTCAAGCGAAGTCTACCAGCCACAGTACCCCCAGGTCATCGCCGTACGTACGTCAGCGGATGGTGGGAAAAGCTGGAGCGCCCCGCGAATCGTGGCCTGCAGCCCCCGTTCTCGAGACGGAATGGCGTCGGTCGTGATCCTGCCAAACGGGGATTGGCTGTGTTTTTTCGAAGCAACCGACGCAGCCAATCCTTTCGTAATCCGGTCGCTTCGCAGTCAAGACGGCGGCCAAACCTGGACCCACCGGTCACTCGTTTACGCCCCCGACAGCCTCCACTTCGCCAGCGCTCCCTACAGCGCGCTGCTCTTCGACGGCAGCTTGCTCGTCACTTTCCAGACGGACGAGGACCGGTCCATCGAAAGCAACAGCGTAAGCCTTGATCTGAAATACGTTCGCAGCTTCGACGGCGGAAGACGTGGTCAAAGCCCAAGCCCATTCTGGCGGGTACAGCGACCTACTGGTGGAACTCGGTGATCCAGCTCAGCGACGGCACGCTCCTGGCGGCGAGCAGCGCGTCCACTTGGGACCACCCCCAGCAGATCCTCGTGGTGCGGGGAAGGCTGGCGTGGTGACGGACGGAGGGTCCCCGGACTGACGATTGCGCCGGGTGTTTTTTGTAAGCCACCCGGCGCGTTTCTTTTCTCCTAACCTCTCAACACGAGAACGTCGTGCCTCAGGTCTGCAGCCCCTCCAGTGGCCTTCTCAGGCGCTGGAGCCTCACTTCTCGTTCTTTGGCAAAACGTTCGATCCCTTTCAGGATCCATCCGGGTGAGATG
>CAZXXS010000119.1:0-106080 GCA_964644845.1 uncultured Cytophagia bacterium | reverse complement strand
GGGTCTTGCGTCCCCCGGGTTCGCCGTGCTTCGGCTTCGTACCTCCTACGGCACGGCGAAACGAGTGTCCTGATCGATGCAGGCTCGGGTGCGTTGCGACGCCTGGTGGAGTCCGGTTTCCCGTGGGAGACGCTCGATGGTGTCTTGATCACCCATTTCCACATGGACCACGTGGCAGACCTGCCCGCTCTACTCTTTGCCTTCCGGAACGCACCCGGGTTGACGCGCGAGCGAGAGCTGCTTTTGGGCGGCCCTGTTGGTCTGGAGGCTGTGCTTCACGGTCTTGCGGACACGTTCGGCCGCTGGGTCCTGGATCCCGGTGTTCCTTTGCGTGTTGTCGAATTGCCAGGGGAAGACCTTGTCCTGGGTGGGCTGGAGATTTCTGCCCGGCCCGTGCACCACAGCCGAAACGCGATCGGCTTCCGGCTCGAGGCCTGCGGACGCGTTGTGACTTTTTCGGGAGACACGGGCGTGTGCGATGACCTGGTGTGGCTGGCGCGAGGGGCCGATGTGGCGATCTTCGAGTGCGCGAACGCCGACCAGCCGCCCGTGGCGACTCACCTGACGCCAGAAGAAGCAGGTGCTGTGGCTGAGGAAGCGGGTGTGGAAAGGCTGGTACTGAGTCACATTTACCCGGCGGGCGACCAGATGGATCTCGTGGGGCGGGCCAGGCGCACGTTCAACGGCGAAATCACGGTTGCAGAGGATTTGATGACGGTTTGGCTGTCCTGTCGACTCTGAAAGTTTTCGTGCGGCGAGCGACCGGACTCGAGGATGGTTTGCGTCGCCGGTGGTCAGCGGTCGATCTGGCTGAGCGCCACCCGCAACGACTGGACGTGTTAGCGATCGTTGTGTCGCTGATTTTGCACGCCTTGTTGATTGGGGGCTATTTTGCCTGGAAGCCTCTTGTGCTCGCGCAGTCGAACCCGGACGTGCCTGCCGCAGAGCAGGAAAAACTCCTGGCGTTTCGGCTTGTGGAAACCCCCGAGTCAGCTCGCCTCCAAAAGCCACCGGAACAGGCTGCGGCAGTGTCGGACAAGAACGCCCGCGCGCAGAATCCGGAAGCCCCGGACAACTTGCCGGAAGGCGAGGCGTTTGCCCCCGTGCGCAACGACGTTTTCGCCGAGGGTGGCCCAGAAGGTGTTGAGGCAGGGCAGGCCGCCGTAGTTGCCAGCGGGATGACGGCGCAACGTCCAAGCCCACCCCCGCAACCTTCTGCACCCGTGGAGGAGCAGGAGAAACCGGAACAGCAAGGCCAGTTGCCCACGGTGTTGCGACGTTTTGCTCCACCGAAATTCAGCCGCGAAGTCATCGGCCAGCCAATGCAACCGCAGGTTCAGCCGCGTGCCGGTGGCGGACAGCAAGATGCCAAGTCGCGCTTCATCGGTGATTTCTCACTCAACACGTACGCCTGGGACTACGCTCCCTACATTCTGTACATGAAACGCCGCATGGCCAGCAACCTGTACCCACCGCCGGCGTTTACCCGGTTGGGCATCATTCACGGGAGTGTGGTGCTCCATTTCAAGGTCATGCCGAACGGTGAGGTGCAGGATCTGGAAGTGGAGTCTTACGACTGCCATCGCTCGCTGGTGGAAACCAGTTTGCAGGCGGTGCGCAATTCGTCACCGTTTAAGCCGCTGCCGCAAGACTTCCCGGAGCCTTACCTCGAGCTCCACTGGACGTTCATGTACGTTGTGTACGGGCCGGACGGCCAGCCCCGGTAGGACGCACGCATCCTGGAACGGAACCGTTTGCCGAGGACAGACGTCGTCTTGAGGTCTGGGGATGCCTGCAGGTTTCTGAGGCGAAGCCGGGAGTTTTTGCGTGGGTCTCGGTGCAGAGCACGGTTCACGAGCTTTTAATTTGTTCAGCCGGAGAACAACTCAAGGGAAAACATGGAGCAGTTCTGGCAGGAGATGGTGAAAGGCGGGGTCATGATGATCCCGCTGGCGTTTTTCTCGATTCTTGGTTTGGCTGTTTTCATCGAGAAGTTGATTGTCTTGCGCCGCAAGGCGGTTCTGACGCCGGAGATTGTGCGCCTGATTGAGAACCTGCACGATGAAGACGAGGTAACGCAACTCAGAGCTCTGTGTCAGGTGAAACCTGGACCTTTTGCGCGAATAGTGGCTCTGGCTCTTGAGAACCGCAATTTACCGAAGGAAGAGATCGAAGGGCTCATCGAGGAGCAGGGGCGGCAGGAAGTGCGCGTGTTGGAGCGCGGCCTGGTGGCACTGGAGACGGTAGCTGGGGCCTCGCCGCTGTTAGGCCTGTTGGGCACGGTTCTGGGCATGATCAAGGTTTTTCACGTGATCGCGGTGCAGGGTGTGGGTCAGGCGGCACCTTTGTCTGCTGGCATCAGTGAGGCTCTGATCACGACGGCGGCCGGGCTTTCCATTGGCATCCCGGCTCTGGTGGCCTACAACTACTTCGCGAGCCGCGCTGAGGGGTTGATTCTGGACATCGAGAAGTACTCTTCACTTCTGTTGCGGCGGTTGCGCGCTCTTGCCCTCGCTACTCAGGGCCAGGAAAAGGCGTTGCACAAACGATGAAGCTGCTGGAGAAACGGCGGCGCCGCGTCGCGATCAACATCACGTCGCTGATCGACGTGTTGTTTCTGCTCCTGATTTTTTTCATGATTTCCACGACCTTCAGAGAGCAGCCGGGCATGAACCTGATTCTGCCCGCCGCCTCACACGGCAAGGTGGAACAGATTGACCGGCTTGTGGTCAACATCGGCGCGGACAAAAAAGTTTACGTCGGCGAGCGGCTGGTGGCGCCCGACAGCCTGGAGCAGGTGTTCCGGCAAGTCCTGCCGCGCCTTAGAGAGAAAAAGCTGGTTTTGCGTGCAGATGAATCGGTGCCGCACGGTCTGGTTGTGGAGGTCATGGACGCGGCCAAGGGGGCTGGGCTTGAGACCGTGATCATCGCGACGCGGGTCAAAACCCGACAGCCGTAAGGAACCCTTCAGGACGAAAGGGAAACCGGTGGACAAACACAGAGCGGCACGGGTCGGGCAGCTGATTCCGTCCGGAATCCGACGGATGTTTGAAATCGCGTACGAACGTGAAGACGTGGTGAACCTGTCGATCGGCGAGCCGGATTTTGACGTCCCTGACCCGGTGAAACAAGCGGCTGTGGAAGCGATTTGGTCGGGACGGAACCGGTACACGCCCACGCGTGGCATTCCGGAACTGCGTGAACGGCTGAAGATGAAGCTCCAAGCTGAGGGGCATCGGGCGGAGGACGTCCTGATTACCGCGGGAGCCACTGGTGCTTTACTTGTGGCCATGTTGGCTCTGGTCGGCCCAGGCGACGAAGTCCTCCTTTTTGATCCCTACTTTGTGGCGTACCCAAACGTGGTCATTCTGGCGGGGGGCGTGCCACGTTTCGTGAGCACCTACCCGGATTTTCGCCCGAATCTCGCTGCCTTGGAGGAGGCCGTTTCGCCGCGCTGCAAGGCGATTCTGCTCAACTCACCCAACAATCCGACCGGTGCCGTGTGGACCAGGGATGAACTCCTGGCGCTGGTAGACTTTGCCGAGAGACACGATTTGGTGATCGTTTCCGACGAAGTCTACGAGCTGTTTGTTTACGATCGCGAATTCGTCAGTGTGGGGACACTTACCGATCGTGCGCTGGTCATCAACGCCTTTTCAAAATCCGCGGGAATGACCGGTTGGCGCCTCGGCTACGTTTCCGGCCCGGCGGATTTGCTGGACGACATGGCCCTGCTCCAGCAGTACACCCACGCCAGCCTGAATTCGGTGGCCCAATTCGCGGCGTTGACAGCTCTGGACACGCCGATCGCTGACCGTGTGGCCGAACTGCGGCGCAAGCGAGATTACGTGCGGAAAAGGCTTGCGGACGCGTTCGAGTTGGCTCCCCCGGAAGGTGCTTTCTACGTGTTCGCCAGGGCACCCGGTAACGACGCCGCGGCCTGGGCAGAGCGTTGCCTGCAAGCCGGTGTGCTGGTGATCCCCGGCAACACGTTTTCACGCCGGGAAACTCACTTCAGGGTTTCGTACGCGGCCAGCTGGGAGGCGCTCGAAAAAGGCGTTTCGATCCTCTTGAGTTGCGCTGAGGTGTTCAAGGCGTAGGCGGGTGCGCCGGCTCGCTGAGACGCGAGGTAGCCGCACGGCGGGCTGTTTTTGCCTGTGTTTCCCTGCTCCCCCCGGGGAAGTCTACAACAGACGCTGTTCCGTGGCCAAGAGATCTTCCAGCGCCAACCGTAGCGTCGGGAAGCGGAAGGTGTAGCCCGTCGCGCGGATTCTGGCTTCAGAGACGCAGCTTCCCTCCAGCAGACTCGTGGCCATCTCGCCAAGGACCAGCCGAAGCAAGAACCCCGGTACCCCAATGGGCAAGAAAGGACGTCCCTGTACCTCGGCCAGTGTTTTCATGAAGGCTTTGTTGGTGGGACATTCCGGCGCAACGGCGTTGTACGGCCCCGACAGCTGGTCGGACTCGATGGCAGACACGTAAAGGTCGACCAGGTCCTCGATGTGGATCCAGGGCATGTGCTGGGTGCCAGACCCGAGCGGGACGGCGACAGCGTGGCGAACCGGTCCGGCGAGCTTGGGAAGCGCTCCGCCGTCGCGGGCCAGCACAACGCCCGTGCGCAAAAGAACCACGCGAGTGCCCAGCCCTGCGAAACGGAGCGCCGCGGCTTCCCACTGGCGACAAACTTCCGCCAGGAAATCTTTGCCTGGTGGATCCGTTTCAGTGAACACGCGGTTCGAGGTAACAGCCCCGTAGTAGCCCACGGCGGAGGCTGAAATGAAAACACGGGGAGGTCTCCTCGCGCCTTGAACTGTTTTGAAGAGCAGCTCGGCGGGACGGACCCGACTTTCCAGAAGGGCCCGCTTGCGCCTTCTGGTCCATCGGCCGGCGGCGATGTTCTCGCCCGCCAGATGCACAAGGACCTCAGCCTTTTGCACCGTCGCGGCGTCGAGCGTGCCGGCCTGTACATCCCAACGGAAGTAGGCCACACCGTTCTGTCTGTGCGGGGCTCTGCGTGTCAGAACGGTGACCGAGTGTCCCCTCGCGACAAGTCTGGTCACAAGGCGCCTGCCAACCAGCCCTGTACCTCCGGTGACGAGAACGCGGTACACTGTTCAGCCTCTCGTTCTGGCTGTTCAAGCTGTGCTGAAGGCCTCACTGACCCGCCCGGACCGTCTCCCACAGACGCTGGAGGTGCTTTTGCAAGTCGAGGCCCTGGTTCAACTCGCAATCCCGACTGAGTTCTTCCACATGAAATCGGGATCGATGTAGGGCTCGTCTTCGAGGTGCTTCTCCATCAGGCGGAGCTTGGTCCGCAAGTGTTTGCCGAAATTCTCGTCGTACAGGAACATGCTTTCGCCAAACCGGGATATTGGCATCCACTCGGTGGTCGACGTTTCCCAGAGCTCGAGCAGCTCCTGGGTGTTCGCCATTTCGTCGAGCATCATTTCGCGAACCAAACGCCTGTACGTTGTCTTTTGCTCCTCGTCAGTAGCACGCAGGTAACCGTGCACGCCCGCCACCCAGGCGGCGCAGTTGCGTGTGTTGCGCAGCCAGCACTTCAGGGCAACGGCCCGGTCGCGCTGGTCCTGAAGCACGGCTCGCGCCGCGCCGTCGGCTTTGCTGAGCGCTTTCTCGAGCATTTTGACTGCCTGCGCAGCAGCCGGTAAGCAGCGTGTGTCGAAAGGTTCCAGCGACTGCTCACACCTCTCCTGCGTCGTCAGTTCGAAGAGCACGTCGCGCGCCAAATCCACCCGTTGCGGATTGTGTGGCGGGTTGCAACTGTGGCGCTCGTAGTAGAGGCGCTCTGCCTCCGGGACAGCCTCGATGTTTGGCACAAGCGGCCTGACCAGGATTCTGTACCACACGGCGCCGAAAACGCTGTAAAGGAAGTTCGGATTGGGGTACGTCCGCACAGCCTCGTCGCTGGCACGCCAGGCCGCCACCAGATCGTCGGCCAGTTCTGCTCCGACCCAGCGCCTGGCAACACGGGCGATCAGCTGTTCAACGTCGAGCTTCGGATCGGCCTGGAACGCACGCAGCACTTCGTTGTTGATCCACCACGGCGCACTTGAAGGCGGTGCCGTACCGCCAACAACTGCTACCCACTCGGCCTCCGTTTGCTTGAGCGACTGCAACTTCTCCACAACCAACCACGGACAGGACACGCCCACGAGCGGTTCGAACTGGAAACCCAAAGCGAGCGACATGTCGAAATGAGCCGTGGACCCGCGTTCCTCCAGCCGCTCTTTCTCAGTTTTTTCCTCGGGGAAGAGCGGTACGTGGTGCACGCTTCCGAGCACTTCTTTGATTTCCGGGTAGAGCGGGTGGACGTACTGGCGACGGCTCTCGATCGGCAGAATCGAAGCGCCCTCCACGTCCAGTCCTTCACGGAACTGTTGCCAGAGGAACGGCCGTTCGTTGTCGAACGACTCGGGTCGGAGAACGACCCGAAAATGCGGGTTGATTTCCCGCGCAGCGTCTCGAAGCAGGCGAAGGAAATCGCCGATGTTGTTCGCTGCAGTTCGGGCGATTTCCTCGTGCGTTTTCCACTCCCGGATGAGGTACGCACCGCCATTGCGGCCCACGTACAGCGAGTGGGTGTGTTCGAACCCCGCGCCACTGTCGTTACTCCAGATGTTGATGTACGCCAGTTCTGGAACTTCGCGGAGGAGGGCCTGGATCAGCTCGCGGTAGTGGGCTTTCACGGCTGGATGGGCCAAGGTCAGGTTGTAGCGCGGCTTAAGGCTGCGGAATGGGTGGTCCACCCGGGCGCCGCGCAGCATTGGGTGCCGTTCGAACAGAGTCTCTGGCACTGAGCGCGGTTCGAAGACCAGCAGTCCCGGCTCGAGGCCGTACTTTCGTGCCAATGCAGCGTTGCGCTTCAGGTAGCCCAGATTTGTGGCCAGGTAGTCGGCCGGGTACACACCTCGGTTGAGCGAGCTGCTGACGAACTGGTCCAGTGCGGGACAGTACTGGTAGAAGTTTGGGTACACTTCTCCCGGTACCCCCGGCTCAAGCGGGTAGGGGGTGCCGAGACCGTTCACTTCCACGTGCGTGTAGCCGAGGCGGGCGTACAGGGCGACGTAGCGTTCGGGATCGAATTTCCGCGCGACACGCCAGGGCTGGGTGAGGAAGTAGTCGAAGAGTGGCCGCAGGTTCTCGAAGGCGGGAGTCAGAACGGTGGGCTCGTGAGGCATTTCGTCGTTCTCGAAATCCTCTGCCAGAAATGTGGCCGCTGTGTAAAGCCAGCTCTTGCGGTTAGCAATCAGGTACCCGCTGCCGTCTTCGCGGAGGCGGAAGACGGCCCAGGTTCTCCTTGCGGGCAATGGGGTGTGGCCGGGTTCAAGCGCGGTGAGCACGTTTTCGTCGCCCGTCGCGACAAGGAAACTCGCTTCCCAACCTGAGGGGAGCTCGCGTGTGCGCTCGTGTGTTGCCTGATTGAAGAGGCGGTTTGCGAGGTAAGCGGCGACGGTTTCCTCTACCTCCGGACCTCTGCGCCGCGTAACGAGTCGTTTGCAGTTGAGGGCAGCTTTGGCGAGCTTCATCCGTTTGACCTCCAGTTGTACCGTTGTGGGGATTGGCGCTTTTGGGCCGGTGTCGTCGGAGACGGGTGTTTCCGGCGATCAACAAGACCTTTTGCAGACACTGTAGTGTAACCCCGTCGGACCGGCCGAATACTCGTTGCCGTTAATGCTGCGTTCCCGGGTTACCCGCCCTACGTTGGAAAGGCTGCGACCACTTCTTGTTGGAGCTGCGCTTGGTGCTTCCTCTGTTTGCCTGCTGCCACTTCTGAATCCACCTGCCTTCTTCTTACCCGGTCGGGACTGTCCGTGGCAGACAGCCCGATCTCTGTGCGAACCCGGTACGTGTCGTCAGCGAGTGAGCAGGGACAACACTTCCACCCACAGTGGGATGGTCGCGACAGCTAGCAGAGTGGAAGTGGCAACGGTGCGCGAAGCCAGGGTCATCTGCCCCGTCATTTCACCGGCCAGGACTGAGCCGGTCACAGAAGCTGGCATGGCAAGCTGTAGCACGATGACATTGAGGTTCAATCCAGCAACGCCCAACGCGCGCAAAATGGCGAATCCAGCGAGCGGGATTAGCAGGAGCCGCGTGACGTCCAGCGCAACGACGGCTCTTTTGCGTGGCACGGGTGCGTTGTCGACGGCGCTAATTCCGCAGCCGATCACCAGCAGCGCCACGGGGACGGACGCCTGGGCCAGTGGGTCCAGTGCCTTCCTGAACACGTCCGGCAGCTGGAGCTGGAGGATCAGCACGGTCAGGCCGAGAGCAAAAGCCCAAAAAATGGGCGACCGCGTAAGGTCTTTCAGACTTTCACTTGGCGACGCGTCGCCCACGAGGCCAAGCATCCACAAGCCCGCGCTGTACATGGCTACCGTGAGACCAAAGTCGTAGAGCACGGCACGCGCCAGGGCTTCGTGCCCGTAGAGGCCGTAAAGGATTGGAAAACCAAGGAATGCTGTGTTGGAAAGCCCGGCAATCACGAGAAAGGCCACACGTTGTCGGCGTTCGGTTGTGACCAGGAGCGACACAGGGTAGGCGACCGCTGCCCCGAAGAGCAGGGAACCGTAGCCGCAGGCTACCAGCAGCGGGGCCTGGCGCAGGACGTCCAGGCTTGTGTCGAAGGCGAGCGCCCGGATCACGAGTGCTGGCAAGAGAACGTCCACGGTGAGTCGTGAAAGCGTGTTCGTGTCGCGCTGAGTCCACGAACGCGTGCGACCGAGAACAAATCCCGCAGCCAACGGTAGCGCGAAAGTCAGGATTTGCTGGGGAAGTTGAGCTGGTCCGGACAAGGGTGGCACTCCGTGCTCGGTTTGAACGGGCGCTTGTAGACACGCCGGTGAGTTTACGAAATCGCGGCCCCAGACTCAAGAGATTTCGGAAGAATTTTCATGGGACAGCGGTGCCCGGGCCCGACGTGCAGCTTCGAGCACGCCGGACGCAGAAGCAGTTCGTAACGTACTTGCCCAGCGTTGGTCCCGGGCCGTGGCAAAGGTTTCCCAACCCGAGCCGATAATCGTACCGAGGGTTTGCAAAGTGGGCAGAAACCACCCGTCTTGACACCCGGCCGATTACCAGGCCACCAACAGCACGTCCCGCGAACGCGGGTACCAGAGCTCGATGTCACGCTTTTGACTGAGAACGAGGGTCATGCGTCTTTGGCTCCCCCGTACGGTAAAACAACAAGCCGGCTGAAGGTGTGGCTGCTCTCAGCCGCACTGCAAACAGTTGCGTTTGTGTTGGCCGGTGGCTGGCAAACCGATGCCTACACCCTGGCGGCTTTTGTGGTCTGGTGTGTGTTGTCGTCCACAGTGCTGGTTCTCCTCCTGGTTCCCCAGCGACCTGTGGGCGGTTCAGATTCGGTGGCAACGGAACCACACGAACCCCGGACCGAGCCTGAGCAACCTCAGAGACGTGCACCAGTTTCGGACACGGAACGGGAGCTGCGAAAAGCGGTGTACGATCTTCAGAATTTGTTTGCCGTGTCAGTGGACCTGAGTTCGGTCCGTGATGTGGACGAACTCGCCCGCAAGCTGGTGTTGCACGTGCTCGGGTTGATGCGGGTAAACAAGGCTGCTTTGGCCATTCCCGAAGACCGCAGCGACCTGCGTTTCAAGCGCCGCTACGGTGGAGGCCTGGCGGAGGCTTCGCTGGTTGCGCTTCCCCTCGACGCCCGAGATCCGTGGGTGCGCAAGGTGATTGCCGCCGGTAAGCCGAGTTTGATTGGTACAGCTCTGCGAACCGAGGAAAAACTCGCGGCCGCCGGATTTGCCCTGGCCCTGCCGCTTCAGCAGTCTGGCAAGGTGGAGGGCTTGCTGCTTCTCGGCCCAAAGGTTTCGGGGACGGCGTTCAGCAGCTCCGAGCTCCAGATGCTTTCGCTGCTCGGAAACATGGCCAGCGTGGCTCTGTCCAACAGCCGGCTGTACCTGGAGCTTGAGGCCAGTGCCATCACGGATGCGTTGACCGGGCTCTACAATCGTCGTTACTTCGACCGCAGACTTGTGGAAGAGATGGCCCGTGCTCGGCGGCTCGATTTGCCTCTTAGCCTGGTTCTTGTGGACATCGATCACTTCAAGCGCTACAACGACGAACTGGGCCATCCGGCCGGGGATGCGCTTCTACAAACTCTGGCCGGGATTTTCAAAGCGACCAGCCGCGAAACGGACATCTGGGCGCGCTACGGGGGCGAGGAATTCGCAGCCATCCTGCCTGCGGTGCCGAGAGAGGGTTCGCGGGTGTTCGCTGAGCGCGTGCGTCTTGCAGTGCTGGCCATGGAAACGGCAGACGAAGTGGAGAAACCCGTCCGTGTAACCGTCAGCCTCGGAGCTGCCACCTACCCGCACGACGCAAAGCTCGTGCGCGAACTCGTTGTGCGAGCCGACCGTGCCCTCTACGCTGCCAAGAACCAGGGCAGAAACCGAAGCGTCCTTTTCAGCGATTTGCTGCCGAGCGAGCGCGCGTGAAGCGGCGCACGACGCGCGCACTGCCCGAAACGTCCTTGGCCCTCCGTTTCAAGCTACCGGTCGGTTTTCCACATTCTCGCGCTTGGGTACAGCGGGCTGCACGGTAGGCTCAACCTGCCCAGCCAGGTGGCTCCGCGCTTCGCTCGGCGGTCAAGGCGCCGAACCCAGAGAAGTGTGCTGTCCCGAACGTCTTGTCGGAGCGGGCCCTGAATCGCGTAGCCGGGCACGGCAGGGCAGCGCGCCGACACCCGGTGACCCTGCGATTTACAGCGGGAGCCGGAGTCGCCGTTCCTCGCGTGACGACTTGTAGATGGCCAGCACCAGCTCAAGCGCCCGCCGCGCTTCGGTGCCATCCACAAGGGGCTTGCGTCCCGTGGTGATGGCCTCGTGGATGTCCAGAAACTGCCGTTTGATGGGCTCGATGTCGATGGCCATGGCTTCGCGTGCTCCGGATTGGCGCGCTTCGGCCAGGGGTGGTTGTTTGGCGTAACCTTCCACCTCCCACAAGGTCAGCGTGTCTCCCTCGAATCGGGCACTGCCCTTTTGCCCATGCACTTCGGCGCGCGCCGGGAAGCCCGGAACGATGGCCGTCGAGCCTTCCACGAGCCCCAGAGCCCCATTCTCGAATTCCAGCAGCGCGACACCGTGGTCTTCCACCGGGATGTTGTGGGACACCGTCCTGACTTTTCCGGTCAAATGCCGCACGGGACCGAACCACCACAGCAGAAGATCGATGAAATGGATGGCCTGATTGATGAGTGCCCCACCGCCTTCGAGGACCGGATCCCCGCGCCAGGCGTCTTTGTCGTAGTATTCCTGCGGACGGAACCATTTCACAAAGGCATCACCTTGAATGAGATCCCCAAAGGCTCCTTCTTCGATCGCCTGTTTGATGAAACGGGCACCGTCAGTGAAACGGTACTGGCTGATTACCGCCAGTGTTACCCCCGCCTTTTCGCAGGCCTCAATCAGGCGGTCAGCTCCTTCCAGAGTGGCGTCGATGGGTTTCTCCACAACGACGTGTTTGCCGGCGGCCGCTGCTTTCTCTCCCAGTTCGTGGTGAAGCTTAGGTGGGGCCGCGATGTCCACCACGTCGATGTCGTCACGGGCGATGATTTCCTCGGCTGACGAGACATAGCTTGTGCCGTGCTTCTGCGCGAACTCGCGTCCTTTTTCGACGTTCCGCCGCCAAACGGCCACCAGCTCGTACTCGTCCACTCTCTTGAATACTTCTGCGTGCATGTTGGCGATGGTTCCCGCCCCGAGAATCCCGACTCGCAGGGTCCTTTGTGGCATGGCCTCCTCCTGCCAGTGTGTGGTTGTCCGGGTTCATGTTTGATTCAACTTTTCCCCGCGGCAACGACAAACCGCGTGATCTGCCTAAATGTACCAAACCGGAAGGGGTTGTGCAAGAGGCGGGAAAGAGTGTGTGGTGGGGAATGGAGCTCCACAAAGTGGACCCTTGCGACTTTGGAACGAGAAAATGCCCCGAGCTTGGGAAGAGCGAAGCGACTGGAGTTTTCCCGTCCTGCAACCGGTTCCGGGATGTGTAATCCCCAAAGTTCGTTTGAAGCCTGTGAAGGGTGTTTGCAGTTTGGGAGCAGGAGACACGGCCATCGCAACTGAAAACGCAGACGCAGGTGGGGGCCGTTGTTAACGCTCTCAGAATTTCCTCTGCAGAAAGTGGGCGCCGGGCCGATAGCCAGTGAAAAGAGTGGCCCGCGTTTTGCAGGCTGTTCCGGTGAGTCAGCGCAAGCGAAGGGGAATCTGGACGAAATTTTCTGCGGTGTAGGAAGATTTTTCTTGCGTTTTTTGATCCAGCTGTTTATCTTTGCCGCAACTTTTACGGGCAAAGGGAAAGAGCGAGAAATGCAGATTGAGGACGTGTACAACTTCGCCGAAAGCTCAGCAGCCCACGGCACGGGCGGCGCTGTTGTCGTGCGTCCTGCGTTGCATGCGTTCCTCGCTCTGATTCACCTCATTATTATCCTACCCCTCATTCTTCTGGGCTTGATTTCTGGCCTGCTGTTGCTTCGCTAAACACCAAGCGCCAGAGATCAGCCCGAAAGCCCCAAGAAGTCACGCAGTAAAACCCCGACAAAGCACAACAAACAGAAACAGGCGAAGATCTCTGGCGCAGGTGCAGAGCATCTGAAGCAGCAAGGCTGACCCCGGAGGTGAGGTGGTGAGCTTTCCGGAGGGTGCGAATGCGCAGCGACGCTGTGAAGAAGGGACCGGGTCGGGCACCGCACAGGAGTTTGCTCCGTGCGACGGGTCTGGCGGACGAGGATTTCGAGAAGCCGTTCATCGGCGTGGCCAACTCGTTCTGTGAGATTGTACCGGGCCACGTGCATTTGCGCGAGATCGCCGAACAGGTCAAAGCTGGAATTCGCGAGGCTGGCGGGGTGCCTTTCGAGTTCAACACGATTGCTGTGGATGACGGCATCGCGATGGGGCACGACGGCATGCGCTATTCTCTGCCCAGCCGCGAAGTGATCGCTGACAGCGTGGAGACCATGGTGAGGGCTCACGCCCTGGACGGCCTTGTTTGTGTGCCCAACTGCGACAAGATCGTGCCAGGGATGATCATGGGTGCTCTGCGCGTGGACGTGCCAACGGTTTTTGTGAGTGGTGGCCCCATGCGTGCAGGCCTTTTGCCGAACGGTCGCGTGGTGGACCTGATCTCGGTTTTTGAGGCCGTGGGCGAGGTGGCGCGAGGCAAAATGTCGCTCGACGAGCTTCGGGAGGTAGAGCGGCTCGCCTGTCCGGGTTGTGGATCCTGTTCCGGGCTGTTCACGGCCAACTCGATGAACTGTTTGATGGAAGCCCTGGGAATTGCTTTACCCGGGAATGGCACCGTACTGGCCGACACAGCAGCCCGTCGGGAATTGGCCCGCGAAGCAGGGCGACGGGCGGTGGCGCTGGTGAGAGAAGGCCGGACGATGCGTCAGTTCGTCACGGACCGCGCTGTGCAAAACGCTTTTGCTCTTGATCTGGCCATGGGTGGTTCTACGAACACTGTTCTTCACCTGCTGGCCATCGCCGCGGAGGCGGGCGTTGCGTTTCCACTCGACCAGGTCGACGCCCTCTCGCGCAGGGTGCCGCACTTGTGCAAGATCGCCCCTTCCTCAAACTACCACATGGAGGACCTGGCGCGAGTTGGCGGTGTGTCTACGATTCTGAAGCAGCTCGCTCGAGTAGACGGTGTTCTCCACGCAGAGGCACCCAGCGTCAGCGGCAAGAGTCTGGCCGAAAACGTTCAGGAGGCGCCAGAACCCGATGGGCAGGTTGTGCGCACGCTCAATAACCCGTACGCTCCGGACGGCGGGTTGGCTATTTTGTTTGGTAATCTTGCCCCTGAAGGTGCGGTGGTGAAGACGGCGGCTGTGGTGCCGCAGATGCTGACTTTCAGGGGGCGAGCGAGGGTGTTCGATTCCGAGGAAGAAGCGGACGCGGCGATTTTGGGGGGCAAGATCAGCTCTGGTGACGTGGTGGTGATTCGGTACGAAGGACCACGGGGCGGTCCCGGCATGCGCGAGATGTTGGCACCGACCTCCAACATCATGGGCATGGGACTTGGGGAATCGGTGGCTTTGCTGACGGATGGCCGCTTTTCGGGTGGCACGCGTGGGGCCTGTGTGGGGCACGTGTCTCCCGAGGCGGCAGCTGGTGGTCCCATCGCTCTGGTCGAGGAGGGGGATACCATCGAGATTGACATCCCGAACCGGAAGCTGAATGTGCTGGTGGATGATGCGGTGCTCGAAGAAAGACGTAAACGCTGGCAACCGAAGCGGCGGAGGGACCTGAGCGGGTGGTTGGCGCGTTACGCGGCAATGGTCACCTCCGCAAGCCACGGAGCGGTTCTGGAAATCCCGGAGTGGAACGGTTAGGATTGGAGGCGAACGATGAGCGCTGAGATTGCAACAAGGATGCCCGAAGCCCCTGCGCGAGAGCCCGGCAGGAAGACGCGTCGAGTAAGCGTGGAGCCAGGATACGATCTGAAAGGGTCCGATGTCCTCGTGCGCACGTTACTCGAGTTAGGGGTCGAGACGATTTTTGGCATCCCCGGAGGCGCCATCATCGATCTTTGCGATGTGACGGGGCGTTACCCGGACCTGAATTGGATCCTGACCAAGCACGAGCAGGGCGCCGTCCACGCGGCAGATGGCTACGCGCGCGTCACGGGTAAGGTCGGCGTCGTGCTGGTGACCTCAGGACCGGGCGCCACAAATTCCGTCACGGGCATTGCGACGGCTTTCATGGATTCGAGTCCGGTGGTCGTGCTTACCGGCCAGGTGCCGCTCCGGATGATCGGCAACGAGGCGTTTCAGGAAGTCGACACGATTGGCATCACGAGACCGATTACAAAGCACGGTTTTCTTCTGAAAACGGCGAGCGAAGTTGCGGATACCCTGCGAAAGGCCTTCTACATTGCTCGGGCGGGTCGGCCGGGTCCCGTGGTGGTCGACATGCCGAAAGACGTGCTGGCCGAACGCACGGACTACGAACCCGGCGAAGAAATCGTTGTGCGTGGCTACAAGCCGAAGATTTTCGGCCACGCCCATCAGATTTCCCGCGCAGCCGAGCGCATCAGCCGGGCCAAACGTCCGGTGCTGTACATCGGTGGTGGTGTTCAAAAGCCCGAGGCGGCTGAACTGGTGCGCCGCTTGGCCATCGACAACAACATCCCTGTTACTTCCACCCTGATGGGTTTGGGCGCCTTCCCCACCGATCACCCGCTGTGGCTGGGCATGCTGGGAATGCACGGCACCTGGACGGCCAACATGGTCATGCAACACGCGGACCTGATCATCGCCATTGGGGCGCGTTTCGATGACCGGGTGACGGGGCGTCTCGAGGACTTTGCTCCGAACGCTGAGATCGTGCACATCGACATCGACTCCAGCGTGATCGGTAAAAACGTGCCCGTGGATGTGCCCATCGTTGGCGACGCTTACCACGTACTGGTGGACTTGGTGCCTCTGGTTCAACCCGCCGACCGCGAGGAATGGTTTGAGCAGATCGCGGAATGGCAACGCAAGCATCCGCTACGCTACCGGCACGAACCCGGGGTGGTCAAGCCTCAGTACGTTGTGGAGCAACTGAGCGAGGTGACCGACGGCGAGGCCATCATGGTGACGGATGTAGGCCAGCACCAAATGTGGGTGGCTCAGTACTACCGTTTCAAACATCCGAAAAGCATCGTTACTTCAGGTGGTCTCGGCACCATGGGTTTCGGCGTGCCCGCGGCCATGGGAGCGACAGTAGCGCAACAGGAGTCTGAACATCCCCGGCCGGTTGTCGCTGTGGTCGGCGACGGTGGGTTTCAGATGACTTTCTCCGAGGTGATCACGGCGGCTGCCTACAACCTGCCGGTCAAGATTTTCGTGATCAACAACGGTTACCTGGGGATGGTGCGGCAGTGGCAACAGCTTTTCTACAGCTGTCGCTACGTCAAGACGGCGCTCTACGGTGCCAACCCGGATTTCGCTCAGGTTGCGGAAGCTTTCGGGGCTCGTGGTTTGGTCATTTCCAAGCCAGAGGAAGTGCGGCCAGTGATCGAGGAGGTCATGAAGGTGGACGACGGGCCCGTGGTGGTGGACGTCCGTGTGCGCGCTGACGAGAACGTGTTCCCGATGGTGCCGGCGGGTGCAGCGCTGCACGAAATGATTGAAGAAGAAAGCTGCGGTGAATGAGGGAGGAAAGCATGGCGCAGCACACCATTTCTGTGCTGGTGGAGCAAACGTTTGACGCTCTGCCTCGCATTGCCGGGCTGTTCAGTGGCCGCGGCTACCAGATTGACAGCATCAGCGTGGGCGAAGCCGAGGAACCGGGCATGGCCCGCATGACCATCGTGACCCACGGCGACGAAAAAATCATCGAGCAAATCAACAAACAGCTCAACAAGATTGTCGACGTCGTGAAGGTCACGGATCTCACAGACGAGCCGTTCGTCGAACGCGAGCTCGCTCTGGTGAAGGTGAGTGCAACCCAGAGCACGCGCAACGAAATCATGCAGATCGTCAACATCTTCCGGGCCAAAATCATCGACATCAGTCCCAAGACGTTGACGGTCGAGTGCACAGGCGGGCATGCCAAAGTCCAGGCTATCATCAGCATGCTGCGGCCGTTCGGCATTCGCGAGATTGCCCGCACGGGACGGGTGGCGCTCAAACGGGAATTCCGCGGCGAAACTTGAAGAGCCGCACCGTCGCTCGCCAGGGGCGACGGACACGATGCCAACTCGGAAGAGCGCGAACCGAAAGTGCCCCCACGCCGTGCCCCGGTTTCAGTGGAAGAGTGGGTCGCTGAGCCAGAGTGGGCGGAAGCTTTTGTGAACGGGACCGATGAGCTCTGAGGCGCTTTGCGCTGACGCCGTCGGGAAAGAGGATGAACAGGCAGGCTTAGAATTCGGTGGACGTCCCGGACGAGGGAGGAACAATGCAAATCTGGTACGATTCGGATGCGGATCTCGGTGTGCTGGCAGGAAAGAAGGTGGCCGTGCTCGGCTACGGAAGTCAGGGACACGCCCATGCTCTGAATTTGAAAGAGAGTGGCGTGGATGTGGTCGTGGGACTGCGCGAGGGTAGCGCGTCCTGGCCGAAAGCGGAAGAGGCCGGGTTGCGTGTCATGACGGTACCGGACGCGGTTGCTGCAGCTGACGTCATCATGATTCTCCTGCCGGATCAAACCCAGCCAGATGTGTACGCCAAGCAAATCGAGCCTAACCTGAAGCCCGGCAAAGCGCTGGCATTCGCGCACGGCTTCAACATTCATTTTGGCCAGATCGTGCCACCCGCTGATGTGGACGTTTTCATGGTGGCGCCCAAAGGCCCTGGGCACTTGGTGCGCCGTCTGTACACGGAGGGTCGGGGGGTGCCGTGCTTGCTGGCTGTTCACCAGGATGCCACAGGAAACGCCCAGGCGGTGGGTTTGGCGTACGCCAAGGGCATCGGCGGCACGCGGGCTGGAGTGATCGAAACGACGTTCAAGGAGGAAACAGAAACCGACCTGTTCGGTGAACAGGCCGTGCTTTGTGGCGGTGTGTCGGAGTTGATGCGAGCCGGCTTCGAAACGCTGGTCAGGGCGGGCTACCAGCCGGAGATTGCCTACTTCGAGTGCATTCACGAAATGAAGCTGATTGTGGATTTAATCTACGAAGGGGGCATGTCGAGGATGTGGTACTCGGTGAGCGACACGGCCGAGTACGGTGGAATGACCCGGGGACCGAAACTGATCGACGATTCGGTGCGAGAGAAGATGGGGCAACTGCTGGAGGATATCCGCGACGGCAGTTTCGCTAAGGAATGGGTGGCTGAGAACAAAGCGGGCCAGCCAAACTTGCAGAAGCTGCGGGACGAGTGGAAGTCCACCCAGCTCGAACAGGTGGGGGCGAAACTTCGGGGAATGATGTCCTGGATCGGAAAGAAATCGTAGCCAGCGCGGAACGGACGAGAGGAGCAAGCGAAAACGGAGGTTGAAGGCGATGAAAAGGCGAGTCGAGGTATTCGACACAACCTTGAGAGACGGGGAACAGGCGCCCGGTTTCTCGATGACGGTGAGCGAGAAGGTACGTGTGGCGGCTCAGCTGGAAAAGTTGGGTGTGGACATCATTGAGGCGGGTTTCCCAATTGCCTCGGCGGGTGAACAGGAGGCTGTGCGGCGGATTGCGCAGCAGTGCAAGACGTCAGGGGTGGCGGCGCTGTGTCGTGCAAAGAAGCAGGACATCGACGCGGCGTGGGAGGCGTTGAAGTACGCGGTGCGTCCGCGGTTCCACATTTTCCTGGCTACGTCCGACATTCATCTGGAACACAAGTTGCGCATTACGCGCGAAGAGGCGATTGAGCAAGCTGTTGCCGCGGTGAAGTACGCGCGCAGCTTTGGTGCTGAGGTGGAGTTCTCACCCGAAGATGCTACGCGCAGCGACGAAGGTTTTCTGATCCAGATACTCGAAGCTGTAATTGACGCCGGAGTCACCGTCATTAACATCGCCGACACTGTGGGTTACGCCATCCCCAGTGAATTCCGTCGCCTGATTCGTTTGCTCCGCTCCGAGATTCCGAATGCCGACCAGGCCAGGTTCAGTGTGCACTGCCACAACGACCTGGGCATGGCCGTGGCAAACACGCTTGCAGGCATCGAAGCTGGTGCCGACCAGGTGGAATGCACCATCAACGGCATCGGTGAACGCGCTGGCAACGCGGCTCTGGAAGAAGTGATCATGGCTCTGCACGTGCGGAACTCCGTCTTCAACGTAGAAACGGGGATCCGCACGGAGGAGATCTACCCGACCAGCAAGTTGGTTCAGGAAATCACCGGCGTGCACGTGCAGCCGAACAAGGCTGTGGTGGGCGCCAACGCTTTCGCTCACGAAGCTGGAATCCATCAGCACGGGGTCCTTTCGCATTCGGCTACCTACGAAATCATGACGCCTGAGTCGATCGGTTTGCCTTCCAATCGACTGGTGCTTGGTAAACACTCCGGTCGGCACGCACTGCAGAAGACGCTGCAGCAAATGGGCATCTGGGTTGACCGCGAGGATCTGAATCGGATCTACCGCCGTGTGATGGAGGTGGCGGACGAGAAGAAGAACGTGACCGAACGCGATTTGCTGAAAGTGGTCGACGAGATCAAGGAGCAACGCGACCTGGAGGAAGTGGTTGGTGACACCGAACCCGTGGGGGCCCGGTAGGGAACCGCGCGATTCGGTCGGTCAGCTGAGCTGTTGAACGACTACGGGAATGCGGCCGCGGTTTTACCTTCAAGGCGCAGGCCGCCTGTCCTCTGTTTTCCGCCGATTTCGACTAACAGACTCCGGGAAGTTCGAATGGGAATGACGATGACCGAAAAGATCCTGGCCCGGAGCTCGGGCCGGGACTCTGTGAAAGCTGGCGAGAAAGTTTGGGCCAACGTGGATGTACTTTTGACGCACGACGTGTGTGGTCCGCCGGCGTACGCCATTTTCAAGCGCGAGTTCGGTGAAGACGCGAAATTCTGGGATCGGTCCAAGGTGGTCGTGATCCCGGATCACTACATCTTCACCAAGGATGTGCACGCCATGCGCAACTTGCGGGACCTGCGCAAGATGGCGGAAGAGCAGAACCTGCTCTACTTCTACGATGCCTTCACACCCCGCTACGCTGGTGTTTGCCACGTGGCACTGCCAGACAAAGGACACGTGCGCCCCGGGGCACTCATCCTCGGCACAGACTCGCACACGTGTACAGCGGGAGCCTTCGGCGCGTTTGCCAGTGGCATCGGCAACACCGACGCGGCTTTCGTGATGGGAACGGGAAAGCTGTGGTTGCGTGTGCCGGAGACGATTCGTGTGAACCTGCGCAATCAACTTTCGCCGGGCGTGATGGCGAAGGATGTCATCCTGAAGGTGATTGGCGACCTGGGCGGTGATGGGGCCACGTACTGCGCCTTGGAATTTGCAGGCGACGGGGTGCACGCGCTGTCGGTAGACGAACGCATGACCCTGTGCAACATGGCGGTGGAGGCGGGGGCTAAGAACGGCATCATGCCGGTGGACGACGTGACGCGAGCCTACCTGAATCAACGCGGTGTAGATGACACGGACGCCGTCGAAAGCGATCCGGATGCGGTGTTCGCGCAGGAGATGAACGTGGACCTGGCCGAGTTGCCGCCGTACGTGGCTTTGCCCCACTCGCCTGCTAACGGTGTAGCAATTGACGAATGTGAGGGCACGCCCCTCACACGTGCCTACATCGGTTCGTGCACGGGAGGCAAACTGGCAGACTTTGTAGTAGCCGCCCGGGTGCTCCAGGGGCAGAAGGTAAGGCTGGAGACTTACGCTGTGCCGGCTACGGTGGACATCGCGCAAAAGTTGCACAGCCTTCGGGTTGGCGGGCAGACTCTCGCGGAGATTCTGCGTGCTGCGGGCGTGAAAGTCGGTGAACCCTCGTGCGCGGCTTGCCTGGGTGGTCCGCCGGACACGTTCGGTCGTCTCAACGGTCCGGAGGTTGCTATCTCGACCACCAACCGCAACTTCCCGGGTCGAATGGGATCGAAGGAAGCGAAAATCTACCTGGCTTCGCCGGCAACCGTAGCGGCGTCGGCTGTGGCAGGTCGGATTGCGGACCCACGCAAGTTCGTCGATGAGTCGGCCTGGCGGGATCTGGCCGCGTGGGTCAACCCGATGCTCGCAGCATGAAAATGAGCTGCCGAGCCGGAAAGGACGGTCGGCGGTTCACGCCACGTTCTCGTTTCCTCAGCTGGAGCCGCAAACCCCGTCAGCTACACTGCAAAGCGGAAACGGCGGGCGTTTGTGTAGCTGCAGTACGAAAGTGTTCACGGCAATTACAGGTTAACGGTTGAGTACGACAAGGCGGACGGGTACACATGGCAAACCAGATTGAAGGCCTGGCGTTTGTGCTGGGCGACAACGTGGACACAGATCAGATCATCCCGGCACAGTACCTGGTGTACAGTCTCGATGATCCGGAGGAGAGTAAGAATTACGGTCGCTACGCTCTCAGCGGCTTGCCGCCGGAATGGGGACGTTTTGTTGAGGAAGGTGAAGACGCGAGCCGGTACGCCGTGATCATTGCGGGTCGCAATTTTGGATGTGGGTCGTCGCGTGAGCACGCTCCTGCGGCCCTGCAAATTGCGGGCGTAAAGGCCGTTGTGGCGCAAAGTTACGCCAGGATTTTCTACCGGAACGCAGTGGACGGCGGTTTCCTGGTGCCGTTGGAAACGGATGAACCACTGCACAAGATCGTCAAAACCGGCGACGAGGTGGTGATTGACCTGGACGCAGCCACGCTCAGACACGTTGCGACGCAAACCGTCTACCGGCTAAAACCGATTGGCGATGTTGAAGCGATCGTGCGCAGCGGTGGCATTTTCGAGTACGCCCGCAAGATGGGCATGATCCCCTCGGCAGAAAAGGCATGACGAACGAGATTAGAGCTACGACGGTGACTACGAAAAAAAACTCGCAAAAGAACAACGCACGGATTCTTCTCTTGCCCGGTGACGGGATCGGGCCGGAAGTTGTGGTTGCGGCTCGCCGGGTGATGCAAGCCGCTGTGGACGGTTCGGACAGGGCCCTGGAGTTTGAGCAAGGGGTGATCGGCGGCGTAGCACTTGACGAAACTGGTGAGCCGCTGCCGGACGCGGTGGTAGAGCGGTTCGGCCACGTGGACGCTGTGCTGCTGGGAGCCGTAGGCGATCCCAAATGGGATTCTGCGCCTGCCGACAAACGCCCGGAAAAGGGGTTGTTGAAACTGCGCGCCAGCCTGAACGCCTGGGCGAACCTTCGTCCCATCAAAGTGCACAAGCCCTTGATTTCGGCTTCCACGCTGAAACCTGAGGTGGTTGAGGGCGTTGATATTTTGGTCGTTCGTGAGCTGACCTCGGGGATCTACTTCGGCCAGCCGAAATCGCGCTCCGGTCAGCCACCTCAGCGAGAGGCTGTGGACACGATGCGTTACCGCGAGGAAGAGGTGGTGCGCATCGCCAGAATCGCGTTCGAAGCAGCCCAGGATCGCCGCAGAGAAGTTGTGTCTGTCGACAAAGCCAACGTGTTGGTGACGTCGCAATTGTGGCGCGAGGTGGTGACCGAAGTGGCGCGGGACTACCCGGACGTGACCCTGCGCCACCTGCTGGTCGACAACGCCGCGATGCAGCTCGTGCGCGACCCGCGCCAGTTCGATGTGTTGCTCACCACCAACATGTTCGGTGACATTTTGAGCGACGAAGCGGCGATGCTGACCGGCTCCATCGGCATGTTGCCGTCCGCTTCCATCGGAGGCAACGTGGGCCTGTACGAGCCTGTGCACGGCTCCGCTCCAGATCTCGCCGGAAAGAACGTGGCCAACCCCCTCGGCACCATCCTCAGCGCAGCCATGCTTTTCCGTTTTTCCCTGGGCTGGTCGGACCTCGCCAGGGCCATCGAACTGGCCGTCGAAGATGTGTTGAATCTCGGGTATCACACGGTGGATCTGCCGGGAGCCCCGGATCGAGAAGTGGGCACCCGGGAAATGACGGACGCCGTGATTGATCGCCTCGAGAGACGGCTGGCAATGACCTAAACACAGGAGGACCGACCGTGTACCCAGAAAACGGCAAAGTCTGGTTGGATGGCAAGCTCATCGATTGGAAAGACGCGACCATTCACCTGGCCTCGCATGTGGTGCACTACGGGACGGGCGTGTTCGAGGGGATTCGGGCGTACGAGACGATTGACGGTCCCCAGGTGTTTCGTTTGCCGGAGCACATCCGGCGTTTTCGGCTTTCGGCACACGCCTACCAAATGGAGCTTCCGTACACCGAGGAAGAGATCGCCGAAGCGTGCCTGGAAACAATTCGGGCGAACGACTTCAAGGCCTGTTACATTCGGCCAATCGCGTTCCGCGGCTACGGACCACTGGGTGTGCATCCCGGAAAATGCCCGGTTCACGTGGCCATCCTAACGTGGGAATGGGGCGCGTATCTTGGCGAAGAAGCGCTGACGAAGGGCGTGCGCGTGACAATTACAGGCTGGCGCAAGTTTCACCACAGCATGATGCCCACAACGGCCAAAGCC
Organism: uncultured Cytophagia bacterium; assembly: GCA_964644845.1. Lineage (GTDB taxonomy): Bacteria > Zhuqueibacterota > Zhuqueibacteria > Oleimicrobiales > Geothermoviventaceae > Geothermovivens. The sequence goes on along the minus strand of CAZXXS010000119.1, from coordinate 83,040 downwards.
TGTGGGCAGTATCTGAACTCCGTACTCGGTGTCCAGGAAGCCCGGGAGAAAGGTTACACGGAGGCGATTTTCCTGGATGCGCACGGTAACGTTTCGGAAGGTTCGGGCGAAAACATCTTTGTTGTGAACGGCGAGCACATCATGACCAACGGCAGCGAGTCGAGCATCCTGCTTGGGATTACGCGCGATTCCGTCATTCAGATCGCTCGCGACCTTGGGTACACGGTGGAGACGCGACTTCTGGCGCGTGGCGATCTGTACGCCGCTGACGAAGTTTTCTTTACCGGCACAGCGGCCGAAATTACACCGATTCGCGAAATCGACGGGAGAATCATCGGCAAGGGCGAGGCAGGTCCCGTCACGAAGAGACTTCAAGAAGTATTTTTCGACGTGGTCAAGGGTAAACGACCTGAGTACCGACACTGGTTGACACCTGTGAACCCCTGAGTGTCGGTAAGCGAACAGAACAGCACGGCACGGCACGGAGGAAGTCAATGCCACTGCACGGAAAAAGATTAGCCATCATTGGCGCAGGCAAAATGGGACAAGCGTTGCTGGGCGGACTGGTGACGGCGCAGCTGCTGCCGCCGGAAGCGATTGTCGTGACGGACGTGCGTCCTGAGGCCCGGCAAGAGGCCAAGCGCAAGTGGGGGGTGGCAGCCAGCGCTGACAACAGCAACGCCGTGGAACGCAGCGACGTGGTCATGCTTTGCGTGAAACCTCAAACGAGCGGCAAGGTTTTGGCGGAGCTTGCGCCAAGCATCCGGCGGGATCACCTCGTGATTAGCATCATGGCTGGGATTCCTACGGATCTGATCGTTGAGCATCTTGGTCAACCCGTTGCGGTGGTTCGTGCCATGCCGAACATTGCGGCACTCGTGGGCGAAGCTGTCACGGCAATTGCGGGCGGACGCTACGCCAGCCGTGACGATCTTCGGGTGGCGCAAGCGATTTTCGGCGCTGTCGGTAAGGTTGAGATTGTGGACGAATCGCTGATGGACGCAGTGACGGGGCTGAGCGGCAGCGGTCCGGCATTTGTGTACACGATCATTGAAGCCCTGACTGAGGGTGGCGTGATGATGGGGCTGTCGCGGGAGGTGTCGGCGCGACTGGCTGCTCAGACGGTCCTGGGCGCGGCAAAGATGGTACGCGAAACCCGCCTGCATCCGGCCATCTTGCGCGATCAGGTTACAACACCAGCGGGTACAGCGATCGCTGGCGTGTACTCGCTCGAGTCGGACGGACTCCGACCCATGCTCATCAACGCGGTGCGTCAGGCAACTCGCCGGTCGGGAGAGCTGAGCCAGATGCTCCAGAGTCAAGTGGAGAATGGCAGGCGCTCAGAAGAGGCTGCCTGAGCATTTCGTTTGACCCAAGTGTCCCTTGTTCCCCAGCGAACCCCGGTGGCTCTCCGTGGCCCCGGGGTTTCTATTTTGCGGAGATTACAGTTCCTGTGGCAGCTGCTACCGCGCCAGTGCAGTCGCTGAAGAGGGACGCGAGACCTCGAAGGGTACGGAAGTTGAGTTTGGGGGATCTCGGCGCTCGAGGTGTCTTCCTGCAGCCCCTCCGTCTTCGTCGAGGGAGCCGGGACTTTTGTACTTCGGGGGTGTGCGGGATGCTACAACTCCGGAGGTTAGACGGGCAGCGTCCGGCGAACCAGAAGCGCTTTTGTTCTTGTGGACGGCGCCTGCCGCAACGCTCCTTTGGCGGAGGATGGGCCCGGGCGGATTTCGGTCCTTCCCCAGCGCAGTGACAGGTCCCTCCAAATCGGTCCGAAATCGGAGAATGTTGCGCTCAGGGGTGGACCCCGCGCTTCGGGGGCTGTCCAGAGGGTTGCCCCACTGGGGCCCACTTCGACCTCAATCTTACCACGTTGATTTCACGGAATTTGCAAATTTGAGCGAGAAGCGCTTCACCAAAAACACCTTGACAATCTGTGGGGATTGTCTTATTTTTCCCGCGCTTTAAGGAGGAGTTTTTCGCAACTGATCCGGTTTGGAATGTGGAAGTACGGCCATGCCAGAGCCCTTGCTCTTCGAGCTCAGTTCGCCCGGTCGCACGGGCGTTTCGCTTCCCGAGCTCGATGTCCCCGAACAGCCCATCGCTGATTTGATTCCAGCTCCCCTGCAGCGTGATCAGGGACCGGATCTGCCTGAACTGAGCGAGCCCGAGGTTGTGCGGCATTTTGTGCGTTTGTCGGCGCTCAATTACCACGTCGACAAAGGCATGTACCCGCTGGGCTCGTGCACGATGAAGTACAATCCGAAGGTAAACGAAAATGCTGCCCGGTTGCCGGGATTTGTAAATGTGCACCCATTGCAACCGCAGGCTACGGTTCAGGGTGCACTGCGTTTGATGGCCGAGCTGGGGCATTACTTGTGCGAAATCGCTGGGCTGGCAGGGATTACGTTGCAGCCGGCCGCAGGCGCACACGGGGAACTAACCGGTGTGCTGATGATCCGGGCTTACCACGATGCGCGTGGTCACCGCCGACAGAAGGTGCTCATTCCCGATTCGGCACACGGAACCAACCCCGCCAGTGTGACCATCGCAGGCTACCAAGCTGTTCAGGTGCGTTCGAACCGCGAGGGTCGAATCGATCTCGATGATTTACGCAAGAAGGTAGACGAGGAAGTAGCCGCGCTGATGGTCACCAATCCCAACACGCTTGGGATTTTCGAAGTCGAGATCGATGAGGCAAGACGAATTCTGGATGAGGTTGGCGCGTTGCTCTACATGGACGGCGCCAATTTGAATGCTTTGCTCGGCATCGTTCGCCCCGGCGATTTGGGCTTCGATGTTGTACACTTCAATCTGCACAAGACGTTCTCGACGCCTCACGGTGGTGGTGGACCAGGTTCGGGCCCTGTGGGTGTTTCGGAGCGGCTTCTGCCATTCCTGCCGAAGCCGAAAGTTGTCGAAGAGGAGGGTAACTTCGCGCTGGATTGGGATGCGTCGCAGTCCATCGGCAAGGTCGATGCCTTCTGGGGCCATTTTCTCGTGATGGTGAAGGCGTACACGTACATTCGCATGCTTGGTCCCGATGGGCTGCGGCAGGTCAGCGAAGCCGCTGTGATCAATTCAAACTACCTGCTCTCGCGCCTTCAGGACGCCTACGAGCGGCCGTACAGGGAACGCCCGATGCACGAGTTCGTGCTCTCCGGCGATCGCCAGAAAGAGCGCGGTGTGCGCACGCTGGACATCGCCAAGCGGCTCCTCGATTACGGGTTTCACGCGCCGACGATCTACTTTCCCCTCATCGTGCACGAAGCGCTGATGATCGAGCCGACGGAATCCGAGCCGCTGGAAACGCTGGATCGCTTTGCTGAGGCGATGCTGGCCATCGCACGAGAAGCGGAGGAGCGTCCCGATCTTCTCCGTAGCGCTCCCCAAACTACCCCTGTGTCGCGGCTCGACGAGGCGCGAGCTGCCCGTGATCTGAACGTTCGTTACCGGAAAACGTGACGCCTCCACCGCCCCTGCGCCTCACTTTTCCATCGGGCAGACCACCAACTGCGGGACCAGGATGACGACGCCTACAACGGATCAGGACGAGCGGAAGTACAAAATCCTCATTGTCGACGATGTCCCCGTAAACGTTCAACTCCTGAAAACGCACCTCGAAGCAATGGGGTACCAGACGCTGGCCGCTGAGGACGGTCTGGAGGCGCTCGAAAAGGCACGTTCGGAGCGGCCGGATCTGATTCTGCTCGACGTCATGATGCCAAAGCTGAACGGCTTCGAAGTCTGCCGTACCCTGAAGCAGGATGAACGCACGCAGTTCATCCCCATCATTATGGTGACGGCCCTGAACGACGTGGAGGACCGCATCCGGGGCATCGAAGCTGGGGCAGACGACTTCATCTCGAAACCGTTCAACAAGTTGGAACTGCTTGCGCGCGTAAAGTCGCTACTCCGGCTCAAGCAATTGCACGATGAGCTGGAGGAAAAACTGAAAGAGCTGGAGGAAGCGCGGGAGCAGCTTCAGGAACTGGCCATTACGGACGGCCTTACGGGACTTTACAACTACCGTTTCTTTCGGGAACGGCTGGGGCAGGAGATCGATCGAGCGGAACGTCACAACTTGAACCTGTCGATGATCATGATGGACATCGACTACTTCAAGAACTACAACGACACGCACGGTCACCCTGCTGGCGATGTGGTGTTGAGTACCATCGCTTCTCTGTTGCGCAACAACGTGAGAAAGATCGACATCCCTGCCCGGTACGGTGGTGAGGAGTTCGCGCTGATTCTCCTGGAAACGAATCTTGAAAATGCCGCCAAAGTGGCGGAGAAGTTGCGGCGGGTGGTAGAAGAACATCCTTTCCCGATGGAAGAGACACAGCCGGGCGGCAGGCTGACCATTTCCGCCGGAGTGGCAACGTTCCCGGAGGATGCGAAGACAGCGGACGACCTGATCGCTGTAGCTGACCGTCGTCTCTACCGGGCCAAAGAGCTTGGGCGCAACCGCGTTGTAGCAGAGGGTTAAGCGGTTTTGCTCGAATTGCCCCGGGAGCAAAGGGTGGGGCTTCTTCGCACCTTAGTCAGCGGAAATGGCGCGAGCGCTGCGACCTTTCCGTGTGTGCGGCTGTGGTTGCTGTGCTGCGGTTCAGGTGCTCGCGGTTTCAGGGTGACATGAGTTCGGTTTTTCCTCACGACGTTAGCGTGGTTTTGTGTGCCGGGCTTCGTTGAGCTGGTCTGGCGTTGCAGAATGCGGCGTGCCCTGGCGTCAGCAAGTACACGTTCCCCGGGGGCCTGCCGGGCGAAGCGGTGATGATGCGGCTGGAGGTGACGGCGACGAGCGTTTTCAGACGACTTTTTCTCTCCATGCTTCTGGTGGCCCTCGTGCCCCTGACGGTTGTGTCGCTCTACTTGGGTGGCAGACTGGCTTCCGTGGGGGGGACTGTGGTGTCGTTGGGCACGCTGTTGCCGTTCTACCTGGGCACGGTTGTGGTGGTAGCCTGGGCTGCGTACTGGTTGGCGCGGCGCCTGACGCGGCCCATCAAGGCCCTTGAACGCGGAGCCCTGGAAATCGCGCGCGGTCGCTTTGAATACCGCATTCCAAGCGATTCGGACGACGAGATCGGCCGTTTGGCACGGCTGTTCAACTACATGGCTGTAGAGCTGCGGCGGCTCAACGATCTCAACATCAGCAAGATCATCACCGAGCGTAACAAGACGCAAGCCATTCTGCGTAACCTGGCGGATGGCGTAATTGTGACCGACCTGCATGGCAACGTCCTGGCGCTCAGCTCCGTCGCGGAGGAGTGGCTTGGCGTGGGCGAAAACGAAGCGGTCGGCAGACCGCTGCGCGAGCTCTGGCCAAACAAGACGCTGTTGCAGCTGATCCAAACCGTCGCCCGCAACCCGGGTAGTGGCACACGAAAGGCCGAGGTGACAACGCAGTCCGGGAACGACTGGCGCCTGCGCGTCTTCGAGTGCAAGGCGGCACCTGTGTTCACTGGCGACAACAGCCCCATCGGTGTGGTGACGGTGCTGCGCGATGTGACACGCGAGCGGGAAGTAGATCGTCTGAAGACCGAGCTCGTGTCGATGGTGGCGCACGAGTTGCGTTCGCCGCTCACCACCATTCGCGGTTTCGCGGAGTTGCTTCGCGATCCCGGCCTGGACGCGGAACAGGTAAGGGAATTTGCCAACATCATTCACGAAGAGACTTCGCGCCTGGGCGAGCTTGTCAACAAGTTCCTGGACATTACGCGGATCGAGAGCGGCAAGGTTCAACCGAACAAAACGGTTGTGAACCTGGCGGAAGTGGTTACAACGGTGCTGGGCAACTACGCGGCCCTGGCGCAGGAGAAGGACATCCGGGTTGAGTGGGAGCACCCGGACGAGCCGGTGCCTGTGCATGCCGACCGCGAGATGATGACCCAGCTTGTGCTGAATCTTTACTCAAACGCTGTGAAGTACAGTCCCCCCGGGCGCACAGTCACTGTTCGGCTGGGCCAGCGTGGCAAAGAGGTCTACCTGGAGGTCGAAGATCAGGGCTACGGAATTCCGAAAAAGGATCTGCCCCACATCTTCGACAAGTTTTACCGGGCTTCGAATGTTGCAGAGCAGGACAGCGGACCGCGTGGCAGTGGGCTTGGCCTGGCGCTGGTTCAGCACATCGTGCGGATGCACGGGGGACGAATCTCGGTTTCGAGCGAAGTGGGTAAGGGCACACGGTTCCGCGTTACCCTGCCTGCACTTAGAGATGAGCGCAAGAAGCGCTCGCAGGTTGGTCAGGAGGACGTAGAGTCTTGGCGTGGCGCTACGGAGACAATGGATGGCTGAAAAGGGAAGCATTCTGCTGATTGATGACGACTCCAACATGGAGGTCATCGCCAGGCGCGTGTTCACGCGCGCCGGTTTCGAGTTCCTTTACGCCAAGACCGCTGAAGAAGGCTTCCAGCTAATTCGCCAGCACCACCCGGATCTGATTTTGCTCGACTACATGTTACCGGACATGGACGGCGAGGAATTCCTGCGCCGCTACCAGGAGTGGGACTACCCGCAGGTTCCCGTCGTCATGCTCACGTGCCGGGCGGACAAAGACGAACGTGTGAGCACCTACTTCCGCCTGGGGCTGAAGGCGTTCTTGGTGAAGCCGTTTGGCCATCGGGAATTGGTGGCTGTGGTCGAAAACATTCTCCAGCGAGAGCGCGTGGATCGGGAGTTGAGGGGGCAGGAGGAGGGCCGAGTGCGGAGTCGGGCCGGAGAACTTCCGGTTCACGAGATCCGGGAGGTAGCTGCGTCGCTGGAAGCGCTCGCGCACAGTTTGTTGCAGGGGGCTGATGGCGATCTGACACCCGGGCAGCGGGTAACGGTGATGGCCATCTACAACGGCACGCGCCGACTGCACAAACTGCTGGAGCAATTTGACGCGGACGACGTGGTGGAAAACAGCGCCAAAGCGGTGCAGGGAGCGGAGATTCACTGATGGCGCAAACCCGTTTCCGTGTCCTGGTAGTTGATGGCAACGTCGATCACGCCGCGCTGATGGCGCGTGTGCTATCTGGTCAGATTGAGGGGGCTCAGGTGGAGGTGGTTGGGTCGGCTGCGGAAGCCTGGTCAGTGCTCTCGGGGAGGCGCCGTTACGATCTGGTGGTGATGGAAATTGCTCTACCAGATGGCAACGGCCTGCAGTTTTTGCGCGACATGAAAGCGCACAGTTGCGACATCCCGGTCATTCTGGTAACCGGCAGTGGCGACGAACGCCTGGCTGTGCGCTCCATTCAGACCGGCGCGGCCGACTACCTGCCGAAGACACGGGATTTCTTCGCCGTGTTGCCCTACGCTGCACGTCGAGTGCTCGAAACGAAGCACCTGGAAACTGAGCTCGAGGACTGGCAGAAGAAGTACATGGAACTGCTGGACGGCGCCAGCGACGCCATTTGTTTGGTGGGGGCAGATGGCCGAATTGTACGGGTGAACCAAGCAGCAGAAACGCTGCTGGCTCGCGAAGCCTCAGATCTGGTCGGATTGCAGTACACGGATGTGCTGACGGAGAAGAGTCGCCAGCGAGTACTCGACGAGGTGCGCGGCAAGCGGCGACGCGACGTGCGCTTGAACAAGGTGGAAGCCGAGGTGGCTCGACCGGACGGCAAAGTGGTGCCAGTGGAAGTGAGCGCCTGGCCGCTTTTTCGAAAGAATCGTGTCATCGGATACCAGGTGGTGGTGCGCGACATCACCGAACGCGTGGAAGCATTGCGGCGTGAGCGCCAGTACGCCAGGGAACTGCGGCAAATGGTGCTGGAGCTGCAGCGAAAGACGCGCGAATTGGAGGAGAGTCAGCGTTTGCAGGCGCAGTTCATCAGCAACGTGAGTCACGAGTTTCGCACCCCGTTGAACGGTGTGTTGGGCTACACAGAACTCCTCCGCGACGGTTTCTACGGCACGTTGACGGACGAACAGCGGGAGGCTCTGGACAACGTTGCCAGCTGCGGTCAGCACCTGCTGGATTTGGTGAGTGAGATCCTGGACCTTTCGCGCATTCACGCCCACAGGCTCAAACTGGTGTTCGAACCCTGTACGCCTCGGGAGATTCTGGACACCGTTCTGATTACTGTGCGCCCGCTGGCGGAGGAAAAGGGGTTGACTCTGCGTACCAACGCGGCGTCAGCCTACCCGTTGATTTTCTGCGACAGCAAGCGCATCTACCAGGTGATGTTGAATCTGGTGGGCAACGCGGTTAAGTTCACGGAGAAAGGCGTTGTCGAGATTGGCGCGGTGCCAAAAGACGACGTCGTGGAGTTTTACGTGAAAGACACTGGGAGGGGTATCCCCAAAGATCGGATCGACGACGTTTTTCGCGAATTCGTCCAGCTGGACGGTACGATGTCGCGCGAACGCGGTGGACTGGGCATCGGGCTCAGCTTGTCCAAACATCTGGTGGAGCTCCACGGGGGCAGGATCGGTGTGGAGAGCGAGCTGGGCAAAGGGAGCCGCTTTTTCTTCACGGTGCCGATTTACCAGGAGGAGAACCGGGAGACAGCCGCCCGCGAGCACGGTCCCGGGGTAGTTCTGAGCGAAGGGGTTTCTTCATCGGGTGGACAACGAGAGCATCAAAAATCGTGATCAGCGGTTGCCGCCCGAAAGCGGCAGCATTTGGCCCGACGAGAACGGACAGCGTAAGCCAGCTCCAGGCGGTGAGTCGGTTGAGGCAGAGGCACGCCAGGGCACTGTGCTCGTCGTCGACGACGATCCCGACGTACGCGACATCCTGCGCAAATCGCTGAAAATCGGCGGTTACCACGTGGTCCAGGCTGAAGACGGGCTGGCTGCACTGGAAATTTTGAGAGAAGAGCTGCCCGACCTGATCATCCTGGACGACATGATGCCGAGGATGACGGGGCGCGAGTTGCTGACTCGCCTTCATGAGCTGGGCTACACGGACCGTACGATGGTCGTGATGCTTACGGCGCTGCCCGAGAAGGCGGTGGACAAGAAGAAATACCTGTCGCTTGGGGCCTCTGCGGTTCTCTTCAAACCCTTCGGTCAGCGGGAAATGCGCATGATCGTGGACAATTTGTTCACGATCCGGGAAATCCGGCGGCGCAATGTGGAACTCCGTACACGGGTAGAGCGCACGGAGCACCGTTTCAGGGATTTCGTCGAGAGCGCTGACGACCTGATTTTTACCCTCGATGTCCACTCCAATCTGGTGTTTCTCAACCGTCGCTTCGACACGCTCACACGCTTCGATCGGGAGGACTGGGTAGGACGGCCGTTCCTGGATTTGGTGATCCCGACCGATCGAACCCTGGCGCGGAACGGCATTGAGAAGGCTCTGCGAGGTCAATCGAGCCGGTTCGAGGTCCGCGTCAGCCGGCACGATGGCCGCATTCTCTACCTCTCGGTGAATTTGAATCCCATCCGCGAGGAGAGCGAATTCATCGGTTTGGTGGGCATTGCCCGCGACGTCACAGAGAAGCGTCGTCTCGAAGACCGGGTTCGCGAGCTGAGCGAGTTCAACGAAAGCATTTTGCACAGCCTCGGTTCGGGGTTGGTAACCGTCAACGGCGAGCGCCGCATTACGTTTTTCAACGATGTAGCTGAACAGGTACTTGGGTTCGAGGCGTTTGAGGTACTCGGGCGTCCTTTCGACGAAGTTTTCCCGGACGTGGCCAAGAAGCTTTTGCCGGACGAATTGCTCCGTGACGGGGGGTCTCTGGCGAGCCAGGAGATTTCCTTCCAACGGCGGGACGGCAAGAAACTGCACTTGGGTTACTCGGTAACGTGTCGAGCACCACGCACAGACCAGCGCGTGGCAGCAGTGATCACATTCCGCGACATCACTGAGATGAAGGAAATGCAGGCCCAGGTGCTGCGCATGGACCGCTTGGCCTCCTTAGGTGTCCTGGCTTCCGGCATCGCTCACGAGATCCGAAACCCGCTTGCCGGTATCAAAATGATGGCCCAGACACTGGAAGAAGAAATCGACGAAAACGACCCGCACCGCGAGTACTTGACTCGAATCATCCGTCAGGTGAATCGTCTGGATGAGCTTATCAAGGTGTTTTTCTCTTACGCGAAACCGCGGCAACCGGTGCGGCGCCTGTACCGACTGGCAGACATTGTAAGCGAAGTGACGGCGTTGCTTCGCAAGAAACTCGAGAATCGGGGCATCGCGTTTCGGGAGCAGTACGCAACCGGTTTGCCGCCGGTGCATGTGGATTTCCATCAAATGCAGCAGGTTTTCATGAATCTCTTTCTGAACGCGATCGATGCCATGCCGGAGGGTGGCCAGCTTACGGTACGGGCGGAAGCTGTGACAACCACACTGCACGCTGTGGATCGGCGCGGACGCCGACACCTGCAGCCGGTTACGGGGCGTTTTGTACGTGTAGAGGTGGAGGATACCGGCCACGGCGTACCGGAAGACCTTCTGGGGAGCATCTTCGACCCATTTTTTACCACAAAGCCCCAGGGCATGGGCCTTGGCCTTTCCATCGTTTACAGAATCGTGGAAGAGCACGGGGGCGAAATCACTGTGACAAGTGAAACAGGCAAAGGGACGCGCTTTACGCTGTTGCTACCGACGAAGGAGCAGGACGGATGAAGGCCACCGTTCTCATCGTTGAGGACGAAGAAGACGTTCGCTGGGCACTGAGGGAAACACTCTCCAAGAAGGGGTACCAAGTAAGGACCGCGGCTACAGGCGAGGAAGGGCTGGATCTGGCGCGAAAAGAAGTGCTGGATTTGGTGCTTCTGGACGTGCGGCTTCCGGGGATGAATGGGATCGAGGTGTTGCGTCATCTGAAGGAAGAAGATCCCGACCTCCCCGTGATCATGATTACGGCGCACGAGGAAGCCCAACCCGCCATTGAGGCCATGAAAATGGGGGCATTCGACTATTTCATCAAGACGGTGGATCTGGATGTCTTGCTCCTGGCCATCGAGAAGGCCCTGGAAACCACTCGGCTAAAAAGGGAGGTAGCCCGACTCAAGGCGGAACAGCAGTCTCTGGCCAAGATGGAGCTGTTCGGCGTCAGCAGGGCGATGGACGAGATCCGGGAGTTGATCCGAATTGTGGCTGCTACCCCGCGCACCTCGGTACTTATCCAGGGCGAAAGCGGAACTGGCAAAGAGCTCGTTGCCAACGCCATCCACAACATGAGCTTGCGCGCCGACCGCCCGTTGGTGAAGATCAACTGTGCTGCGATCCCGGAAAACCTTTTGGAAAGCGAGCTTTTTGGGTACGAGCGCGGTGCATTTACGGACGCCAAGAAAGCAAAGAAAGGGCTGTTCGAGCTCGCCGACGGGGGGACTCTTTTTCTCGACGAAATCAGCAGCATGAAGCTGAGTTTGCAACCTAAGCTGCTGCGCGTTTTGGAGACCGGTACATTCCGGCGGATCGGTGGTACTGCTGACGTTCAGGTGGACGTGCGGATTGTGGCGGCGTCGAACACGGATTTGGGCCAGCGCGTTCGCGAAGGAGAATTCCGGGAGGACCTGTACTACCGGCTTAAAGTCATGGAGATCAACATCCCGCCTCTACGCGAGCGGAGAGAAGACATTATTCCTTTAGCCAAACTATTCCTCGAGCGCCTGAACCAGGAATTCGGTAAGAACATTCGTGGGCTGTCCGACCGCACGGAAAAGTTGCTGTTGACTTACAACTGGCCTGGGAATGTGCGCGAACTGCGCAACGTGATGGAAAGAGCCACGATTCTGTGCCAGGGGGCGCTGATTGAACCCGAACACTTACCGCTTGAATTGCGGACCAGTGCATCAGCGGATCTCGCTGTTGCCCCGGAAAGCGGCGAGGAGGACGAATCGCTGGCGGCGATGGAACGAAGGCACATTCTGCGCATTTTGGAGAAAAGTCAGGGGAACAAGTCGCTGGCGGCTCGAAGGCTGAACATTTCACGCTCGACCCTTCGCGAGAAGCTACGCCAGTACGGACTGCAGTAGCTGGGGGACAGGTGAGCTGCCCCGTTTCGAAACTGACTCTTAGTGTATTCCTACGCGGGAACGGGGAAGCAGAATGGGCGGAATGAAGGGGGCAACCATTGCATCCTTGTGCGGCTCTGTCTCCCCAACGGGCCAGGACTTTACGAGTTGGACGCGTGTTTTCCAGTTCCGGATCTGAACCACAGGACCTGGGGTACTGCTCTGGGACCTGCGGGGACTCAAACTTAGGTCCGTAGGGTGTTGGATAATCAAATGTCAGCTTCTAAGATCTTGTCCTCTCCGGGAGTTCTGCACACTAGCTCGGAATTGAGTCATTTTCCTCCACTACGCCCCGATTTTCAAGTGAACTTGGTGTAGTGAGGCACGGAATTCGCTCGTAGCCCAAAGGTTCTGCGGAAAACGCAGTGACTTCCACTTTGTTTCGCAAGGTTCGTTGGAGGGGAAACAAGCGGAGGGGGCGACCAATGAAGACGTACCTCAGTGCCGTCTTTTTGGTGGTCGTTTTTATGTCACGACTGGCACACGGGCAGGCGTGGCAACAGATCGAGCCCGGCCTGGAAGTAGGAACGTTCGCCGCACCGATTAGCTCGCAGTTCGGCGAATCCACAATCCACGTCGTGCGGATCGACTCGGCTCGCTTTGGCTTTCGGCTTCTTTGTGCAAGCCAACACGGGAAGCGAAAGCGTTCCGCTCCGGAGTGGTGTAGGGAGTTCCACCTGGTGGGTGCAGTGAACGCCTCCATGTTTGCAGAAGACGGCTTGACAAGCACGGGACTGCTGATCGCAGATGGTCATGTGAACAACGGGAAGGTCAACCCTTCATTCGGTGCAGTTTTCATGTTCCATCCCGTGAGACCAGATCTGCCAGTTGTTCGACTGGTCGACAGGCACTGCGACGACTTTGTAGTGCTGCGACCGTTGTACACAAGCATGGTTCAGAACTTCCGCATAATTACGTGCGACCGCAAACCGGCGTGGAAGCAGAGCGACAGGATCTTCAGCCAGGTGGCTGTCGGGATGGACTCCGCCGGTAGGGTGCTTGTTTTGTTCACGAGGTCTCCCTACTCGGGGCACGACTTTGCCCGGAATCTGCTCCGGCTACCTCTGGGGCTCACGCGTGCGATGTACTGCGAAGGGGGGCCTGAAGCCAGCGTGTACATCAAATCCAGCGATTACGAGTTGCGGTTGACGGGCAGCTACGAAACCGGCTTCATTGAAAATGACTCGAACAAGGATTTCTGGCCGATTCCAAACGTCCTCGGCTTCGCACACAAGCCCGGTAGGCCCACCGAAGTGGGATCTGAGCAGCCGTAGAGGTGAGCGCCGGAGGACTTTGTTCAAAAACTTGTGGATTTTTTGTTCCGAGGTTTGTACTTTCCGTTCGTAGTTAAGGTTTGACCGATTTGAGCCGATTGTAGTTGGTGTCTGACTGGTGAACTTGCCATGATTTTTCGGCCCACCCGAGCATGCGCAGCTGAAGCTTGTACCTGTTGTAGCCGACAAGATCGGGTGGGCGAGGTACGCGGCGTGACGTAGTCAAAACGTTTCAACAAGTGAGGCCGTGAGTGTCAAAGCCCACCCGTTTAGGGTGGGCTTTTTTCGTTTGTCCCAGTGTTGCTGCTGAATCTACAGGAGGTGTGGGATGGAAGCGAAAATCTACAGTGGGATCGAGGAAACGATCGGCAACACCCCTGTGGTGCGCTTGCGACGACTGCGCCCGGAAAATGGTGCGGAGGTTCTGGTGAAACTGGAGCTGTTCAACCCGATGGCCTCTGTGAAAGACCGGATCGCCGTTTCGATGATCCGTGAGGCTTTGAGAACTGGTAAGTTGAGTCCGGGTGGCACCATCGTTGAGCCAACCTCTGGTAACACAGGTGTGGGGCTGGCGTTCGTGGCCGCGGCACTCGGGCTCAAACTGATCGTGACGATGCCGGAGTCGATGTCGCTCGAACGGAGAAAACTGCTGAGAGCGTTTGGTGCTGAGCTGGTACTCACACCCGCCGGGCAGGGGATGAGGGGAGCAATCGACAAGGCTGAGGAGCTGGTTGCCAAGTTACCAGGGGCTGTCATGCTGGACCAGTTTGCGAATCCAGCCAATCCGGCGATTCACGAAGAGACTACGGGGCCGGAAATCTGGGTTGCAACCGGTGGGCAACTCGATGTGTTGGTGGCAGGTGTGGGCACCGGTGGGACCCTGACTGGAGTCTGTCGCTACCTGAAACCGCGCCTGCCGAATTTGCGCGTTGTAGCTGTGGAACCCGAGGCTTCGGCGGTGTTGAGCGGTGGTACTCCGGGACCGCACGGCATTCAGGGCATCGGAGCGGGTTTTGTGCCTGCCATTCTGGAGCGGGAATGGATTGACGAAATCATTGCGGTCCGTGATCAAGACGCCCAACAGACGGCAAGACGGTTGGCCCGAGAAGAGGGGATCTTTGCAGGAATTTCGTCGGGGGCCGCTGTCTGGGCCGCTTTGCGAGTCGCGGGCCGCGAAGACATGCGGGGCAAACGTGTTCTGGCAATTTTGCCGGACACCGGTGAGCGCTACCTCTCGACGGATCTGTTTGGAGAAGAGACAACCCTGGAGGAAAACTGATGGGCTTGAGGCACGACATCCGGTCTGCGTTCCGTTACGACCCTGCAGCGCGGAACCTTCTCGAATTAATTCTGGCCTACCCCGGGCTGCATGCCCTGTGGATGCACCGGATTGCACATTTTCTGTGGCGGCTGCGAGTGCCGGTCTTGCCGCGCTGGCTTTCTCACCTGGCACGGTTTCTGACCGGGATCGAGATTCATCCCGGCGCGAAGATCGGGCGTGGGGTTTTCATTGACCACGGCATGGGCGTAGTCATCGGCGAGACGGCGGAGGTAGGCGACGAGTGCGTGATTTACCAGGGTGTAACCCTGGGGGGGACAAGTTGGAACAAAGGCAAGCGGCATCCAACTCTCGAGGACCACGTCGTGGTCGGGGCTGGTGCCAAAGTGCTCGGGGCGATCACGATTGGTCACCACAGCCGCATCGGTGCCAACGCGGTAGTGCTACGGTCTGTGCCGCCGCACTCAGTGGTTGTGGGCGTACCCGGTCATGTCAAGAAGATCCTTGGGAAGGAACCGCCGCCTCTGGCGCACAACAAACTCCCTGACCCGGTTGCAGAGGAATTCCAGAGGGTGCTAATGCGCTTGCATGAGCTCGAGCGGGAAGTGTCGGACTTACGCTCCATTGTGGCAAGCTCTCGGGCGGAAGCTGTGAAAGAGGCACACACAAACTGAGTGCTTGCTTTGGGGGCGCAGAAAGTCTTGGAATCGCCCTGGAGAAACGCGGCGTGGGTGCAAAGCTCGTCCCTTCGGAGGAATCCGGCGGCGCCAGGGCGGGATTTTCGGGAGGGGTGAACGTAGCCAGGAGCCGACGTGGTGTTCACAGCGGAACAGTCCGCCGAGAACGAGACTTCCGGTAAAGGGCTGTTGGTGCCAGCGGGTCCAGCTTGCGCTTTCTGTCCCCGGAGAATTTGAGGGTGGCCTCCGCACGAGCAAGCCCAGCGGGGTGCCGTTCTACGGCCTGTTTGCGCGCTGACCTGGCGCAAGAGAGAATGGGCGCCTGCTGCCACACGGCTTGCATTTTCGGGTGGATTCCGCTAAATTGCGAAAGTTGAAAGGCGTGAATGGCAGCGATAAGAGCTGTGTGAAACCGTTGCGGGACGGAGGGTTGATGCTAAAGGTTTGCCCGGAATGTGGACGTTTGGTAACGGTTGAGGGGCCCGGCAGTACGCGTTGTCCTTACTGCGGCGCCGAAGTGCCGGGCGAACCTGGTTACAGGTGGTCCGGCGACAGAAGCGAAGTGGGAAGCCCGTGGGATGATCGCGAAAGGCTCGGCGCGTTCAGGGCTTACGTGGAAACGTGGCGGATGGTCATGGCGCGGCCAAGCGAGTTTTTCGCGAGCATGCCCGTGTCGGGTGGTTTGCTCGGCCCGTTGCTCTACGCACTGATTACGGGCACACTGGGCGGGTTGGCTTCGCTTTTTTGGCAGGTTGTGGTACCCGGCCGGAACCCGGCTTTCGAAGCGATCCTGGCATCGCAAGGGTTGACCGAAAGTCAGGTCGTGTCTGCCGCCGTGTTTCTGGCACCGTTTGCAGTAATTGTCCAGACCTTCGTTTGGGCGGCTGTTTTGCACCTGATGATCGTGTTGCTTGCCGGTGGAGGCCGTGGGTTTGAAGCCACTTTCCGTGTGGTGAGCTTTGCGACCACGCCTCAACTTCTGGCCGTGATCCCGGTGTGTGGGGGGCTCGTAGCCAGCTTTTGGTCGTTTGCGTTGGTCATCATCGGGCTGCGCGAAAGTCACCGTATCTCCGGTGCAGTTGCAACCCTGGCCGCACTGATCCCGGTAATCTCGATGCTGTTCCTGTTTTCCCTGCTGCTCTACAGGATGATCGGGTCCCTACCCGGGGTTTGAGCTGCTGTGCGACTGGAACTGAGTAAGGAGCGCCGCAAAGCGGGATTGGGGCTTGCGTACGCAGCGCTGGTTGCGGTAGCCTTTGCAGCGCTCCGAGTTTGGCCACGCAATCTTGCCCTTCTTCCGGTTTGCCCGTGGCGCGCGATGACGGGGTTCCCCTGCCCATTCTGTCAGGGATCACATGCCTTCGCCGCCCTTGCGTACGGTCGCTTTGCCTTGGCCTGGCGGTTCAACCCGCTGGTTTCGGGGGTTGTTCTGGCCCTTCTGGCCTGGGGCGTGGTGAACTTGTGCACCCTGTTGACGGGAAGGAGTCTGACCATCCGGCTTTCTTCGGCAGAAAAAAAGTGGATTCTACCGTTGTTGGGGGTGATCCTGCTGGCGAACTGGGTGTATCTGATTCTCTCTGCTGGCATCTAATCTTGGGAGTCGACCCTGCACTGTGGTCGGGTGAATCTGGACACGAGCGCGGATCCCTCCGAGAGGGAGGGGAACCCTGCGGAGAGGACATCGGAAACGACGGGGTTCGGAATCAACTGGAGAATCGGTAGCTTGCGCGCAAACACAGATCGTGTGCTGGTTGGACTGACGATTGAACGCTACAAAGAGATCGAACCAGCGGTGATCCTCGGGTTGGTTCGTCTCCTTGGCCTTGAATTCGTTGAAATCACGAAGACGGTCTTTGAGGACCTCGACAGAATCGCTTCGAAGTTGGACGGCATGCGGTGCGGGTTCCACCTGCCCATTGTTTGCGAAGATGGTTGGGACCTGAGCACGCCTCACGCGCAGCAAGAAATCGACAATCTCGTCGATTTGATCAACACCAACCGCGAAAAGCTGCACATTTCACACGTCATTTGCCACCCGCCCGAGGACGACGGTCACCCCAGTGCTGACCCCGAACGTGAATCGGTTTTGCTGACCAATCTGGCCAAGTTGCACGTGCCCGTTTTTCTGGAAAATGTGCCGCACTTGCCGGAGCACGACTACCTAGCGCTGTACCGCCGCGCTGGAGAAAAGCTTGGGGAACAGCTGCTGGGCATGTGTTACGACGGACCCCACTACCTTTTAAGTGGTGTCGACCCGGTGGCGGCGTTGGAACGGCATCTCGGCGAAATCGGATGCGTGCACCTCTCGGACTGCACTCGCGAGCGCGATGCGCATCTGCCCTTCGGGAGAGCTGGAGGGTTACCAATTGAGGGAATCCTCGAAACCCTGAAACGCCACAACTACAGAGGAATAATCAATCTGGAAATCCGACCCGAGAACTTTCAGGACGTACTACCGACGATCGAAAGCTACCTTAAGGTTCTCAAGTTGTTCCGACCAGGCAAGTATTTGAGCACTCGGGTACGCCTCTGGTTTGTTTACCCCGTTCTGAAGCGTGTGCTGGCGTAGGTTCCCGTGTGGATCCTGAACTGACCGGGCGGTTTCTCCCGGGAACGTGCCCCTGAAACGCCTACCTGATCTTGCTCAGCCCCCGCGACCGGTTTCCCTTATCCCCCGAACATGACCCTGCAGATGAACACTGCAGCCAGAAGGCCCGCGGTGTCGCCAATCAGGCCCGCCGGAACGGCGTGGCGCGTTTTCTTGATTTGCACGCTTCCAAAGTAAACGGCGATGACGTAGAAAGTCGTTTCGGTCGATCCGTACATGGTTGAAGCCAGGCGCCCGATGAATGAATCAGGGCCGTGAGTTTTCATGAGCTCGGTAACGATGCCCAGTGTGCCGCTACCGGAAAGCGGGCGCATGAGTGCCGCGGGAAGCACTTCGGCTGGCATGCCGATCAGATTCGTGACCGGGGAGACCAGTTTCACGAACAGATCCATCGCCCCCGAGGCTCGAAACATGCCGATGGCAACCAGGATGGCCACGAGGAAAGGAATGATTTTAACCGCGATCTCAAACCCTTCTTTGGCGCCTTCGATGAACACCTCGTAAACGTGGATCTTCTTGGTGAACGCCAGCACCGGAATCGCGAAAAGCAAAAAGGGAACAGCCCAGTCCGAGACAAACGAAACGGCGCTCTTGAACAAGTCCATCGTGAGCCAGCCGAAGAGGAAATGCAACACTCCCAACTTGCCCAGGCCCAGGAGAGCTGCGACAGCAAAAGCCAGCACCGCGAGGCCCTTCAGCAGACTGAGCAGGTGGCTACGGAAGGCTTTGCCGCCAAGCTGTGCGTACTCGAACAGTTTGGCCGCTGTGACGGCAGCAATGGTGGCGCAGGTTGAGGAGAAGATCGTTGTGCCGATGATTTCAGCTGGGTTGTGGGAACCGAGCTGGGTACGGATGGCAATGATGGTTGCCGGAATTAGCGTGATGCTGGCGGTGTTGAGTGCCAGGAACATGACCATCGCGTTGGTGGCGGTGTCTTTCTCGGGGTTCAGCTTTTGCAGCTCCTCCATTGCCTTCAGACCAAGCGGTGTGGCAGCGTTGCCCAGGCCAAGCCAGTTGGCGGCGATGTTCAACACCATGGCGCCCATGGCCGGGTGGTCCGGTGGAACGTCTGGGAAAAGGCGACGGGCAATGGGTTTTACCGCCCTGGCCAGGATTCGCACCATTCCGGCCTCTTCGGCGATCCGCATAATGCCCAGCCACAAGGCCATGATGCCGATGAGGCCAAGGGCGATGTCGACGGCGGTTTTGGCGTAGTCAAAGGCGGCGTTTGTGACGCTGGTGATCTGGCCATTGATTCCTGCCACGATGACGGCGATGGCCACCAACCCCAGCCACACGTAATTTAGCATTCAGCCTCCGTAGTTTCTTTTCCCGAGTGTACGGGTTACCGTCGCAACGTGGCAACCAGCCGCTTGGGGTTCAGAAGCAGGTCCAGTGCGACCCGAATGTCCGGGACGAGCACGTCGGCAGCTTGAAATGCCTCCGAGGCCGTGGCTTCTGGACCCAACACAGCGATGCCCAGACGTGCGGCTCGCAACATGCGCACGTCGTTGGCGCCGTTGCCAATGGCCACCACGTTTTCCGAGCCGAGTTCGTGAACGACAGCTTCTTTGGCGTGGTCTTCAGACGGTGGCGTAACTTTCTGAAGCGAGACCCCGAGTTCCTCCGACAGGCTACGTCCACGGCCGAATGTGTCGGCGGTGAGAAGCCGAACACGCAGGTTTTGCTTGAGGCGGGCCAAGCGTTCGGCGACGCCAGGGAGCAGTTGCCCGTCGAGGCTCAACGTACCATTGACGTCCAGAAGCAGGTGTTCCAGTTCCCAGGTTCCCCGTCCGGGTATCGACACCTTGAGCAACGTTGTTACCCTCCACATTTTTCCGAAACAAACAACTTGGCGCTCCGGCTGCTTCTCAAGGGGGCGCTGTCGTGGCGGTTTTCCCAGGCCCAAGCGACTCCAACCGGCTTAAAATTGCCGCCATCGCCTCCTCGACGCTGCCAATGCTTTCGTCGAACCGAAAGGGTGGGCCAACCCGAACCGTGACGTTGTGTTTTTGCATGCGTGTGTCCCAGCGCGGGAGCACGTCGTAAGACCCAATGACGCGGCAGGGTACGATGGGCACGCCTGCCCGAATCAACAGCTTGACCGTCGTGCGTTTCGGTGGCAAAAGACGGCCGTCCCAGGTGCGTTCGCCCTCGGGGAAGATGGCCACCGGGGCTCCCCGGCGCAGCAGGCGAAGGGTATTTGCTACGGCGGTCGGATCGGGTCGATGTCGGTGTACGGGTACAGAACGGAAGACACGCATGGCCCAGCGGTGAAACGCTGAATCAAACTCCGTGTTCTTGGCCAGAAAACCCAGTTTCACCGGCAACGCTGCGAGGATGAAGAACGAGTCCAGGTAACCTTCGTGGTTCGCGATCAAGATGTACGGACCGCGCTTAGGGAGGTTTTCTCTGCCTTCGAGGGTCAACTCAAAGAACAGTTCGAATACGGCGCGTGCTACAGCGCGAACCAGCCAGTACGTAATTTCTCGCCACCAGCGGTCACGGGGGTGTTTCAGTTCGTCGGCGCTTTTGGGGACAAGGGGTTCGGCAATCTTTACCAGTTTTTCCTGGTCGCGAAAACGAAGGAAAGGTTGGTACTCGATTACTTCGCGATCCCTGAGGGCCCAGTAACGGCGCAAAATCTCCCTGCTTACCAGTTCCCACCACAGCGGCGATTGTTGAGGGAACTCGATGTGAAGAGCAGCCTCCCCGCGCACTTTCACGACGAACTCGCGTGCATCAGTTGTCACGCAGCGGACTTCCTCCAAGGGCCACCAGCGGAATGCCTTACCCTGGATGAGCACAAGTCGTCGATCAGTAAACACGATTCGGGCCGTGCCAAATGTCTGAAGTTCCTCAACCTGTGCTCGGTGGTTGAGGAAGCCTTTGAACCGTCGAACCTTTGTGACTCGACGTAAGGTTCCAGGTTCGCTGACGGCCAGTGCCCGCTCGCCCGGCTCGAGCGGTACTTCATCGCAAGGTGTAGCCAGAGGAACAGCAGACTTCGCAATTTGATCGAACCACGCGTAGGCTGGCCTCACCGTGTTGCCGACCCGAACGGCACGCCCCATTCGCTCGAAATCCGCTCCGCATTTCTCGCAGAGTGTTTTCCGTTTGCGCGTGACCACGCAGTCACGACAGCCACACCGCGGGCAGGCGAAAAAGAGGTCACTGATCATTTTGCGACGTATCCGCCATGGAATAAAGTGCGATTGCCAACAGGATCAACACGGCGCCCACGGACTCGCCGGCGGAGAATCGATCGCCGAGCAACAGAAACCCAAAAAACGCGCCGAAAATAGGCTCTGCCAGGAGCACAACAGCCGAGGCTGTTGGTGTCAGATCCATCAGCCCACGCGCCCACAGGAGCTGCGGCAGCGCAGTACAAAATGTGGCGGTGTAAACGACGATAGCCAGGCCTGTGAGATCCAGCGTTGCTTTGCCCGGTGCGACCAGACCGGCCGCTGGTAGCGACACAACGCCTGTAAATAACAAAACGGTGGCTGTGAGTGGCAAAACGCGAACCCCTTCGCGGTGCAGGACGATTTTGCTGACGATGAAGTAGCCAGCCCAAAGCCAGCCCGCCAAAATGACAAGACCATCGCCGAGAAAAGTTCCCCCTTTGAGACGTTCCAGATGGCCACCCGTGACCAGGAACGTCACCCCCACGGCTCCAAGCAGCAGGGAACTGATCTTGAGCCGGGTGAAGCGTTCCCGCAGAAGAATCCAGGAAAGCAAAGCCACAGCCACAAAGCCGAAGTTCACGTAAAAAGCGGCCTTGCTTGCTGTGGTGATTTGCATGCCGTAGTTCTGGGCCAGGAAAGCCGCGGTGTTCAGCACGGCCAGAGTCCACACCAGCGGATTGCGAAAGTAGAAACTCAACTGAGATTTGCGTACGATGATCGTCAGAACAAGGCCGGCCAGAAAAGTGCGCCAAAAGGTGAACCACACCGGGTCGATGCTGCGTAGCCCGACTTTGACGGCCACAAAGGATGAGCCCCAAAGGAAGCTGCTGAGGAAGGTGAACGTGATCGCTCGGTACGGTCGGTCGCTCATGGGGGCGAAGATTTGCCAGATTGTTCTCGAACATGCGTGAACTGTGGCTGATGGGCAAAACGGTACGGTTTAGAAATCTGCCAGACTTTCCAGGTCCAAGGTCATGCCGTCCGAGGCAGCGCCCACGCGTACCCCGGTGGCCTGCGAGAGTTCCTCTGCAACGACCCAGGGCTTGGCCCGGACCATGGTCATCCCGAAATGGGTAAGTACGGCCACACGCGGCTGAATCTCTGAAATCAGGCGTTCTGCGTCTTCCACGTTGAGGTGCATGATGTTCGGCTGCGGCTTCCGCCTGTCGTAACGCACCACATTCAAGATGAGCACGTCGACGCCCGCGTAGGCATCGACAAGACCGTCGAAGTAGCGGGTATCGACCACGAAGGCTACAGAGGGCAACCCGGGGGTCTCAAAAATCAGTCCGTAGGTTTCCGCCGTATGCTCGTGCCGTACGGGAGTGCGTACCTTGACATCTCCAAAGAGGTAGGTTCCGCCTTCCTTCAGTACCTGAATTTCTTCCAGAAAGGGACGCACGTACTGTAAGACGACGGGGTCGTCGTCCAGTGCGTCCGCTGGGGCAAACAGATGCCCACGTTGTTTGAACCCACCGTCCGTCATGGCCTCAATCATCACATTCACGTCGTTGCTGTGGTCCAGATGGCGGTGGCTCAGGAAAATCGCGTCCAATTTCGATGGGTCAAGGCGTGGACGGCTCGCGGCGCAACGGACAAGCGTGCCAGGGCCAGGATCGAGAAGCGCTTGCACGTTGCCAAACCGCAACCACGTTCCCGCCGAGGAGCGGAGCTGTTTCATGACCACAAACCGGGCACCCGCTGTGCCCAGAAACTTGATCCAGTAGCTGGACTCGCCCATTTCAAATCCTCCTCTCCGTCCCCCACGGATGCACTGGTGGCAGCGCTCTGAACATTTGCCCCGAATATACTGCAATTCCAAGAAAATGCAAAGCCGGAAGGGACGGAAAAACGCACTGGTGCCGAGAACTGGCACTGGGCCCGGAAGGCTGAAATCGGCTACGAGCAACGCTGAAAAAAGTTAGCCTTGCCTCATTTCGCGCGCGGCTCTGTTGAGAGCAACACTCAATGGCACCCTTTTCAGAAATGCAAAGGGTTTGCGACCCCGGATTGGGTCAGAGTAGAGCCTGGTTCTCTGTTGCGACTCAGGAAGACGCCTGCGCTGGCTCCCCTGTAAAGCGCCCCTTGGCGCGACACGCTGCAAGTTCTGTTCACCTGCCAACAAGAATACGTTTTTGCCCGACAAACGCTCCTCCGGGGAGGTTCCTTGGCAACCCTCCTTTCGCAGGCATTGTGCGGCGGAGCAAAAACGTGTCGGGGTACCCTGTGGTTGCGACCCACTCGGACTCTCGGTGGAACCTTGAGCCTGGTTTATTCGTCTGAAGGATGCGACAATGCGAGATTCGCTCCGTGCGAGAAAGACGCGGCGGGAACGTGCCTTAGGGCTGCGGGGGCGGTTGACACCGAACCCCCGAAGTGGTAACACACCGACTTCGGAGTTAGCTCAAGTTGCAGGCGGGCGCGGTTTTGTCGGTGGGAGGCTGTGACGTAAAGCTCAACGCGGCTCCGCCAGTCGAAAATTATTTGCCGGTACAGAAGGATTCTGTTGGCCCGGGTTGACCTGCGCCTATTTCCGGGGAAGGATTCAGTATCCGTGGTCATCGATTCGTGCCGCAGAAAGCGAGGGTTGTGTGCGGATTTTTCACTTGCGATGAAGCGCTTCATTGCGTAAATTTGTGTGTGAATGAGGGAATCGGATGAATGTTGCCAGCTTAGCTCAGTTGGTAGAGCGGCTCACTCGTAATGAGCAGGTCGTCGGTTCGAGTCCGACAGCTGGCTCTTCAATGACGCGGACTTGACCGGAGCGGTTGAGTCCGTTTCTATTTTTGGAGATGCGGATGAGGCGTGTCTTTGCAATTTCGGTTCTGCTCTTTGTTATCCTGCCAGCGCTGGCAGTGGGTTCCTCGCGGGGAACGGTAGGCTTCACCTTCCTGCGTACCCAGGTCGGAGCTCGACCTGCTGCAATGGGCGGTGCTTTTGTGGCAGTCCCGGGCGAGTTGCAAGGTTTGCTGTCCAACCCGGCGGGAGTGGCCGAAATTGAACAGCGGTCCGCTTTTGCTGGCTACTTGGACCACGTGCTTGACTTAAAGTCGGGGCTCGTTGCCTACGGCGATCGCTTTCGGAACGCGGGGTCCTACGAGGCCGCCGTTGCGTTCATGGATTACGGGCAGATGAACGAGACCGATGTCTCCGGTCTGCGCACAGGTCGTAAGTTCGGGGCAGGGACAATTGTGGTTGCTGCTGCGGGCGGCAGGAAGGTTCTCCCGGCCTTGCTGGTGGGCGCGACGGCCAAGTACGTGCGCAGCTACATCGACGCCTACAGTTCGCAAGCCCTAATGGTGGACGTAGGCGTGATCGTTCACACCCCGATCCAGGATCTGGATCTCGGGATGGCGTTGCAGAACGTGGGCAAGGTGCTGTCGGCTTTTGTGGACAGTGCAGATGCGTTGCCGACCTGTTTCCGAATCGGTGCTGCCAAACGCCTTGCGCACTTGCCACTTTTGCTCAGTTTCGAGCTGTTCAAGTACCCTGACGATGATTTTCAGGGTGCCATTGGAGGTGAATTCACAATTACTCCGCGGTTTTTCTTGCGCTGGGGGTACACGTCGCTTTCCAGGCAGATGAAGGTGGGCACCGATGCAGATCAAATGGCTGGTCTTTCTTTGGGTTTTGGATTTCTGTGGAAGAAATACCGGTTGGATTACGCGTTTTCTTCACAGGGCGAGTTGGGATCTTTGAATCGCCTTGGGTTCAGCGCTGTGTTTTGAGAGAATCGGGTTTTTTCGGGTGGCGAGCCGGTGCAGGCACGCTTCTGATCTGGAGGTTCTGACGCGTTGACGCATGCCCGAGAAAACATTGCTTGCCGTTCGACGTCGCGGTGTTGGTCGCGGGAGTGTCGTGTGTGCGCCTGTACCTGTCAGAGACGTAGGTGAGGAAGGTAGGATCCGTGTCCGCGATTCGGGCACGGATTTTTTGTTGTAAACTGGCGGTTGTGATGCAAGGAAAGGGGACGTTGGAATGTCGAATATCGAGGAGCTGCGTCGCCAGGTGGTGGGGGTAGACGTACAGGTTCCCACACTTGATGGCGAGGAGAGACCGTACATCAATTTCGACAACGCGGCAAGTACCCCCGTTCTGAAGCCGGTACTGGAAGGTGTGGACGAATTTATGCGTTGGTACGCCAGCGTGCATCGTGGCACGGGCTTCAAGTCGAAGCTGTCCACGCTGGCGTACGAAACAGCTCGGGAGAAGGTGCTGGACTTTGTAGGAGCGGACCGCGATCGTCGTGTGGCCATTTTTGTGCGGAACACCACCGAAGCGGTGAACAAGCTGGCTCACCGACTTGGTTTGACGCGTGGCGACGTGGTCGTTACCACACTCTTGGAACATCACTCCAACGATTTGCCCTGGCGGCGTGTGGCGGATGTGCGGCGACTCCCGACTACGTCCGAGGGGCGACCTGAGCTGGATGCGCTGGACTCGTTGCTGTCAGAGCTGGGCAACCGTGTGAAACTGGTGGCACTCACTGGCGCGTCGAATGTAACCGGTCTGGTGACGCCGATCCACGACGTGGCGCGCGTGGCGCACCGACACGGCGTGCCGGTCTTTGTGGATGCGGCTCAACTGGCACCGCATCGCAAGATCAGTCTGGAAGGCGACGGCCGCGTGGACACGTACATCGACTACCTCGGTTTCTCGGCGCACAAGATGTACGCTCCTTACGGTTCTGGCGCGCTTGTAGGGTGGCGGGAACTGTTCGAGGATGGAGAACCGACGGAGGTCGGTGGAGGGACAATTCGGATTGTGACTCTGGAGGATGTGGTTTGGGCTACGCCCCCTGAGAACGAAGAGGCGGGTTCGCCGAACGTGCCGGGTGCTGTGGCTCTGGGCCTGGCGATCGACTGGTTCGAGCGGGTGGGGATGGAGACCGTTGAGGCTCATGAACACGACCTGGCTGTGTACGCCTGGAACCGCCTGCACGAGGTACCTGGCGTGGAATTCTACGGTCCACCGCTCACAGAAGAGGCCAATGATCGCCTGGGTGTGTTTGTTTTTAACCTCAAGGGCTGGCACCATGCCAAACTTGCTGCGGTTCTGGGCTACGAATTCGGGATTGGCGTGCGAAACGGCTGTTTCTGTGCGCATCCTTATGTAAAGCATCTCCTCGACATCCGGGGCGACAAGGAACGGGACCTGGTACAAAAGGTCTCGCGCGGCGACTGGACCGACATTCCGGGTGCAGTCCGGATCTCTTTCGGTTTCTACAACACCAGGGATGAAGTCGACGCCTTGGTCGAAGCGCTACAGGCCATCCGCGCAGGTCAAAGCCAAGCCGACCGCTACCGTTTGATCCCGCACACGGGAGAGTACGTTCCGGAAAACGATCTGGATTTTCGCCGTTTCCTGCCCCGCTTGGACCTGGCCGGGAACTGACCGGTTCGGCCACGCCAGGTGGCCACAGGGGGACCAGCAGGCGGGCCGTGCCACGGAACGGCCCCACGTCCGCCTTTCGCCGAGGACTGAAGTCCGCGGCTACGTCGGGTGGAAACTGGCTGAAGCCGGTTGACGTGTTGGCCCTGTTCTGATTGTACGACGGCCTGCTGTTCCTGGCAGGCGTGCCGCTCTCCGCAAAGGAGCCGCCTTCAGGCGGCGGTTTTGTTTCTCGTAGCCCGGGGATTTGATCTCCGGGCGGAAAGGCGTGACCTGGCCGGATTTGTGTGGGTTTCACACGCAGCGGAGTTCACTCCACTGCTGCACACCCTCGTGTCCGCCCGCGCGGACGCACTTGCGTAAGAGCGGTGCGTGGAGAGCTGATTGGAGCACCGGTTTCTTGCGTTGCCGGTGGGGATAGCTGCTGGTGTGCTGCGAAGACTGCTGTGACGTCTTCGAGGGGATGTTGGGGAGAATCGGAGATGTTGGGATCGGACCGAACGCCACCCATTTGGTAAGCTAAAGCTCAAGCCACCTTCAGGCGGTGCCCTTTTTCTCTGGTAGCCCGGGGATTGATCCCTGGGCGGAAAGGCGTTGCCGAATTCCCATTTAGCTCCAGAGAAAGGCATTGCCAAACCCCCATTCATGCCCCGATCCCCTTGTCGGTGGAAAGTAAATCATGTCGAGGATATCAAAGGTTAACTGGACTGGGGCTTTTTGCGTGGCAGGAGAGGTACGCGGGCGCATCGGGGCAGGAGCGGTCTTTTGTCGGCTGATCGTCTGCCGGGGCAGGGGCTGATGGAGTGCGGGCATTTCTCGCGACCATTGTAAGGGGATGTTGGGGATGATTGGAGATGTGGGGACCGGGGGCTGAGGCCGAAGGCAATTTTGTGGTTGTTGTGTTCAGGCCGCCTTCAGGCGGCGGCGCTTTTTCTCGTAGTCCAGGGATCAGATCCCCGGGCGGAGGGGGTCCCTGAATCCCCATTCATCCCCGTATCCCTTCTCCGTGAAGAATCAAATCGTGCCGGGAGCACGAAAGGCTCCCTGCACTGGGACTTTCGGTGCGTAGAGAGGTACGCCTGGACCGTGCGGTGTGTTTTTTCCACCGCAGAGTAAATTCCGCTGCTGGCAACCCCACATCCGCCTTCAGGCGGCGACTTCTCTCCCGCAGCCCGGGGATTGATCACCGGGCGGTGCTTCACGTCCCCCACGCGAACCTACGGTAACGAACGAATGGTGATGTTGCCTTCCACGGTTCTGAGCTCGATTCTGTCGCCACCACCGTTGATGTCACCAACACCGCGAATTTCGCCACGAGCGCGGCGCCCAACGGCGCCGTGTTTGCTGATGTCAAGTGGGAAGTCGGAGCGGAGTTCGTAGTCGTCAATTGAGCTGCTGCGCGTCTCGATCACAGCGTGAACTGTCGCGGGCAGGTCCTTCGGAATGGACAGCTGGATGTCCCCACCGGAAGTCTCCAAACGCACGTGGTGGTCAACCCTGTAGTCGCTGGGCGTGAGCTCCACGGTGATGTCTCCTCCGGACGTCTTGGCCTCCGCGAAGCCGTCGATTTCCGTGAAGCGCATGTCGCCACCGGACGTGCTCGCTTGCACACCACCGGTTACCGTTTCAGCAACCACGTCGCCACCGGATGTGCTCACGCGCGCTTCGCCGACGCGTCGGAGGCGAATGTCGCCGCCCGAGGTTTTCGCAAGAACTCTGCCTACACACCGGATGACACTGATGTCGCCGCCAGAAGTGAACGCCTCCACCTGAGCTTCGGCGTCTTCCACGCGGATGTTGCCGCCGGCTGTCTTGAGGCGCAAGTCATCTTTGCTCTCCACCGCCAAGATGTCGCCCCCCGAGGTAACGGCCGAAACAGGTCCTTTGAGCCTGCGCAAGTCGATGTCCCCACCGGAAGTCCGCACGGTCAGCGTTGCGTCGGTGCGCTCTACACGCACGTCGCCACCTGAGGTTTTCAGCCGAACTCGGCCGCTCAGGTCCTCTGCGGCGATGTCGCCACCGGTCGTGCTGATTTCAGCCGCACCGCGAATTTGCCGCAGATCGACGTCGCCGCCGGAAACGCGTACACGCTGCTCACCCGTCAGATCTGTCAAGGACACGTTACCCCCAACAGTGTTTACGTCTACGTTGAACTCGCGTGGTACGCGCACCTCAAACCGGCTGTTGACATCACGGTCCGACAGGCGGTCACCCTCGATGGCGACCACGTTCCCGTGCTGCACGCAAACGGATTCTGCCCGGCTTGCCATTTCTTTGGCTTCTCGGCGGCTGGCCCGTTTCATTCGAACAACTGCGTGAACAGCAACCTTTTGCCCCGCCCAGCCCGTGACAACCACGTCAGCACGGGCGCCTGTTACGCTGAGCTTTCCTCCGCTGCCGACGTCAAACTCTTTTTCAATTTCGATGAAGGTGTGGCGGCCGCTTCTGCGGATCGTTTGCGCATTGAGCGTGCTCGCGAGTAAAAGACTGATCAACCCAGCAACGAAAAGAGCCCGCTTCATGGTTCGACTCCTGTTTCTTTTTGGAAGGCTAAATGGCTTAACCCCGCAACGGGAGGGGGGCTGACTTCCCGTTGAGTGGAGGCCAAAGTGTGGCCGCGAGGCTCGGCGACAAAACCCGGATGAGCATCTCTTTAGACGGGGAAAAGGCCGAAAATGTTTGCGCCAAAGTTGGAGGGCTGGCCCCGCTGGAGAGGATTGGTCTACCGGTAGAACTCGTTTGCCAGACGACGTACAGCTTCTTGCGCCTCCGGCTCGCTGATCTTGGACAGCGCCTGGAACGCGGCCTGTCTCACCTCATAATCTGGATCTTTCTCCGCCGTTCGGACCAGAAGCTGTGTTGCCTGGGGTGCCCGGAAGGCCAGGAATGCCAGCGCTTTCACGACGTCCTGTCTCCGGCTGGGATCGTCGCTGGAAAGCGCTTCTTCAAGAAGGTCTACCCCTTTGTCGGGAGGCAGGAGGCTGACGAGCTTGTCGAGATCGGGAAGTGGTTGATCCTGCTGCAGCAGCCGCTTCAGACCCTGGACAGCGAGGTCCGGGTCCTGCCGTTTGAGGACGCGGAGGACCTCCATTCGCAAAGAACTTTCCTCGAAACGGTCGCAAAGTGCAAGGAAATCTTTCACCGGTACCTTCCCGGGTCCGCGCCGAGCGAAAGAGACCAGTAGCAGCGTGTTGATCTTGAGCGGGGCATCAGGAGAAATCAGCGAAAAGAGCTCACGACTGGTCTCCTCCCACGTGCTGTTGTTTGCTCTGGACGCAACAGACAGAACTGCGCGGAGAAAATCGTAGGATTTGCTGCTTTGAGCTGCCCTCAGGAGGGTGTGTACGGTTTCGGCGTCGAGTCGTGTTCTGTACAGGCCTGGCGGCAGGGACTGAACGGCGCGAATGCGGAGCGCGAGCGGGAGGGAAGGATCGAGAGCCAGGGCCAGAAGTGTGTCCCAACTTGCCGGCGTGGCCAAGTGACCAATTTCGCGGAGGGCTGTCGTGCGCACCTGTGTGTCTTCTTCGCTCCGGGCTACCCTGGCGAGCACCGGTAAAGATTTCGCCCCGCCGGAACGGGCGAGACTCCAAACAATGCTCGTGAGCTCTTTGGAACTGTTTGCAGCGTTCAAGAGGTTCAACAGCTCCAGGTAGGCGTTGTCGGCTGAGATCCTGCCGAGTGCCAGGATGGCGGCTTGCCGAACCTGGGAATCGTTACCCTGTCTGGCAATTTCCACCAGGTAGGGAACAACGGTTGGATCGCCGCTGCGTCCAAGCGTTTGCACAAGGAACACCCGTAGGGAAGGATCTTTCTCTCGCTGCAACAAGGTAATCAGCAGCGGTAAATCCTGACCCGAACTGCCGCGCGACAGAGCTTCGATCAGCTGTCGACGGGTTTCCTTCTCTTTGCGGGCTCGCATCCGCTCGATCAACTGCTGAGTTTTGCGTTTTTCGTCTTTAGGTAGACGGTCCAGGAGGTTGCGCAGCCTTGCTTCTGCGGCGGCAGCGTACTTGCCGCTCGGATATTCTTCCAGGTAGCGTTCGTAGGCCAGCGCTGCTGCTTGCGAGTCCCCTGCCTTGTGAAGGCAGAACGCGTACCAGAAAGTCGCGTCGTCGCGGTAGGGATTGCTTGCTTTTTTGTGTGTCAAGCTCAAGTAAAGGTCGGCCGCCGTGCGCCAGTCCTGGTTGTCGCGGGCAGCTTTGGCTTTGTAAAACAACGTGCGCAGTTCAGAACGAGTGGAATCTGCTGGAGCTTCGAAAGCAGTGAGGCTGCCGTACGCAAACAGCGAAACCGACAGAACAACCAGCGCAACGCTCAGTAGCCGCACCTGCCCCACAAGGTTCCTCGTGGTTTTCCCGTGGTAGGGCGCAGTACCGCTTTCCCTTCGACTCCCGTACATTTCTCCCATCCTGTAGTCACCTGCTGGGGGTCCATTTTCTGCTGCTTTCTTTGGCCAGGACGCCGGATAATCGACCGGCGGGTACATCCCTGGACTTTCGAACAAACTGGGTTTGCTCCCGGTCCGATTACCCGAGCACTGTCTTCGTTGTACCTGAAAACAAAGTTAGTCCACCACAGTAGCACTTGTTCCGTACGCGTTGGCACGGGCCAACACAGACCTGCTCTCGCAGCCGTCATTTCCCAGGTTGCTTCCCGGCCAGACGTTCACCGCGGAGGTTGCAGGTAAGCAGCAAGGATGTCGGGCGGCATTTCCTCGCTTTCGGTCAGGGCGTTGAGTACAGATTTGGCCACCGACAGCCGCACCAGCAAGTTTTTCTCACGGATCAACTTTTGTACGTCCTGCAGTGCAGCTGCGGAAGGTGCGTCACCCGCTGCTGAGAGTTCCGTCAGAGCGATTTCTACGTCGTCGAGAAGCGGTTTCAGCTGCTTGCTGAGAAATGGATCTGACTGAAGCTGCAGGACGGCTTGTCCCACTACCTCCGCTTTCGCAGGCAGCAGCTTGTCCACGGTGGGCTTGCGCGTCTCGCTCAACACAGTTGCTGCCGCTTCGAAAATCTCTGGGGCGTCGTCGTAAGCCAGCTCAAGGCTCGACTGTGCCGTTTGTGCGACTCCCGTGACTTGGCTGGGGGTACGGACGGGAGGGTGAGTTAGACGGTACGAAAGCAATCCGACGCCCACAGCCAGCACAAAAAGGAGGACACCCAATGCTGGCGCTGGCCAACCGAACACCGGTTGCCACAGTTCTGAGAACCACGTTCGTCGCGATTCTGGACCGTTGGCCGCAAGTTCGGCCGCAATCTGGGGCCACAAATCCCTCTCAGGTTCTACGGCTTCCAGGTCTTGCCACCGTTCGAGGACGCCGCGGTGCAGCTGGAGCAAAGCTGCACAGCGGTCACACCTGGCCACGTGTTTCTCCACTCGCGTCGCTGCACGCTCAGGGAGCGCGCCGTCAACGTACGCCGGAAGGAGTTTTTCTACCTTTTTGCAACGCATCCGGAAAAATCCTCTGAAACACAGCTGCAAGACGGTGAACGTTTTGGGTGCTTTCCCGCTGAGCTTGAAGGCACCCCTCAAGCGGTACGCTCGCGTTTCCGCGAGCTTCCGGTAGCCAGGGCGGCGAACTCGGGGTAGTGCTTTTGTAACCACTGCGCCAGCTTGGCCCTCGCCCTGAAAATCCGCGATTTGACATTCGGCACCGTGCACTTGAGGATCTTGCCGACTTCTTCGTAAGGCAAACCCTCAACCACACCCAGAAGGAACGCCGCCCTGTACTTCTCGGGCAAATGCGACACTGCCTGCTGCAGTACCGCTTCGGTCTCGTTGTGTAACACGTTCTCCTCCGGGTCTTCGCCGTTCGGCAGGGAGAGCTCCGGAGTCAGAACATCGTTCAAACTCAGCTGTTTTCCATTTCGGCGTTTGTGCTGCCGCAAGAAAGAGACTGTCTCGTTTTTTGCGATGCTAAACAACCAGGTGGAAAAATGGCTGTCGCCTCGAAATCGGGCCAGATTTCTGTAAGCTTTCACGAACGTATTTTGCAAAAGATCCTCGGCGTCCGCGCGCGAATGCGTCATGCGGAGGATGAATGCGTACAACGGTGCGGCGTAAGCCTCGTAGAGCGCGTGAAAGGCGCGTAGATTTCCCCCGCGCGCCTGTTCGACAAGTTCAAGTTCGTCCTCAAGTATCCGCACCCGTGGCCCTTTGGCACCAGTTTTTCAGCCGCCTTGGACTCGCTTGTGAAGATTGAACCCCGTAATTCTGCCTCTGATCGGGTTCCACAACTAAGATGTTCCTGCGGCTTTTGTGGTTGCACTTTTTGTGCGACTGTGGGGGTTCGTTGAACGGTGGCCCAGAACGGTCAGAAGGCGGTCGTCTCCGTGTCTTTTGCCTGGCAGAAGTTGCGTTTCCGCGCAATCGAATAGCCGTGCCCTGGGGAACAGCTTCTCCCCACCTGAGCAGCTCACCCTGCCCCGAGCGGCGAACCTGCCAGGGCTTGTTAGTCCTCAGTTGCGAAGCAGACACTCACAGCTTCGGGCGTTTACGCATTTGGAGCTTGTACAACTCACGGATCCGGAGAAAAACGCGCTCGTAGCGGCCGCTCTTGAAATCCGGAAAAGTCCACGGGTAGGGAGTGAAACGCCCCTTCTCGTAGTGAAGTGTCAGGTCCGCGTAAATGCCCTGACCCAGGTGGATCTTCTGTCCGTTGTACTTTGCTGAAGCCAGCACGACTTTGTCGTAGTCCAGGTAGCCGGGATCCAGGTTCACTCGCCGTTTTCCGTTTTCGCTGAGTGCTTCCTCAACCTCGTTGGTTGCCAGTTTTACCTG
Organism: uncultured Cytophagia bacterium; assembly: GCA_964644845.1. Taxonomy (GTDB): domain Bacteria; phylum Zhuqueibacterota; class Zhuqueibacteria; order Oleimicrobiales; family Geothermoviventaceae; genus Geothermovivens. Next base: position 49,882 of record CAZXXS010000119.1, on the reverse strand, counting down.
CGGCAGGCTCTCGGGCGGGATGAGCCGGGCAAAAGACCAGAACAGGCGGAAAATCGGCGCTCCCATCTCGGGAACGTAGTAGTCGGTCACGTCGAACGGAAAGCTGTCGCTCACGTAATCGACAGCTCCGAACCGTTCTTGGCACAGTTCGCGGGCCTGCTCGAGGCGCTGAGCGTCAGAGTAAAGAACGCCCACAAAGAGTTTGACTGGCTTCACCGGTTCGGGTTTCATCGTAACCCCCGGGGCTTGAAAATGCCCATTTCGCGCTCGAGGCGGAGATTCTCTTCCAACGCTGCCAGAGCCGCTTCCACCAGTTCACCGGGGATGCCAAAGACCGACTCAACTACCGGTGAGAGATCCCCTTTCAGACGTCTGGTCTCTTTGCCCTCCAGTGTGGTGCGACGAAAGTAGTTGTTGTGCAGGTAAAGCAAGCCCGTTTCGGTTGTCTGGCTGATGCAAATGCCGTGCATTGTTGGGCGGTAAAACGAGTCCAGCCAGTGCTGCAGGAATTCGTGCGGTGGTGTAGGCTTGTCCCAGAATTTGTAACGCCATTTCCTTTCCTGCCGGTTGAATGTCCAAACGTTGTACGATTCGTCCCTGTGATCGAAACGGAGCTCCACGCCGGTGAAAGGTGTGTGGTAGATCCGACGCAGATCTTTGTCGAGGCGCAACGGGTAACGCAAAAGGTACCCTGGGTCCACAAGGTGGGGTGTTTTCTCGAGGAACACGACCAGCGCCGAGTGTGTGTTTGGGCCTGCGCGCATGTGGGCCATCACCGGGTAGCACACAAACCCGGCGAACTTGAGGATGGTTTCCAGAGTGAACGTGAGCGAGAAACACGTGCCGCCAAAGTGGTAGCGCCAGTGTTCCTCCACTACTTCCTCCGGTAGACGGATGCGCGTCTGGTCGTTGAAATGCCTGTGTAGCTTCAGGATCTTGCTGACGTTTTCGTACGGTAGGCGAGCGTAGTGCTGGAGGAGGGCCTCCAGTGTTTCCCGTGTAGGCGGGCGTCCGAGAAGCCGTATTTGGTCCAAAAAAGTGTGAGCTGCGTCAACGTGCTTTTCGGGATTCAGTTCCATCAGAAAATCGTGACCCCGGTCACGGTCCTCAACTGTTACTTTGCGTACAATGTAGCAAGCTGCGAGGGAAAGGGCAAGTGAAGAAGTGGTTGCGCCGGTGACCGTCCCGCCGGAAGCGGACAAGCGATTTTCGTTCAGTTTGGAGGTGGCACAGTGAGACTGAAGGTTTGGGCCTGGCTGGCGGGAATCGCTCTGCTGGTTGGCGTCTCGGTTGCCGGGCGATCCCAGGTTGTGGTTGTCGAGAAAACGTCGAGTCCCGGTGTGGGGGGCAAATTCGCTTTTGAGATTCTGGACACCACAGCTGTGCAAGGTAGTGCCCGCCGTGTAGGCCACGCCATCAGATTCACGGGTAGCATCATGCGGCACATGGGCACCAGCAGAGAGATCCGGATTGTCCGGCTCGACACGAAAATGCTTTATCTGCTGGATCCCAAGACCAAAACCTACTCTCAGTTCAAGTTTGACGAGTTGCGCGACCAGCTGGAAAATGCTGAACCTTCTGCCAAGACGCAGGAACCAGAGCCGTCTGACGAGGAGCCAAACCAGTCCGAGTACGACTGGGAGGACCCGACGTTCGAGGCAAGGGATCTGCACGAGGACGCCCAGGTGAACGGCTGGAAAGCGCACCATTGGCTCCTGACGATGCAGACGGTTGGGACCCACCGCGAAACGGGGATCAAGGACACGCTGCGTTTTGAGGACGACACTTGGCTCAGTGAAGTGGCTCAGGCGCAACTGAGTGAGGTGCAAGCGTTCAACCGTCGTTGGGTTGAGGCCCTGGGATTTGAGCCCGAACAGCAGCAACTGGCTCTCAGCTTTCTGAAAGCGTACAAGAAGCAGCTTGAAGAACTTCGGCGCGAAGCGGCCAAGCTGAAAGGGTACCCAGTGCGGTACAGGTACCGCCTGGTCGCTACGAACCACGTGGCTGAGGAACAGCAGAAGAAGCAGGACGCTGAACGCGGTTCCAGCGACCAGGGGGCGTCTGGACTGAGTTCAAGCGGTTTAAAGGGGGCACTCGGGGGTTTTCTGAAGAAGAAAGCCACCGAGGCGCTGAAGGCGCGACAAAAGAAAACGGCAAAATCCGCCGAACACGTGGTTTTCGAAATGAGCGGTAACGTGCTCTCCATCGAGAAACGTTCCCTGGATCCGACCGTTTTTCAGGTTCCCGAGAGCTACCGCTTGAAGTCGTAGTCGCCTTTCAGCACAGCACCAGGGGAGTCGAAGGGACGGTTGTTGGGTTGTGAAGTGGGGATGTGGGGGTCAACCGTCCCTTTCGCTTCTTTGGTGTTTGCCCTGTTCACTGGTTTCCACACGGCTGTTACGACACCAGGGGGAAGCGCAGGACCTTTACTCTCGTCACGTGGTCTGCTCTCTCAGATCCACTCACGACGCTCACTCGGCCCGCCGGAGCGGTTGCTCCCTCTCTTCAGAACGTTTTTTTCGGAATTCTTGCCTCCTGCCAATTGTGTTACTTCCCGTCTTTTTGTGTGAGCACTCGCGGGGGCAATTCGCTCACCGGCCTCAGATTTTTTCCTCAACCGTTGCGATTTTGAACCGTACGCGTTTCCACTGCCGAAAAGCCCTTTAGCCCCCGTTCTCAGTTCGTCCCAGGATTTCCCGCGTTCGTTTTGCAAGACCACATTCAGGCAGAAATGGCTCGCAACGCGGGGTCGTGAGGAGAAGCCCCTCGCTGGCGAGTGAATTCCCGGGCTCATTCATGTGGCGATCCACTGAGGTGGATTAATGGAGCCCGAACGGACTGCGGTAGCACAAGAGGGATAGGGAAGCAGCGCCAACACTGTCCCCGTGGCGGGTAGCTCCCTCTCGTAACCTGGGGTTTGACTGCGGATGGGCCCCGCGGAGACAACGCCTCCGAAGTCGCGTAACCGTTGCAATTGCCCTTCGGGTTTCCTACCTTTCGCCAGGTAAGAAAGCGGAAGTCGCGCAAAACCAGTGAGCTGACATGTACGCAGACGTGGTGTTTCCCTCCCCTCTGGAACAAACTTTCACCTACCTGGTGCCAGAGGGAATGGCCGGCGACATTCGCGTGGGACAGCGGGTACTGGTGCCTTTCGGTCGGCGTCGGATGACCGGCTTCGTAGTTGCGCTCAAGGAGGAGACCGACCTTGAGAAGGTGCGGCCGATCGAGGACATTCTGGAAACGGAGCCCAGTTTTACCCCCGAGATCCTCGACCTGGCTCGCTGGATGAGCAATTACTACTTGTGCAGCTGGGGTGAGGCGCTGCGAGCCTGTTTGCCCGCAGGGTTGGTGTTCCAGACAAAGCTGGTTTTGGAGCTCACCGGGAAGGCCACACCAGAGGCGGTCGCCGAGTTGGAGAAACGTTCGCCCCTCCAGGCCAACGTCTTGCGGACGATCCTGGAGCGCCGCCTGCGCTCAGCGGGTGCAGTGGCCAGGCGGATGCGCAGACAGGGCGTTTACCAGGCTGTCTGGGCACTTGCCAAGAAAGGTTTCCTGAACGTGGAAGTTCAGCTGGCAGAAGGCAAGGCGAGGCCCAAAACAGAACGGACCGTGCGCCTCCATCCGGATCTTCGTAAGGAGGGACACGTTCACGAGATCGTGGCGAAGATCGAAAAACGCGCCCCTAAGCAGGCGGAAATTCTGTCCATCCTCTCGGAGCACAAAGAGCCCCTTGCAGTGCGGACGCTTCTCAGCTACGCGAAGGCAACCCCGTCGACCCTGAAGAGCCTCCACAAAAAGCACTGGGTGATTCTGTCGAAGCGCACGGTAAGCCGAGATCCCTACGCGCAACTGGAGGTTGTGCCCCCGCCTCAGTTCGAGCTCACAGAGGAGCAAAAGAGTGTTCTCGCCGAAATCAGGCAGGCAATTGATCGTGAGAAGTACACCACTTTTCTTCTGCACGGGGTAACAGGTAGCGGCAAGACGCAGGTCTACATCGAGGCGCTGAAGGAGGTCCTGGCGCGCGGGAAAACGGCGATTGTGCTGGTACCGGAAATTGCTCTGACCCCACAGATGGTTCAGCGCTTCCGCTCGCACTTTGGCGACGACATCGCTGTGTTGCACAGCCGTTTGTCCATGGGTGAGCGTTTCGATGCGTGGCGTAGCCTCCGGGAGGGGCACAAACGGATTGCTCTCGGCCCGAGATCAGCTGTGCTGGCACCCATGCAAAACCTGGGGCTCATCGTGGTGGACGAGGAGCACGAAGCAAGTTACAAACAGGAAGACGCAGTGCCCCGTTACCACGCCCGCGACGTGGCCATCATGCGAGCTCGAGCGGCGAACGCAATTGTGGTCCTCGGTTCGGCAACACCGTCGGTGGAGAGCTACTTCAATGCCAAAATCGGCAAGTTCCGCTTGCTCGAACTTACCCGCCGAATTGATGACGTGCCCATGCCGCACGTGGAACTGGTGAACATGACGCGGGAACCGCGGCCGGGGCGGAAAATGCCTGTTTTTTCGCGGCTCCTGAAGGAGAAAATCGAGGAAAAGCTGCAACGTGGGGAGCAGGTCATTCTCTTGCAGAACCGGCGTGGTTACGCCCCGACGCTGATCTGCGCGGACTGCGGTTACGTGGAAATGTGCAAGAATTGCCACATTTCGCTCACGTACCACGTTGCAGGCCACCGCTTGCGTTGCCATTACTGCGGCTACTCGAAAACGGCACCCGAAGTTTGCCCCAAGTGCGGTAGCCCGGAGCTGACCTACAAAGGCAGGGGTACCCAGCGCGTGGAGGAGGAACTACGCAGTCTCTTCCCACACGCCAAGGTCGTGCGGATGGATCTGGACACCACGGTGCGCAAGTGGTCCCACGACCGAATCCTTGGCGCTTTTGGTCGTCACGAGTACGACATCCTGCTTGGCACGCAGATGGTGGCAAAGGGTTTGGACTTCCCCTCGGTTACGCTTGTCGGGGTGATCACCGCTGACCTTGGCTTGTATTTTCCGGATTTCCGCGCGGCCGAACGCACGTTTCAGCTTCTGACCCAGGTTGCGGGACGGGCGGGCCGTAAGGACCGTCAGGGCGAGGTGGTTATCCAGACCTTTTCGCCAACCAACTTCGCTCTGATTTGCGCCAGTCAGCACGATTTCCACTCTTTCTTCGACTGGGAAATCCGCCAGAGGCGGGAACTGGCCTACCCGCCGTACGGACGGCTGATTGCCATCGAGGTTCGCGGACTGAATGTGGACGCTGTTCGCAAAACGGCGTCCGAAATCGGCGCACGCCTCAGACAAAGGGCGCGTCGTTTTGCCGTGCTGGGACCGAGTCCTGCGCCTTTGAGCAGGGTGCGGCGCATGTACCGCTGGCATTTGCTCACACGCCAGGCCCGGCACGTGGAGCCGTCGGGTGCAGAAATGCGCCAGGTGGTGCGTGAAGTCGTGCACGACATCGTACCCGTGGCGCGGAAACAGCGGGTGACTGTGACCGTGAATGTAGATCCCGTCAACTTGTTGTGACCGACTGCGGCAGAAGGGCGGCAAGGGAGTCAGAGGAACGGTGAAGAGAGGAACGCTAAAAAGCGTCGGCGGAACGGGGCTGCTGGTCGCTAAGGTGGTCATTGGAGGGTTGATCGCCGTTGTGCTCGCCTGTGCTCGGCAAGGTTTCCCGCCGGGTGGACCGGTAGACCGTACCCCGCCGCAAATTGTGCGGACTTACCCGGAACAGGGAGCGGTACGGGTGCCGCTCGACGCCACAATCGAAATCGAGTTTAGCGAACGGGTTCGACCTGGGACTGTGGAGGATGTGCTCTTTCTGTCGCCTGCCCCTCTGGAACCGCTGAAATTGAAGTGGAAGGGCAAACGCTTGTTGATCCACGTCCCGGGTGGCCTGCGCCCCGCTCGTACTTACGTGCTGACGATTGGCGCCGGGGCACGGGATCTGCGCAACAACATGATGCGCGAATCGGTGCTGCTGGCGTTTTCAACGGGCGACAGCCTGGACAGGGGCAGGATCGGTGGCAGCGTCTGGTCCGCAGAGGGCCGGGCGACGGGTGTTCTCGTGGCTGCGTACGATTTGAACGAGCGTCCGCAGCCGGATCCAGCGCGCGACGGTGCGGACTACTTTTCGCAAACCGGTGAGGACGGCCGATTTACTCTGGGTTTTCTGCGCCGAAGTCGGTACAGAGTTTTTGCGTGGGAGGACCGCGATGCCAATCGCCTTTGGTCCGTTGGCGAAGAAGCCATCGGGGTGCCTTGGCGCGACGTTTCCCTCCTTGATTCGCTGTCTTGCGATGGCGTGTTGCTGCGTCTTGCAGCTCTCGACACTGTGGCCCCTCGGCCTGTGGACGCACGGAGCCCAGATTCGCGGCATGTCGACATTCGGCTGTCGGAACGCGCCGACGCGGAACGCAGTGCAGACTGGAGCGCTTTCGTTCTCGACCAAGCCGGACGACCAGTAACTTTGTCGGCAGTCTTCCTCGACGATCGTAATCCAGACCGCTTGCATCTGGTGACTGAGCGCGATCTGAATGGCGAGTTCGTGCTCATCCTGCGAGGGCTGGCAGATGCCTGGGGAAACCGGCTGGACAGCGACACACTTCGGTTTGACGTCGAATCCCAGCCGGACACATCGCGACCGCAGGTGGCTACGAGTGTTCCCGCGGATAGCTCGAGGGCGGTGTTGCCCCGTCAGATCTTCGACATCTGGTTCACAGAGGCTGTGGACACCACCGGCGCGGCCTCTCCGGTGGCGCTGATGGACACGGCGGAGCGGAAGCTGAACGTAGCTGTTACCTGGCGGACACCGGATCACCTCCGTGTGGTACCTGCCGAGGCGCTGCCCGCAAAGTCCTGGGTGCGGCTTGTTTTGGATGGCTCCCGTCTGCGCGATTTCGCTGGCAACACACTGGCCGACAGCTCCGTTGCGCTCTGGTACAAAGCTGTGCAGCAGGACACGTTGTCCAGCATCTCGGGGCGAATTGCGGACGAGCGTCCCGACGGCAAGGGCCCCGTTCACGTGCTTCTGAGGCGAGTGCAAGGAACGTGGCAGCGGGAGCTTGTTCTCCCCGAACCAGGGCTCTACCTCTTCCGGGATCTTTTCCCCGGCCTCTACGTTTTGGAAGTCTACCGCGACCGCAACGGTGACGGCCGCTGGTCTCCGGGTTGTCCCCGGCCGTTCAAACCCGCGGAACGCTACGTGACCTATCCGGACACGATCAAAGTGAGAGCCCGCTGGGCCAACGAAGGCAACGATTTCCGGATTCCCTGGTGAGAAACGGAAGGAGCGACGTGAATGGCAGCTGGTCTGTTTGAGTACTTGAACGGTCAACTCTTCTGTGAAAACGTCGGTCTCGCCGAGGTTGCCGAAGCAGAAGGAACTCCGGCGTACGTCTACAGCGTCAACACGGTTGTGGAAAATTACCGCCAGATCGACACGGCGCTTTCTGGCATCGATCACCTCGTCTGCTACGCGTTGAAGGCGAACTCCAACGTTGCTTTGGTTCGACGGCTCGCTGAGTTGGGGAGTGGGGCTGACGCCGTTTCCGGTGGCGAAGTGGTGGTTGCCCTGGAAGCGGGGGTGCAGCCGGAGAAAATTGTGTTTGCGGGCGTAGGAAAACGTGATGCGGAAATTCGGCTGGCGGTCGAGCAGGGGATCCTGGCCTTAAACGTGGAGTCGCTTCAAGAGCTGGAGGTTGTGGGACAGCTGGCCGAAACACTGGGCAAAGTGGCCCGCGTGGGCATGCGCCTGAATCCCGGTGTGGACATCGAGGGCCACCCTTACCTAACCACGGGACGGACCGTCGACAAATTCGGCATTCAGTGGGAACGGGGGCTGGAGGCTTTTCGCTACGCCGCTGAGCATCCCTACCTGGAGCCTGTAGCGGTGCACTGCCACGTCGGCTCGATGGTAGACAAGGCGGATCCGTACGTGAGGACCGCGAGAAAAATAGCCGACTTGCTCGAACAGCTGAGGAAGGAAGGAATTGAACTGGAGCACGTGGACATCGGCGGAGGCCTTGGTGTTGACTACAGCCGGGTTCTGTCGGCTCACGGCGATGCCTTCGGCTTCAACCCGCGAGAAATTGCTGAGAAGGTCTGGCCCGAACTTTCGTCGGTTGTGGGCAAGCTTGTGTTCGAACCGGGACGGGCCGTGGTGGCCAACGCTGGTGCGCTCCTGACCCGGGTTCTCTACGTCAAAGAAACACTCGGCAAACGCTTTGTGGTGGTAGACGCGGCCATGAACGATTTGATTCGGCCTGCCCTCTACGGTGCCAGACACGTGGTTTTGCCGGTTGCGCCGAGGTCGGGGGCCCCGTGGAAGGCGGACGTGGTTGGGCCCATTTGCGAGTCCGGAGATTTTCTGGCCAAGGACGTGACGCTACCCCCCGTCGAGCGGGGCGACTGGCTGGCCGTCATGACCACGGGTGCCTACGGCTACGTTCTGTCGAGCAACTACAACGCTCGCCCGCGGGCGGCCGAGATCCTGGTGGACGGCGACACCTACCGTGTAGTGCGAGAGCGCGAGAACAACGTCTGGGGCGTGGAACTGTGGACGTAGCGGGAAACACAACCTTGAAAACCAAGGCTACAACCCGTCTGTTGCCGTTTGCGAAGATGCAAGCGATTGGAAACGACTTTGTTGTTTTGCACGATCCCGAAGATGCCTACGATCCGTCTTGGGCAGGATTCTACCGTTGGCTGTGCGATCGGCACTTTGGAGTTGGAGCCGACGGGGTGATTTTGGTAAAGCCGTCAGCAGTGGCCGATTTGCGTTACGTGCATTTGAACTCGGACGGCAGCCCGGCCGAGCTGTGTGGCAACGGATCGCGCTGCTTTGTCTGGTACGCACACCACATCCTTGGCCTGGGGTCGGTAGTAGAGTTTGAGGCTGACGGAAAAGTTGTCCGTGGACGTGTGAAGAATGAAGAGGTGGCCGTGGAACTGAGTGTCCCGCCGGAAATGCGTCTGCGTCCGGGTGTGCTGGAGGAGAGGGGACTCGAAGAGGGCGGGTTTGTCAGGGTCGGTGTGCCACACTACGTTCTGTTCACCCCGGAGGTGGACACAGTGGACGTGGCGCAACTCGGCCGGAAGTACCGGAATCACCCCAGGTTCCCGGCCGGTACAAACGTTGATTTTGTGCAGGTTGTTGGCCCCAACGAATTGCGCGTGCGTACGTACGAGCGTGGTGTAGAGGAAGAAACGCTGGGTTGTGGCACGGGTGCGGTTGCGGCGGCCGCCGTTGGCCGCGCTCTGGGCAGGACGGGTCCGGAACTGAAGCTTATTTTCCCAGGTGGAAGTGTAGACGTTCGGTTTCAAGACGCGGGTGGCACCGTAGAGTTGAGGGGTCCAGTGGCACTGGTGTTCTTGGGCGAGACCTACCTGACCAGGGCCCCGGAGGAGTTTTGAGTTTGATTCCACCAGGTGGGAGTGGAGGAATCTGGCTTGCTGGGCGACGGGTCCGCCGTGTCGTGGTTAGCCGGCTGCGGTTCCTGGGCGATGTCATCCTGACCACGCCGGTGGTGCGCGCGCTCAAACGGGCGGATCCGGACGTGAGGATCGCTTACCTGGTCGAAAAGAGCTACGAAGGGGTGCTGGAAGGTAACCCACACGTGGACGTGCTCTGGACTGTGGAAAGGCAGCCCGGAAGCGCCAGGGCGCAGGTCCGTCAGGTTCTTAGTTTGCGGCGCCGGATGCGCCGTTTCCGGCCGGACCTGACCATTGACCTGTTGGGAATTCCGAAATCGGCGCTTCTGCTCGCCCTCAGCGGCGCACCGCTGCGGATTGGCGGCCCCTACCGAATTCGAAAGCACCTCTACACACACGTAGTGGAGCACCTGTCTGGCAGGGAAACGGCCGTGGAGTACCATCTGCGGAGCCTGCGTCCCCTCGGGCTCGAGCGTAAGTGGGAGGCCGAGGATCTGCGCACGGAGGTGTTCTTGAGTCAGGAAGAGACGGCCTGGGGGAAGGCGTTTCTCCGGGATCAGCTGAGTAACTGGCAAGGGCCGATCGTTGGGTTGCATCCCGGGGCAACGTGGCCCGCAAAACGCTGGTTCCCCGAGCGGTTCGGCAAGCTGGCGAAGCGAGTTGCGAGTGAACTTGGGGCACGCGTTGTGGTGACGGTCGGACCCGGTGAACAAACCCTGGCGCAGGAGGTGCAGCGGCGTTCAGGCGGTGCGGCACACGTGCTGCCGGTACTACCGCTCCGTCGGTTGGCCGCGGTTCTGGGCGCCTTCAGCGTCTACGTTACCAACGACTGTGGTCCCTTGCACCTTTCTGTGGCGGTGGGCACACCCACAGTGGGATTGTTTGGCCCCGGGGAACCGGACATCTGGTTCCCCTACGGGCCCGAGCATGTGGCGCTTCACCACCCGTGTGCCCTGCACCCTTGTCACAGAGATTTCTGCGACAATCCGGTCTGCTGGTACGCACTGGACGTCGAAGAGGTGTTGAACGCGGTCGCCGAGCGGCTCGCACGGGCAACGGTCGGCAACGGCGTCTGAGACAGAAGTGTCCTGAGGTGCTTTGAGCCTGAACAGACGAGCATGTTGAATCAGACAGCAAGGTCCTGAACGTGGCTGAAAACTGGTTGGCCAAACTGGCGTCGCACTTCGAGGCGACGAGAGAGCGGTACCCGCGCGACAGACTCGCCATTTTGTTCAACATCGACGGAACAATCCTGGACGTGCGCTACGCGATTCAGCACGTTCTCTTGGCGTACGACCGCAAGCACAAGACGCGCTACTTTTCGGATCTCGAGATCAGCGACATTTCCGTCCACGAACGCGACGTAGGTGCGCTTGTCCGGTCCCTGGTACCAAACGAGGTTGAGGAAGAAAACGTGCTGGGCTGGTTTCGCGAGAAGTTCTGGGCCAGCTCAGCTGTTCTGGAGACGCACCGGCCTTTCGCGGGTGTTCTGGAGGTGATTCGCTGGTTTCAGCTTCACCCGGGTGTGGTTGTCGGTTTGAACACCAGCCGACCCGAGTCTCTGCGGAAGGAAACGCTGCTCTCCTTGGAGCGACTGGGGCGAGAGTTCAAAGCCCGCTTTACGAGCGATCTTTTGTACATGAACCGCGAAGGAACGCCGGAGGGGGTGATTCGGCAGAAAATCGCTGGTCTGGAGTATTTCCGCGCCAAGGGCTACCGTGTTTTTGCAGTCGTGGACAGCGAACCAGCGGTGTTGAGCGCAATTTCCAGGGCGGATCCGCGTCGCGAGATCCTCTTGCTGCACGCCGACACCACTTTCGGCAGCGCTGGCGAAACGCTGCCGCCACACGTGGTCACCGGGCGTGACTACCGGCTGAGCGAGCTGATCCCGAAAGACGCTTTGCCCCGACACATCCAGTTCGTGTGGCACGGCATTAACGACGTAGAAAACCTGCAAAACTTCCTGGCCTCGGACGTGCAGTGGGGCGAAGTGGACGTGCGCCTGGACCCGACCTGCTCGGAACTGATCTTGAGGCACGACTCGTTCAAGAAGACGCCGCTGGCCGAAGGCGAGCGCTGGGTGACTCTGGAGGAGGCGCTCTGCGAATTTCGCGACGCTGGCAAGTCGGTGAAGCTGGACCTGAAGGCGGGCGGCAGCGTGGTGACGGAGGCGCTGCGGCTCGTGGATCGGTGCGGCTTTTCGGACGAGCGGCTCTGGTTCAACGGTAACGTCGAGCGGGTTCAGCGGGAGGGGTTCGAGAAAACGCGGGCTGCTCATCCTGGGGCCATCCAGCAGTGCCCGGTGGACTTCCTGGCTCCGCTCATTCACAGCACACCCGACAAAGCCCGCGAAATTCTGGACATGTTCACCGACTGGGGCATCAACCGTTTTTCGCTGAGCTGGCTCAGGGACGACGTCCGTGAATCGTTCCACCGCCTCACAGACTGGGGATTTGAGGTGAACATCTACAACGTTCCTGACCTGGAAGGATTCTTGCAGGCGGCGGTTCTGTTGCCGCGCTCGATAACCTCGGACTTCAATTTCCCCAAGTGGCGCTACTTCGGGCGTGGATCGGGCGAGAACGGTGTGCACCACGAGTACCGAAGCCTGCCTGCCGGGGCCTGATGCCGGCGGCGACGCGAGCGCAGAGAGGGACGCCTTTCGCTGAGCCTGAAATGCAGTGCCCGGTGGGCGGTCGTGCAGAATCCGGTGAGTCAGGTGTACAGTGGCGGAACGGCAGATCGGCATGCGACGAACGGTGTGGACAGTTGGACATTCAAACCGGTCGCTGAACGAATTTCTGGACCTGCTGAAGCTGTACAACGTGGAGCTTCTTGTGGACGTGCGGCGCTGGCCGACCTCGAAGAAGTTCCCATACTTCGCGTTCACCGCGCTTGTCGCCCCGCTGCGCAAAGCGGGACTTGAAATCATTTGGCTGGGCGACCTGCTGGGCGGTTACCGCAGGGGTGGCTACGAGATGTACATGAGCACACCGGATTTTCGGCGTGGGCTGGAACTTCTTGAACAGCGCGCTGCATTTCGGCGAACAGCAATCATGTGCGCAGAGCTGCTCTACTTCCGTTGCCACCGCCGGTTCATCGCCGATGCCTTGGTGCGACGTGGGTGGCGTGTAATCCACGTGGTCGACGCCAAACGAACGGTGGTTCACAAGAGGGGCCTGGAACAAGACGGGCAGCTGAGCTTGGAGCTGGAACCGTAGGACCGCGATTGACCGGGTGGAAAGCGGGAACCGGGCGTTGAGCCAGGGGCTCCTGTGGCGGGTTTGGGCACGGTGCTCCGGTTTTTGGGCTGCACACGGTCGGGAGGCAGGCATGGCACGAAGGTGGCTGATCGACGGGTACAACGTTCTGCACCAGACGCCTCGACTGAAGTTTGAATTCACGGAGAATGCTACTCGGGCGCTAAATCATTTTGTGGCTTTGCTGGGTGAGTTCGCGGTTCGACACGGGACGGAAGTGACCGTAGTTTTCGACGGAAACCCGCCCGAGGGACCGGGTTCGGTCGGCCCAGCGCGCAACGTGACAGTGCGTTTTGTTGGTTCCGGCCAAAAGGCGGATCCGGTGATCAAGAGGCTGATCGGTTCCGAATCTCGGCCGAGGGATCTGGTTGTTGTGTCTGCCGATCGGGAAATCACAAACTACGCCCGTGTGTGCGGTGTCAAGGTCGAGGGCCCGGCGGATTTTCAGCGAGTTCTGATGGGCGCGACGTCGCGGTCGGAACAGCGAAACGGCGAGTTGCTGAACAAGTACGACCGTCCACTTTCGGAGCGCGAAGTGCAGGAGTGGCTGGACCTGTTTGAGCAGGCTGGTGACGAGGACGTCTGAAAATCCCGAACGCAGTGCAAGCCGTCGGCGCTGGATTGTCGGCCTGGTGCTGGTGGCGGCTTTCGTGAGTCTCGCACTGCTCGACCTTTCGAGCTGGCTGTTCCTGCGGAGGATGGGCCGCTACTTTCAGAGCGACTTGGCAGCTCACCTCACCTCCGTCGCTTCCCTTGGAGCTCGTCTCCTCGAGGCCGAGTACTACCCTACGCCGCGCTCCTTCCAGGATGACGTGCAACGGTCCCTGGTTCGCGCTGCTCTTCTGCATCTACAGGTGGAGAACGATCTCCAGGCAGTCTACTTGATTGACCGCGACTACAGGGTTGTTCTGGCTTCGCGCGTGGAAATGCTGGAAGGGGAACCGCTCAGCTACCTGGTGGAGGACAGCGTCGCCATTCGGCAGGCCTGGCAGGGAGTGCCGGCGGCTTCGGCTTTGCATGTGATCGCGGGTAACCGCTTTCTCAGCGCTTTTGCCCCTGTGGGCGTGGGCGCAGAGGGTCCAGCGTTTGTGCTGGCAGTGGAGGCTAACGCCGCTTTTTTCGACATTTTGCGCATGTTTCGCCGCGGACTTGTTGTCGGCACCACGCTCAGCCTCGGATTGCTCCTGCTTTTCGGCGTGACCCTGACGTGGAGCGTTCGGGCTCTGGTGCGCGCGGAAGAGTCGCTTCGCAGGCGCGAACGTCTCGCTGTGATGGGGCAAATGGCCGCTACGGTGGCGCACGAGATTCGTAACCCGTTGGGCATCATCAAAGGGACTGCGGACGTCCTGAAGCAGCGCTACGCGAGACCGGGGCAAACAGACGAACTCTTCGACTACATCCCCGAGGAAGTAGAGCGTCTGAACCAGCTGATCACGGATTTCCTGCTTCTCTCCCGCGAACCCGATTTGCACCCTGAAATGCTTGACTTGGGTGCGCTCGTGCGAAAAATCACCAGGTTGGCCGAGCGTGAGGCAGAAGGGACCGTGACGTGCGACGCAGAACCCGGACTTCCTGCGGTCCTGTGCGACCCAGGTGCCGTGGAACGAGTGCTCTTGAACCTGTTGCGGAACGCGCGTGAAGCCGGAGGACCCGGAGGGCGGGTCAGCGTCCGCGTTTTTGTCCACAGGAAGGGCAAAAAGCAGGCGGTGTGCGTGGCTGTGCGGGACACCGGTCCAGGCTTTTCAGACGAAAAACAGCTGAAGCAGATTTTCGAGCCTTTTTTCACGACAAAACCGACGGGCACGGGACTGGGTTTGGCTGTGGCGGAAACGCTTGTGAAAGCGCAAGGCGGCTGGATGGAAGCGCGGAATCTCCCGGAAGGTGGCGCCGAGGTGCGCTTCTGTCTACCGGTTTAGCGGCTCTGTTTGGCTTCCTGGAGGTTTTTTCTCGAGGGAGCTCAACGCGTGACTGGTAGAACGTGGAATTTGCCTGGCTTCACTGCGAGTGAGTGGAAGCGAGACACGGGTTGGTGGACCAGTGGCGTTTTCCGCGCTCTGCTGAGGTTGAGGCCAGGTTGGGAAAGCAAAACCCGGTTGTGGGAGGAGGTGCCGGTGGCAAACGTGCTGCTGGTCGACGACGAACCGAAAATGGGGGCGGTTCTGAAGGCGGGCCTGGAAGGCGACGACCTTCAGGCGGATGTTGCCTCGAGCGGCACAGAAGCGCTCGATCTGCTGGGCAAGAAACGCTACGACGTGGTGATCACCGACTTGCGTATGCCGGATCTGGACGGCATCGCTTTGCTGGAGCGCATTAAGCGAAAATGGCCGGAGACGGAAGTCATTTTGATCACGGCCTACGCGACCTCGCAAACGGCCGTGGACGCGCTGCGCAAAGGCGCCTACGACTACGTCATCAAACCTTTTGACATGGATGAGCTCCGCCTGAAGGTGCGGCACATCCTGGAAAAGTCGGCACTGCGCCGCGAGAATGTGCAGCTCAGGTCGCAGCTCGGGGAGCGCTACTCTCTGGAAAACATGGTCGGCAAAAGTTCGGCCATGCAGAAGGTGTACGAAATGGTGCACAAGGTTGCGCCAACGGACGCCACGGTGCTCATCCGCGGGGAAAGCGGTACGGGCAAAGAGCTGGTGGCCCAAGCGATTCACTACCTGAGTCCGCGAGCCAACGAACCTTTTGTCGCTGTGAACAGCGGTGCCTTGCCCGAAAATCTCCTGGAGAGTGAGTTGTTTGGCTTTGAGCGTGGCGCATTTACCGGCGCGGACAGAAGAAAACCGGGTCGTTTTGAGCTGGCGGGCAAAGGAACGCTGTTTCTGGATGAGATCGGGGAAATGTCCCTCGCCATGCAGGTCAAGCTGCTGCGTGTTCTGCAGAATCGCCAGGTGGAGCGTCTGGGTGGGACGCAGCCGATTCAGGTCGAAGCCCGGGTAATCTGCGCGACCAACCAGGACCTGGAAACCATGCTGCGGGAGGGCAAATTCCGCGAGGATCTGTACTACCGCGTCAACGTTTTCCCGATTTTTGTCCCCCCTTTGCGCGAGCGGAAAGAAGACATTCCCGAGCTCGTTCGTTTCTTCCTGCGCAAGCACGGCGCGGCTGACCGCGAAGTGCAGCCAGCCTTGCTGGTCCGGCTGATGGAGTACGATTGGCCTGGCAATGTGCGTGAGCTCGAGAGCACCGTGGAGAGAATGCTCATTTTGGCAGGTAATGGCCCACTGACGGTGGACGTTTTGCCGCCAGGATTTGGTTCGCACACGAGCCGCGTCGGGGGGTGGGAACTCGAGATTCCGGACGGAGGGCTGTCAATCGAAGACGTGGAACGGAGCCTGATCCGACGCGCTTTGCAGAAGGCACAAGGGAACAAGAGTCGGGCTGCTCAGCTCCTCGGAATCACACGGCGGCGGCTCTACTCGATGATGGAGCGTCTGGGCGTGCGCGAAGCAGACTGACACCAGGACGAGCGTCGTTTGTCAGCATTTCGGTGTGGTGCCCGGTGCTGCGACGGAGGGAAAGGTCATCCGCTTTTCGCGGCCAAGGGGTGTCGCAGCGTCTGTGAACAGGGGGTGGATTTGCGGGAAGCTGGTCAGGAAATCTCGCGGGAGGTTTCCTCGCCGCGATTTTCGCTCGGTTACCCCCCAAGGAAAGCGGGAACCCGTCCTGGGTGGGGGACTGCACCCTACCATCTGCGGCTGTGGCCCTCGTACTTAGTCTCTCAGGAAAAGATGAATTCGCTCAGGGCCGATGCCCGCTGCTTCTACGACGTAGCAGCGCTGACCGTCAGGCGAAAGAGCGACTGTCCTCGGAGCCCGGAGCCCCTGGCGCAGGGCACCCACGACCTGGAACTCGGTGTTCAGCTCCAGAACCATTCCCGCGCCAGTGAGGCAGAGGAAAACGTGACCGTTCGGTCCTGTTTCCACGTCCCCGATGCGAATGTCGCGAAAAGGTAGGTCGTGGGGGATTTCTTCATACAGGAAACCAGACGTTCCGATTCGTTTCCAGACGTGAACAACATCCTCGGATCGGCATGTCGCCAGGACAGCCGAACCGTCTGCTAGGATCGCCAGACCCTGGGTCAGGTGCGAGGTGCAAACCGGCGTCTTGAGGTCGTTTCCCGCGGCGTCGAAGAGACGCCAGCACGACCCTGCAGGCGCAGCTGCGAGGAAAGCCCCGTGTGGACCAGCCTCGAGATCTCCAACGGAAAAACTGAGTTTAACCGCAGGTAGGCCCTTGCCGGTGGCGGCTTGAAAACGGAAAAGCTTCGTGCCCCTGGCGTTTGCAGCCACAAACACGGTGTCGTTCCGGATAACCAGACCTGAGGGTCGACCCAGGGAAACGGGGCGTCCTTCCGGATTTAGCCCGGTCCGAACGGGCGAGAAGGGCAGTTCGAACCCGTCCGGAGAGAAAACGCGGATCTGGTGGCGCAAGGTCTCGGCGACCCACAGGTTGCCGAGTCTGTCGGTCTCACACGCGCCGGGTCCCCAGATTGCGGGGCCGAAAAAACCAATCCGGCGCCAGCGGCTGCGGCTGGGGACGGGCCAGCGCCGCTGGAGCACGCTGTAATTCCAGTTTGTGCGACTTGCCTCGGAGGCGCTTCGGTCGGCCGCAAAGATCCGAAACGTAACCGCCTGACCCGCGGGGGCCGCCGGAAGGGCTTCGGAGGTCCTGTAAAGATCCCGTTCGCCCAGCGCAGGTTCGAGCACTACCACATGCCCTCCCTCGCTGGGGTCCCCGCTGGTCCAGATCAAGTAGGGAGCTTTCGGGTTCTTGGGCGAAACAAGGATGCCTGCCGGGTCCGCAATTCGAGCGCTCACGGTCCACGGGTGGTCTGTTGGAACCGGATCTGGCTCCGTACGGATGTCGCGGATGTTCGGTCCCCTGGTGTCGGCGGACATTCGCCTCTGGACAAGTGCAGGGCATTCGGCAGGCTCGAAAAGCAGGCTGGTAATCAGTTGGGAGTCAACAGGTGATTGCTCCAGGAGCGTCCGGAGCTCACCGAAGGAGAACACGCAGAAACCCAACGTTCCGAGTTTTCTGCTCAACGCGATTTCCTGAGCCACCGGGTAGCCCGAACGGGCCATGATGCCGGGAATCACAGCACAGCGGTGCGCGTCCAGCAAGTGTTCGCGAACCTCTCGAGCGAAGCGCGTAGTGTCGGATGTGTAGGTCATGGGGAAAATGGCATCCACAAGGCCATCGGCCATCCACTGGTGACTGTCCTGCAGAAAAACGCTTCGGCCGAGTTCGTAGTCGCCGATGACTGCGGCCGTGATGGACAGCTCTCGCCGATCCCGCTTCAGAGCGGCGTGGAGGTTTCGCAGAAGCTGCGTCACAGCGTCGCGCCGGAACGCATCCCAGGCGCGCAGGAGCGAGTCAGGTGTTGCCCCTGTCAGGCCGCGAAAGATGGCCAGAGACACGGGATCGTAGCCGTAGCCTGGCCCCGGGTAGCGGAAGTAGTCGAGGTGGAGGCCGTCTACGTCGTATTTTCGCCAAATTTCCTGGAAAAGTCTCGTCAGGTACTGCTGCACCGAAGGCAAGGTTGGGGTGAGGTAGGCGTAGTCACCGCCGAGAAACTCGCGCTTGCCGTCCAGCGAGAGCAGGAACCACTCGGGATGCAAATTGTAGAGCTGTCCAGGGTTGTCCGGAGGCCTTGTGCCACGCCATCCGGGGAACACGTTGACCCAGGCTTGAATTTTCAGGCCGCGTGCGTGCGCTGCCTGTACGGCAGTGCGTAGTGGGTCCCAGCGTGGCGGTGAGCCAAGTGAAGGGTCTGTTGGTTCAACCTCCGAATCGAAGTAAACGGTACCGTTGCCCCTGACCTGAAAGAGGAGCAAATTGAAGCCATTGAGGACAGCCCAATCGGCGATGGTCTCAACGTCCCGCGCTGTCTTGTACTCCCACCGCGTTACCCACAGGGCGCGTACCTCTGGGCGATTTGAACGCGCCTGGCTGAGGAGTGGTTGGAAAAGAACGGCTGCGACAACACACGCGACGAAACGTCCAGCCCGCACGATCTTCCTCTCCACGAACTCGGATTTGCCTTGTTCAACCCGCTGATTGGATTCCGCGCTACAGAGAGTGCGACGGAGCAGCGCCTCTCACCAAACCTACAAAACTTGTGGGGCAGTTACAAGGTCTTTGAGGGCGGGGATTACCCCGCTTTTCCCGGAGAATATTCGATTCGCCCAAACAGGGACTGCGTGGCTTTACCTCTTAGCCTTGCAGTACGGGCAACGTGCGTCTCCCCGGGGTCCTCTTTGTGAAACGAGTGAAGGGGATACTGGGGGTGACCGGGGATAAGGGGATGGAACGGCTTTGGAAAGCAAGAAGGCTTCCGTAGCTGATTTGAAGCCCAAGAACGGGAAATAGCGAATAGTATGTCCTTGGCTTGTGTTGGATTTTCGGTGTCTGGCCTCAGGTGCAGAACCAGTGTTTTTGCACCACCTGGGAATAGCTCCGTGGGAATCGAGGAAATCTAAGCGCCCCCTTCTCCAGAGGTTCCTCCACAAATACCTGCACAGGTACGCTAACAGACTGATACTACTGATACTACAAAAGCTACATCGCATCTGAGAGCTTGGGTTCACCCGCGCCGCCAATCAACGGGCTGCGGCGACGTGAACAAAGGGACCCGACCATTCACGCCCGACGGAGCCGCCTTCAGGCGGCGCTTGCTCTCCGAACTCGGGCTTTTGAACTCCGGGCGGGCCGGGTCGACCGGAACTTGAAGAGGATTTCCCTTCAGTTGCCTTCGCCTGCAGAAGATGTCAGTCACGACAGCGAAGCAGCTTTAAGGTGCCTCGGACTTGCGATGAGAAAACGGAGGAATCCCTGTCCCTTTTTCGCCTTGCAAATCAAGGTCAAATGCTCTATATTGCTTTGCGTTAACGAATTTACGCGTTGTTGGGGCACTGAATTCAACGTCAAACGGGTGTGAGGGATGGCCGTGTCGGAGGAAGACAAGAGGCGGGCTCTACGGATTCTGGAGCGGCTTGAGCGGGCGTACCCTGACGCGCGGGTTGAGTTGAATTACTCCAGTCCCTTTGAACTGCTTGTTGCCACGATCCTTGCCGCGCAGTGTACAGATGCGAAGGTAAACCAAGTCACTGCGGAGTTGTTCAAAAAGTACCGGTCACCCGAGGACTACGTCAGGGCACCCGTTGAAGAACTTGAAGAAGCCATTCGGCCAACTGGTTTTTTCCGCAACAAAGCCAAAGCGCTTAAGGGGTGTTGTCAGAAACTGATCGAGGAATTCGGTGGGCAGGTACCGGACACGGTCGAAGCCTTAGCGTCGCTGCCAGGGGTTGGTCGAAAGACGGCCAGCATTGTCCTGGGTAACGCGATGGGTAAGCAGACCATCGCTGTGGACACGCACGTAAAACGCGTGTCGCAGCGCCTTGGCTTTACTTCCTCCAACAAACCGGAGCAAATCGAAAAGGATTTGAAAGAGCTTTTCCCGGAAGATAAGTGGACGCGCGCCACAAATCTTCTGGTTTTTCATGGTCGCTACACTTGCAAGGCACGGAAGCCGAATTGCTTGGAGTGCGTAGTGTACGACCTCTGTCCGTGGCCCGAGAAGCCGTAGTTCTGGCAGGGTTACTTTGGGGGACGAGGAGGGAGGAACAAAGCGATGAAGCGTGTTCTGGTGGTAGACGACGAGGAAGACATCCTCCAACTGTTCACCGAGTTGCTTCAGCGCTGGGGGTACGAGGCCGTCACGGCCAGGAATGGCGTGGAGGCGCTGGACAAATTTCGGTCTCAGCAAATTGACCTGATCGTCAGCGATTTGAAGATGCCCGAGATGGACGGCCTGGAGCTCCTCCAGCACATTCGCTCAATCGACTCCCGTGTCCCGATTCTGGTTCTGACGGGCTACCCCACTGTGGAGACGGCGGTGAAGGCCATCCAAGAGGGGGCGTACGACTACTTGATGAAGCCGGTCAATCCGGAGGAACTGCGTTTTCGCATTGAGAAAGCGCTGGCGCAAAGTGAGCAAATGAAGTCCATCAGCTTTTTGAAAGGGTTGAACTGGGCGTTGATCATTTCCATTCCGGTGTGGTTGCTGTTGGGGATTTTACTGGCAAAAGCGTTGAGGTGAAGGGTGGGAGAAGAGTTGGGAGCGCGACGGATCGCGCCCGACGAGCGGGCGGCGCAGAGGGCAGAACAGCTTGAGAACATTTTCATCGACAAGTACTTTAGCTTGGAAACGGTGGTGCGGCTTCTCATTCGCAAGGGGGTCCTCACCGCGGATGAACTTGCCCGGGAGGTCGCCGAGCAACGCAAGCGCGAAATCGAACAGCATGCTCAGTTCGTTTGGGCTCTCGCCGAGCAGAAGGCGAGGGAACATCACAGCTCTCACAGAGGTTACAGACGTCCACGAAGCTGGTTGAAACGCGTCATGGCCAAGCGCCGTTGGACCCGCAGGCTTGGCACGTTCCTGTTCGGCTGGAAGTGGAAAAAGGTTTCTCACCACCGACATCGCAGCGTTTCCGCGGAACCGAGCGAGGAGCAACGGTGACCTCTGCACCTTGGTTAGCACGTCGGCATGCCGGAAAATCCCGACTTGCCAGTTCGCTGTTGAGCGTTGTTGCGCTCCTCCTTGCCCTGTCGGCTGTTTTTCTCGTCCCCGCTGGCCGTGCCCAGCAGTTTCCCAAGCCCGTTGGGTTTGTCAACGATTTCGCTGACGTCATTGATCCCTCGTGGGAAGGGCGCATCGAGGCCTTGTGCCGGGAAATCGAGCGCAAGACGGGGGCTGAGATTGCGGTGGCTACCATGCCAACCATCGGCGACGAAGACTACCGGGACTACGCCAACCGTCTCTTCGAAGCCTGGAAGATTGGCAAAAAGGGCAAAGACAACGGTGTTCTGATTTTCAACGCGGTAAAAGAACGGAAAGTGTGGATTGAGATCGGCTACGGCCTGGAGCCGATCATCAACGACGCAAAGGCCGGGGACATTTACCGCCACTTCATGCGACCGCTGCTGCGGCAGGGACGCTACGGAGAAGCTTTCTACGTCGGCGTGTTGAAAATCGGTCAGATCATCGCTCGGGACGCCGGTGTGACTTTGGAACAGCCGACGAACGTACCAACAACACCTGCTACAACGCAGCGACCGGCCGAAAGCCCGGTGAAGAAACTGGTCGGCTTCCTTTTCACGCTGTTTTTCTTGATGCTGCTGTTTCGCAGTGGACTGTGGCCACTGATCTTCCTTGGCGGTGGTCGCGGCGGGTGGGGAGGTGGCGGGTTTGGTGGAGGCTTTGGGGGCGGCGGTTTCGGCGGCGGATTCGGTGGTTTCGGCGGTGGCGCAAGCGGCGGTGGTGGTGCCGGGGGTGGTTACTGAGGCGGCGGCCGGGTGAACGGACTGCTCGCACGGGTTGAGCCGCTTCTGCGGCAGGGGCGCTTCCGGTCGTACGACGGGGTTCCTGGGAAGGACGAGGCACCTCTTCGGTAGGATTCGGGTGGGAAGCCGATCGGTCTGAGTGCATTAAGTACCGGCGTACACAGGGTGTCGCTGGCGGCAACGCGGTGCCGGCGTTCACGTGGACGGATTTGAACGAGATTTCACGAAGGAGCCATGGGAAAAAGCCCGAAAAATCCGGACCTGATTGTCCCCGAGGTGGTGGAGGACCTCAGGAAGATTTTCGGCGATGACCTGGTGTCTGTTGCGCTCTACGGTAGCGCTGTACGAGGGGATTACCGGCCGGGTCATTCCGACGTCAACTTTTTCGTTGTCCTTGTGCCTCAGGGCTTCGACAAGCTGGAGAAGGCTTTCGACTTCGTGAGGAAGTGGGGGAAACGGGGCGTGGCTGTGCCCAGGTTCGTGACAGACGACTACATCCGGCGTTCGCTGGACAGCTTTCCCGTGGAATTTCTTGGTCTGAAACTCTGGCATCGAACCGTTTACGGGCGGGACGTGCTTTCGGATCTGGAAATTGACTCGGAAGATCTGCGACTTCAGTGCGAAAGGGAACTCAAAGGCAAACTGTTGCACCTGCGGGAAGGCTTTTTGGCTACCCTCGGGAAGCGAAGAGGCCTGGAACATCTGATCAGGGTTTCCCTGCCGAGTTTTTCCAGCGTTTTTGAAGGGCTTGTCGTCCTTCGTGGTGAGGAGCCGCGGCGGGATCGAGCCGCTCTGTTGCGTCAAACAGCGGAGTTGTTCGAGTTGAGCGTGGAGGTTTTTGACCGCCTGGCAAAGGTTCGCGCCGGTCAATTGAAACTCGGCTCCAGCGAACTGGTAAAGTTGTGTCGCGATTACATTCGGGAAATCGAGAAGGCGACGGAAATCGTCGATCGGCTGTAATGCACCGAACGCGACGACTGCTCTGCAAACTGTGTGATGGAGGGACTTGATGAGTAAGGGCATGAGAATTTTCGTAGGTGTCCTGGTTGTCCTGCTGGTCCTGGTTCTGGGGCTCCTTATTTCCGTCAAGAACACTTACAACAAGCTCGTCACACTGGATGAACAGGTCAAAACCCAGTGGGCGCAGGTCCAGAATCAATTGCAGCGAAGGATGGACCTGATTCCCAACCTGGTCGAGACCGTCAAGGGGTACGCCGCCCACGAGAGGGAAACGCTGGAAGCCGTGGTTCAGGCCCGTGCTAATGCTACCCGCCCTCAGGTGAACGCGGACGAGCTGTTGAACAACCCCCAGGCGATGCAACAGTATTTGCAGGCCCAAAACAGCCTCAGCCAAGCGTTGGGGCGCCTGCTTCTGGTTGTCGAACGCTACCCGGAGCTGAAGGCCAACGAAAATTTCATCCGTCTTCAGGATGAACTGGCGGGCACGGAAAATCGGATTGCGGTCGAGCGTCGACGGTACAATGAGGCTGTGCGTGCCTACAACCAGTACATCCGCCGTTTCCCCACGGTAATCATTGCGAACATGCTCGGTTTCAGGCCGAAGCCTTACTTCGAGGCGCCCGCGCAGGCCCAGCAGGCACCACGTGTGGATTTTGGCACCAGCGGCGGTCAGTAGGTTTTGGGGCGGCAAACTCGTCCGTGCGCGTTCGGTCGCTGAGGCGAGTGCACCGGCTGAAATGCCTGTGCCGAGATGGATCGCTCCCTGAACGGCGAGTGTAGAGCGAACGTACGGGCACTGTAAAGAGTTGGCGGCGACACCGCGGCTCAGCGTCCAGCGTGAAGATGTGACGTGAGAACGTCTGTGAAAGGCGCAGGGAAATGTTTCGTTTGGTTTGGTTGCTTGTTCTGGCAATCGGGACGGTGTTGGCGGTGAAACCCGAACTGAACGCTGCTGTCAGTAAGCAGAAAGTACTGCTGGACACGGACATCGGCACCGACATCGATGACGCGTTTGCTCTTGCGCTGATCCTGAGCAGTCCCGAGCTTGACCTGGTAGGCGTGACGGTGGCTACCGGGCAAACGCGTGAGCGGGCCCGGATTGTTTGCAAGATGTTGTACGAAGCAGGCCGCGAAGACATTCCAGTGGCGTTGGGGCGACAGACTCCGGTGCCCGTCAACAGCGACAAACCTCCGGCCTACGAGCCCCAATTTTACTGGGCCAGGGGATTTGATGCAGTCAAGCCCGTAGCGATGCCTGCGGCAGATTTCATCATTCACACGTTGAGAACTCAGCCGGGGGAGGTGGTGCTGATCACGATTGGTCCGGTGACAAACATCGGTGACGTTCTGCGCAAGGATCCGGAAGCTCTGAAGCAGGCAAAAGCCGTTTACGCGATGTTTGGTTCGTTCTACCGGGGCTACGGTGGGTCGAGCACGCCGTCGCGCGAATGGAACGTGGTCTGTGACGTGGAGGCAGCCAAACGGTACGTTGAATCCGGTGTGAAAATCGTGTACGCGGGTCTGGACGTGACCGCTCACGTGACTCTGGATGCCAACAACCGTTTGCGCTTGCTCATGCGTCAGTCACCGCTGACGAACGCGGTGTGTGGTCTCTACTCCCTTTGGGGCCGTGACACCCCCATCCTTTTCGATCCAGTAGCCGTTGGAATGCTGTTGTGGCCAGAGCTCTTCACTTTTCGGGACGTGCACGTTAGTGTGACGGACGACGGCTTCACGGTGGTTGACGAAAACGGTTTCCCCAACGCTCGCATTGGTACGCAAATCGATGACAAACGTTTTGTCAAACGTTTGATGGAACGTTACCTGCGCCAGAATTTGGCCCGCTGATGGAAAGTTGTGTCGTCGAGTGTGCGTAGCCTCGTTTTCTGGCGTCTGTTTCAGACGGCTTGCTCGGGGCTTTCAGCTGGGTGGCTTGCCCGTCATTTGGAGCCCGGAGCTGTGCCGATTTGAATTGTCTGAAGGAGACAGGCAGTACTTCCCAGTTGTTTTTTCCTGCCAACCTGTTGATTCGCTCGGATGGCCAACATCTGTGGAGGTTCCCAATGGGTTCGCTTGCGCTGGCCTTGCTTGCGGTTGCATTCTTCATTTTTGGCTACCGTGTCTACGGGGGCATGCTCGCGAACCGGGTTGGTCTGTCGAATGAGAACCCAACCCCAGCCCACCAAATGTACGATGGTGTGGACTACGTACCCGCTAAAGCGCCTGTGCTGCTTGGGCACCACTTCGCGAGCATTGCGGGGGCGGGACCCATCCTCGGTCCGATCATCGCTGCGGTCTTCGGGTGGGGCCCGGTCTACCTTTGGATCCTGTTAGGCGCTGTCTTCATCGGCGCTGTGCACGACTTCACCTCACTCGTGGCTTCAGTACGAAATCGTGGCAAGAGCATTGGCGAAATTGTCGAAGGGCAGCTTGGCCCTGTGGGCAAAGCGCTTTTCCTGACTTTCTCCTGGTTCACGCTGGTGCTGGTCGTGGCTGTATTCGCGCGGATCGTGGCAACAACGTTCGAGAAACAGCCTAACGTTGCCACCGCTTCCATTCTTTTCATCGTACTTGCGGTGTTTTTCGGATTCGCTGTTTACCGTCGCAATCTGCCTCTTGGCCCTACAACCGTGGTCGGTGTTGTTCTTCTGTTCGTGGCAGTTCTTCTTGGCAACGCGTTTCCGATTTCGCTTTCCGCTGGGTGGTGGCTCTACATCTTGCTGGCCTACGTCTTTGTAGCATCTGTTACTCCGGTGTGGATTCTGCTCCAGCCGCGCGATTACCTGAACTCGTTCCTGCTGTACGCCATCCTGCTCGGTGGACTCTTCGGGCTGTTGTTCGCACACCCGTCGCTGCATCTCCCCGTGTTCGGCTCATTCAAGACGAACTTAGGAACGCTCTTCCCGATTTTGTTCGTCACGGTTGCGTGCGGTGCGATCTCTGGATTTCACTCTCTGGTTGCTTCGGGTACGACGGCCAAGCAGCTGGATAAGGAGACCGATGCTCGGCCGGTCGGCTACGGGGGCATGCTGATCGAAGGTGTGCTGGCTGTTCTGGCACTGGTGGCAGCGGCTTCGCTCAGTCACGGGCGTTACCAGGAGTTGTACAAAGCCGGGGCGTTTGTAACCGTTTTTTCGGAAGGTGTTGGCAAGTTTCTACACGCGTTGCCGCTTTTGGGCATCAGTGAGAAAGGGGGCAGTGGGTTCGCGGGGCTTGCCGTGTCGGCTTTCGTGCTTACCTCTTTGGACACGGCCACACGACTCGCGCGTTTTGCGTTTCAGGAATTCTTCGACACAGGCAAGGTCGAGACCTCAGGAACGGCGCTTCTGGCTCAGAATCGATTCATCGGTACGGCAGTTACGGTTGTCGTAGCCTGGTTTTTCCTGACGAGCGGAACGGCACACGCCATCTGGCCCGTCTTCGGATCCGCTAACCAGATGCTGGCTGCGCTCTCGTTGCTGGCCGTAACGCTCTGGTTGCGAAGTAAGGGGATCCCCTCCGGCGTCACGTTTGTGCCCATGCTGTTCATGTACACCGTAACAGTTTCGGCGCTTGTGATCCTGATCCGAATGAACGTGGCGCGACACAACGTCCTTTTGGCCGGTGTAGGTGTGCTGCTTCTGGTGGTGGCACTCGTTCTGGCCGTTGAGTCGTATTTTGCTCTTCGGCGCTACGGACGCGTGGCCTGGCGCGAAGCGGGAAGTGGTGAGGGTAGCTGAGGGTTTGCGCCCCGACGGAAACAGAATCTCCACCGGGCCGGAGCAGGACGAAATTTCCCGGTATGCTGTGGCCCACGTGTGCCTGTTGGTCCCTGTAGACTTGCGGTCCAGAGGGCAGGCGTCGTCGCAGGCCCATGTGGTGGTCGGCGCAGGTCAGTCTGAACCATTGGCCCGCGCGGTAACACTTGTACAGGGGCTAACCCATCATTTTGGCCCGGCCGTGGCGGTGAAGATCCACCCGGTGTTGTCCCCCCTTCGGGCCTGGTGGTGCGTGTTCAGCGAAGCGGTGAGACGACGCGCCGGGGTACGGGCTGTGCTGCGCGCTTTCTTTGTGCAGTACCGGCTGCCTGCGGTTCTGGTGCAGGGACGAATCCTTGTGTCTGGGCGCTGGCCTACGTTCGCCGAACTGAGGGATTTGGTTACTGCTTTTTCCAGTGACAGTGTGCCGACTGGTCCCGTTTACCTGTCCAGGGGGAAAGGAGGGAACGAAGCGGTTGAACGTTGACCAACAACCGCGGGCGGTTGCTGGGAGGGTTTCGCGGGCTGAGGGAAGTGTGGACTGTTGTCCCCGGCGAGGTATTTGCCGTGCTGGTGTGGCTGTCCTCCGGGGCGTCGGACTGAATGCATCCGGGCCGACACGAGAAGGCTGCAGACACGCCTTCGTCGGTTACGCGCTGCCCCGGACGAGCCGCACGGTCACGGTAGGGGCGCAACCTGTCGGTCGAAGGAAGACACCCTTGCACAAGCTCTTACTTTTTCCTTGCTTGGGGTGACATTTTCCCGTATATTGGCCTGCGTTTTGAGCGCCGAGACGGCGCGCTACAGGTGCCCAAATTTCGAGAGTTAACAAGTAAGACTGAGGAGAGAAGCGATGAGACGTGTTGGTTTGCTTGGCCTTGCGCTTCTGCTGGCAGTGGGAGCCACTGTGCTCGTTGGCTGTCAGTCCAAGGAAGTGACGTCGGCTAAGGTGTACATCCAGCAGGACGACTGGGACAAGGCGATCGAGCAGCTCAAGATGGCGGTCAAATTGTACCCGAACGACCCGGAAGCCCACTACCTCCTGGGTGAGGGGTACGCCATCAAAGGCGATTACGAGGCCATGAACCGCGAATTCGAGGCATCCCTGGCGATTTCGCCGAAATTCGAAAAGCAGATCAAAGCCTCGCGCGAAAAGTACTGGGTTAGGGCTTTCAACAACGGCATCAAAAAGTACAACGCACAGGCTTACGATGAGGCGATTAAGGACTTCGCCACGGCGGCCATGATCGATCCAAAACGGGTGGAATCGTACATCGACTGGGCAGCTGCTTGCCTCGCTGCGAATAAGCTGGACGACGCGGTGAAGGCAGTGGAGCAAGGGCTGCAGAATGTGCCGGACGACCCGAAACTCTTGGCGTTGGCTGGTGAGGTTTACCTGCGTGCGAACCGTGTCGAGGATGCGGTGAAAGTGCTTGAGAAGGCTGTACAAGCGGATCCGTCCAACGCCGGGGCGGTGGCGAACCTGGCTCGCGCTTACCACATGCTGGGTCAGAAAGACAAGGCGCTTGAGACTTACGAAAAGGCCCTCGCAGCCAATCCTGACAACACGGACTTGATTTTCAACGAGGGCCTGCTGTACCTTGACCAGAAGCAGTACGACAAGGCTGCCGAGCGGTTTCTGAAGGTTCTCGAGAAGAATCCGGATGACTACGAAGCGAATTGGCGGTTGGCGCTCACGTACCTGATCATGGCTGACAGTTTGAACGCTCCCGTCGCCGAAAAGCTGGTAAACGGAGAAGACGTGCCGAAAGAAGAAATTCAGAAAGTGCGGGATGCGTACGCGAAAGCAATCCCTTATCTGGAAAAGTGCACGTCACTGAAGCCGGATGATCCTGACCTTTGGCTCTACCTCGGTCAGGCGTACGTACGCGCTGGTTTTCCGAAAAAGGGCGAAGAAGCGTTCAAAAAGGAAAAGGCGCTCAGGGGCGGAGAATCCAAGAACGGCAAGTAAGCTGTACCGCTTGGGAGGACATTCCAAGGCCCCTACCTGTTCTGGGTCGGGGCCTTTTTTGTGGTGTGTTCCCGGGGGGCTGCAGTGTTTGGTGGGTGGGGAATGTCCGAGACGGTGTGAAGGACGTTCTTGCTAAGTTCGGTGGGCCCAATTTTCCTGCCGGGGTTTGACTGACCAGACGTAAGTAGTGGCACGATTCCTGCAAACTTGGGTGTGGCTTGGTGCCGAATGGCTGATTTCGGTGCAGTCCGCGCGGAGCGCACCGGAGATTCTGGTGGCGAGCAAACTGGACTTCCCTGTTGGCGAATTTCTTCCGTTCGTAGTTTGTCAAAACACGAATCGCCCCGGAACAAGCAGCACGGGTTGAGGCGTTGGATTAATGTGCACTGGTTCTGCGAAACGACTGGGGTGGGCTTGACGAATGGCTCTCGAGGACTGGGAAAAGGAAGTTGTAGATCGGATCAAAGCCCGCGGCAATGTTCCGCGGCACGTTGCGGTGATCATGGATGGCAACGGCCGCTGGGCCAGACAGCGCGGTTTGGACCGGATTGAGGGGCACAGGGAGGGCATCAATTCAGTCCGAGACGTTGTGGAGGCGTCGGGGGCCCTCGGCATCGAGGTTCTGACGTTGTACACGTTTTCCACCGAAAATTGGCGACGTCCAGCGCGCGAGGTCGCCGGCTTGATGCGCCTGCTTGTGCAGACGGTCCAACACGAGGTGGACGAGTTGGACAAGAACAACGTCCGTTTGATGACGATCGGCCACCTGGACGACCTCCCGAGCTACGTTCGTCGCGCTGTACGGCATTCGATTGAGCGGTTAGCAACCAACACCGGGCTCACGGTCAATCTGGCGCTCAGCTACAGCAGTCGCTTGGAGATCGCAGACGCGGCTCAGGCAATCGCTCGGGATGTTCAGCGCGGCGTTCTCAGGCCGGAAGACGTAACGCCGGAGGTTTTTCAGCGCTACCTGAATACGGCTGGCCTGCCTGATCCTGACCTGCTTATTCGAACCAGCGGGGAAAAGCGAATTAGCAATTTCTTGCTCTGGCAACTCGCTTACACGGAGCTCTACTTCACCGAAGTTCTGTGGCCCGACTTTCGCAAACGGCAGTACTACGAGGCGATCGAAGAGTACCAGCGCCGAGAAAGGCGTTTTGGGATGGTCAGCGAACAGCTTGTGGAGCGCGGCAAAGCGGTGCACGAAGTTTCGGCTGCTGCTCAGGAGTTCTGGGTTCCGGCAAAAGGTAATTAGACGACGTGGTGAGGGTACGCCCTGGAAGAAAGTCGTCGAAGCGACCTGGAGGTGTGAGCCCCGAGGTTCCCTTCGGAGTTTGGGTGGCTGGTGAGCACACGCGTTTTTCCGCGGAGGCAACCCAACGCCTGAAAACGACTTCAAACGGTTCGTCTGCAGAGGGTGTCTGATTCCGTCCGCCTGCGCTCCCCAGTTCCCTGTGTGATTTCGGTAGCGACTTGCCAGTCCGTGAGGCTTGCTGCTGGCTTTGGTAGACCGACCCAGAAACGCGTGGCTGGCCGACACTGTCTTGACCGAGAGTCTCGAGCCTCTGCTGTAAGGACGGGTTCTCCGTGGGCTCTCTTCAATCCCCCAGAAACGTGAGAAAACCCGTAGGTCCTGCCTCCCCAACCTGTCTGCACGCCAGCTTGTCTCCCGGTAGTTTCACACCTTTTTCTGGATTTAACAACTTTCGCCGAACCGACTACGGCTTTCGGGGGTTTACTGTGTGGAGTGTTGCTCTTTCTGCGGAAGGCTCTCAGCGGCGGTAGGATCTCAGGCGCTAGCAGAAAGGACAGAAACACGAAGCGTCTGTACACCTGCGGGGTGAGTCAGTTCTTGAAATACGCTAACGGCAGAAACTTGGGTTTCATTCACGAGACCTGCACAGTAGAGGCAAATGCGATCGAGACGGTGGGCCATCATTCTGGCATTCTTGCTGGCAGGGCTTGCGGTGGTTTTTTCGTACCACCGGTTGGGCCAACGGGTAAACGGGCGACTTCAGACACTGGTTCAGAGCCGTCTGGAACCGCTGCTGGCGGCGGGTTGGTCCATCGACTCGGTGAAGGTACAGTGGGGGGCGGTGCACCTGCTGGGACTGCGCTTTCGGGAGCGTCATTCCCCGTACGAGCTTAGCGTGAGCGACGTTCGCATCGGTTACAGTTTTTTCCAACTGCTGAAACATCGTTTCAAGCCCAGAAGCCTTCCTCAACAAATCCTGCTGACGGAACCTGAATTAACCCTCCATTTCGGGAGACGCCAAACCACCACAGCCGCACTTGATTCGGCCAGGCTCTCGCATGCCGCTGCCGGTGTGGATTTTGTGCGTGCTCTCGTCATTTCGAACGGAAGAATCGTCTACGCCGACACCAGTGAAAAGCGGTTCGAGGTAGTCCGCCGGGTTTCTGGCTACGTTTACGCGTTACCGGGTGGGCGGGCGCTTGCACGTCTGGCTGGTGCCCTCCGGGGAAGCGAGCGAATTGGGGTGGAAGTTACGGCAAAAGCCGATTTCAATCGGCGCCAGCTGGATACGTTGAGGATTCGCATTCTGGACGTGCGCCTCGGAGGCGTATTCCCGTTTCTGCTACCGTCGTACTTAGCCGTGGATCGTGGACGACTCGCCGGTCAGTTCGAGCTGGTGGAAGAGCCGGCGTCGCCGTACGGGTTCGACCTGAACGGCAAATTGAGTTTGACGGAAGCGAGCGTGCGTCTCAAGGGAGCAAGAATTTCTGCGGATTCGCTGGATTTTCTGGCTCGGATTCGACACTGGAACGTGGAAATCGAACGCGGCTACGCTCGTTTGAACGGCAGCCCCGTTGTACTGACCGGTGCGGTGTACGATCTGTTGAACCCGCGTTTCCGAATTCGTCTGTCGTCGGAGGCTTTCGACGTCGGTCGCTTTCAGAAAGAGGTGGGGTTTGACTTCCCTCTTCAGCCTCGTGGAGCCGTGGGCTTGGACTTCCAGATTCGGGGTGACTACCGGAACCCCACAATCGCGGGTGCGGTGCGGGCCGACACGCTCCGCGTGGACGGAAAGACTTTGGCGCAAGTAAGCGCCGAGATGGCCTTGCAAGATTCGGTTTTTGCTCTGCGGAAGCTTCGGGCGCGCGGTGCGGGGCTCGTGCTGAGTGGGAGTGTTTGGTTCGACTTTGCCCGCTCTGCACGTCCGGTGGCTGTGCACTTGGCTGCCGAGGGTTCGCTACCGGAATTCCTTGGTTTGGGTAACCGACAGGCGCGTGCCGACAGCCTGGGGTTGGAACTCCGCGGTCATTTGACCGGGGGAGCGGTGAGCGGACTCGTGCGGGTGAGACTGGCCAATCAGAGCGATTCGACCGTGTGCCGTTTGTCTGGACGGTTGAAGGTGTCGAACCGTGAACTTGCGTGGAGTTTGCGGGCGTCCGAGGGTGAATTCGAGGGGCACGGTCTCGTCAGATTTGGTGAGGCGACTGGTTCACCGCTGGACTACGTTGAGGTACGAGCCCAACAGATCGAAGAACTTGTGAGCGGACTGGGGTTTCTTCGGGTGCCGCTGACTCGTTTGCCAGCCTGGGGCGTGAATGTGCAACTGGCCGGGCGCCCTGATCGCCTCGAGTCCGAACTTCGAATTCGGCACGGCCTGGGTCTGGATCGACGAACCGTCTTACTTGGAATCGGGTCGCTGAGGCGGACACCGACGGTGGGACTGCAGGGGGACTACCAGCTTGTGTACACCCCGGCGGTGCGCCACCAGATGTTTGGAGACCTCCAGTTTGACCTCAGCGATTCGGCAGGGGTCAAGCGCTTTGTCGGCAGGATGAATCTGGGCGGCGGCTTACGGGCTGAGTTCTCGCACGGGGCAGGTCGTACGCGCGTTGCCTTGAGCCTTGCGCGAGTTCCGCTTGAGCAGCTCTTGGGCGTGGACGCAAGCGTGTTGAAAGGCCTTCTCGGGGGCGCGGTGCACCTGACGGTAAACGATTCCGTAGTCACCGCGATGGCCAATTTGTCGGGCACCGAGATTTTCGCGCACGGGGTGGGACCCTTCGATCTGGAGTTGTCCGCTCGTGGGGGAAGAGAAGAGATTGCTGTGGACTCGCTCTGGCTGAGCAAGGCCGGCAAGACCTGGTTGCAGGGGAGAGGATTTGTGGATCTGCGGCAGCGAGCTGTGGAGGCCTTCGTAAGGAGCGATTCGGTGCGGTTGCTGAAGCTGCTGAACGCACTTGGCGTCGGCGATTCGCTGTTTGACGCCACTTGTTCCCTTTGGGCCCGCGCGGAAGGTTCGCTCGAGCATCCCACGATCGTTGGCGAACTTCTCGCCGCAAACGGGCGATTTTGGCGCGAACCGTTTGATTTGCTTCGTGTGGCCTTCGGTCCTGAGAGCAACCAGGATCAGCTGGACACCACGTGGGTTTTGCACGTGGGTCACCTGATGCTTGCCCGGACGGGGGTGTACGATCTGGAGGGTTGGGGGCGTCTTCCACTGTCCAAAACAGGGCACCTCGCTCTGAATTTGCGCGGGACGGTGGACGTGTTGCATCTGGTGGCTGACCTTCAGGGGTTTTTGCGGAATCCTGTGAGCCGCGGTAGGCTCCAACTGAGGGTGGGAGGGTCGTGGAGCCATCCGCAAGTTCTGGCCGCAGAGGTGCGTCTGGAAGATGGCACGACGGAATTTTCCAGTATCCTTCCGCCTGTGAAAGATGTGCGGGGACTGGTCAGACTGGAGCCGGGGAACTTCCTTCACCTGGTGGATTTGTCGGGGAAGATGGGTGGTGAGCCTTTTCGCATCTCGACCGTTGCTTCTGTGGACAGTCTTTGCGATTGCCATTTGGAGCCATTTCGTCTTCCGGGCATTGGATTGACGATCGGGATTTTCGAGTTCGAGAGTGGGCCCAAAGGGGTGCCGCTGAATCTGTACGGTTTGCAGGAAAAAGGGAACTTCGGGAAGTACGAGTTTCTCGGTCTGAACCCAGGAGAAAAGTTCTGGCTGGCTGGCCCCTGGGAAAAGCCGGTCATTCGAGGGCTCTGGAAGCTCCGGGATGTGGAGTTTCAGTACCCTTTTGTGGCGGGCGCGGCAGGAAAGCGGAGCTGGTTTTTGGACATGCTGAAGCGGGCCGAATGGAACCTGCGGCTTCTGCCCGTGAAAGATGTGCGGTACGTTCGCTACATTCCCAGCGCACTGGATAATGTGTACGTCAATTTGCTCATCGACGAGCGTGGAGAGGGAATCCTGCTGACCGGCAGTCCGGCCGACGGTACGTTTCGGCTTGTGGGCAGAATCGAGTCGACACGTGGAATGGTGGAGTACCTGGACATGAACTTCCAGGTCGAGAATGCCGGGGCTGAATTTGACCGGCATTCGCTGTACCCGGTGGTTTGGGGCCGCGCGCGGACCACTGTTACAGACACCACGGGGATTCCCGCCAACGTGTACCTGACGTTGCAAACTGAGGATCTGACAGAGGAGCGCAGCCTTGGCGACGATGTACGCAATCGGCAGCGCATCGGACGGTGGAACGAAATCCGTTTCAAGCTCAGCAGCGACAATCCGAACTTCGGTACGACCGAAGGCCAGATTCTTGGTGCACTTGGCTACTCAAGCCGGAATCTCAGACAAAAGGCCGCCGAGGTTGTGGGCATTAGCGCCGACAACATGCTGTTCAGGCCCCTGTACCGACCCGTGGAACGGAGTCTCGCGAAGGTTTTTGGTTTGGACATGGTACGGTTCAGCTCCCGATTCGCGCGCAACTTCATCGAGTGGAATCTTTCGAATCAACCCGTTTCGTCGTGGTACTTACTTCGCAGCACCCGCTGGCAGGTCGGTAAGTATCTGTCAAACAACTTGTTTCTGAACTACACGGGTGAGATCGAAGCGGCTCTCCCCTACCAGTATCACAAGCAGGGTTTGGGCTTGCGTCACACGTTGGGGCTTGAGTACCGCATCAGCCCTGATCTGGTGCTGGAGATGATCTACGACTACGACAGCTTGCTCTTGCACCAGAAATCTGACCGCCGGATCCTCTTGCGTCATTACTTCCCGTTCTGACCTCACCGGTGGATCTCGCCACGAAACACAGAACCAACGCCGCCGTATGAACGTTCATGAGGATGTGAGCAGCCCTCGGGGTGGCGGAAAAATGTGCGGAAATTCCGGTAATTTTTCACTTTGCAATTGGTGGCGGAATTTTTATATTGCCCGCTCGAAAGGCGAAAAAGGAGTAGGAGTTTGATGAGTTCTCCAGGACGTTTTCTGATTCTGAGCATCTTGGCGGTCCTTTTTCTAACTTTGACGGGTCCGAGTGTTTCAGCTCAGCGAAGGACTGTCAAGATTCTCGGCGTCAGCGTCGAGGGAAACAGAACGGTCGATGCGAATTTGATCAAGTCCAGCTCGGGGCTTGTTCCGGGCAAAGAGGTAACTGGCGAGGACATCCAGCGCGCAATTCGCCAGCTGTGGGGAATGGATGTTTTCTCCGACATCCGCATTCTTCTGGATCGTGAGATGGCCCAGGGGGTTTACCTGACAATCCGCGTAAAAGAGTATCCCCGTCTGGCCTCCTACAAGATTACGGGCAACAAAAAAATCAAGACCAAGGATTTAGAGAAGGAGCTGGACCTGTACAGAGGCCAGATCATTTCACCCCGCCGCCTTAAGCAGGCGCAGGTGAAGTTGGAAGATCTGTACCACAAGAAGGGGTTCCTGCTGGCCAAAGTCGACATGGAGTCCAAACCGGCCACGGAAACCACGGTAAACGTGACCGTTAAAATCCGCGAGGGCAAAAAGGTCCAGATCAAGAAAATCGAATTCTACGGGAACAAGGCCTTCAGCGATTCCAAGCTGCGGAAGCAAATGAAAAAAACTAAGGAGGATCGCTGGTGGCGAGGTGGCGATTTTGACCCCGAAAAGTACGAGGAAGACAAACAAAAGGTCATCGAATTTTACCGAAATCAGGGCTTCCGTGACGCTGAGATTGTGTCGGACACTCTCTGGTACGGCCCGGAGAAGAAAGATCTGTACATTGGAATTACGGTGTACGAGGGGCCACGGTACCGTTTCGGCAAGATCACCTGGGAAGGTAACAAACTGTTCCCCACAGAAGTACTGAACGCGAATCTCGGCTTCAAGGAAGGCGACGTCTACAGTGCCAAGAAGCTGCACGACGCCGTATTTGACAAGATCGGTGGCCTTTACTACGACTCTGGTTACATTTTCGCCACCATTACACCGAGGGAGATGCCGGTTGGCCCTGATGTGATTGATATTCACTTCATCGTAAACGAGGGGCAGCCGGTCCACGTGCGGAAAATCGACATTGCTGGCAACACACGGACGAAGGAGAAGGTCATCCGCCGGGAACTACGCATTCACCCCGGCGACGTGTTCAGTCGCGACTTGCTGATGCGCAGCCAGCGCGAGGTCTTCATGCTGAACTACTTCTCCAACGTTGTGCCTGAGGTTAAGCCCGTGGACGACAAGAACGTGGACCTCGTCATCAAAGTTGACGAGAAGTCCACGGACACTGCCAACATGTCGGCTGGCTGGAGCGAGCGCGACAAACTGATTGGAACGGTCGGTGTGTCGATGAACAACCTCTTCGGCAACGGTCAACGGCTGAGTTTTGATTGGATTTTTGGACGTAGTTACCGGTCGTTCCAACTCAGCTTCACGGAGCCGTGGCTGATGGACACGCCGACTCTGGCGGGATTCAGCGTGTTCGACATCAAACGCGATCCTCTGTACATTGGTTACCGCCAGCGTAGCCAGGGAGCGTCGGTCCGTTTGGGACGTCGTTTTCGCTGGCCGGACATTTACTTCCGCGGTGACTGGATTTACCGAATCGACCGAACGGAGCTGTCGGATTTCGACGAGTTCATCCGGGAACGCAACCCAAACGGCATCGTCACAGAGCACTGGCCGCTGGTGAGCAGCAGCATCACGCAAATCTACTCCCGTAACAGCCTGGACCGACCCGAATTCCCGACGCGCGGTTCGGACATGTCGCTTTCCATTGAATTTGCTGGCGGCCCACTGGGCGGCAACGTGGAGTACGTGAAGTACATTTTCCACTCAGATTGGTTCGTGCCGTCGTTCATGAATCTCGTCTTCTACTCCAGTTTTCAGGCCGGCTACATTCAGCCGTTCGGCACGAAACGGATTCCGTATCTGGACTACTTTTTCATGGGTGGTGCCGGCATGTCGCAGGCGATCCCTCTGCGCGGCTACGAAGATCCGTTGGCCGGCTACACGGCGCAAGAGGGTGGACGCGCCATGATGAAGTACACGTTTGAGCTACGCGTGCCAATTTCGCCGAATCCGACCATTTTTGCCCTTGCATTTGCTGAGGCCGGGAACACCTGGGCCACCCTTGCAGATGCCGATCCCTACTCGATGCGTCGGTCGGTGGGAATCGGTGCCCGTGTGTTCATGCCCATGATCGGTGTGCTTGGATTCGACTACGGCTACGGTTTTGACATCGATCCGGTGACGGGGAAGCGGAGCGGGTGGAAACCCCACTTCATTTTCGGACGGGGCTTCTGACGTTGCGTAGGCGGGTACCTGCCTGTTGTGTCTCCGGCCGCAGGAGGTTCGCCGATTTGTCTTGCGAAGGGGGCCATGTTACTTAGGTTTGGGGTGTGGGGAATCCGGGTTCCAGGCGATGCTCTCTTTGCAATGTTGTGGAATTCCGTGAGCGAAGACGCGATCGTGTGAGTAAATTGGGCAGTCGCGTAATTGGACAAGGAGGAGAAAGTGAAGGTTACGAAGATTGTGTCGCTTGTGGCTGTGCTGGCGTTCTTCTCGATGGGTTTGATGGCCCGAAGTGCTCGCGCTCAGAATGTGAAGCTGGGCTACATTGATTCACAGCGCATCATGGCTGAGTTTAAGGAGGCGCAGGATGCGCAGAAAAAGCTGGACGACATCGTTCAACAGTGGCGGCAGGAGCGCGACCAGATGCAGCAACAGCTCCAGGAACTACAGGACCAGTACCAAAAGCAAAGTTTGCTGCTAAGCGACGAACGCAAGCGCGAACGCGAGCAAGAGATTCAGAACCTGATGGCCAAACTTTACGAGTTTGACAACCAGAAGTTTGGGGCTCAAGGCGAAGTTTACAAGAAGCAGGCGGAGCTTTTTGAGCCGGTTTACCAGAAAATCCGCGAAGCGATCGACAAGGTCGGCAAGGACGGCAATTTCACGTACATTTTCGATGTTGCCGGTGGTGCCGTGGTCTACAAAGCTCCTGATCAGCCGGACCTGACGGACGAGGTTCTGAACGTGCTGAACAAGGGCGTTGCTTCTTCCGGCAAGTGATCGATGCCTTTTACTGCGTCGGAAATCGCACGAAGAGTTGGGGCAAGACTGGAAGGGCCGGATGTGGAGCTTCGCGGTGTTGCCCCAATTGAGGAGGCAGAAGCTGGGCAGATCAGCTTCATTGCCAATCCCAAGTACGTGAAACATGCGCACAAAACGCGCGCGAGTGCGCTCATCGTACCCGAGGATCTGCACGTGGCAACCTCTGCCACATTGCTTCGGGCGCGCAATCCGTATTTTGCTTTTCAGCAGGTTGTGCGCCTTTTTCATCCGGAGACGCTTCGACTCCCCGTTGGGGTGCACAGTTCGGCGGTGATCGATCCGACAGCTCAACTTGGCCCCGATGTGGCGATCGGGCCGTTTGCTGTTGTGGAAGCTCGGGCCAAGATCGGTGCCCGGACCCAAATTTTTCCCGGCTGCTACGTTGGGCCCGACGTGCAAATCGGTGAGGATTGTGTCCTGCACGTGAACGTTACAGTACGCGAGAGGGTGCAGGTGGGCAACCGTGTCGTTGTGCACGCGGGGACGGTGATTGGGTCCGATGGCTTCGGGTTTGCCAGGGAAGGCGGTGTGTACCACAAGATCCCCCAAGCGGGCACCGTGGTGATTGAGGATGATGTGGAGATTGGAGCAAATTGCGCCATCGATCGGGCGACGCTGGGAGAAACGCGAATCCGTCGCGGCGTGAAGATGGACAACCTGATTCAGGTCGGCCACAACGTGGAAATTGGCGAAAACACAGTTGTGGCAGCCCAGGCCGGCTTTGCTGGCAGCACTCGGGTGGGGCAAAATGTGATGGTCGGGGGCCAGGCCGGCTTTGCTGGCCACATGAGCATTGGCGACAACGCTCTCATTTCGGCCCAGTCTGGCGTTACGAAAAGCGTGCCTGCCAACACCCGCGTGTTTGGCTACCCGGCGCGACCGGTGGAACAGGCACGACGCGAAGAGGCTGCTCTGCGACGTTTGCCGGAGTTGATCAAACGGGTTCGTGCCCTGGAGCGCGAGCTTGAGCAGTTGAAAAAGAGGGTTAAAGCGTGATGCCGAAGGAGGTGTTCAGTTAGATCGGTAGCTTGAACAAGTGGGAGGAGGCCAGGGGCCGAGAGGCCCCGCTTTTGTAGAGATGGAGGATAAACAGGCGATGTTGATTCGACAGCAGACGATCAAAGCACCGGTGTCGCTTTCTGGAGTAGGACTCCACACGGGCAATACAACGACGATCACTTTCCGCCCGGCTGAACCGGGTTTTGGCATCCGTTTCCGCCGGGTGGATTTAGATAACAGCCCCGAAATTCCTGCGATCATCGATAACGTCGTTGACATTTCCCGTGGAACCAGTCTGGGTAAGAACGGCGTGGTGATCCACACAGTAGAACACGTGCTGGCAGCTCTCTACGGTCTCGAAATTGACAACGTGCTGGTCGAACTGGACGGCAACGAACCTCCGGTTGGCGACGGCAGCGCTTTACCGTTTGTCGAGAAGCTGCTGGAAGTTGGCCTCGAAGAGCAAGATGCTCCGCGGGACATCTTGGTCATCGATCGGACGATCACCTACCACGACGAGGAGAAACGCGTCGACATCGTGGTTACCCCGTCCGACGAGTTCCGCATCACGTTCATGGTGGACTACCAGAACCCGGCGCTGGGTACCCAGTACACCTCGATGTACTCCCTTACGGATGAATTCGTGAAGGAGTTTGCCCCGGCCCGCACGTTTTGCTTTCTGCACGAGGTGGAGGAGCTCTGGGAGCAGGGTCTGGCGCGTGGCGGCGATCTGGACAACGCGATCGTAATCATCGACCGCGAGATCACCCAGGATGAGCTGGACCGGTTGGCCAAAATGTTCGGCGTTAGCGAGTCGGTTATCCTGGGTGCGAACGGAATTCTGAACGGTAAGCAACTGCGCTTCCCGAACGAGCCGGTGCGTCACAAAACACTGGACCTGATTGGCGATCTGGCGCTGGTGGGAGTGCCAATTCGTGGACACGTACTTGCTGCCCGGTCTGGGCACGCGGCCAACGTGGAGCTGGCCAAGATCCTGCGCAAGGAATACGAGAAGAAGCAGCTCGCTTCCAAGTACGCTGCACCATCGGCCAAGAAGAACGTTGTTTTCGACATTCAGGCGATTCAACGCATTTTGCCGCACCGTTTTCCGTTCCTGCTGGTTGATCGAATTGTCGATCTGGTGCCGCAGGAACGCGTAGTGGGCTACAAGAACGTTTCGTACAATGAGCCTTTTTTCACCGGCCATTTCCCTGGGCACCCCATCATGCCGGGTGTGCTGATCATCGAGGCCATGGCTCAAACGGGTGGTGTCTTACTACTCAACACAGAGGCAAACCCGGACGAGAAGCTGGTCTACTTCACTGGAATTGACAACGTGCGTTTTCGCAAACCAGTGGTGCCTGGCGATCAGGTTTGGTTCGAGGTGGAGATGGTCAAGTTTCGCCGGAACATCTGCAAGATGGCCGGAAAGGCGTTTGTGGACGGCGAACTGGTTTGTGAGGCGGAGCTGATGGCGGCTGTCGTGGACCGTGAGTCTGTGAGCTGAGCGGAGGTTAAGCTGGCTGAGACGAGAATCCATCCCACCGCTGTGGTGGATCCCGCGGCGGAACTTGGCGAAGGGGTGACGATCGGTCCCTTCGCTGTGATCGAAGGCGACGTGATTGTCGGCGACGGTTCGCAAATCGCTGGCCATGCCTTTCTGGCCCGCGGTACTCGGCTGGGACGAAATTGTGTGGTGCACTACAGTGCAGTCGTGGGAACAATTCCGCAGGATCTGAAATTCGAAGGCGAACAGACGACCCTCGAGGTTGGGGACGAAACGGTTATTCGTGAGTTCTGCACGTTGAATCGAGGCACAAAGGAGAACTGGAAAACCGTCATCGGTAGCCGGTGTCTCCTGATGGCCTACGCTCACGTGGCGCACGATTGCGTGATTGGCGACAGGGCGGTGCTTTCCAACGGGGTGCAGCTCGGGGGCCACGTGCGCATCGAGCACGACGCCGGGATCGGCGGTTGGACCCCAGCTCACCAGTTCAC
The DNA here is from genome assembly GCA_964644845.1 of uncultured Cytophagia bacterium. Taxonomy (GTDB): domain Bacteria; phylum Zhuqueibacterota; class Zhuqueibacteria; order Oleimicrobiales; family Geothermoviventaceae; genus Geothermovivens. The sequence continues at coordinate 8,850 of CAZXXS010000119.1, read as the reverse complement.
GCGCGTTGGGATGTACGCCTTTGTCGGAGGGGGGTACCGGATCATTAAGGATGTGCCGCCTTTTGTGTTGGCGTCGGGTGAGCCACTGCGGTACTACGGTTTGAACACCGTGGGACTGCGCAGGCGCGGTTTTCCCGAGGATCGGATCGAGCCAATCAAGAAGGCTTACCGGTTGATCTACCGGTCGGGTCTCAACGTCAGTCAAGCGCTGGCGCGAATCAAGGACGAGATGGAAATCAACGACGACATTCGGCACATCATCCAGTTCATCGAATCGAGCGAGCGCGGCATCATCGGGGGTTAAGGTGCGGGACCGCTGGCGTTTGCTGATTACGCGTGGCCTCGACGGGGCCACGAACATGGCTGTAGACGAGGCTTTAGCTGTAGCCGCCCGAGCCGATTCGACGCCTGTCCTGCGTTTTTTCGACTGGCGCCCTTGGGCTGTGTCGCTTGGTTACCATCAGGATCCCAAGGAAATCGATCTCGATCGCTGCAAGGTGGACGGAGTGGATGTTGTACGACGACCCACAGGGGGACGCGCCATCCTGCACGCAGAGGAGTTAACGTACAGTGTCATCATTCCGAGCGGGCATCGTAGCTTTTCGCCGGGAATTTCCAGAACCTACCGTGTGATCAGTGCGGCGTTACAAAGGGGGCTGGGGCGGCTGGGCCTGTCAATTGATTTTGCTGCTGCAAGGCGTCACTCGCCGGAGTTTCGAGCTCGGCGCAAGGACATTCCCTGCTTTGCAAGTTCGGCCAGGTACGAAATTCAGGTCGGCGGCAGAAAACTCGTCGGTAGTGCCCAACGGCACTACCCAGGAGCTTTGCTACAACACGGTTCTATCCTGATCGGGCCTGCACACCTGGCGCTGGCCGATTACACGGTGGCCACAGATCAGGAGAAGAAATGGCTCAAGGAGTTTCTGGCAGCCCGAACTGTCTGCCTCAACGAGCTTGCTGGTACGACCTTTGACTTCGACGAAGTGGCCAGAGCTGTACAAACGGGTTTTGAGGAGATTTTCGAAGCGAATTTTGAACAAGACACCCTGCGGGAAGACGAGCTGGACCGTGTTGAGTCGCTGAGGGAAGCGTTCTTGCTGACGAAAGGAGGGTTGAAGGATGGGCAAGCGACTGTTACTGGTGGCGGCGATTTGTGGATCGCTGCTGGCGGTGCCTGAATTGAAAGCGCAGAACTTCGATTTGCACGTGTACACTCCCGACGAGCTGGACGCCCAGGCCAATCAGGTGGCGGATTTCTTGGGTTCTGTGTTACCGGGCGGGATGTACCACACTGCCAAACTTCACGGCATCGGCGGGTTCGACGCAGGCGTAAGGCTCATTTCGGTTTTCGTTCCCTCTGAGTACAAGGATGTCCCCGCCGGTCCCCTGAAGGACAAGGAGTTCCTGGCTGTGCCGATGCTCCACGCCAGCCTGGGCCTGCCCGGGCATCTCGAAGTCATGGTACGCGGCATCAGCGTAACCTTCGGGGATGCACCCACACGCGGCACGGTGCAGGTGTTTGGGGCAGCGCTGAAATGGGGCATTGTGCAGCAACTCCTTTTGCCGCGGGTCACGTTGATCGGCGCTTTTCACCGCCTCACTGTGCCGGAGACGTTCGACATCGGCACGACTGATGTGACGAGCATTCGCATTGTGGTCAGCAAGGGGTTGCCTTTCTTTGGTTTCTACGGCGGACTGGGGTTCGACTGGACGAAGATGCAGGTCGAATTGCCGCAGTCCGACCTCTACCCAACAGGATTGTCGGCGACTTACAATCGAACCGGTGCCAACGCCGCCTTCGGTTTCACGTTCAGTCCGTTTCCGTTTATCAAGTTCAATCTCGACTACTCCGTAGCCAAATTCTCTGGCTTCAACGCAGGGCTAACCTTCAGTTTTCGGTGAACCAGTGATTCGAGCGGGTCGTAAACGCTTGGTTATTCTGGGGGCTACCGGCTCCATCGGTCGCCAATGCCTGGATGTCGTTCGTCGGCACAGGGACAAATTCGAGATTGTGGGCCTGACGACCCACCGTCGTGTTGCTGACCTGGCAGCTGCTGTTTCCGAATTTCAACCGCAGGTCGTGGTGGTAGGCGACCGGTCTGCGGCCGAAGAGTGGTCCGTGTCTTTGCAGTCGCTTGGGACAAGGGTTCTGGTTGGTCAGGAGGCACTGGCCGACATTGTTGAATGGCGGAATGTCGACTTGGTGGTGAACGGTTTGGTGGGTGCAGTCGGCTTGCTGCCTACCTACCGGGCTGTTTCTGCTGGTCGGAACGTAGCGCTGGCCAACAAAGAAAGCCTGGTCGTTGGGGGGGCGCTGATCATGCCAAAGGCCAGGGAAACCGGAGCGAAGATTTTGCCCATCGACTCCGAACACAGTGCCATTTTTCAATGCCTGATGGGTGAACCCGCAGGCGCCCTGTCCAGGATTTTGCTCACTGGTTCGGGTGGGCCCTTCCGCACGACGCCGCTGGAGGAGCTGGAGCGTGTGACGGTGGAACAGGCTTTGGCACACCCGAACTGGGTGATGGGGCCAAAGATCACCATCGACAGCGCCACGTTGATGAACAAAGGTCTTGAGGTCATCGAGGCACATTGGCTTTTTGGTTTACCGGTGTCGCGGATTCAGGTGGTCATTCATCCGCAGTCGATTGTGCATTCCATGGTTGAACTTGTTGACGGTTCTGTAAAAGCGCAGCTTGGGTTGCCGGACATGCGGCTGCCAATTCAGCTTGCACTTTCCTACCCGGAGCGTTTGGACTCGGATTTCCCGCGAGTTGACTTCTTCAAGGTGCGGCATCTCGATTTCGAGGAGCCCAATCTGGAAAAGTTCCCGGCGCTTCGTCTGGCCTACGACGCAGCCGAAGCCGGTGGTACGGCTCCGGCTGTGCTGAACGCAAGCAATGAGGTCGCTGTGCAAGCTTTTCTGGAAGGCCGGATCCGCTACCTCGACATCGCGCGGGTCATCGAGACCGTGTTGACGGAGCATTCTCCCGTACAGCCTGGGTCAGTGGAAGACCTGCTTTCGGTGGACGAGGAAGCGCGGCAAAGGGCCGACGAAACGATTCGTACCCTGGAAAACAGCGCCGAGGTTTGACGAATGTCTGTAACCATCATTGCCTTTGTTTTCGTCCTTGGGCTTTTGATTTTTGTACACGAGCTGGGCCATTTTCTGGCCGCCAAAGCGGTTGGCATTCGGGTTGAACGCTTTTCGCTTGGGTTCCCGCCTCGCCTGTTTGGCGTCAAGTTGGGCGAAACGGACTACTGCATTTCGGCGATTCCGCTCGGCGGCTACGTGAAGATGGCAGGCATGATTGACGAGAGCTTGGATGCCGACACGATCAAGGGTGAGCCCTGGGAATTCATGTCGAAGCCACTGTGGGCCCGGTTTCTTGTGATCTTTGCAGGGCCTCTGATGAACATGCTTCTAGCCGTAGCGATTTTCACAGGGCTTACCTACCACTCTGGCGTGGGCGTGCCCAAAGGGCCCGTTGTGGGCGCTGTGGAGCCGGGATCACCTGCCGACTCTGCTGGGTTTAAGCCAGGCGACCGCATTGTGGCAATCGAAGGTACGCAGATCAAGTCCTGGGACGATCTTACCCGCATCATTCATCACGCCGGGAGCAAGGAACTGGAAATTGTACGAGAGCGCAATGGCAAGCTGGACACGCTGTTTGTCCGACCAATGACCGACGTGGTTAGGGGGGTGAGCCTAATCGGGATCGCCCCCGCAGTAGAGGTTCGGTCGGTCAGCTTACCGAAGGCGTTTGCAAGTTCGGTGAGTTACACCTGGTACCTCTCAAAGTTGCTGGGGCGTTCGTTGTTGTTGATGGCTTCTGGTCAGGTGTCCGTTCGCGAAGGTCTGGGCGGGCCGGTACGCATCGCACAGCTTGCCGGTGAAAGTGCTCGGCACGGGATGGTGAGCCTGTTTGGACTCATTGCTTTCTTGAGCCTGAACCTTGGCTGGCTCAATCTCTTCCCGATTCCGGCTCTTGATGGCGGTCACCTGGTGCTCCTGGCGATTGAGGGCATTACCCGCAGGCCTGTGTCAAACAAGGTGCGGCTGGTCGTGCAACAAATCGGGATGGTGATCTTGCTTGCGCTGATGGTTCTGGTAATCGCGAACGACATCATGCGACTGCTACACTGAGAAATAGAGGGTGCCGGGCAGCACAGTTCGGGTGTACGGCTCGAGCTTCAGTCAGGAGGCCAAGCTGTAGCAGACAGAAAGGACCGCAACGGTGGGTTGAGTTCTTTCGTAAGCGTTCCTGTGGTGTTCCTGCTGTTCGGTTTGGTTGGTACTGGTGCCCTGAGTGCTGAGGGCAAGCCGCATTCGGGAAGATTTCTGCTTGTTGTTAGCGAGGGGGAGACGGAACGCCTCGATTGTGCCTGCCTAAGGCGAAGCCGCGGGGGAAGTTTCTTGCGGTTTTGACCAAGTGTCTCCAACAGTGACCGGGACGTCTCGAATAAACTAAGTCGTCATGAAGGAAAGTGCACAATTTTCGCGTCGAAGAGCGCAGCGGCGTGACTACTTGCTTTTTGCGCAGAAGGAAGCTGAAATAGCTGTCCAGGTTCCCGGGGGCGAGGCGAGAAGAGCAGCGGCAGGTTCGACACCGCAAACACAGGTAGAACGGGATGGTTTAAAAGAGGCTCCCGATGGTACCTGAAGAGATCGATCGTCTTCTCCGGCAGTGGGAAGACCCCGAAATGCTGACGCACGAGCAAGCTCGGGGGTTGTACGCTGTGTTGGTTTCCGAAATGCCGGCGCGAGCAGGGTTGACCTTTCTCGAATTCGGCACGTACTGTGCCGCCTCGACCTCAGTTTTGGCTCTGGTTGCTCGCGAGAAAGGTGGTCACGTGATTAGTGTCGACACGTTCGATTCCCGAGGTACAGGACACACGGGAGATACTCAAGCCATTGCGGAACGCAACCTAAGGGAACGGGGATTGTTGGATGTTGTGACGCTGGTACGGGGTCAGACGCAGTTTTTCAATCCTGAGCCGATTGGGCTCCAAAGCGTTGACGTGTTTTTCCACGACGCCAGTCACGACGTGTACGACATCCTGTTCGACTTTGGTAACGTAGCGCGCTGGCTTGCGGACGACGCACTGGTCCTGATTCACGACGTGGCCAAAGGAGGGGGCCCCGCCAAACCTGCTCTGTTGTACCTCTGCAAATTGTTCGGCGTGCAGGGCAAGATTTATCTGGACGCGAATCTTGGAAGCTTCCGCCTGCAAGGCAACCCTCTGCGTACTTCCACCCTGTAGAAAAGTAGTCTCCGTGAAGTTCCAGGGCTTTGGCCCAACAGTCTCGTAGGATCTCTGGAACAGCTGGGTCACACGGGACTTTGATCGCGCGGCCACAGCCACCAGGGGGCCGACGCAAACCAGACGAGCGTGGCGATGTTCGTCCACAGCCGGTAAGTTTCGAAGGCGACGGACCCACAGCAACGCAGCGCGGCCAAGACTAAGATGACCAGGAGCGAAAGAAGAGAAACGATCACGGCCATCGGTTTTGTCACATGCATCCGAGTCTCCTTTACTCTCTCGCTGTCGCGAAACTTAAGCCCACGTACAGGCCGATGGCGATAAAATAGCCCGGTAGCCATTTGAAAAACAGGTGAATGGGTAGAGCAAACACAAGGGCCAGAGTAGCGACCCAAGTTAGCAGGGCGGTCCAGTTAATGAAAAGATGTCGCTTTTCTGCCTTGTACTGTTGGAGATGTAGCCTGGGGAGGATCCAATGTTCGGCAAAGACAACGGCGCCGATGGGCATTAAGACCAGGCCGTACAGAGCAACAAAGTCCAGAAGGCGCATGAACACAACGGGGAAGCAAGCCACAACGGATGTGACCAGTCCTGCCACCAGAGTGACCTTCCAGCGGGCCCAGTTAGGAGTGACAACTTGCAGAGCGAGACCGGCGCGGTACATCGTGGGGTTTGAAGTCGTCCAGCCAGCTACCAGAACGGCGAGAGCACCGGCGAGCCCCGCCGCTGTGTAGGCCATCAAACCAGGATCCATTTTGCGCCCTACGGCAGCAACCATGATTCCGGAAGCGATCCAAGCGATGTAATGGCCAGGAATCATGCCGAAGGCTGAGAGAAAACCGTACGTCCACTTGCGGGCGTAACGGAGGATGGCCATGTCAGAGAGACCCACGTGCATGGCCAGGTTGCAGAACCAGGCGAAGAAAGCGATGTGCCAGAACCCGTACTTCTCCTGGCCCGGTTCGGGAACGCCGGTCCAAATGCGCGTTTTTGCCAGCGTCCAGAAATCGGAAAGGCTGTGAACGTGGCCGATGTCTGGCAGAAGCGCGAGGGCCCCGGCGATGAAAATGGCAAATAGCCAGGGGGAACTTACCGAGGAGAACTTGGACACTTTGTCGAAGCCCAGAATGGCAAACAGGGTGACAACGCCACCGACGAACAGGGTGACGACAACCCAGCCAACGCTGGTTGGCAAGACATCCGACAGGCCGGGTGTCTTGATGTCGAAAGCCAGTCCGACAGCAGTGGCCGACACGGAAATCATGGCGCCAGCCAGAATCGCGTACAGAAAGGCGTTAGCCACGTTGTAGAGGAACGTGAGTCCAGGCCCGGCGATTTTTCGTAGATACCAGTACAACGTAAGTCGGGTTCGGACAGCGATCGGTGCTACGATGAAAGCCCACGAAAGTACAGCAAGGACGTTGCCCAGCAGAAGCCCCCAGAAAAGGTCTTTCGCAGCCACGCCGTGGATGACGAACATGGCGCCAATCACGAATTCGGTCGCAGCCACGTGCTCACCGGCGTAGAGAGCCGCAAATTTCCACGCCCCTTGCAGTTTGTCGGGCCGAACAGGTTCTCGGTCGAACTCGTACAACTGATCGAGGCGCTGTGCGATGGAAGACGACTGAGCTGACATGGATCGGTCCTTTCTGTTCCCGAGATTGTGTTCCGTCGGGCATGCCTGAACGATTCGCTTTACGCCGGCGGAATGTTAACACAATGTGGGAAAGATGTCAACCGGAAAATGAGCTGGGTGTGGACTGATGAGTCAAGTTCACACTGTGTAACAGGTAGGGTTACACAATTTCCAGGTCGGGGTCCCCGTATCGCAAACCTCGTGCAACGCGAAGTGCGCCTTTGTCCGTCTCGACGTGCCCCCGATTTTTTTGCTTGGACTGGAGAGCGGTTTAGCTGACGTAACGCAAGTTTGTTCCTTGTAGAAGCAGCCCCTAACCAACCCACCATTTGCGTGTTTCTCAAGGCTACTTGTGCGAATGGCAGCTGGTGGGCTCGTGGGTCTTGTTGCGATCTTTGAAGGAGATGCCGGAGATTGCCGAACGTGTGGGGACGTGACAAAAGAGCGCAAGCTTCGCACACCCCGGTCCAAGCCGCCTTCACGCGGCGGCCCTTTCCCCGTAGACCGGAGATTTGATCTCCGGGCGGAAATCCCCAGACCTCCATTCATCTCCACATCTCCTTTCCCTTGGGAACCAAGTCATGGCCGCGGCGCTGAAGGCTGACCAGACTGGGGCTCTTGCAGCAAGGAAAGGTGCGGGTGTCTTTTTCCGCGGCAGAATAAATTCTGCCGCTGGACCGACCGCGTCCGCCTACGCGGACGCCCTCCTGCACAGGTGGTTGGAACCGGCTCAGCTTGTCTTAGGTTTCTGGGATTTCTGCACAGGCAGCAGTGAGCGTGCCGTGGGGGTTAGCATGGTTTCTGCGGGATGGTTGAGAATAGCTGGAGCCGCCTTTCGCCGAGGACTGAAGTCCCCGGCTATCGCAGAAGGAAACCGGCTCAAGCCGGTTCTGCTTGTGTGAGTAGTTTAGCACTTGGGCCGTGAGCCCGGGCTGCCTTTCGTTCACACAAGGGTTTGGCGCTTCCAGCGTAGCTGCGTAGTTTGTTAGGAAGAGCCGCCTTCAGGCGGCGGTTTGGCCCGTAGCCGGGAGATTGGATCTCCGGGCGGGCATCTCCAAATCTCCATTCATCTCCGAGTTCCATCTTGGAAAAACCTGAATCGTGCCAGGCGCACCACAGGCTGACCGCGCACAGACCCTTAGGGTGAGGACAGGTGGCTGTCTTGTAGGGGACGCATCTGTTTCCGCGGCAGAGTAAATTCTGCCGCTGAATGTTCCCTGCGTCCGCCTACGCGGACGCTTTAATGCGCCCAACGTGAAAATCGAAATGCCCCGGGGCCTCTTGCGTTGGGTTCCTGCGATGGATAACAGCTGCAACGTTGGGTGCGTTTGTCCGATTCTTGGAGGGGATGTTGGGGATGCTTGGAGATGTGGGGATTGAACAGAACATCACCACAACCGGAGCCGCCTTCAGGCGGCGTCCTTTCCCCGTAGCCCGGAGATTTGATCTCCGGGCGGGCGTCTCCCGATCCCCGTTCATCCCCTGATCTCCTTGTCGGGTAAATCGGGCCGAGGATACCAAAGGTTAACTGAACTGAGGCTTCTGGCGTGCCAGGAGAGGTACGCGCGGCGTGTTTTTTTGCGCGGCAGAATAAATTCTGCCGCTGGACCGAGGCGCGTCCGCCTGCGCGGACGTACCCTTTCGCCGAGGGCTGAAGTCCCCGGCTACGTCGGGTGGAAACTGGCTGAAGCCGGTTGACGTGTTGGCCCTGTTCTGATTGTACGACGGCCTGCTGTTCCTGGCAGGCGTGCCGCTCTCCGCAAAGGAGCGGCCTTCAGGCGGCGGTCTTGTTTCCCGTAGCCCGGGGATTGATCCCCGGGCGGAAAGGCGTTTGCAAGTCCACGATGACCGCTGTATCCCGCTTAGAGCGGACGCGTTGTTTTCGCCGAGGACTGAAGCCCCAGGCTGCGTCAGGTGGAAACCGGCTGAAGCCGGTTAACGCGCAGGCC
>CAZXXS010000118.1:0-29896 GCA_964644845.1 uncultured Cytophagia bacterium | reverse complement strand
CCACTACTTCAACAGCAACATCTTCTTCTGCAGCACCACGTCACCGGCACGCAGGCGGTAGATGTACAAGCCGCTGGCTACAGCCTGGCCTGCGTCGTCCCTGCCGTCCCAGGTCACCTGGTGTACACCGGCCGCGACCTGAGCGTTCACCAACGTGCGCACTTTTTGTCCTTGAATGTTGTACACGTCGACCCGAACCTGTCCGGCCCTTGCCAGGGAAAAGCGAATCTGCGTGGTCGGGTTGAAGGGATTCGGGTAATTCTGGCTGAGACTGTACGTCCACGGGGCGGTCTTTCGGGCATCTGCCACACCGGTAGTGTGGCCAATCACATCAGCGTCGTTGCGCGGCTCGATTTTGTAGTTTCCGTACGTGTACCAGAGGACACCCCGAAGAACGTCAATGTGATCGCCCTTGGCAAACGTGGAATCGCGATTGCCTCTGAACTTGCCCGCGTCGTCCACACGCACCGCGCCGGTCCCGTCGTCAACAGTGAACTCGCCGTAGTTGCTCGGCGCATCCGGGAAGGGATCGGCCACCGTCACGTCCCGGACCTCAACCAAACAATTCTCGTAGGATTCCGCCGTCGGCGAACCTGTAGCCAGATCACCTGTGTGTACCACAATGGGTCCCGGCACATCGTTCCCCGCACTCAGGAGCTCGAAATCCGTAATGTAGTTGAGACGCGTCATGCCGTAGTACTCCTGCACGGTGCCAGTCACTTGGACCTCGTCACCCAAGGTCACGGTGTGCGCACCGTCGCGAACCAGGATGCCGTGCCAGGGCTCCGCGGCGTCCATGATCACGTAAGCGTTCGCGAAATCCGTTGAGTCCGTCACAACAACACCTTTGAGCGTCACTTCCAGGCCTTCGTAGCCGGAATTATCGTAAACGAAGGGAGTCCACTGAATATCAGCGATGCTCAGACCGCTGTCTCTGACTACGTAAAACAACATGCCGCCTGTGGTATCGGGCATCACGGCCACGTCGCCGTCGTTGTCCACCGCACGGAGAAAGTACTTCACAAATGCCCCGTCCGCCTGCGGCGGAATCTTGGCGGAGTAGAGCGAGTCGCCCTCCGCTGCGGTCATCTGTGCAGTCTGGAAAGGCCCGTTGTCGACCGAGTAGACCACAAACGCACTGTCTACCGTGCCGTTGTCTGTGATCTCAGCGGACACCATCACCTCGTCACGCGATGTCGGAGCAGCGGGATCGCGGGTCCAGTTGCGGATAACCGGTGGATTGGTGAGGATCTCAAGATCGGCGTCATTTCGGGGAGCAATCATGTGGCTGTCGTAGTCGCGTACGTGCCCTGTGACGTTCAGGCGCGTACCCGGAACGGGCCACGGGTTGTTTCCCGCCACAAACTGACCGTGGAAAAACCAGTACTGGTCATCAACCGTCACCTGATTCCCTTCGGCGTCTTGCAGCAACATGGTGCCGCCCGGCAGGTCGTTGTTCACGACCGTCAAATTCTCCACACGCACCAGAGCCGCCTCCCACTTCTCGGCTGCTTCCAGATCTGCCAGATCGGCAGCTGTCAACGTCACCGGTTTCGGGAAACTGTCGGGATCTACGGTACCTACAAACTCAATCGGGATTTCAGGGTTCGTCAACACCTCAAGCTGCGTCTGACTGAAACGCCCTGCCCCCGACGGGTATTCGGCCACGACACCCGTTACGATGATCTTGTCGCCTGGCTGCACGGCGTTCATCAACGTGCCGGTTTTGGTGGTGTCGTGCTGGATGACCATGATGCCCGTCCAGGGCACCTGTTCACCGTTTTCTCCAACCGTGTCCTGGTAGGCGTAGAACGACCACCGCGCACCCACCCACAACGAACGCGGGTGCCCAACCGCTACCACTTCCACCCGCACAGTGTCGCCGAGCAAGGGTGAGTCATCGTCGTGCTGGGTGAAATCCGTCACTTTTTGAATTTGCTGAACTGTGACAAGCGGGTACTGTGCCTGCGCGAGTACGTTGCCGACAAGCAACGTCACCAGCGCAAAACCAACAAACAGCCCTTTGACAATTCTCATCGTCACTCCCTCCTCGTTCATTCGTCACGAACCGCTACTTGATCACCAGGAACTTACCCCGCTGGATCTGCCCGGTGTCCAGATCCTCCACCGTGTAGAGGTAGAGCCCTGAAGCAATGGCCTGATCGTTCGCAGTCACCAGATCCCAGGCATGCAGTCCCCCAGGGAACGTTCGTTCTTTTCCGCCGAACTTCAAAAACCACTGGATATCCTCTCCTGTGTACGTCGCAGCGTTGTGGACAAAACGGTCAACCTCGTTTCCGGCCAACGTAAAGATGCGCACTTCACAATGCGGCGGGAGGTTGTAAAAGTAGAGTTTGCGATCCCTTTCCAGGTGGCCGTCCCAGGCTGCATGCACTCTGTAGGGGTTCGGGTACACCCCAACCGTGAACGTGTTCCCCACATTTGGCGGAGACCCCGGGATGGCACGCCTTGCCGTCACCAGGGGGCTGCTCTCAAGGCTGGGCAGATTTTCCTCGGGATTGCCACGATCGAAAGCCGTAACGGCGTACGCGTACTGCCATCCGTTCAACAGGTTCCTGTTCACCAGCCGGTACCGGTACACAACCGGCTCTTCCCGACCGGTTAGCGGGTTTTGCTCGATCTCGCCGAAGGAAACCGGCTCCTTCAGACGGACGAGTTCAAAGCCCGTGTCGTAGCCGATGCCGTCCACGCTGTCGAATTCGGCGATCAGTTCCAGCGAGCTCAGCAAATCGTGCCCGGGGAGATCTTCACCCACCTTTGATCTGTAAACGCGGTAACCCTCGAAATCTGGTTTTCCGGTGACCAAATCTACCGAGTGCTCCGAAATGTCATCCCAGTACACTTCGATCTGGTGGTCCCCGGGCACCAGCTTCACGTGTGGGGGCGTTGGCGGCGTTGGCAGCATGAACCGATCAAGCTTACCATTGGCGTTGATGTCTTCACCCGGGTCAAGCACGCCGTTGTTGTTCCGATCCTCACCCCGGTAGGCCCGATCGGCCCACTCAGCATTTGTGACCAGGTAACGTTTGTTTCGTGGCGTGTCAGCGGAATTGGGATCTGAGCCGTACTTGGGAGCACAGACCACGGCAAAAACCACGTTGATCGAAGAATCTGGAGGAATTTCGGCGAAGGGTCCTGTGGCAATCAAGGTCATGTAATTTCCAGGCCCGTCGTTCAGCGTTTCGATGACCGAGCGAGGCAGGCTTTCCGCCATTTTCTGGTAACGTTCAAGATCGTCCGAGGGAGAGAAGAGAACGGGTTCAGCTGTGTTTCGGAAAAGCCAAGCGTTGTACGTCGTGCGACTCTGGGCCGGCCGGGACCCGAGGAATTTCAGCGCCACGTAGAGGCCATCGTCCGTAAATCCCGGGTCACCGTTGTAGTCGAACGCGTAAGCCAGGTGGAGTGAGTCGATGTACCCGTTGGCCACGTGCTGGTAAAAAGGTGCGCCCACGCGGGGTGGCGTGATGTTGGTGTTGCGCACGACCAGGTCCGCCCACAGACCTACGTACACGTCGCGCAGCGGTCCACCGCTCACGTTCTTGATCCGGTAGTTAAGAATCACAAATGCGTCGGCGAAGGGGAAATTCCACGCATAGGTCTCGAGGTGAACGACAAGGCCCATCGGGGTGTGTTGCGGAATGAGCGGGCCATCGACCAGATACTTGTCCTCGCCAATCGTTTCGACGACTGGAACGTAGCGATTTGTGTCTGTGAAATCTGCGATGAAGTCCTGGTGACTGATGGCCTGTGGGTGATAAAAGCGGCTACCAAAGAGGCTGGAACGTTCCCGCGTAACGTTGAACTTGATGATTTTGCGGCTACCGTCCGGCAAAACTTCCACGGAGTCCGGTGCGGTGAATTCGAATCCGGCGGCGACATCCCTCAGCGAGGCGATGTCCACAGCCCCAGTGGTGACGAGAATCTTGCCATCCGCGCGCTTGGCGCCGACCCAGAGTCCGCCGTCGAAAACGTGCTCGATGCCTGATCCTAACGGGTACTCACAACTCGGCTGTCCAGGGATTGAGAAACCGTTGCCAAAAGTACCGTAGTTGGTGACGGTGAGTCCGATGTTGCCGACGTTGGTAAACTTAGAGTCATCATCCAATGCCCCTTTACGGAGCGTGCGACCCTGCCCCCACACCCCGTTTGCCCACACGACCAGTGCCAGAACCAGCGCGCAGCCGGCCAAACGCCGCGGAAGCAAAGGCTCTCCTCCAGATCCTGTACGTTCCTCCTCTCACGACAGGCCATTTTACGAAAGTGACGCGTCAATGTCAAGGTAGAACGGAGCCCCCAGGAAGAGACCGTCACTGCCCGGGGATTGGATCCCCGGGCTACGGGAGAAAAAAGCCGCCGCCTGAAGGCGTCTTGCCGCTGGGCGTCCGCCCAGCTGGACGCAAGGGTGTGCAGCGGCGGCGTTCGCTCCGCTGCTCATAAAGCGTGCACAAACCGTGTCAGCCTCTGCCGAAACGTGTTCCGTCGCGTCTCTTAACCTCGGAAGTTCAGGTTACCTCGCGAACTTCCCCGCACGCCCTCGTAATCGGCTCCGCCCGGAGATCAAATCTCCGGGCTACAGGAAAGAGGGCGCCGCCTGAAGGCGGCTCCTTTGCGGTGCGTAGCACACCTGGCCCAAGCACCAACCGGTCGTACGACGAGAAGACGGCCTGTGCACCTAGCAGGAGAGCCCCCTAGCAGAACCGGCTTCAGCCGGTTTCCATCTGAGGTAGCCGGGGACTTCAGTCCTCGGCGAAAACAAATGCATCTGCGCAGGCGGACCCCGGGCCTTTCAGCCTTAGAATTCACTCCGCTGCGACAGAAACGCTCGTGAATCCAAAGCCTCGCCAGCAACGCAACGTCACATCCTACCTGTAAGCGTCGGAAATGCGCGTCGCCTTGCGATCTTTCCCGCACCATCTCGGAGTCGGTGAAGGAGATGTGGGGATGAATCAGGATTGGGGGATACCTTTCCGCGGGGCCAAATGACAACTTGGACACCCCTCCGCCCGGGGATCAATCCCCGGGCTACGAGAAAAACCGCCGCCTGAAGGCGGCTCGGCGACAAGCGCCCGCGCAGGCGGACGCGGGGAACGTTCAGTTCCGCGGCAGAATTTATTTTGCCGCGGAAAGAGACGCCTCCCGCACAAGACAGCTACCTGTCCTCACCCTAAGGGTCTGTGCGCGGTCAGCCTGTGGTGCGCCTGGCACGATTCAGGTTTTTCCAAGAGGGAACTCGGAGATGAATGGAGATTTGGGGATGCCCGCCCGGAGATCCAATCTCCCGGCTACGGGCCAAACCGCCGCCTGAAGGCGGCTTTCTTGACGGAAAACGCGGCACATCGAGGAAACGCTCAGGCTTCGCGATCAGAGCCGACAGGGGTGACACAGGCAGTAGGTTACTCTGCGAGCCCCAACCGGCTTCAGCCGGTTTTCATCTGGGACAGCCGGGGACTTCAGTCCCCGGCGAAACCGGGGTTCACCGCAACCACACCCAACCCACGTACATTCGCCAGCCCGAATCCCAGCGCGATTCAATCCTGTCTGTCTGCCAGCTCAGGAAAGTGTGCCTCGTGTAGCGTTGCACACTTAAGGAAACCGAGCGCCAGGTACGTCCGGCCGCTTTTTGAACACAAAACGACCAACGCCGTTTTGGCGAGCACCAAATGCCTGTAGAGGTGTAGTCCGGCGAACGGCTGTGGAATCCTACAGCGCGCAATGGCCAGAAACGCACGTACCCGTAGGTGCGTTGTGGAAGCCGCCATTCGTACCAGGCTTGCACAGAGCGCCCCAATCGGAGCGGTTTCAACCTGATGCCCTGAGAACCAGGTTCCACCGCGGGCACCTTGTAGCGGCGGAACTGACGTCTGGCCCAACCCTGCGCCCACATGGCTACCGGTCCGGCAGCAGCGAACAACAGTGCCTTTTGCTTCAAAGCGTCGGGGAGTTTATCTAGCCGGTGGAAAATCGTCGTGAGAGAGGTTGTGTCCGGAACCCAGCGTCCGGTCACCAAGGTCAAAAGCCGCTTGAACTGGTAGTGAATTCGCCGGCGTTCGGGAAGATTGTGAGGCACGTAGCGATCGAGATTCCTCACGAAACCAGGCCGTGCCGCACTTTCCAGGCGCACCTTTAGCGACACCGGTCGGCGCTCTCGAACAACGAGAGATGTTTGGGGCCGTGCCGCAGACGCCGCCACCAAGACAGCAACCGCGCCAAGCCTGACCCACACCCTCATGCCTGCTCCTCCCGCAGACGAGCAAACCCGCTCATTTGTGCAACGACGCCGGAGAGCAGTGGTTCCGGTGCGCCTTGGGCCAGGCTGAAACCGCTTTCTTTCGGCGCAGTTCTCGCACCGCTTGAGGAAAGCAGTCTTCGGCGGGTTCCACGCAAAGCACTCAACGCCTGTACAGGTGGAGGAGGAGACAGTGACGCTGGCCCCCCGCTTAAGCAACTCGCATGGCCAACGTCTGTACGAAAACTTCCCCCCGAGACACCCAACCAGCGTTCCAGACGAGACCTGCCGTTCACTCCCCCTGTTTTCGCGCCCGGAACGGACCCGTCTCCACAATCACCACACGGTAATTCTCCAGCACGCTGGGGATCTTCCTGTCGTGCTCCGGCAGCCGCTTACTCACCATTACCTGCACTACCTTCTCCCCTTTTACCTGCCCCACACCAACACCCACAACACCCTTCACAGCCAACAGTTGGGCACGGTGTCGTCTGAGCACAGTGTGGATGTCCGAGGTGGTTCCGGCCATGCCTCAAATCTCCCGCGCGGTTCAGCACTACGAGAACTACCGCAGAGCCACCCGCTTCTCAACGCGCCCGCCTTTCACACAGTCCAGCGCTACGGTCACGTCGCCGTGTCCTTGCACGATCCACTCCACCAGGCGCTCCGACATCCCTTGAATGCCGTCCAGCAAACGGACTTTCTCCGGGTGGTGTTTGACTGGCTTCATTTTCCCGAGCCAGCGGTCGTCCACAGGTCCGCCTGCCAACACCTTCACCTTCTCCCCGGAAATAAGGGCCCAATCCGGACGCTGCAGTTTGTAGCGCTGAGCTTGTTCCGAAATCGTCGGGATGATCCGCTCGTTGGCGAAAACCACACGCACCTGGTAGACACGGTTCCCGAGCGGATGTACGCTGACCTCGTGGATGGCGGGCTTTGGCATTTGATCAGCGTGGTAAAGCGTAAAAGCGCAGTTCCGATGGCAGAGTTCTTCGAGCGCAAAAACGGGGGCTACACGGGCCGACCACTTTTTCCACCCACCAATCTCGATGTCGCCGTAGGTAGGGTGCTTGTACGGATGCCAGTCGACGAACATGTCACCCATTTCAACCAAGTCGTTGAATTTCATTCGCTCCTTTTGCCTGGACAAGAACGACGCCCGCCAGTCCTGTTTGTTCGATTCCGCTGGTTTCTTCTTGAAATACTCGTACGAGCTCCAGAGCTCGTTTGTGAACGAAAAAATGCCCAAACCCTCGTACGTCCAGGTGATGAAGCCTCCGTGCACCGGGTAAAGATCTTTGTAGATCACCATGTAACGGTAGAATGGCAGAATCTGCTCGCCGATTTCACCAATCCGGTCGTAGACGCGCACGTCCCGGTGCGGGTATTCCCCAACGCTTTCCGCCCCTGGTCCCCTCAAAATCATTCCGCCGGAGTTGTGGTACGACTGCACTCCGGCGATGTTGGGATGACTCATGATGAACTCCGCCACTGCCCGCGACTCTGGCAGCGACAGAGGGTAGTCTCCGGCACCGTACTGCACGTAATTCGGCTGCCAATCTGAGGGCCAATTCCGATTCGGGTCGTACCCACCCGGTCCGTCCTCGTTGATCATCCCGTCACCGTCGTTGTCGATGCCTTCGTAGCCAAGCATGATGTAATCGCCAACCTCGCCAAAGGCCACACGTTCCATCAGTCGGGGGTCTTCGGAGCTTACGCGCCAGTTTCCAAAAGGCACTTTTTTGCGCATCTGGCAAATGGAACCGTCGCCGTCGAGGTCGTCGAACCCGTCCTCGTCGTACAGTCCGTCGTTGTCGTTATCCGTTGGCTTGAGTCCACTGCGCGACGAGTGGGGCGTGTTCGGTTCGTCGAACCACCAGGCACGTCCGTCGGGATTAACCACAGGTACGATGTAGAAAACGCGGTCATCCACCAGTTCGGTGACCTTGTTAATTTTGCCGTAGTTCTCAAGCAGGTACCAGGCGGTGTAGAGGCACACTTCGCCGCCCTGAACCTCGTTGCCGTGGATGTTACCGTCGATGTACATGGCCGCTTTGCCCAACTCCGGGCCAGTAGCCGGGTTGTTGATGACGGCCACGATCAAATCCCGACCCTGCACGCTCTTGCCAATCGTTTCGACGCGCAGGAATTTCGGGTACGCTTTTTCGAGGGTTCTGAAAGCAGCTACGAGCTCAGGGTAGTTGTAGTAGCGATCAAAAGAAAGACGGACCCGATGTGGCGCGTCGTAGTCACGTGCGTCAAGTGCAGTGGCAGCGCAAAGGCCAAGGGTCAAGGTAAGCACTACCGTTTTGCCCAATTTTCTCATTGTCGTGCCTCACTCGCCAAAATACCGGATTGCTACTCCCGCAACACGCCTCTGCTCCAGCAACACTGTTCCTCGCAGGATTCGCCACACTCGCGGAACAGCTGTGCTTGGAGCAACTCATCCGGGAAGTCTCACCGTGGCTTCCACCACACCTGCCTTCTCGGAAACAACACGGAAGTTTACCGGGGTCCCTTTCTCTCCCCGGAAAATCCACTCCACTTTTACCCGACCCCCCGAACCGGAAATGGGGTCCAGAAACGTGATCTTCTTCCCGCCCAACACTTTGGCTTCCGTTTTCACTTCAACACGCGTCGGTTTCACTGCACGCGCCCGTGCCGCGTGAGCAAGCACTGTTGGGAAATACCCGTCATTCTCCACACTCAGTTCCACCCGGGCGACCCCTCCCCCGAGAGGCGTTACTTTCAGATCCGCAATCTTGATTTCTGGCAACGACGAGCCCAGGAGCGCAACGAATCGGGTGTGGCCGTGCACCAGACGGGCCAGCGCCGAGTCCGGTGGATTCGTTCTCACAAACGGCAGAAAGCCACCGACCTCCACCTCGCCCAGCTGAGGGTGTTGAATGGGACTCCACTCGACAAAACCGTAGCCCCCACGGTAGGTCTTAAGCCATTTCAACCACTTAGCGTCGGCATTCCGGGGCTCGCGCTTCTTGGCATCACCCGCCATCGTCAGATGGCCTGGTCGCCGTGCCCCTGTGCCAGCGCGATCAGGCGTCACGGAACGAGCTCCCACTCCTCTCCTGCCGGTGGTGTCCTTTGCTGCCTCTCGTTCGCGCGGCAGCACGGGAAACCACCCAACCGTGGCAAAGGACGGAACCCCGTACTGGAAGTACGCCCACTGGAAAAAAGCGCCCGCTGGCTTTTCGGTTTGAACCAACGGTTCCCCTTTGACACTCAGCAGGCGCTTGTACACCTTGCTCAGGTGCTCGTAGTAAGGGATGTCGTCGGGATTCACACCCGCTGCAGGCCTTCGACCAAACATCCGCCGCCTGCTCCGGTCGTCCGTTCCCGAGTGCAGACCAAACCGTCCTCGCGAGTTGCGCTCGGCTCTGGGTGGGTTGACCAGGTTGTCGTGCAAACAAAAAGCCAGCGTCACCCCGATGTTCCTGTGAGTCAAAAGAAAGTCCACAATGGCCCTGGCTTCTGGGGCCTGAAGCTGGTAGCGTCCAGCTCCGGGTTTGTTGTAAGGGTAGTCACGGGGAAAGTTTCGGTCGGGGCTAATGCCGCCCGGACCGTCCTCGTTGTACGCCTCGTCGCCGTCGTCGTCGACCCCCTCGGTGTAAAGCTTGTACTCACCACGTTCGCCCTTCGCCCGATCCGCCTTCACAAGCAAACGCGGATTCTTCGGATCAACACGGTAGTCCCCCTCTGGATCGCGGACGCGCATCTGCGTGATCCAACCGTCCCCATTCAGGTCATCCGGTCCGTCCTCGTCAGCTGTGTCGTCGAAATCGTCGTCCCAAGGCATTGTGTTCTCAGCGTGTTCCCAACGCACAGCGCGAAACATGAATTCCGCACCGTCCGGGTTTGCCCGCGGCAAAATGTAGAACACTCTGGTCTTCAGGAGCTGCGTCACTGAGTCCACCCGACTGTAGTCTCTCACGAGTTTTTCCGCGACACCCAGCGCCAGTTCACTTCCCACGACGTGGTGCCCTTCCAGGCTGCCAACGACGAAAACGCCTTGCTTGTCACCTGACCTGCCGGAGGCCCGATCTGTAATCTCCAGAAGCCAGAGGTCTCTACCCTCCGAGCTTTTCCCAATCGATTCCAAACGCACCAATTCCGGGTAAGCAGAAGCCAGCTTCCTCAGCGCTTTCGTAAGATTTGCGTAATTGTGGTACCCATCGCCAGCCCGCACCAGCGACGTTCCCACCAGCACGGCGAGAAGGAGCAGCGTTCCTTGACCCAAGATTCGTTTCGGTCGGTGCACCTTGCTTGTCCTCTTTTGTCCTTGTCTTGCCAAAGATTCAAGACCCCCAACAGTTCACTTCTACGTACGCCGAAAACCTTTTCTCCCTTGCTCTCCGACAAAAACAAACTGGCGTCCTGCTCTTGGACGGCGGTTCCCAAATGGGCCCTGTCTCGAAGGGGTTGCACGAGGCAACGAGAATGTGAGACCGAACAGCCACAAACTCCGGTTCCGGTCGCGCACGACATCCGACCGAAACTCTACTGTTACCCAAACTCCGTTCGGCAAGGCCGTGGCCCACTCATCGCCAGACACCGACGGGCAAACTGCTGCGGCCCCTCAGCGGCCTGGAACACAAAGCGCACTCAAAATCCGTACGCAGTCCCTCACAGCCTGAAAAACATGCCTCCGTTGACGTCGACGGTACTGCCTGTGATGTACGAACTCTCGTCGCTCACAAGAAACAACACGGCGGCAGCTACTTCCTCAGGCGTGCCAAAACGGTGCAGAAGCGTCGATTCAACAAAGCTTTGACGGTGCTCCTCCGGAGTGAAACGATCGTGGAACGGTGTGTCGATCGGACCGGGGGCAACGGCGTTCACCCGGATCCCGTACGCCGCCAGTTCTTTGGCGAGGCCGATGGTGAGCGTGGCCAGCCCACCTTTGGAAGCAGCGTAGTGCACCGAGCCGGGTCCACCTCCCGTGTAAGCGGCAACAGACGTGATGTTAACGATGTTGCCTCCTCGCTCCTTCATGTGCGTAATTGCTGCCCGCGTCACGAAAAACACACCATCGAGATTCACAGCGAACACACGCCGCCACAAATCC
Source organism: uncultured Cytophagia bacterium (assembly GCA_964644845.1). Classification (GTDB taxonomy): domain Bacteria; phylum Zhuqueibacterota; class Zhuqueibacteria; order Oleimicrobiales; family Geothermoviventaceae; genus Geothermovivens. The sequence goes on along the minus strand of CAZXXS010000118.1, from coordinate 18,566 downwards.
GTGGGCATGCCCTCGATGCTGTGACGCTTCACCAGCGTACCTGCATTGTTCACAAGGATGTCAATGGCACCCGCCGCACCGATGAATTCCTCCACCATCTGCTGGGCCTGCCGTTCGTCGGACACGTCGGCTCGCAGCAACACAGCCCGTGCGCCCTCCGACTCCACCAGCTCGGCGGTTTGGCGAGCCTGCTCTTCGCTGCTCGAGTAGTTAATGCCCACTACACTGGCGCCCTCGCGGGCAAGTCTAACCGCCACGGCACGCCCGATCCCCATGCTTGCCCCGGTCACAAGCGCTTTTTGCCCCTTTACCCGGTTTCCACCGTTGGCCATGTGTGTCTCCCTCCTTCTGAGAAACCAACCCAGCTTTGGCCGTTTTCACCTGTTCTTCGGCGACGGAAATTAGCGAAACTGAGCCTGTTTTGCCAGTGCAAATCGCGTGTGAAACGCTCACAGCAGCGGTTGCTTCCCGGGACGGCCGCAGGGAATCACACACGAGTACCAACAAACACAGTTCTGAGGAAACCCAATCGCGTTTCAACAGCGTAATCCAACCGGCAGAGCGACGCAATCCACCCGGCGCAGAAGACCAGACTGGATCGCACCGGGACAACGTCTCCATCGGCTCGCACAAACGCTCGCTCCCGACGACAACTCTGCTTGCCCGCCCACATCAGCAGCTAACGGACTGCGGTGCACATCTCGGTCAGCCGAATTCAGAGCACCTCAGAAACCTCAAGCTCGATTTTCACGCTTTACATTTCGCCACTGCATTTGTACCTTTGACGGGTTGAACAACGCGAAACTGCCGGAGGGTCGGTCATGCGTCCAAGCCTCGTGATCCTGGTGCTTGCCGCGCTCGGGGTCAATTCGCCAGCCGTAGCGAAACGTCCAATGACCTTCGAAGATCTCTACAACGTTCAGCACGTCGGCGCTCCCCAACTGTCACCAGACGGCAAGCAGATCCTTTTTACCCTTTCCACCGCCGACTGGGAAGCCAACCGTTTCGTCAGCCAGGTCTGGCGTGTAAACGGCGACGGTTCAGGCCTTACACAGATCACACGCCACAAGAAAGGCGCCACAGATCCTCAGTGGTCACCCGACGGCTCACTGGTGGCCTTTCGCAGCTCCAGAGACGGGAGAACGCAGATCTACCTGATGTACACCGAAGGCGGCGAGCCCTGGAAACTGACAAACTTGAACAACGGGGTTCAACGTTACGCGTGGGACAGGTCGGGGAGCTGGATCTACGCGCTCGCACCGGACACCCTGGATCCGAGGGAGCAAAAACGCAAAAAGCAGAAACTCGACGCCTACGATGTCGACGGCAATCTCAAACCCGTTCACCTGTGGCGTTTCCGAGTTTCCGACGGACAGGCAGAACGTCTCACTTCTGGATCTTTTTCCGTCCGCTCGTTCCGTCTTTCGCCTGACGGGAAGCAAATTGCCTTCATCGCCGCGCCGTCGCCTCTTCGCGATGCCGACACCGGCAACGAGATCTACCTGCTCGACCTTGCCACGCGCCACGTCAAGCGAATCACGAACAACAAAGCCATCGAAAGAAGCCTTGCCTGGGTGCCGGATGGTAGCGCACTCACGTTCGTGTCCGACTCTAACGAGAAGCTGGAAACCTACTACCAAGAGTCGATTTTCTGGCTCGATCTCGGCTCTGGCCAAACGCGAGACCTCCTTCCCGGTTTCAGGTGGCAGGTCTACACCCACCTCTGGACGACGCGAAAGGGCAAGCCGGATAAGATCATCTTTCTGGCAAACCTGGGCGTCACAACCCAGTTCTTTTCTCTGGATCCGGAGTCGGGTACGTGGAAGCAACTAACGGATTTTCGAGGCGTCCTGCTGCGCCCGCAGTACCGAAACAAGCTGGTCTTTCTGAAAAGCGACCCACAGCACCCGTACAACATTTTTCTGGCCGACGTCGACAAACCCCAACACTGCACGCAGGTAACACACTTCAACGCCTGGGTCGACACGCTGGCCCTGGCCCGTTACCAGGTGGTCCACTGGCTTAGCAGTGACGGCGCTCGGGTGGAGGGCATCCTGATCACGCCACCGAATTACACCCCCGAACGCCGTTACCCCTTGGTGCTGCAGATTCACGGCGGTCCCGAGTCGTCGTACAAACTGGAGTTCAGCTCCGACTGGGTTCGCTACACGAACGTCCTCGCCGGGCGCGGCTACGTCATCCTGGAACCTAACTACAGAGGTTCGACCGGTTACGGCGACGGCTGGATGCGTGCCATCATCGGACACTACTTCGAAAAAGACTTCCAAGACCTCATGTCCGGGGTGGATGCCATGCTGGCACGCGGTGTTGCCCATCCAGACAGTCTCGCGATTCACGGTTGGAGCGCAGGCGGTCACGAGACCAACTGGGCTGTGACCCACACAGACCTCTTCCAGGCAGCAGCCTCCGGCGCAGGCGGAGCTGATTGGTTCAGCTTCTACGCCCAGACGGACATGCACTACATTCGCGAGATCTGGCACAACTCGGTACCTTACGAAAACTGGGCGTTCTGGCTGAAAAAATCTCCGGTCCTGTACGTGAAGAACGCAACCACCCCTACCCTGATTTTCTGCGGGGAGAAAGACCAGCGCGTTCCCTTCCCTCAAAGCAAGGAAATGTACATCGGCCTGAAACGGTACGGCTGCCCGGTAGAATTTGTCGCCTTTCCCCGTGAAGGGCACGGCTTGCGGGAATTACGTCACCAGATGATCAAGATGAAAAAAGAACTGAACTGGTTCGAGCACTACCTTCGTGGCGCCAAATTGCTTTCGCTGGACGAAATTGATGTGTCGCCCTGAGGGCTGTTTCCGGAACAACCGCGGAAGGAGGCGTTAGGAAATGCCGAAAACGCAGCCCTTCGACGAACATCTGGAGCAGTACGAAGCCTGGTTTGACGAACACGGCCCTGTGTACGAGTCGGAACTCCAGGCCATGCGGACGCTTCTGCCGCGTGCGGAAAAAAGCGTGGAGATTGGGGTTGGCAGCGGACTGTTCGCGGCGCCTTTAGGTATCCGATTCGGCATCGAGCCGTCTGCGAAAATGCGGCGGCTGGCCAAGCAGCGGGGCGTGAAAGTGATTGCCGGTGCGGCCGAACATTTGCCCCTCCGCACAGCTACTTTCGACGTGGCCAGCATGGTTACCACCATTTGTTTCGTCGACGACGTGCCGGCCTCCCTTCGGGAGGTGGAGCGCATCCTGAAACCCGGCGGAGCTTTTTTGCTCGGCTTCGTCGACCGGACCAGCCGACTGGGACAGCTCTACGAGGCCCACAAGGCGGAAAACGTGTTCTACCGTCTGGCCACGTTCTACTCCACAGACGAGCTGCTGCAGCATTTGACGCAGGCCGGGTTCGGTGGATTCAGGATCGTGCAGACGGTTTTCGGCTTGCTCCACGAAATCACTGAACCCGAGCCCGTGAAGGAAGGCCACGGCGAAGGAGCGTTCGTGGTCATTCGGGCTCTCAAACACGATTGACAAGGAAAAGCGTGTTTCCCAAAGTCAAATTGGATCGTTTCACCTGGCGAGGGCTTGTTTGGGGTACGCTCAGCCTGGCCGGCCTGACGTACGAGATCTTCTTTCGCGCTCGAGAGCTCTTTGTGATCCTTGGCTACACGCTCGTGCTGGGAATCAGTCTGTACTACATCTTCGTCCTCCGGGACAAGCCCCACGAATGAGGAACAACCTCGGCAAAGCCGTCGCAACGCTGCTTTTGAGTACAACACCGGCGGTGGCTCACGCGCAACGGCCTCCGGTTCCCGTGTTCGAAATCGAGAGGCATCCAGCCATCCCGCAGACAAGTCTCTCCCAATCCCGCACCTGGAATGCCCTGAGTTACAAAGTCTGGCTGCAAGTTCTCCCTTCCGAGGAACAGATTCGGGGACGAGTCGACATCCTCGCTCGCAACCGGTCGGGCCAGCCGCAGTCCAGCCTGCGCTTCGACCTGCTGACCCTGAGCGTGGACTCCGTCCTCGCCGATTCCTTGCCTGCTGATTTCCAGAGGCCACCTCGTTTCGTGGAGGTGTCCCTGCCTACCCCCGTCGATCCCGGTGAAACCACCGGGGTTACGATCTACTACCACGGCACTCCCGTCAACGACGGCTTCGGTGGGTTCTTCTTCACACCTCAGGTTACCTACACGATCGGTGAAGGCATTCACTCAAATCCTCCCAGCATGACGCGTACCTGGGTACCGAGCTTTGACCGCCCGGACGACAAAGCGCTCTTCGAGCTCACCGCCTCCGTGCCTGCACCCTGGACCGTCGCGTCCAACGGGCTTCTCACCGAGCAGTCCGGAAGCGACACGCTCACCTTTCGGTGGCGTTCGCGCTTCCCCATGGCCACTTACCTGTTCGCCTTTGCTTCCGCCGACTACGACACCTTCCGCCAGGACGTCGTCCTTGCCCCCGGCGATACTGTGCCCGTCGTCAACTACGTGTACCCGGACCGGATGACAGCAGCCCGGTTTGATTACAGCGTCGTCCCCGATGCGCTTCGTTTCTTCTCACAGCGTTTCGGCCGGTACCCGTTCGAAAAGTACGGTACCGCTCTCACGCCCTGCCAAGGGGCAATGGAACATCAAACCCTCACCACGATCAGCGATGCCCTCGTAGACGGCACAGGGCGCTGGCAACTCGTGTTCGTGCACGAGTTAGCCCACCAGTGGTGGGGAGATCTTGTGACACTAAGAAGCTGGGAAGACATCTGGCTAAACGAAGGATTCGCAACGTACTGCGAAGCTCTGTTTGAAGAGCACACTTTCGGTCGCAAGTCGATGCAAAGGCTACTCGACCGCTACGCCAGTGACTACTTCGCCGTCCTCGGGAAGAGGGGCGCTTTCCCCATTCACGCTCCCGACTACATGTGGGGACCAACTGTGTACTACAAAGGAGCCTGGGTTCTTCACATGTTGCGTTTCGTGGTCGGTGACAGTGTTTTTTGGCAAAGCCTTCGGACGTACCGCCAGCGCTACGCTTTTGGGAATGCAACCATTCGCGCGTTTGAGTCCGTGGTCGAAGAAACGTACGGGAGCGACCTCCGCTGGTTCTTCGACGAATGGCTTTACATGCCTGGTCACCCGGTCCTCGCCCTGGAGTGGCACGAAAGCGATCCCGGCGTCGTGTGCCTGACAATCCGACAAGAACAAGCAGTAGGCCCCCTGTTCAGAATGCCCCTTGAGGTCGGACTGACTGGACTACACGGTGAAACCCACCTCGACACCGTGTGGATTCAGTCCCAAACCGACACGTTCCGGCTACAAACGCATTTGGATCAGGTCCGGCGAGTCATCCTGGACCCGAACGGCTGGCTGCTCAAACAGCTTCGATTCGGGCGTTCGCCCAAACCGAATGACTTTGTTCTTAACCCCCCTTATCCGAATCCGGCTCGTCAGGAGGTACACCTGACTTTTCGGCTCGGCAAGTCTCCCCCAACCCTGGTACAGCTTCGAGTGGTCGACGTGCAGGGTCGTACGGTCGAGACCCTGCTGGACAGACTCTACTACGGTCCGGGTGCGACACTCACCTGGCACACCGAAGATGCGCGGGGAATAGGGGTCGCACCCGGAGTGTACTTTGCCGTTCTGGAGTGCGGCGGGCGCCGGGCCGTGCGAAAATTCACCCTGCTACCCGCCGAGTAACCAGCTACTTGAGCCCCATTTCGTCCAGACGTCGCACCCGAAAGGTCGGCTGGGTACCCGCCATTCGCAAGAAAACGTCGAGCGGTACCACTTCGAATTCTGGGCCGAGTTCATCCAGAATGCCCTTAACCCGCTTGATGTCGCTGCTCTCACGCACGTGCATCAGGAGGAAGTAGGGCCGTTTCGGGTTCATTCGGGCCAGCTCTCGCAGGTCATTCACCGCTTCTTCAGCCGGCCGGTCAGGCGACAGGTAGTAGCTGTAAGAAATGAAAGGCCTACCATTTCGCACGTCGTAGGTGTTGGCTGGACCGTAGCCGTTCACAAAGCCGATGGCATGCGGCATCTCTCGGTAGTACACGTCGAGCACGCGTTTGGGCAAATCGATGTTGCCGTAGTAGCGGTTACCCTCGGAGTAATCCATCGTTTCGAAAACGCGGAGATCAAGCGCCTTCATCAGGTCCCACGCCTCCCGTACCAGACCGGGAAGCAGTTCCGGCGGAACGGCTTTCGGGTAGAGGTAACCGGGCCCTGAAAGCGCTCCAATGAAGTAGTCGTTCGGTGTGGCCATGTCGTAGAAATACTGCAACATGCCGGGTGCCAGCCAGATCCAGTTCATCGTCACCTCCCAGGCGTAGGGGATCTCGCCCCGACCCGGTTTCAGCCAAGCACCGATGCCCAAACCATCGGACTGAATACAGGCAATGTAGACCTTCTTCTTTGGCACGATCTTCTGGTGGGGTTTCACGTTGTGGTTGTTGCGGAATCGATGTCCCGGGGTCGTCGGGATGTGGTGGCTAAAGCTCATGTTCGGCAGGGTGTTCAACCCCTCCATTCGGAATCCGTGGTGAGACAGCAGGGTAATGTGCTCGTCTTCAGTGTCTTTGGCGTAGGAGTGCCACCCCATCACCAGGGTCATCGGGTTCATCTGGCTCAGCAAGCTGTCGGCGAAACGGTACTCGAGGCTGTCGTGCGGATCCGCGGACAGATCCGTGAAGAAAACGCGCTTCATGATGCCGAAATCCGCAATTCCCGGTTGCATCTTGTTGCCGCCGACACCGCCAAGCCACACGATCAGGTCCTTGTTGGTTCGATCCCAGAACTTGGCGTAAGCCCAGTGGTAGATCGCGTAATCGCTTTTGCCCACGAACCGGCCGCGGTAGTCATCGATCTTTTTGAGCCCGAATTGCTCGACCAGCGGCACCAGATCCTCGGTTACCACAACGGCGTCCTCGAGGCCTGCGGCCGTGAAAGCAACAATCAAAGACGTGCGCACATTCTTGTCCCAAACAACGTACCCTTTGGCGAATCGATGCAGTTTCTTCAGAGCTTCTTCGGGTGTTTTCAGTTCCTCAAACCTGATGTGCCGTGTGTCGCGGTAGTAGGTCATCACGGCTTCGGTGAAGGTGTAAGGCCAGCTCGGCGGGTAAACGAAGTACAGCCGTGCCGTGTCGCGGTTGGCCAACCCCTGGAGGCTGATCAGTAGGGCATTAGTGGGCAAACCGCCGCTGATCTCCCAGTTGTCCGCGAGGTGCATCAAATAAGCGTGCTTCGGAACATGGTACGAAAGCCGTGGCCAGGCAAACCCTTGGCCGGCGAATAATGCAAAACTCACAAGCACTGCGGCGACGCCGAGTCTTGTCGATTTCATCGTGTTCATGGCAATCTCCTCAGAACCTGGTTTCAAGTTGGCGACGCAAAACACCCAGACCCACTACTTACGCACGTAGAGGAAGGTGAATTTGTTGGGTCGTGTGGAACGCTCTTCCGTGACCGTGAGGGTCTTGCCATTCTCTGAGACCTGGTAGGTTTTCCGTATTTGCAGAACGATTTCTCCCTGCGAGGTCTGCAGCGGGTACGTCTCTACCATCTGGAGAGATCTTGCCGGTTTAAGCCAGGTAGCGACGATTTTGTCGACCGTGCCCGGCTTAACCCACACACCCAGGTGCGGCGTCTCGGGCCACTTAGGCGCTGGAAGCTCAACCTTCGACGTGTCGCCGCCGACGGTAAACGCCAACACCCGCTCCTGGGAATACCGACTTGCCGACCAGCGTTTGTAAAGAGTGAGTTTTTTGCCGTTACGCTCGATCCTCAGTTCGATCTTCCGCCAGGGATCCGTGTCGGAGCTGCGACTCCTGTCGAGCTGCCAGGTGCCTGTCAAATCCCTGTGGCGCGCGCAACCGCCCAGAAAAATCAACAACCCGGAAAACAAAAGGACCACACCGAGTCGCTTGCCCATGTGCCTCATCGTTTCCTCCCTGAGTTGGCGATTGTGTGGCGCACTGCGAAACCGATTCTGCCGATCTGAATTTAGAGTACTCGATTCCCGCTGGCGCGGGGGCACTCTTTTTCGCAACGTGATCACCTTGAAACACGGACCCAAACCATCGGGAGACAACCGTCAAAAAGTCGCCCATCAGGCCAGCAGGAATGCGAGGCGATTCTACCAAGTTCGAAAGAGAATTGCAAGCGGATTCGCAACAAATGTGTAAAATTCTGTCGTCTTACCTTTTGCTTGTTAGGTTGCAGCGACGACAGGCTGGCCACGCGTTCGGTAGCTTAACAGGGTTTCGCACGTCGTCACGACTGTGCCAGAAAGGGTGGCCCACAAGCGCTTGCCGCAAGCCAACACCGGGACTTCAGGGCCCGCAGCAGAGCGCCTTTTCGCCGCAGAGGACGCCCATTGCCTGTTCACGTGCGACGCTGGCAACTCTGCACGCAAGTTTGACATCCAACAGGTGTAGAAAGTAGTTGCGGCACGTGGTTTCGCTCGACGAAGCATTCACACCGCGGACCGGACGTTTCAAAAAGGCCAGACAATCAAGCCGTCCCAACCTTGCTCTCACGTACAGAAGCACAGGAGATTTGTTCCGTGCAGACCGCCAGATGTCCTCGGAGTACAGCCCGTGCGCTAAGCCTGACCGTGCTGGTTGCTGCAGTCACTTTTGCGGCTTGTTCGAAGAACGACACACCTACAAGCGGGAGGCGGCCCGGTGGCATGCCTGGTCGCGGTTTCGGCGGTCAGTCAGCCGCCATCCCGGTCGAGATTGCCATCGTCAAACGCGACACCATTTCCAATTACCTCTTGGCCAACACAACACTGGAGCCGGAACGGAGCGTGGACGTGGTGGCCAAGGTGTCGGGTGTGGTCGTCGAACTCCGAGCTGAAGAAGGGGACGCCGTGAAGGCCGGTCAGCTCCTCGCCAGGATCGACGATTCCGAACTCGCCGTGAACGTAAAACAAGCCAAAGCCCGCCTGGACAACGCCAAAACCGCCTTCGAGCGCGCCAAGGAGATGCTTCAGAAGAACCTTACGAGCCGTGAAGCCTACGAACAAGCCAAGCTGGAGCTGGAGACAGCACAGGCTCAGTACGAGTCGGCGCAGCTGCAGTGGCAGTACTCCCGCATCCGTGCCCCGATTGACGGCGTCGTGACTGCCCGAAACATCGACCTCGGCGACATGGTGAACATGAACACCGTGGTGTTCTCGCTGGCCGATTTCAACCCGCTTCTGGCAAGAGTTCACGTACCGGAGAAAGACATTGCCCAGGTCCACGTCGGGCAACCAGCCAAAATCACGGTGGAGTCGGCACCCGGACGCACGTTTGTCGGTCGGGTCCAGATGATTAGCCCGGTTGTGGACCCAACCACCGGCACCGTGAAAGTGACCATTGAAATCCGCAAACGGGAAGGCATTCTCAGGCCAGGGATGTTCGCGTCGGTGTACCTGGTCACCGAAACACACCCTAACGCCCTGGTGATTCCCAAAAAGGCGCTGGTCCTGGAAAGCGAGCGCGACATGGTGTTCGCGTTCAAGAATGGGCGCGCGCACGAGGTGCCGTTGAAACTTGGTTTTTCCGACGCCCAGAACGTGGAGGTTCTGGCTGGCCTCGCCGAAGGCGACACAGTGATCACTGTTGGCCAAGAAGGTTTACGCGAAGGCACCCCCGTTCGGGTTGCCCAAACGGTGGCGATCGCGGGTGCCGAATCTGAAGCCAGGGCAGGCAGTCTGAGAACCCGTCCGCGGTTCCAGCATCGGCCTTCGACTGCAGTTGCGGAGGGAGCGAAATTCGGTACGGGGCAGCGGCGGCAAATCACCCCTGAGCTCCTCAAACGGCTGGAGGAACGCGCCCTCGCTGTGCCGGAAATTCGCAAGGCGTACGAAAAGAAAATGAAGGATCCCGAGTTTTCCAACGACCTCGAGGCTCGGGCGCGCTTCCTGCGAAAGCAGGCGCGGGCGTACTGGATGAAGAAACGTTCTGGCAAGTCGGCCAAACCTGGTTTCTGAGCCAAACGTCCACTGCTGCTGACTGAGGCGCAAGCAGCCAGCCTTACCAGTGACGAAACGAGGCTCAGGTTGCACCGAGTGCGTGTTCGCACGCCAGATTCGGTCAAACAAAACAGAGAAGGTGACGTCGCTTCTCTGCTTTCTCCGCCCGGGGATCAAATCCACGGGCTATTTTGAGGATAACGCCTGCTGAAGCGGGCTAAACCGGAAAAAGGCTACCAGCATTCTGGCGTAGCAGAACGAAGCAGACGCCGTACTTCATCCAAAAAAGTCTGCAACAGATCTCAAGAACTGGACTGCTGTTCATGTCTCTGCCCGAGTTTTCAGTCAAGAAGCCGATTGCGACGCTGATGGTTATGCTCAGCGTGCTTGTGTTGGGTGTGCTGGCCTGGCAGCGCCTTCCGCTTATGCTCTTCCCCGATCTCTCGTGGCCCAACCTCTCCATCAACATTCCGTACCGATCCTCTTCCCCGCAAGAAGTGGAGCAGCTCATCACCATCCCCGTGGAAGACGCCATGGGCACGCTGAGCCATTTGCAAAGCATCAGTTCCACGTCCAGCAGCAACGGTGCGACCATTCGGCTGGAGTTCCAGTGGGGCACGGACATGGACATGGCGTCGGTCGAAGTACGGGACCGCCTTGACCGGGTCAGGCCCGAGCTGCCTTCGGATGTCGAGCGTGTTTACATTCGTCGCTTCCAGACCACAGACATGCCGGTGCTTCAATTCGCCATTGCGTGGACCGGGAGCAAAGATGAGCTCTACGACATCGTGGAGAAAACGCTGGTCCCCCACCTCCAGCGCATCGACGGTGTTGCCAATGTGGACGTGGGCGGGATGGACGTCAAGCAGGTGCTGGTTGAACTCGATCAGGAGCGGTTGCACGCTCACCGACTCGACGCCCTAATGGTTGCGCGTGCCATTCGCACCAACAACCAGAATCTGTCCGCGGGTTGGATCATGGACGGCGGGCGCAAGTTCACCCTGCGCAGCATTGGGGAGTTTCGCTCGCTGGAAGACCTCCGGAATCTACCCCTCGTCGGGAACGAGATCCTGTTGAAAGACGTAGCCGACGTGCGTTACGACTTTCCCCGTAAAGAGCGCTACCAGCGCCTGAATCGCCACGATGCCGTCACAATCACGGTCTTCAAGGCCAGCACAGCCAACGTGGTGGACGTCGCCAGGCGCGTGAAGGCCGAACTCGAACGCATTCGACGCGAACCAGGAATGGAGGGACTGTCGTACCGCGTCTTCCGCGACCAGTCTCGCGACATCTTGAAAGGCATCCGCTCGCTGCTGAAGGCCGGACTCTACGGTGGGTTGCTGGCAGCCGCCGTGCTCTACTTCTTCCTGCGCAAGTTCCGCAGCACGATCATCGTGATCTCGGCCGTACCGATTTCCATCGTCTTCACGTTCTTCTTCATGTACCTCATTCGAAAACCTCCGTTCAATTCGGAGATCACGATCAACATCGTCTCGCTCTCCGGGCTCATGTTTGCCGTGGGCATGCTCGTCGATCCCGCTGTGGTCGTCGTCGAGAACATTTTCCGCCACAAACAGGAAGAGGGTCTGGGCCCCGTACGCGCCGCCATCGTCGGGGCCTCCGAGGTCGGTACAGCGGTTTGGGCCGCGAGCCTAACCACCGTGATTGTGTTTCTGCCCCTGGTCTTCCTGCAGCAAACCGGAATGGGCCGCTGGATGAACGACTTCGGCGTGGCCATCACCACAGCGACGCTCGCCTCCATGCTCGTGGCCCTTACGTTAGTGCCGTTGCTGGCCAGCAAGCTGTTTGTTGGCAAAGAGCGGCCGAAGGCCAAATCCATCGCTCTGTTAACCGAGGCGTACGTGCGCGTGGTACGCTGGACACTGCGCAACCGTGGTGTCACCTTCGGCAGCGCGCTCCTCCTGTTCGCCGGCAGCGTGTATCTGTTCACACACATCGAGCGCGATTACACACCCAACGTCCCCGAGCGCATGATGCGAATCCGCGTCATCATGCCAAAATCCTACTCAATTGACGACGCAAAGAGACTTTTTTTCGCCATCGAGGATACCCTACTTGCCCAGAAGCGGAAACTGGAAATCGAAACTCTGGCGGTGAACTTCAGCGACCGTCGAGGGGACGTATCTATTTTTTTCACCCCTCCCGAAGAAGCCAAACGCTCCACCTACGAGCTCTACCAGCTCGTTCGTAGCAAGTTGCCGCAGTTACCAGGTGTAGAGTACCACATCCGTCGCATGCACAGCGCCACCGGTGAAACGGGGATCAACATCGACTTGCACGGTCCTTCGCTCGAAGTGCTGCAGCTCCTGGCCGAGGAGGTCAAGGCGCGTCTTTCTGGCATCCCCGGACTCAAGGACCTGGACACAAGCATGGAACGCGGCGAAGCTCAAGTTGAAATCGCTGTGCAACGCGACAAGGCGCAAAAGTACGGCCTCACGACCACGCAGATCGCTTCGACCATCTTCTCCGCCCTGTCGGACCGCTCGAGCAGCAAGTTCAAAACACGCGACCGTGAGGTGGACATCAACGTTCACCTGCGGGAGGAGGACCGTGTCAACATTCAGCAACTGAAAAACATGCCGGTGCGCAGAGCGGCACGTGAAGCGGGTGTTACCCTGGGCTCAGTTGCTGCCTTTCGAATGGCCAGAGGGCCGGAGAGCATTCAGCGCAACGAACGCAAGAACGTCCTTTCCGTAACCGCCAACGTGGAGCGACGAGGGCTGTCTTCTACCACGCGTGCTGTTATGATGGCGCTCAGCGACCTGCACCTGCCCCCGGGTTATGACTGGAGTTTCGGCCGCCGATTCCGCATGTGGCGGCGCGAAGAGCAGACTTCCTGGTTCGCCATCGGCCTGGCTGTTCTGCTGGTGTGGATGGTCATGGCCTCGCTCTTCGAATCGTTTCTGCATCCGTTCACGATCCTCATGTCGGTACCCTTCGCCTTCATTGGCGTGGCTTTCTTGTTCTGGGTGTCGCACACGAATCTCGACATGATGGGTCGGCTTGGGATGATGGTGGCCGCGGGCTTGGTGGTGAACAACGGCATCATTTTGGTGGATCACATCAACCAGCTCCGCCGTCAGAAGGGTCTCAGTCTGTTCGACGCCGTTGTGCTGGGAAGCCAGCACCGCCTGCGTCCCATTCTGATGACCACCCTGACCACCATCATCGGCCTGACACCCATGATCATGCCCAAGTTGCTGCCCTCGGTTTTCGGCCCCCCCGAGGGACGCTCCAGCTACTACGCAGCCGTGGGGCTCTCCGTCGTCGGCGGACTCACCATGAGCACGTTCCTGACCCTGATCGTGATGCCGACTGTGTACCTGGCCGTCGACGACTTTGCCAGCTGGGTGCGTCGCGTGCTGGCGTTCGCCAGGGGCGGGCGTGTTGTGCAAGAGCTCGCCAACGAGGGAGAACAAGCACCGGCTGACGGTAAGGCACCGTGAGACCGTCTCCTGGGCCGGGTGGAACGTGAGGGGCGAACCTGGAGGAGTAACTGCGCAGTCCAGAGAAGCAGTTACTCCAGCTTGAACAGAGGACCCTTTTAAGATTGGCAAAGCGATGAAACTGGTTGATTTCAGCATCCGAAGACGTGTCACCATCACGATGCTCTTTCTGGCCGGCATCGTGTTCGGCGTGGTGGGCGTGAAGAAGCTGCCCATTGATCTTCTGCCCAACATCTCCTACCCCACGATCACCATCCGGACTGATTACCCCGGCACGGCGCCCGCTGAAGTCGAAAACCTGATCACCAAACCCATCGAAGAAGCGGTGAGCGTGGTGTCCGGCGTCGTGAACGTGAGCTCGGTGTCCCGACCGGGGGTGTCGGAAGTCGTGGTTGAGTTCCAGTGGAACACAAACATGGACTTCGCTGCGCTCGAGGTCAGGGAAAAGCTGGACCTCCTGAACCTGCCCACCGATGCCAGCAAGCCGGTACTGTACCGCTTCGATCCGTCGCTCGACCCCATCCTGCGTGTCGGACTTTACGGCGAGACCAGTCTGGTCGGACTTCGTTTGCTGGCTGAAGAACGAGTAAAACAGGAAATCGAAAGTCTGGACGGCGTGGCCGCGGCAAAAGTAAGCGGCGGGCTTGAGGAAGAGATTCACGTGAACATCAACGAGCCGCGTCTGGCCCAGCTGAACATCCCGATCACGCAGGTTGCCGCGCGCCTGGCGCAGGAAAACATTGACCTAACGGGCGGCAGACTGAGGGACGGTCAAGCCGAGTACCTCGTTCGTACGCTGAATCAGTTCACAACCGTTGACGAGATGAACGACATCGTGATTGCCCGGCGGAACGGCGTGCCCATTTACCTGCGCGACATCGCTCAGGTGCGCAAAGCCCACAAAGACCGCACGGTAATCACCCGGATCAACGGTCGAGAAGCCGTGGAGGTAGCAATCTACAAGGAGGCCGACGCCAACACGGTGGCCGTTGCCCGAGCCGTGAAGGAGAAATTACGCACCCTCCAGGACGAGTTCTCCCGCACCGGCTCCGCCGTACGCATGCAAATCGTTGCAGACCAATCCCACTTCATTCAACAGTCGATCAACGACGTGTTGTCCACCGCTCTCGTCGGGGGTATCCTGGCCGTCGTGGTGCTGTACCTGTTTCTCAGAAACTGGAAAAGCACCATCATCATCGGGCTGTCCATCCCAATCTCCGTAGTGGTTACGTTTTTTCTGATGTACGTGAGCGGCATTTCCTTGAACATCATGTCGCTTGGCGGCCTTGCCTTGGGCATCGGGATGCTGGTGGACAACTCGATCGTGGTGTTGGAATCCATCGACCGCTACCGCCAGCGCGACTTGCCGCCGGAACGTTCCGCGCGTGAGGGAACGGTGGAAGTCGGTAAAGCCGTAACCGCCTCCACCCTGACAACGATCTGCGTTTTTTTGCCCATCATTTTCGTGAAAGGTATTGCCGGGCAGCTGTTTTCCGACCAGGCATTGACGGTCACCTACTCGCTTTCCGCTTCCTTGCTCGTAGCCCTCACCCTCATCCCGATGCTATCAGCGCTGAGCTTCGGCAAACAAAAGGTGCCGGACCTGGACGCAATCCTGGCCAAAACCGCGGCACATCCCGGGTCCCGAGTGGACCGCGGTACAAAGGTCCGAACCGGGGTGGTGACGGTTGTAGCTGCCATCATCTGGGGCACACTTGCGCTGGTCACAAACTCGAGGCTCCCGGTGTTGTTGCTCGGCCTGCTGCCAGTGTCGTTCGCCGCTGTCAACGCGTGGTACTGGCGCAGCTACGCAGCCTACGTTTCGCACACAGGCTTAAGGCATCGTCTCGTGCGAGCGGGGGCTGTCGGTCTGTTCGTGCTGGCCATTTTCTGGCTGATGCGCGCTTCGAATCTCGTGCACTGGGCCTGGCCAGGCCTGGTTGCGGTCGCCTTGGTTGGGGCAGCCAGTTCTTTCTGGGGCGCAGAACTCCGACACGCAGGCACTCTTTACGTGGCTTTTCTGCTCAAATTCGCTGGGGGTCTGCTCATTACCCTGGCCCACGTTCTGGAACTGCTACTCCGGCCCCTGGAAAAAGCTTTCGACGTGTCGTTCGCCTGGATTCGTCGCAATTACCCGCCTGTCCTCGACTGGGCACTCACACACCGCGGCAAGACGCTTAGCCTGGCCATTCTGCTGCTCGCCTTCAGCATCGCCGCCTTTCGCCTTGTTGGCACCGAGCTCATCCCCGAAATGAGCCAGGGCGAGTTCTACGCCGACGTGAAACTCCCCGCTGGGACACCGATTGAGACAACGGAGACAGTCCTGCAACGCATGCGGCAAGCCGTTCAGGACCTGCCCGAGATCGAGACGATTTACACTGTCGCCGGAGCAACGTCCAAATCCTCTTTCTCCGCAGCCGAAGAGCGCGAGAACATCGGCCAGATCAGTTTTCGCCTCAGGCCGGGCATTCTCGGTCGAAAGGAAGAACGAGTGATGGACCAGGTGCGCACCGTCTTCGAGACCTTTCCCGGTGTGGAAGTCAAATTCTCGCGTCCCACACTCTTTAGCCTGAAGACGCCGGTCGAAATTGAAATCGTTGGCTACAACCTGCAGGGCCTCGAGGACGTAGCCAAGGATGTGATGCTCCGTCTGCACAAGGTGCCCGGCCTGGCCGACATCAAGTCCAGCACAGAGGGTGGCAACCCGGAGGTGCAGGTAATCTTCGACCGCCGCAAGGTGGCTGCCCTGGGACTGGACATCGCCACCATCGCCGATCAGATCCGTGACAAGGTGGAGGGGGACATCGCCACGTCGCTCCGGCGCCGTGACCGCAAAATCGACATTCGCGTGCGTGCTACCGACGACGTTCGCCACAGTTTGTTGGCGGTGCGCAACCTCGCGGTGAACAGTCCCAGTGGTCTGCCAATTCCTCTGGCGGCGCTTGCTGACATCCGCATCGAGCGTGGCCCGGCCGAAATCCGCCGCGACGATCAGCAACGCGTAGCCATCGTGTCCGCCAACGTCGTTGGCCGCGACCTCGGCAGCGTTGTGCGCGACATCCAGGCGCAGCTGGCGGACATCTCGCTACCCGCCGGGTTCACGCTGGAAATTTCGGGCCAATCCACGGAAATGGCCGTGAGTTTCGCCAGCATGCGGTTTGCCATTTTGCTTGCTGTGTTCCTGGTGTACCTGGTCATGGCCAGCCAGTTCGAATCGCTCATTCATCCGTTTGTCATCCTGTTCACCATCCCCTTTGGGCTGGTAGGCGTTATCTGGGCCCTCCTGCTCACCGGTCAAAGTGTCAGTGTGGTTGTGCTTATCGGCGTGATCGTGCTAGCGGGAATCGTGGTGAACAACGCCATCGTGCTGATCGACTACACCAACCAGCTTCGATCGCGGGGCGTGAGGAAACTGGACGCCCTGAGGCAAGCCGGACAGGTGCGGCTACGCCCCATCCTGATGACGACGACAACAACTGTACTTGGCCTCTTGCCGATGACCGGCGTCCTGGACACCATCCCACTGCTCAACAAGCTACCGTTCTCCCTGGGTGGTGGCGAAGGCGTTGAATTGCGCGCCCCTCTGGCCATCACGATCATCGGTGGTCTGCTGCTGGCCACGTTGTTGACCCTGATCATCATCCCCACGGTGTACGCCATTCTGGATCCAAAAGATTAGCGACCCCCGTGGTTCTCCAACCCCGCCCTGCCGGCGGCGCCCGAAAGAGCGTCGCCGGCTTCTTCTTACAAATTCTGCGGAGGGAAAGATGAAACAGATTCGAGCGCTCACTTTTTCCGTTTTCGCAGCGCTGCTGAGCGCGCTTGCCGTCGCGACAGCTCAGACACCAAGCACGCACCCAGAGTTCGCCAGCGCCATCATTCAGAAGGCCATGAGGGAAAACCGGGCCATCAAGATCCTTGAGCGGATTGTCAGCGTCGGCCCGCGGCTCTCGGGCTCCCCAGAAGCCGCTGCCGCTGTGGAGCTCACACGTCAAATGATGCAAGATTTCGGATTTGAAAAGGTGCACCTCGAACCCGTTCAGGTACCGCGCTGGGTCCGTGGTCCAGTCGAAAAAGCACTGATTGTGAATTCAAGGACGCTGGGCACCGTGCCACTGGCCATTACAGCCCTCGGCGGCAGCGGCGCGACTCCAACCGGAGGCCTTACCGCGGAGGTGGTCGAAGTTCACTCCCTCGCGGAGGTTCGGGAACTTGGCAGCAGGCTCCAGGGAAAAATCGTGTTCTTCAACAGGCCGATGGATCCGACCGACCTCGAGACCTTCAGGGCCTACGGCCGTGCTGTGGACCAGCGCGTCCGTGGGCCAGCCGTAGCAGCACGGGCTGGCGCGGTTGCAGCCTTGGTGCGCTCCGTTACTACGCGGCACGACAACGTACCACACACAGGTGTCACCATCTTCGCGAAAGACGAACGCGTCGTTCCCGCCGCGGCGGTCAGTTTACAAGGGGCGGACTTGCTGTCCCAGCTTCTCAAAGAAGAAGGCAGCGTCCGCGTCCACCTCGAGCTTTCTTGTTCAACCCTCACCGACGTACCCTCAGCAAACGTAGTGGGTCAGATCACGGGTCGTGAACTGCCCCGCGAGATTGTGCTCCTTGCCGCCCACCTGGACAGCTGGGACGTAGGCCAGGGAGCCCACGATGACGGCGCCGGTTGCGCACACGTCATCGAAGCGCTTCGGCTCCTCAAAGAGCTTGGTCTCCGCCCCAAACGCACGGTTCGTGCCGTTCTGTTCACGAACGAGGAAAACGGTTCACGCGGCGCACGGGCTTACCCACGGGCTCCTCAACGCCGTGGGGAGGTCCACGTGGCCGCCATCGAATCGGACCGCGGTGGCTTTGCTCCGAGAGGGTTCACCGTCGGCGGCGATTCCACGGTACTCAACGCTCTCCAGCGCTGGGCTCCACTGCTCGCTCCACTTGGCGCTGACCATTTTACACTGGGTGGTGGTGGCGCCGACATTTCCCCGCTCGGCCGCAACGGCACGCTCACCCTCGGCCTCAAGGTGGAATGCGCCCGCTACTTCGACGTCCACCACTCCGCCAACGATGTGCTCCCAGCCGTGAACGAGCGGGAACTGGAGATGGGAGCCGCAGCGCTGGCCATTTTGGCTTACCGTCTCGCGGAAGAAGGTATCCCAGCCGCTCGGAAGTGACGCTC
>CAZXXS010000117.1:0-75993 GCA_964644845.1 uncultured Cytophagia bacterium | reverse complement strand
TTTGCGCAGGTGCGCGGCAGAATCAGCGGCACGGTCACAGCGGAGAAAGGCGAACCTTTACCGGGTGCGAATGTCTCGCTGGAAGGCACGCTGCTCGGCGCCAGCACGGACGCGCAGGGTCGGTACGTGATTGTGAACGTCCGGCCTGGGCTGTACACCCTCAAGGTGCAATTCATCGGTTACCAGACGGTTTCCGTGCGGGGAGTGCAGGTCATCGCCGACCAGACCACTGAAGTGAATGTGACACTGCGTGAGACGGCCGTGAATCTGGGAAAAGAAGTGGTGGTCACAGCTGAACGGCCGCTGATCCAGCGCGACCTGACCTCCAAGGTGGTCACGATGACGGCGGATGAAATCCAGGCCATGCCCGTGAACAACGTGCAGGAGGTGCTGGCAACACAGCCTGGTGTGGCCGTTTTGACGGGCACGCCGATCGCCAAGGCGGGCTACAACGCCCAGGGAATCGAGGATTTTCGTCTCCGCGGGGGGCGCAACAACGAGGTGGGGCTCTACATCGATGGTGTGAAAGTCTCGAACCCCGTGTACGGGGGTTTCGGGACGCACATCAACAACGCGGCCATCGCGCAGCTTTCGATCGTTTCGGGCGGTTTTAGCGCCAAGTACGGGAACGCTCTGTCCGGTATGATCAATTTGACCACGAAAGAGGCAGGACCCAAGCCCACGGGATCGTTGAACTACCAGAGCAGCCGTCCGTTTGGCTGGGACAAGCTTGCTACGGGGCAAAGCCGTGCCAGGAATTTGCAGCGGGGCCAATTCACTTTCGGGAGCCGGATTCCGTTTCTCCGGCGCACCAGTGTTTTCATTTCGGGGGAAGTGAAAGCCAGCGCCGGCACCTGTTACCCGTTCGACACCATCGTTTGGGATGACCACCGGGTGCTTGACTTAGGGGACAGCTCGATCGTGCTACCGACCACACGCGAGATCGTGGACGGCTACCTCCGCTACGGTTCGCTCGACTCGATTCAACCGGGATTGTCCTCCAACTGGAAGCGCGTGCGAGGTCCCGACGGCCGCCGCATCAACCCGCTGGATCAGTACCGCGGCTGGACGCCTTTCGGCTGGGACAACAGCCTGAATTTCTTCGGCAAGCTGGTTACCCATCCCACGCGCTCCTTGAAGCTTGTGTTCTCGTTACTCAAGGACCGCCGTTACCGTCAGGGTGCCAACTACAGCCTGGGATCGTACCGCTACTTCTTCGAGATGCAGGGCCAGAACGTTCAGATCTTCAACAGCGACAAGGAGACCGTGGCGCTGACGCACGTTCTCGGACCTCGGGTTTTTTACACGTTGCACGTGTCGCGTTTCTACGAAGATCGTAAGGTGCGTATCCTGCGAAACTACGCTCGGCGCTACCGCAACAAGTGGGACATCTTTCAGCCGGACTGGTCCAACATCAAACGGCCGAAGGAGTACATCCCCTACGCTGGCCCTGAGGCTGTGCGTGAGCCGTTTGAGTCGGTGTTTTACCTGAAGGCTGACAACCGCTGGTACTCGGGCGACAACTCCGTGAACTACGAGGCCCGGGGCGACCTGACCTTGGCGTTCGGCCGTAGCCACGAGCTGGAGACGGGCGGGCAGGTCAATCTGATTCACCTGAGTGAGGAGTCCTACCAGAACATTTCGACGCTGGACCCGTTTCCCACCATCTACCAGCACAGTCCGGTGGAGGGCGCCGCCTACGTCCAGCTCAAGCTCGACTTCAACAGCTTCATCCTGAACGCCGGCCTTCGGATGGACTACTTCAACGCGCGCAGCGAGTTCTGGAAAGACCCGCTGAATCCCCTGGCTTCTGAGCAACCCAACCCCGACTCGCTGGTCTACAACGCGATCGTGAAGACCCAACCGCACGTGCGCGTAAGTCCCCGCGTGGGTCTCGCCTACCCGCTGACCGATCGGGCGGTGCTGTTCTTCAATTTCGGGCACTTCTACCAGTCGCCGAACTACCGGGACCTCTACCGTGCGTCCGGGGTGAACCGGGAGATGAGCCTGCGGCTCGGCAACATCATTGGCAACCCCAGGTTGCAACCGGAACTGTCGGTCCAGTACGAGGTGGGCTGGCAGCAGCAAGTCCTGGAGGACGTTGCCCTCAAGGTCAATCTGTGGGCGAAGGAGACGTCAAACCAGGTCAGTTCGGTGCGTGTACCGGCCTACTCGGACCCGGCGCACATCAACCCCTTCACGTACTCTGTGTTTTTGAACCAGAACATCGGTTCGGCTCGTGGAATTGACATTGAGCTGCGCAAAAGAATGTCGAGCCACTTCGGTGGCACGGTGACGTACACCTACTCGCGAGCGAAAGTACTGGAGCCCACTTCCTGGGACGGTTACTGGAGTGGGGCTACAGAGAAGACGCGACCGAAACGGGAGACCACTGCTCCCTGGGACCAGCCCCACATGATTCGGGCGTTGCTGACTTTCTTTACGCGCGACGGCGAAGGGCCCGTTGTAGCAGGTCGCCACCCACTTCAGAATCTGCAGGTCAGTCTCATTTACTACGGCGAGTCGGGTTTTCCGTACACACCGTACCTGGAAGGCAACGCCGTGGTGGAACGCTACTCGGCGCGCTGGCCATTTGTGCACCGTTTCGACGTGAACGTCAGTCGCTACGTTCGCGTGCGGGGCCACCGGCTGCGGCTGCACGTGCAGGTACGGAACCTGTTCGACCGCAAGAATGTGATGACCGGCTACACGCGCACCGGCGACCCTGAGGATCCCGGTACCTCGAGCTACTACACGATGTCGTCGACGTACTGGAACGCGCGCAACGTGATGCACTACCGGCTGAGGCGGTTGATCTACTGGGGAATCGAGTACCAGTTTTGACGGTCCCAACAGAGTTCGCGGGTGGTACCTGGTTCTTTCCCAGGAAACCAGGGCGCCTTCAACGGGAAGTGGTTTGGAGCCGCAGAGGGGACTCAGGCTCGGCAGGTCAAGCTAAGAGCTCAGGTCTGATTTGGAGGTTTGATGATTAGCAGGAAGATCGTGCTGGCGGTGCTGGCAATGGCCGCCGTTCTGGCGCAGGCCGGGCAAGTCCGCGGCCAGCTGCGTTTTGACGATCCCGAAATCAACGAGGCGACCCGGCGTTTCCTGCGGAAGGCCTCCTCGATTTTCGACCGCGGATTCGGCAACATGGACGCGGGAAAAATGAAGGTCGACGGTGTCTGGAATTTCGGGTTGCTGTCGGGCTGGGATCCCCCGGGAGCACAGAGCTGGTACCCCGGGGCTTTTCACGGTGACTGGGGTGAGATCCGCTGGATTGCCCCGGTGATTTCGATGCCGCCGGGTCCCTGGGGCGCGCAGAATACGGGGGGTGGACCCCCGCTTCCGGAAGACCGCTCTGACCAGTACAACTCGATCGAGTCCTTCTCCGCCATTCATTTGCTTTCCGGCGACGGTCCCACGTTCACAGACTGGGAAGCCATCGACAACGGCCACCTGTACTACCAGGGCAGCATGACCCGCGACAACCTGAAGCTGGTAGCCACGAGCACCTACCCGGAAAGCTGGCCTGAGTACTTCTTCGATCCAGTCCAGGGGCGTTGGATCTTTACGCCGGGCGAACGGCACTGGCCGGGTTACTGGGCGCTGAACCCGGATCCGTCTTCGCCCGACTACAACAAGCCCATGCCGGGTGAGTTCGTGTCTTCGGAGGACATTTTCTTCATCGCCACGGACAAGTACAACGGCATTCGCAGTGGCGCCAAAACGGCCCGCTACGGCTACCCTGTGGGCCTTGACATGGAGGTGTCGGGTTACTGCTACTCAACCCCGTTGTACCAGAACGTGGTTTTCTTTAACATCAACTTCATTTACCGGCGACCGGAGGAGTTGACTGATCCGAACAGTAAGTTCTACGATCCCGACCGCCACTTCTACGATGGCACCATCGACAGCGTCTACTTTTCTTTTTTCATCGATCCGGACCTGCCCGGCCGCTTTTTGAAGCCGGGCTCGAATTTCCGGCAGGCTTCTCCCTGGGCGGAGGACGACTACGCCTACGTTTTCGACAGCAACGGCGACGGCAAGCTGGATGTGTGCATCGCGTTCGACAAGAAGGGCTACTTCGTGGATCAGCGCTACCCGCAGAACGCTGGCCCGGTGTCCGCCTACGGCATCCACTTCTTCCGGACGCCGCGAGAGAATCCGGCCGATCCCAGCAGCCCGGAAATCGGGATTACCGGATTCCACTGGTTTGACCAGGACGACGCCATGCGCCCCCACCCGGTGAACGCCCAACTCGAGAAGACCTTCTACGCCATCGCCGCGGGCAGGCCGGACCTGATTCCACCGGAGATGCGCGACAAGTGGTTTCACGGTGAAGACCCCAACTACGACGACATCGAACTCTTGAAAGACTTTCAGGAGAGCTTCCCGGAAGGGAGTCGCCCCGACGTCCAGTTCTGGTTCAGCTCCGGACCGTTCTCGATCAGCCCGGGCGACACAATCCCGATTCACCTCGGGATCGTGGGTGGAGTGGACAATCCCGGACCGCTGGATGCCGAAGGGTTCGGCACCAACCCGCCAGAAATCCGGTTTCGCGACGTGTTCAAGGCTTTGGGCGCGGCCGACACGCTCTACAAGAACAACTTCATCGGGTTCCGTCCACCGGCAGCACCCACCCTGCATGCCGTTGGTACCCCGGCGCTCGACGACGACAACTTGCCGATTGTCTACGGCGAGAGCGGAAAAGTGACGCTCTACTGGGATGACGCCGCTGAGCACTCGCTGGAAATCATCACGAAGGACTACGATTTCCAGGGTTACCGGATTTACCGGACGCAAGCGGACCTTTCCGGCAACAACCAGCCGAGCTGGGGCAAGCCAATCTACGACATGAGCGGCACACAGGTGGTTGGCTACCAGCCCATCGCCCAGTTCGACAAGATCGACGCGTGGGAGGGTCCCGACCCGTTCAACCCCTGGTTCGATCTGGGCAAGAACACGGGCATCCAGCATGTGTTTGTGGACCACAACGTGATCAACGGTGTGCGTTACCGTTACACGATTACGGCGTACGATCACCCCGTGCTGGAAGCTGGGCAAGGCGCGCTGGAGTCCTCGCGCGGCAACGACCCCCGTCTGGTGCAGACGGTGGACGTGATTCCGGGTGGGCAGCCGCAGGGGTTTCGCCCCGGTGCCGTCGACTCCAGCGTCGAGCATGTAGCGGGCTTGGCCACAGGCGAGGTGCGGTTGAAGGTAGTGGATCCCCTGGCGTTGAATGGCCACCGCTACAGATTGACGTTTCTGGATTCCTCGGATGTGCCGGCTTTCTCGGTCGTGGACCTGACCGATGGGCACACCGTTGTGGAAAGGAGCCAGTCGGTGTGGACCGAAGGTACGCGCGAGTTGGCCGACTTTTCGCCGATTTTCGACGGCATTGGCCTGAAGCTGATCAACCACACGAAAATCGAGGAGCTCAGCCAAGGGTGGGACGTGGTGACCGGCGACACGAGCGACTACATCTTCAGCCAGCTCATGCCGACGCCCGACAGCGCCCAGTGCCCCTGCGACTACGCGGTGGTGTTCGGAGACTCCACCTCGAAGTACGCCGGTTTTACCAACAGCAAGAAGGTGCCTTTCCAGGTTTTCAATCTGACACGCGACCCGGAGCGTAAGCACCCGTTGTCGATTTACGTGCGGAATCCACGCATCCCGTGGACGAGTGGCGACTACATCTACCTGCTCGAGCCAGACGTGCACACGCGTACCTGGCAGTTCTCGGTGTCCTGGGAGGATTCCTCTCGACCGCCCTCACCGGGCGACGTGTACATCTACCGGGTGAAGAAGCGTTTCAAGCCAGAGGACGTCTACGCGTTCCGTTCCGAGCCATCCAGTGTGGACGGAGAGGCCGTCGATCTGAGTCTGGTGCGCGTGGTGCCGAACCCGTACATCGTGTACAACGTGGCGGAGCAGGCCCGGCCGAACGACCGCGTGGACCGGCACCTGCGCTTTACGCACCTGCCGGCAACGTGCACAATCAAAATCTACACCTTGGACGGCAACCTGATCAAGACCATCCAGCACAGCAGTCCCGGCGTGGGCGAAGAGATCTGGAACCTGGTGACGGACGAGAATCTGGAGATTTCGTTTGGCGTGTACCTCTACACGGTGGCAACTCCATCCGGACAAAAGAAGGTGGGCAAGTTTGCGGTCATCCGATGAATGTGAGGGTGCTCGTGTGAAAAGGCCTTTGATCATTGCGGTGATTTTCCTGGCGTTGGCGAGCGGTTTAAGCCCAGCTCACGCCACCACGTACCGAAAGGGTACCACTTCGGCCTCGTTTCTGAAGATCGAAGTTGGGCCGAGGGCCGTGGCCTTGGGTGGCGCGTACGTAGGCGTGGCTGACGACGCGCTGGCAGGTTTCTGGAACCCTTCCGGCCTTGCCACGCTAAGCGGGACCGAGCTTACCTTTCAGAGTTCGAGCCTGTACGCTGGGCTGCGACAGACCTTTCTGGCGGCCAGGACCACTTTCAACTCGCGGTTCGCGCTCGGGCTGTACGTGAATCACCTCGATCTGGGGGGCTTTGAGGAGACAACGCTCGAGAAACCTGACGGTACTGGCAGGAGCTTCACAGCGCGAAATGTGGCTGTCGGACTGGTCACAGCCTCCGAATTGACGGACCACGTGTCGATCGGTCTTGCCGCTAAGTTCATTGAGGAACGGATTTGGTACGAGACGTCACGGAACGTGGCGCTGGACCTGGGCACGTTCTACCGTTTTACGGAGGTTGGAATCCGCGTGGGCATGCTGTTGAGCAATCTGGGACCCAACTCGGTGATGGACCAGGGCAGCCAGCTGCTTTTTCGCAAGGAAAAACCGGAAGATTACCCGGGCAGTCCTCAGGTGGAAGCCAAGTTGAGGACGCTGGACTTCCCGTTGCCGCTGATGTTCACGCTTGGCTTCTCGGTGGACGTCGCGGGTGAGCGCGGTGTCTGGGTACGCAGCGAATCGAACCGTTTGCTGCTTGCTGTGAGCGTTAACGACGCGATCGACGCACCTTTCAGAACCAACCTGGGTGCCGAGTACACCTGGCACGACGTGGCGTCTCTGAGGGCTGGCTACCGTTTCCACTACGACACCGCGGGGCTGTCGCTGGGCTTTGGCCTGAATCTGGAGTCGATCCTGGGTTACCGGGTTCGGTTCGACGCGGCCTGGCTTGACTGCGGCGACCTGGATGCCGTGACCATGTGGTCGTTCTCGATGGGGTTCTGACGGCGACCTGGCTTCTTGGTTGGCACGTGGGCGTCCTGGCCGTACCGGGTGTGCTGCCGTAACGACGCGGAGCTCGGCTTACTAGCACTGAATGGCCACAAAGAGAGGACGACTTGCTCGTTTCAGCCCGACAGTTCTTGCGCAGCGTTTTCGCTTCGACTTACCCCGAAGTCACGCCAGCAGCCGTGCTCGTGGGGGTCCTGATCGGGGTGCTGATGACGGCGAGCTTCTCCTACGCTGCCCTCGTGCTCGGATTCTCGACCAACGGCTCCACTGTGGCGGCCATCCTGGGTTGGGGTACCCTGAAGCTCCTCCTCAAGCGCGGCACGATCGTGGAAAGCAACATCGTACAGACGATCGCTTCCGGCATCAACACCACAACCGCCGGCGTCATCTTTACGGTGCCTGTGCTGCTGATTCGGGGCTCTCCGTTCAGCGTGTGGTGGGTGGGCGTTGCCTGTGTGGCCGGGGCCATCATGGGCGTCGGATTCATCATTCCGCTCCGGAAACAAATGATCGACATCGACCGCCTGCGCTTTCCGTCTGGAACGGCGGTGGCCTCGATCCTGAAAGCTCCTTCCGAGGGCGCTCGCAAGTCGCGCCTGCTCGTGGCCGGCGCGGCGGTTTCCGGTTTCGTTTACGTGTTGACGCAGCTGCCGAAACTGGGGTTGCCGTTCGGTTTGCCAGCAACGGTCGACGTAAGTCACGCACTCGGTTTGCCGCCTTACGTGGAGAACGTTTGGGCCGTGTCGCTCCTTGGGGCGGGAATCGGTTTCATCGCCGGGCGCAACGGGCTTTTCGTGCTTGCCGGCGGCGTGCTTGCCTACTGGGTGCTGACGCCGCTGGTTGTAAATCTCGGGTGGGTGCCACACGAAGTGAGCACGCACAACGTCGCAGCGTACGTGCACAACCACATGACGCGACCGCTGGGCATCGGGATGCTGGTTGGCGGCTCGTTGATGGGTGTGGTGCTGGCGTTACCGGCCATCAGTGCGGCTTTCCGAAACATGCGGCAGGCCCTGATGCGTCGAGATGACCTGGACGAGTTGCCGCTGAACGTGCTGTACGCTGTCTTACTGGCTGCGTTTGCCGTTCTGTTTCTGGCGGCTTTTTTCTCGTCTGACATTCCGGCCTGGCGCGCGCTCCTGGTGGCGCTCGTTGGTACGGTTTGGCTGTGGTTTGCGGGCATCATCGTGTCCCAGGCCACAGGCATGACGGACTGGACACCGATCAGCGGCATGGCGCTGCTGGCCGTGGTGTTTTTGCTGCTTGTCTTGCCGAAGGATGAGCTGGCGACGGCAGTGCTAATTGGCGCTACGGTTTCGGTGGCCATCGCCGAGTGCGCCGACATGATGCAAGACCTGAAGACAGGTCATCTGGTCGGGAGCAGGCCCTTTCGCCAGCAGACCGCTCAACTTCTGGTGGCCTGGATTGGTCCGGTTGTGGCCATCAGTGTGATGCTGCTGATCTGGCACTCCGGGGGTGTGAACCCCAGTACGGGTGAGCGGTTGCCCGGCTTCGGGCCCGGAACGTCCATCGAGGCACCACAGGCGACTGCCTTGGGTGCCACAATCGACAGCGTAATCGGCGGCGACGTGCCGAAAGACAAATTCGTCGCGGGCGGGATTCTGGGCATGCTCCTTTCGTTCAGCGGCATCCCGGGACTGGGTGTGATCATGGGCATCTCGATGTACCTGTCGCTCAAGTACATCCTGCCGTACGGAGTTGGAAGCATTGTGGCCGTGTGGGCTCGACGACGCAAAGGCGTTGGCTGGTACGAAAACGTTGGGATTCCCGTCGCTGCCGGACTTGTGGTGGGAGAGGCGCTGCTGACAATTGTTTTCGCTGTGATCAAGATGACGGGAGCTGTGGCACCGTGAGTCTTCGCCGGACAGCAGGAGGCACGTTAAGCGCTGCTGGTGTTGTGCTGGCTGCTTTGTTCGCAACTCCTGAGCCTCCGCACTGGGGTGCGTTTGCAGCTTCGCTGGCTGTACTGGCCCTGGGCCTTTTGCTCCTGCGGCAGAGAGGCGACGACCGGAAGCGGAGCGCAACGGTTCGCGTTGAGGGCCCGCAGCAGTGGGCGGACCAGCTGCAAGGGGCTGCGGTGAGGTTGGAGAACCTTGTGGCTACCGGACCCAACATCGAAAGTGCCGAAGAGCTGGACCGACTTCGGCTTAACGTGTTCGTCCCCTTCGCGGAGGTGGGGGAGAAGCTGGCGGCCACGCTGGGTCTGCAACGCTACGCGGACGTCATGATCGCGTTCGCGCGGAGTGAGCGGGCGTTGAATCGGGGCCTCTCGGCGCTCGTGGACGGCTACCCCGGCGAAGCTACAACTGCTCTGCGCGAGGCACTGGTGTTCCTGCGCCAGACAACCGATTTGCTGCTGGCGGACTCGTGACGCGTCGTTGAAAGGGTGGGATCTTTTCCGGAGAGCCTCGAACTGTTGTGTTGTGAGAACGCTGAATTGGGAGGTGAACGGGATAAGTGAACGCAGGTTCTGACAAGCCAAGAAGCGGTGTGATTGGGAAGAAGATTCGCCGAGCCATGAACGACCTCGGCGTGTCCGTAAAAGAACTCTCGGCCAAAACCGGGATTCCCGCGCAAACCATCTACTCGATCGTGAACGGACACCACGAACCGAGCCCCGAGAAGGTGCGGGCCATCTGCCAGGTGTTACAGCTGAGCATGGATTCCCTCTACGACCTCGACACCAACGTTTTCCCGATCTACCCTGAACCTTACGAAGAAAGTCGCAGTTACGCGGTGTTCGAGGACATCTGGTTTGGGCCGGACGGGGGCGAGCGGATTTCCGTGTCGCGGGGCTTCAGCACAGTGAACCAGTCGCTCGAGATGCGGGAAGCGATTTTGCGCAACGTGTTCCATTACAACGACGAACAGACGCAGCGCTACCTTGACGGTTTTCAGCAACGCCTGGACGTGATTCGGCGCAAGGAGAAGGTCCGCATTGAGATCGTTGTGGAGAGCGAAGTCGAAGACTTGATCCGCCAGCGGGACTTCTACGCCCTGATCCCTCGGGAGCACATTGTCCAGATGGTGGAGGGAATCATTCGGAACCTGATCGACAACCCGCACAAGCTGAGCGTCTACGTCATTCCCCGACAGTACTTTCTCGTCAACTACGAGATCATCAACCGAGAGGTCATTCTGTTCGACCTCGGTAGTGTGTATTTGCGCCAGACCCACCACGCGTTGATGGAACATTTCCTGAGGGAGGTCGAGGCGTTCAAATCCAAATGGGCGGTCTACCGGGACCGGGAAGAGGTGGTTGCGTTTCTGGAAAGGCTACTGAGCGATGCCGGACACTGACAACGGAGGCGATGTTCTCGAGGAGGTTCTGGATCTTCTGCAGGCGATGGTTCGCTTTCGTTCGACTGCAGACCGGGCCGAAGAACTCACGGCTCTGGCTGATTTCGTCGAGGATTACGTGCGGACGACCCCCCTGCACGTGAGGCGGTACCAGTTCACTGACAGGCCGGCACTTGTGCTGACCACGCGCGACACAGGGGCGCCTGCGCTGTTCTACCAAGGGCATCTGGACGTGGTGGATGGGGAAAACGCCCAGTTCGAGCCGCGAATTGTCGGCGACCGCCTCTACGGGCGCGGAACAGTCGACATGAAAGGCTTTGTTGCGCTGATTCTGCATCTGATGAAGCGGAAAGTTCTGGAGGGCACGGACCTGGACGTCGGCGCCCTGTTGACTTTCGACGAGGAAGTCGGCGGGGAAAACGGGGCCAAGCGACTCGCGGAGTTGGGCTGGCGCAGCAAGATTCTGCTGAACGGCGACGGCGGCTACAACTTCGCCCTGACCTACGCCGAGAAAGGAATCCTGAAATTCAAGATGGCGGTGCGAACGCAGCCCGGACGTCACCCTTACCCCTGGCAGGGTCAGAACGCTTTCGACCTTTTGATCCGGAACTACAACCGAGTCGTGGCTTTGTTCCCCGAACAGGATGTGGCTACAGACACCGACAACTGGTACACGACGTTTTCGAGTTACGACGTCCGTGTCGAGAACGGTGCGCTTTCGGCTCCGCACTACGCCGAACTGAAGATGAATGTCTACTTCACCAAGCCGTGGACTGCCGACGAGTGCTTCCGCAAGATCCAAAGCGTTCTGGACGACCGGGTGGAGCTCACGCTCCTGAGCAAGAGCGAACGCGTGTACGTGGATCCGCAAGACCGCGTCTTCCGAAGCATGCAGGAAATTTTGGAGAAACATTTCGGTCGTCCTTTTCCCGCCCGGGCGGAGAACGGCTCGTCGGACGCCCGGTTTTTCACGGACAGATGTTCGCACATTGTGATCCTGAAAATGGTTGGCGAAGGCCACCACACGCCGGAGGAATACATTCACGTCCCGTCGATCCTGCCGATGTACCGGGCCATCGAGGAGTTCACAGAACGGTACGGGCATCCTGGCGGTTCGGCGGAGACAACCGTTGAGGCACGTGATGAAATGGCTCGTTAGGACCTGGGTGTTAGCTCTGGGCCTGCTGCCGGGGCTGGTCGTTCAGGGGAACGATCCCTGGGTAGCCCTGTCCGAAATCGTCCGGCCGCCGGTCGCTACTCGCCAGCTGGAGCCGGCTGTCTTCGTGAACCGGGCTGTGATTCAGCGACTCGGTGTGAGCGAAGGTGACCCCGTCTTTCTGCGGGCTGGAGACAGGGAGGTCGAAGTTCGCGTGTACGAATTCTTCCAGCCGGTTGGCAAAGCCGGTCTGCACCGCGACGTTCTCCGCAGGTTGGGGCTCGGCTACGGGCCTGCCAAGCTGCGACTTGTGCCGGCCGGGGCGAAGGCTACACTGCGGCCGGACGCAATCCGAAGGCGAATCGTGGCGTTTGCCGGCGACACGGCGAAGTGGCGCCACACCGTGCTGGCAGCGCCCCACGCCGACTGCGACCTCAAGACCGGCGAAATCGTGCAGCTTGTGCACGAACGTACCGGGGTCCCGTGCGTGACCGCGTGGAAGCACCGGTTGTCCTACCGCGGCATCTGGTACGACGTCAACCGCCCGCTGATGAAGCTTCCGAGAGCGGACGGACAGGGTGTCGTGCCGGAGCGCGTGGTCAACGACTCGTCGCGTGCCGTCTTCAGTCGCTACCTGAAAGCTGTGTGGGAAGCGGGTAGGGTGAAACCGTGGCACCAGCTGGATTTCTACTTCGACCTGCATGGGCACGACCTTACGGCCCGTTTGCCAGGCGGTCGACGTGTGTACCGCAGTGTGGTTGAGGCCGTGGGTGTGGGCTTCACGATGGAGGAGCTTCGGAGAATTAAAAATGTCTACAACCGCTACTGGCGCAAGGCTCTCGGACCGGGTTACCCGCGGATTTACTTTGGCAACCTCCCCGAGGACCAGATTTACAACTACCGCGGCGCACGCGTGAGCATTTTCTACACGGCGCTGGGCACGCGGACCTACGGCATTCTGCGAAGCGACCTCGTGCGACGGGCTCTGCATTTCGAAACGCCGGACACATTTCGCCTTACGCCCGAGATGCGCGCCAGGACAGCGGGCATGGTCGAAACGATCTTGACTTTTGTGCGCGACAGTCTGCCGCCTGTTCCCGAGCCGAAGGGGCTGCTTGTGCTGGAGACGCCAAGAAGTCCGACAAAGCATTTGCTGCTCGTGCCAGCCGGCGAGTTCACGATGGGTGCGCCGGGAAACCTGGGTTGGGCCTGCGACCGACCTCAGCACCGGGTGTGGCTCGACGCTTTCCAGATCGACGCGCTGGAGGTCACCAACGCGGAGTACGCGGATTTCCTGAACAACGCTCTGGCGAAGGGACAGATCACAGTCGGCGATGGTGAAGTGCGCGACGCGGCTCATCCGTCACACGTGCTCTGCCGCCTGGTTTCGAGTCGACCGCTCAGCCAGCTGAAGTTCGACGGCGGGCGCTTCTCCGTTGTCAGGGGGCGCGAGGCCTTTCCCGCTGTCTACGTGTCGTGGTACGGTGCCGATCTCTACGCGCGTGCCCACGGGAAGCGTCTGCCCACCGAGGCCGAGTGGGAACGTGCCGCTTCCTGGGCGGACGGCGCGAAGTGGCTCTACGCCTACCCGGGCACAGACGCGGTTCTGGCGCTGGAGAACTGCGAGAACAGCGCGGACCCATTCGAAGGTGGCGTGCTGCCGTGGACAACGCCGGTGGGCTACTACAGCGACGTGCGCAGTCCAGTCGGATGCTTGGACATGAGCGGCAACGTGTGGGAATGGTGCAGCGACTGGTTCGGCTACGGCTACTACCGGCAGGAACCTGAGGGAGGCTGGCGCAACCCAACGGGGCCCGCCACTGGTACGTTGAAGAGTGTACGCGGCGGCGCCTGGAACACCGAGACTCCGTTCACGGCCACCTACTTCCGCCTGGGAATTGATCCGAACGAGACCCTCGTCAATGTCGGCTTTCGGTGTGCAAGGTAGACGTTTGGGCTTAGGGGTAGCACTGGTTGCCCTGACCCTCCTCGTGGGCACCTCGGGCTACACCCGGGAACGCTCGCCCGCGGAGGCGAGGCGACTTGCCTCCGCCTGGCTTCAGCGCGTTCTGCCGGCTTTCGGAAAGCAGGCTTCCGGGGTGTGTCTGGCTACGAGCTCTGCAGGAACCGTTTTCGACAGGGAAGGGAATCGTTGCCTGGCGTTCGTCCTGAAGTTGCGCCCCGTGGGTTTTGTTCTGGTGGCCGCTGAGGAGCGGGTCGGTGATGTGCTCGGCTTCTCCACAGAGAGCGACTTCGTTGCCAATGATGTTCCCCGATACGCGTTACTGGCTCTTGTGCGTCGCGACGTGGAACTGCGACTTCGGGCTGTCGGGGCAAGAGGAGCAAGAGGGATTCGGCCGCTGCGCAGGCTCGCTCTGGCCGAACCGGGCCAGATCTACGGCCCGTACCTGACTACCAGGTGGGGCCAGGGGAATGTGGGTGGTGAACCCGTTTTCAACCTGTACTCACCGAACCACTGGCCGGTGGGCTGCGTTGCCACGGCCCTGGCGCAGGTCCTGGACTACTACCGCTGGCCTCGACACGGGCAGGGCACGCACCTGGTCAACGAGGACGACGTGGGCGTTCTGCGCGTCAATTTCGACTCGACCTGGTACGACTGGGGTGCCATGCTCGATGACTACAGTCTGCCGGGTGTGACCCTCCGCAACAAGGAGGCCGTGGGGCTGCTCAGTTTCCACTGCGCGGTGGCTCTGGACACTGACTTCGAGCGGTCAGGTTCCACTGCTTCTGTGCGAAGGATTCCGGTGGCGGCCTCGCGCTACTTCCGGACTGGTGCCAGCTACCTCGCAGGTAACGCCGAAAACCTGTTCACGACCCTGCGGAAGGAAATGGTTGCCGGCAGGCCTGCTGTGGTGGCTCTGTCCACGAACTCGGGAGCTGGCCACGCGGCCGTGGTGGACGGGTACTTCGAACACAACGGCTTTTACCACCTCAACCTGGGTTGGTACGGCCAGAACAACGGCTGGTACGACCTGGCTGGGTCATTCAACGTGAGTGGGTACTCGGTGGTGGACGGCGTGGCTGTCGAGATTTTGCCTGTGCCGGAGGTCAGCGATTCCACGCGCTTTGTGGCCCCCGACACCATTTGCGTACGCTGGTTTCACAGCGCTCGCTTGGAAGCAGCAACGTACGAACTGCAGCTGGCCACAAGCCGCATGGGCCCCTGGGAGACCGTGGCAGTGGATTCGGACACGGTTGCGTTCGTAGATGTTTCGCCCTGGCTCTACGGGCAGCGCCCCGTAGGAACAGTCTGGCTGAGGGTTCGTGCGCAGGTCGGGGATGAGTGGTCCGGCTGGTCAGCGCGCCAGCCCTTCAAACTGCGGCCCGACCGCAAACTGATTTTCGCCGTGACCCTGGGCGACCGGCAGCTCGGTCCCGACGAGAGTGTGGTGGTGCGAGGGAGCATCCCGCCGCTGGCGGGCACGATCAACAGCGCGCCGTTCGAGGGACCGGATTCGCTCGGCGTCTACCGCCTGACCGTGGCGTTCGATTACGCCCACGTGGGTGAACTCCTGAAGTACCGTTTTGCCATCGCTGGGCCGGGCACGTTTGAAATGGAAGTGCACAACCGGGAGGTTGTGATCGGTCCCGAAGAAGTGCAGCCGCTTCCGGTCGCCGTGTTCAACCAGTTTGGCGCGGTTGTAAGAGGCGGTCGGCACGCCGGACTGCCAAAGACGCTGGAGCTGAAGGTTTACCCGAATCCGTCAAGCGGCCGACTGGTGCTCGAGTACTCGATTCCGCAGGCATGTAGGGTTTGGCTGCGGATTTACAACGTTCTGGGCCAGGAGGTGTTTCGTCCGCTCAGCGGGCAAAGACGGAGCGCTGGCCGTTACCGGTTGCGGCTTGATCTGGCCGGGCTACTCGCGGAAGAGACCGCCGCGCCCCTCCCAACCGGTGTGTACCTGATTCGGTTAGGCACGGGAACGCGGGTGGTAACCGCCAAGGTTCTTTACGTTCGCTGAAGCGCAGGCGGCAGCGGGGAGACACGCGGGGTTTTTGGGGCATGTAGTCCGGGAAGGTCGAAGAGCCTTGCGCGCGGTGTTGAACCACGCTGTCGGCGCCGGTCAGGTTGCGCAAACTGGCCGGGCGAGCCCAACGGGTGGCAACTCTGTTGAATCCTTGCGAGACATGAATCTGACTCAGGCGGGATGTCGCGCGAGAAGCGTTTTGGAAAGAAAGGTCGTGGGCGCGTTACGCAAAGGAGAGGAGGTCAACAGAATGAAAAGAGTGCTGATGGCAACGGTCGCGGTGCTCTTGATGCTGGGAGCGGGTAACCTCCTGGCTCAGGAGGATCTCTCCGTCATCGGAGAGGTCGACTACTACAACGCCACGCGCTACTGCGGGGCGCGGAATTCCGCGCGGACGCCGCAGGGCGACCTGGTCGTGGTGTTTGAACCCGGTTCGGGTTACACGAATCAGGACATCTGGTACTACACTTACAATTCGATTTTTGGCAGCTGGGACCCGCCTCAGCAACTCAGCCACAGCACAGAAAACGCCACGGGCGTACCGGCGGTCGTCGCTGACGAAGAGGGGCGGATCTTCTGCACGTGGAAGGAGAAGTGGAGCGACGGGCGTCGCCACCTCATGTTCGCCGTGTGGAAAGACGGGTTGTGGTCGGACCCGGTCCAGGCCCAGCCGGACACGTTCACGAGCAACGTGGGCGTCAACACGGTGGACCTGGCCGACGACGGTTCCATTTTTACACTGTTTTCGATCTGGAACGATCCGGCCATTTTCCCCGCCAACATCTACTCAACCCACAGCAGCGACGGTGGGAAAACCTGGTCGTTGGATAATCTCACAGCCGAGTACCCGACGCCGAACCAGCTTCCTTTCAACTGGATGGACGTGAACCTGGCTGCCGGCAGGAACGGCACCATGTTCGCCTGTTGGGAGGACAAGGAGCCATCCACGAACGCGTACGAGGTTTTTCTGGCCATCTACAGGCCTGATTCAGGCTGGACGACACCCGAAGCCGTCACTCCGATTCACGACGGCGCACCACGGGCCATGCGCTGGCTGGACGGCTGCACACCCGTGGAAGGGGCGCAAGCGGTGTACGTGCTCGGCGACACGAGCTACGTGTACCACGACAAGGCTGTAGCCATCGACTACACGATGGCCAACGGCTCGGAGGTGTTGTCCTTCTTTTTCAACATGTACTTCACCCCGGAAGAGCAGCGGAACGAAATCGTCGCCGACGTGATGAACTACTTCGGCTCCGGGAAGCGCGTGCTGCTGGTTGACGACGACAACCGGTACAACAACGAGGGCATCATCACTGCGGCTCTGGACGCTGCCGGCGTGTCGTACTCCGTGTTCGATTGTGGAAACAGCAGCGGCATGGCCACAAATGTGCCGCCAGCCGACACGCTGAATGCCTACGACGTTGTGATCTGGTTCGCAGGTGACGACGGCAAGCAGCTGGCTCTCTGGAACATCGCTGACGAAGACAACGCTGAGCTGAAGACCTACCTGGATCAGGGCAACAAAAAGCTCTGGCTGATCGGCTCGGACTGGCTGTACGACCGCTACGGCAAGGCCCCTGACAGCTTTGCGGCCGGCGACATGTGCTACGACTACTTCGGCATCGCGTCTTACGACGTTCAGACCTACGCGGACGACGGCAAACAGGGCGTCACGGAGTTGGACCTGGTTCCTGGTAATCCAGTGACCGACGTTGGCCCGGTTACTTTTGGTACCACGGGCGGTACGCGTCAGGGAGTACCTTCGATCGCCACAGATCCGAGTGGTAATTTGCACCTCGTTTACTACGACGCGAAGACCAAGCACATCCTCTACCAAATCTTCGACGGGCGCACATGGACCGAGCCAGTGCAGCTGGACACGTGCAGCAACGGGGACCTGGACCGGCCGAACATCTCGATCGACCCGAACTACGGGGTGTACGTCACCTGGATTCAAAAGGTGGACACGATCCGTCAGGTTTTCTACAACACCTCGCCGGACGGCGGTAGGACCTGGAACGGCTCAGTCCAGCTCAGTCGGGCCAGGTACGTGAACCAGTACGGCAATTCGGTCTTTAACCCCACGATCGGTCGGAAGGTGCGTCCGGCGATCGAGGGTGTCTTCAAAGGCGGCGCCGACGTGACCTGGACGGAGTGGAACCCAGCCTCCAGCCTGGGTCATTACCTGATGTACGCGCGCATTCCTTACGTGGGCTCACTGAGGAAATCCTCGACGATGAAGATCCTTCTGGTGGATGACGACGACTACTCCCGGCCAGACCACCTGCCGCGGATCGAGGAAACGATCGAAGCGGCCGGTTACACGTACACGCTCTTCGCAGCGGTTGACAGCGGTCGGTCGCCAACGGCAGAGGAAATGCGTACTTTTGACCTGGTCGTGTGGTACACGGCGAACGACGGCGTGGGCCAGCAATTCTGGGCTGGTGAAGACACGTTGAATCAGGAACTAAAGGCTTACCTGGACAACGGCGGCAAGCTGTGGGCGATTGGTAACGACATCATTTACGACCGCTACGGGAAGGCGCCGGACGAGTTTGTCCCCGGAGATTTCCTCTACGACTACCTGGGTGTGGCACGGTACGACGCCCAGTCGAAGGCGGACGACGGCGGGGTCGGCGTGCCGATGCTGCTCCGCTACCCGAAGCAGAACATTTCCAGCGTCGACACCTTGAAGTGGTACTTCTCGAGCGGCGGTTTGTGGTTCGCTGACGGCTGCACACCAGTGGAGGGGGCTGTGCCTGTGTACCTGATGGGTCCGGAGACCTACCCGCTTGCAGGACTCACCGCAGCGATTTACTACGACAACGGGACTTCCAAAGTGCTGAGCTGTTTCTTCGATCCGTACTACATGGACACGCCGGAGCGGCGCACGGCTTTCTTCAAGGACGTGTTGTCCTTTTTCGAGAGCCCGGTTTTCAGCCGCGTGGAGGGAGAGGCAAAGGGTGACGCGTTCCCGCGGGAGCACGCGTTACTGCAGAACTACCCCAACCCATTCAACCCTTCCACAACTCTCGCGTTTGACTTGCCCGGTACGGAGCGCGTAAGCCTGGTTGTGTACGACCTGCGTGGACGTAAAGTGGCGACACTGGTGGATGGCACGTTGCCTGCCGGACGCCACACCCGTGTTTGGCACGCGGCCGACCTGCCTTCCGGGATCTACCTGGCTCGTCTCACAACCGGTGCGTACACACGCACCGTGAAGTTGATCTTGACGAGGTAACACGACGGACGGGACAGAAGCACGGGCCCAGTGGGAGTGGACGTCCGCTGGGCCTGTTTCTCACTGGGGTGACAAGCAGGCAGGTTGGGCCGAGGTGGACCGAAACGGATCACCGGACCTGTTTGGCCCAGTCGGCGTTCGTTTCCAGGTCTCCAAAGGCGTGCGACGTCTTCCTCCCGGGAAGCTGAACGGCGAGCTGGCGGAAAGGAAGCCGAGGTCCGGTGCAGGCGTTTCCAGGCCGTTGGGAATGCGAATTCAGTCTTCGGGTTGCGCCTCCGTGCCGGTGGGCAACGGCTGCAGACTGGCTCCGGTCCCCCTTGCTGTCATCGTTTCCGTCTCCCCAGCGGAAAGCTGATGACCACGGTGGTGCCCTTGCCGAGCTCGCTGTCGAGCTGGATCTCGCCGCCGTGCTCTTCCACGATTCGCTTCACAATGAACAGGCCCAGCCCGGTGCCTGAAGGCTTGGTGCTGAAGTAGGGTTTGAAAACCCTGCGCAGGGTCTCGGGGGTCATGCCCGCCCCGTGGTCGCGGACGAGAATCTGCAGAACGCTGTTTTCCCGGTCGGCTGTAGTGCGGACCAGGATTACACCCTGCTCACCGGAAGCTTCCACGGCGTTGCGGAGCAGGTTGTTCAGAATTTGCCGAAGGCGGTCCGGGTCCGCGTAGATGACGGGGCTGCTGTCGTCGAGCTCGAGGTCAAAGCGCACGCGGTGTGACTGCGCCTCGAACAGCGCCACGACGTCGCGGACCACAGCGTTCACGTCCACCGGCTTGAACGTGGGTTCCGGCATGCGGGCGAGCTGGGAAAATGCTTCGGCCATGCGGGTTAGCATGCTCAGCTGCCTCTCGGCGCTGCTGATGAGTTCCCGGATCTGTTCGGCTTCGGGGGTGTTGTCGCCGACCCGCCGGCGCAGTCGGTGCAGGGTCAGCTGGGTTGGACTCAACGCGTTTCGCATTTCGTGCGACACCTGGCGAGCGACCTCGCGCCAGGCTGCCACACGCTCAGCCTGGGCCAGGCGCTCTCGGCTGAGGCGCAGTTCCTCGATCATGCTGTTGAACGTCCTGGCAAGGCTGGCGATCTCGTCGTTGCCGCGCACGGCTACCTGGATGTCCAGATCTCCCTGCGACACCCGGGACATGGCGCTGGAAAGCTGAGCCACGGGCTCCGCCACGCTGCGGGAGACGGCACGGGCGGCTAACACAGCCGCTACCGCCAGAAAGAGCACCAGTGCTGCTCCAAAGCCCCAGATCAATTGCTGGCGTACCACTCCCTCACGCAGGAGGGCCAGCGTGCCGTAGACACGGAGCGTTTCCTGTAAGTCTTCGAACACCCGGGCCAAAGCTGCCGGGTAGCGTCGGCACACCAGCCAGACCTGGCCAGTAGTGTCTTCGAAACTGTAGACCCGGGCAAGGGCACCTCGGACCGCTACGCTCTGGTGAAGAGAGGCTGCTTTTGCTGCGGGAAGGGAGTGCTTTCGCAGGAAACGAACGGCTGTGACGGAATCCCCGTACACAACTTTCCAGCCTCCGCGGTTTGTGGCCAACCAGAGCAACAAGCTGTCGCTGCGAGCGACCTCGGGACCGCGTTTTCGAAAAGCACGGACCCAGCGGGCGTCCTCTTGCTCGATCTGAGTGCGCAAGGTTTCAAGCGCTTCGTTGAGCGTGGGTTCGACGTTGGGTAAAAAAAGCGTTTCCACGCTCCTGGAGAGGATGTTGCTGAGGATGAAAATCGTGAGTGCGCTCGGGATGAGGGCAAAAGCCAGGAACAACACAGTCAGGCGCGCCCGGAAGCGGTCACGGTCCCGTGAACGCCGCCAGACGAAGGCGGCGTAAATCGCAACCGCAAGGAGCGCGAAGGCTGTCCAGAGCCAAAAGGTGTTCATCGAACGGAAGTCCCTGAGGGTGTTTTCCCAGTGGCTTGTGGCCAGCGGATTGGCGGCATCCTGATTGGGTGAAGGCCTTTCCTGCACGCCAAGTTTCTCAGAGGGGCCGCGGTTTCCCTCTCTGAGTTGCGAAGGACTCGTGCGTTGCTTTCAGACGCGAGTTTCGCCGGGGATTCCAGGACCAACGTTCACGTCCCTGAAGCCCCTGGGTTGGGGTCACGTTGCCAGTTCAGCCACCAATTCGCTTTCGCTTCACCAGGTATTCAAACAACGCCCGGTCGAACGGTTCTCCGGTGTCCATCAGCACGTAGTCGATGGCGTTTTCCCGGCAGTGCCGCCGGTACGCGTCGAGGAACGCGCTGACGCGTTCCAGGTAAGCGCGACGAATGTGCGGCGGTTGGGTACCGAGGCGCTCACCGGTTTCCATGTCTTCGAACGTTACGTTCCCATGCAGACGAAAGTTGCGTTCGATGGGGTCCAGGATGTGGAAAACGATGACGTCGTGGTGGTTGTGGCGAAAGTGGCGGAGACCCGAGAGCACCTGATCCGGCTCGTCGAGAAGGTCGGAAAAAAGCAGTACAAGACCTCTGCGTTTGATGCGTTCGGCCAACTCGTGCAGCACGGGACCGAGCCTAGTTTGTCCTCCTGGGGTGAGGTTCTCCAGTGTGGTCAGGAGTGGTTTTAGGTAGGAGAGCACAGAGCGGGGCGGGTAGAACTGCCTGGGCGCTTGGTCGAAGGTCAACAGACCCACAGCATCCCGCTGGTGCAACATGAGGTAGGCCAGAGCAGCGGCAAGGTAGGTTGCGTACTGCAGCTTGGTGATCTTTCCGGAGCTGAAACCCATGGACGCCGAAGCGTCCACGACCAGGTAGGCTTTGAGGTTGGTTTCTTCCTGGAACTGCTTAACGACGAAGCGGTCAGTGCGCGCGAAAACTTTCCAGTCCAGCAGACGAATCTCGTCGCCCGGGGAGTAGGGACGGTGCTCGGAGAATTCGACGCTGAATCCGTGGTAAGGGCTCTGGTGCATGCCCGCGATGAAACCCTCGACCACTGCGCGCGCACGCAGCGACAGGTTGCTGAGTCGACTCACGACCTCGGGGTCGAGGAGCTGACGGGGCGCTTTGACTTTTGATTCAGGCATCCTTAATCCGTTGATTCTCCGGTACAGAAAACACCCGGACGGACGGCTCGGAAGAGCCTTTCTTTTGGTTGCTGTAAGCGCGAGGCGTAGGCAGCCGAAGCACCCGGTGATCCGTCACGCGGCTCGTGGTCTCGGGACACTGGCGCTTTGGTGCACGCTCGCGAGGAGGGAGCCGTGTTTTCCCCGTCTTGAGAGAGCTGGCACTGGTCAAACGTTCCCATCCCTTAGCAAACGCCGAACGACGTCCACACTGCTGATGCCCTCTGCCTCGGCGTGAAATGTGGTGACCAGACGGTGACGCAGCACGGGAACGGCTACGGCCCGAACGTCGGCTTCGTCGGGTGTGGCTCGCCCGTCCAGAACACACCGGGCCTTGGCACCCAGAATTAAGTACTGGGAGGCCCTGGGACCTGCCCCCCAGCGTACCCATTCTTTGACGAACTCGGGTGCCCCGTCGACATTCGGCCGGGTTTTGCGAACCAGCTCGACGGCGTAGTTTACCACGTGATCGGCCACCGGCACCTTACGCACGAAAGATTGCAGCGCCAAGATGTCGTCACCGTCGAGTACAGGCTGTACGTCGGCTTCCGCAGCTCCTGTGGTGCTCTTGACGATTTGAATCTCTTCCTCACTGCTGGGGTAGTCGACCCAGAGGTTGAACATGAAGCGGTCGAGCTGCGCTTCAGGTAGAGGGTAGGTTCCCTCCTGCTCGATTGGGTTCTGTGTGGCGAGCACGAAAAAGGGCTCATCCAGGGGGTACGTGGTGTTTCCGGCGGTCACCTCGTGTTCTTGCATGGCCTGCAGAAGGGCCGCCTGCGTTTTCGGCGGTGTGCGGTTGATTTCGTCCGCCAGAACGATGTTCGCGAAGATCGGGCCCTTCACGAAGCGGAAGTGGCGTTTGCCCGTGGCAACGTCCTCTTCGATGACCTCGGTGCCGGTAATGTCGGACGGCATCAGGTCCGGCGTGAATTGAATCCGGCTGAATTTCAAGTTCAGCGCTCGGGCCAGTGTGCTGATCAGGAGTGTTTTGGCAAGGCCTGGCACGCCAACAAGCAAGCAGTGCCCGCGCGCTAAGAGAGCGATGACGAGCTCGTCAACAACTTGCTGCTGGCCAACGATGATTTTGGCGACCTCGTTGACCAGTTGCTCGTGCGCTTTCTTGAGCTTACCGAGTGCGTCCGAGTCGGTTTCGTTGAATTGCAGCAATGCCATTGGATCGTCCCTTGCAGTCGTAAGTCGTGCAGCATTCTGACAGCTTATCTAACGCCTCGAACGAGAGGAGTGATCCCCTCGTCGAACGCTGGTTTGCAAAAAGTGCACCGCTTTTGAGATGCGCCGCTGAAAATACCTGTTTTGCCGTCCATTTGCAACCGGTTTTGAGAGGAATGGCCGCAGGACGGGCATTCGGGTTGGGCATGTCCTAACGGGCTGGCTCGCTGCAACAGATCGACCTGCCGGGGTTGCTTTGGTCAAAAGCCGCAGTGTGTTGCCGCCGGCGGTGTGTGCAAGCGCGTTTGCGGCGCTGTTTGCGAGGAGGCTGTGCCGGTCTTGCAGGGATTGGAGATGCTGGAACGGTCTGGCCTGGTGGGAAACGCAGTCCCTGCGTTTTCCCTGTTGCGTGCGATGCCTACGCGTCGTAGATTCCCTGGTCGACACGCGGAGCGGAAACCAGCCGGACTTTTCGAGCAGGAGAGCCGGAGAAACAGTGGGAGAGGCGGAACAATGAGAACTATTCCTCTGGGCGCGTGAGCTTCTGCCTTCCGGCTTTGAGCTGTCCCCGTAGCGAAAAAGCGAGTCCCACAGGTAGAGCCTGGAGGATTGGCCGCTGCGTCGGACGGACCAGAGAATGTTGTGCTGGAACCCGGTTGGTTTCCCCAGGGGACCTGCGCAGGCGATTTGGGCGTTACGAAGAGTGGTCAAATGATTCGACACGGGAAGCAAGGGGTTGTCACAGATTGGGTTGCCGAAACATGGCCGAAAAGAAGATCTTGAAGGGCTTAACGTTTGAGGAGCTACGCGATTGGGTCCAGGAGCAGGGCCTGGAGCGTTTTCGCGCGGCGCAAATTTACTCGTGGCTTTACGCCAAACGTGCGTCGTCGTTCGAAGAGATGACAAATTTGAGCAAAGATCTACGGCGGTGGCTGTCGGAGCAGGCGGACGTGGGAACGCTCCGGATTTTGGAGCGAACCACCTCGGAGCAGTCGGGGACAGTCAAGTACTTGCTCGGGTTGCCCGACGGACGGTCGGTGGAAGCCGTTTACATTCCGGAAGAGGACCGACGGACGGTGTGCTTGTCCTCTCAGGTGGGCTGCCCGTTGGCATGTCGGTTTTGTGCAACCGGCCAGATGGGCTTCGTGAGAAATCTGGAGACGTGGGAGATCGTTGAGCAGTTACTCACGATTGAGCGGGAGACAAGGGGGCGCGTTACAAACGTAGTGTTCATGGGCATGGGCGAGCCGCTCTTAAATTACGAGGCGGTCGTCAAAGCTGCGAAACTCATCAGCGATGAGCGTGGTATCGCGGTTTCGCACCGGCGGATCGTCATTTCCACCGCCGGCCTGGTGCGGGAGATCAAACGGATGGCGGATGAGGGGCACCGTTTTCGTCTGGCGATTTCGCTCAACGCGGCCGACGACGACACGCGTTCCGAGCTCATGCCCATCAATCGCCGGCACAAGATTCGGGAGCTCATCGAGGCGGCGAAGTACTACTACCGGAAGACGAGGCGGAGGGTAACGTTCGAGTACGTACTTCTGGCAGGTGTGAATGACCGCCGTCGGGATGCCGAACGGCTGCGGAGTCTGCTGGGGGATTTCCCCTGCAAGATCAACCTGATTCCCTACAACGAAACAGTTCCCGAATTCCGTCGCCCTTCAGCCGAACGTGTGGACCGTTTCCGCGAGTGGCTCCACCCGCTCCACGCGCCTGTGATCGTGCGCTGGAGTCGCGGTGACGACATCCGGGCTGCGTGCGGTCAGCTCTGGAGCGCACGCCCCAAGGCTGTCGGAGTGGCAGTGAACAGATGACGACTGGCGAGGCGTGTCGGTTCTCGCGGTGACGAACCGCCTTGTTTTCACCGGAAACGGCAGCTCTTGAGGGTGGGTAAGCTGTCTGCAGTCGCGAAACGGGTCCGTTGCCAGCAGATTGGCCGGTTCCTGGTCGTGAACTTGGTGAGAGGGTGTGGTTCTTGGGTGTGTGAAGAAGATGCCGTGCGCGGGAGACAGGACCGGTTACGCGTCTCTGTGGCGGGGATTACTCTCGAAGTCTGCCCAGAATTGCCAATCTGTAGTAACCCGTAGCGGGGTCGTACGTCTCGACGTAGACGCGTAAGGAAGGTGTTGCTTCGAGAAGATCCTGGAGGACAGTCAGGTCCAGCGAACCGGCTTCGTCGCTTTCGAGATGCAGAACCCGCGTGGCGCTGTCCGGTACCGCGGCTTTCAACGGCAGCCTGCTAATGTTTTCACTTACTTCGTTAAGCACGGTTGCCTCGCAGAGTCCCTTCTACAACAAGACGGTAGCTCCCGGTCTTAGGATCCACTTCTTCGACCACGGCCCGCCAGTGGTCCGAGTTCATCAGAATGCTACTGAGCTTTTGTCGTAAGGCGTTGGATGACGAAGGAAGGTGCTCAAGGATGAGAAAATCGCGCGTGTCAAAAGTGTCCATGGTGCCCTCCCGATGGCCCGCCTCAATTCTTCTTCCTTGAAGTTTTGAAAAGCTCGCATCCCGGTTTTTCTGAGGGCTACTTTGTCTTGTCCTGCCACAACTTTGAACCGCTTGAAACAGGGAAAAGTTCGTTTCCGCCGATTCCCACGCAAACGCTGATTTTGCAGTAACATTCTGTTGCTTTCCGGGCACAATGTCAAGGATTGTTCACAAGATTTCATTTTCTTGAACGAGATTTTTCGGCCTTGGCCGTGGGTTGGTTGGCAGGGTTTTGAGGGATTCCTGGGTGTTCCTCCGCTTCGAAGAAACGAAGGCAAAACGAGGGCAGGCAAGCACACAAAACCGGGAGCGCGTGATCTGCCCCAAACGGGAGGCAACCTTTGCCGTGATGAGAAGTAGCCTGAGTCCGAGATCGCTCCGGGGAATGTTGGGTCCAGCAGTGTTTCGGTCGCTGGCGTTCAAATTGGTCCGAAGCTTGCAGTTTTCGTTGTAAGTTGTGAGGCATGCACAGGGCTT
The DNA here is from genome assembly GCA_964644845.1 of uncultured Cytophagia bacterium. Classification (GTDB taxonomy): domain Bacteria; phylum Zhuqueibacterota; class Zhuqueibacteria; order Oleimicrobiales; family Geothermoviventaceae; genus Geothermovivens. Next base: position 49,839 of record CAZXXS010000117.1, on the reverse strand, counting down.
CCGTCCAGCCGGAAGGTCTTGGGCCGGTTCGAAGCCATTCGGGAATTACAGCGCGGGTTGAGCAGATTGCCAGTTTGGGTCCTCGGCGGGCGTGCTCGACCAAGACATGGCGAGTGGTTCCTTGGAATGGGTGCGGCAGCGGCAAAAACCCTCGGTGAGGGGGCAAACGGCGGCTGGGGTGTGTGCTCTGGTCTGGAGGGAAGTTGTTCGATCTGGGGCCCGTGTGTCCGGAGGAGCCCGCGGAAAAATGGGCAAGTCTCTTGGTAAATTCCCCTTGACTTTGGGCGGAGAAAGTCTAAATTGATAGATGTTCTCAATTATTTTTGCATCCCACGCACAAAGGAAGTGATTTCTCGATGGTAGAAGATTCGACGTTGCGGTCGCCGGGTCGTCGACTGACGAAACAACGGCGGTTGATCCTGAAAATCCTGGAGTCCCGGCGGGACCACCCGGGTGCGCTGGAGATCCTTGAAGAAGCCAAAAAGGTGCAACCCTCGATTTCTCTGGGCACCGTGTACCGGAACTTGAAGGTGCTGGCGGAACAGGGTGTGATCAAGGAGATCTCCACCCTTGGCGAGGGTTCTCGGTTCGACGCGCAGCCGGTTCCCCACTCGCACCTTGTTTGCCGTCGTTGCGGAAAGGTGGTGGATGTACCTTTCGATCTTTCGGAAACGCTGGATGCGGAGGTGAGCAAACAAACAGGTTACCTGAGCGTGTCGCACGCGCTGACTTTCTACGGAGTGTGTCCCGAGTGTGCTACCGAGGCGGAGCGCAAACGGGGGTGGGCAACGGAACGCGACGAACAATCGGAGGAGGGATGATGGACAAGGAAAAGGTCCTGGCAGCGCTGAATCACGATCTGGCGCTGGAGCTTGCCGCAATTACCCAGTACATGTGGCAGCACGTAATGGCTCGGGGCATTTACAGCCCGCCTTTTCGCGATCGGATCAAAGCCATTGCCATCGATGAAATGAAACACGCAGAAGCCCTGGCCGAACGAATTGTGTGGCTGGGGGGCACCCCTACCACGGAGCCGACGCACATTCGGGTAGGAGGGGATTTGGCGAAAATGACCGAGGATGACATCAAAGCTGAGCGAGAAGCTGTTCAGACTTACCGTGACCAGCTGGAACTGGTCAAGGATGATCCCGTGACGCACCGCCTGCTGGTGAAGCTAATTGAGGACGAGGAAGGGCATCTGGACTTTTTCCAGTCGCTGGCGGAGGGATCTGCTGCTTAGCACCTGAGGAGGCCGGGATGGACAAACAACGCGTGGTAGAGGCCCTGAATCAGGCTTTGAGCGAAGAGTTAGCTCTGCTCACGCAAATCTACTGGCACTACGTGATGGCCACTGGGACGGCCAGTGCGGGGCTTCGCGAGCGGTGGCGGGAAATGTCGATTCGGGACATGCGGCATGCTGAAGAACTGGCAGAACGCATCGATCACTTCGGCGGTGTACCGACCACCCAACCGCGGGAAATCAAAGTTGGTGGCAACCTGGAGCAGATGATTCGGGATGACCTCAGTTTGAAGAAAGAAGCGGTGAAAATGTACACGGGCTACCTGGATCTCGTCCGGGATGACCCGATCACCTACCATCTGCTGGTGGACATTTTGAAGACGGAAGAATCCGACCTCGACGAGCTGAACGCGTGGTTGGCTGAGTGACAGCCGGGAAACGTTCGTCCAGCTGCGCTTGGACGCTCTGTTAGGCTCGGAGCGAGTGCCTTGCTGGGAATGCTTCCCTCCTGTAGGGATGTTGAATTTCTGGGGCCGGTGTGCTGCAAAACCCGGCAGTGGAGAGAACGCTGAACACGCAGGGGAACAGGGCCATGGATAAAGACACGTTCGAGGAAATTCGTCAATTCGCGATCGACAAAGAAATTGAAGCCGAAGAACTGTACTCGCGCATGGCCGCTGAGGCTGAATTGCCTCACGTGCAAGAGTTGTTCGAGGATCTGGCGGCGGAGGAACGCAAGCACCAGCGTATGTTGGAGAACATCAATGTGGACAAGGTAACCGATGCTGACCTGGCGCCCGTTCAGGATCTTCGCTTGAGCGATTACCTGGTGGAGCAGGAATTCCGGCCTGACATGAGTTACCAGGATGTCCTCATTCTGGCCATGAAACGTGAAGAGCGCTCGATGGAACTCTACCGCAACCTGGCAAACCAAACCGCCGGGGAGTTGCGAAAGATTTTCGAGTTTTTGGCCAGGGAAGAAACGAAGCACAAGGAACGCTTACAGCGCGAGTACGACGAGTTCATCCTTTCGGAGAACTGAGTTTGTTAGGTTGAATGAGCGTAGAGTCTCGAAAACCACAGAGCAGAGAGGTCTGAGCCATGGCTGATTTTTCGAGAAACGAAGCCATTGAGATGGCCATCCAGATTGAACAACAGGGTTACGACTTTTACTCGAACGCAGCGGCGGGTCTTCCTGAAGGGCAGGCAAAGGCGCTTTTCGAATGGCTTGCTGCGGAGGAGCTGCGCCACATTCAGGTGTTTCAGAATTTTCGCGACCAGATGGACCATCTCCAGCTCGCCGGACCTTACGACTGGGACGAAGTTGGTCGGTACCTCAAGAGTCTGACCGAGGGCCGGGTATTCCCGAGCGCAGACGACGCGAAAAAACTTGCAAAGAAAACAGAAAACCTCGCGGAGATTTTTCGTGCCGCGATTCAGATCGAGAAGGAAAACATCCTTTACTTTCACGAGCTGAACGACTTTGTGGCGGAAAAAGACAAACCTGTGATCCAAAAGCTGATCGACGAAGAGAAGGCTCACATCCGGAGGTTGGTGGATTTGAAGAGGCAAATGGGTGTAGTCTGAACGGTCCAGGAGTCGGATGTGGGGTTGCCTGCATTTTCCCGCCTTTACAGCTGAAAACGCTCGCCTTGAACCGACCAGGAGGGAGGGATGTTAGCGAAAAGCGCACGTATGCTGGTGCTGTTTGTCGCAGGGTTTTCCCTGCTCAGCGGGGCGTTTGCGCAGGAAGAAGCGAGTGGTGACTGGCTCGGCGAGTTTCAGTACAAACAATTTGAGCGTCCCGAGGCCTGTCGTCAGTGCCACACAGACATTTACCAGCAGTGGCGCCAGGCTATGATGTCGCAGGCTTACGTGCACCACTGGGACGAGATCGAATACTTCAAGCTGGCCATCCCGCACGCAGAGCGGGATCCTAAATTCGCGGAAGTGAAGGCTGGTTGTAATGGCTGTCATGCGCCGATCTCGTACGGTGCGGGCGACGTGCCGCCGCCTCTTCCGGAGAAGAACAGCCGGGCCAACGAAGCAGTCTCGTGCGAGGTGTGCCACACGGTCACCGGCCGCTCAGGGGACGAATCGGTGAACTACAATTTCATCCTCAGTCCGGGCCGTGTAAAGTACGGCAACCGGGACGGCGTGGTCAGCCCCCACCACGTCACGAAGTACTCAGACTTCATCCAGACGGCCGAGTTTTGCGGTACCTGTCACAACGAGCGGGACCAATTTGGTGTGTGGGTCAAAAGCACGCAATTGGAGTGGGCGGAGGGACCCTACGCCAAGGAAGGTGTTCCTTGCCAGACGTGCCACATGCCGAAGGCGCCCGGTCGGAATGCTAACACTGCCAAAGAAGAGCATCCGGACGTGGCTCAGCACCTTTTTCACGGAGCGCACGACCCGGGCAAAGTGCGCGGGGCAATCGAAGTTCGGATGCACCCCAGCGAACGCGAAGTTGAGCCTGGGGATCGCATCGTGATCACGGTACAGCTTTTCAATGGGAAATGTGGGCACAAAGTGCCTTCTGGTTCGGCCGAGGAGCGCCAGCTCTGGCTTCATGTGGAAGCCGTCGACGCTAACGGCAAGATGTACCATCTCCCTGTGGATCCAAAGGGTTTCGAAGGTGAGGAACAGACGATTACAAGCAACGAACTCGCCTACCAGGACATCGGCGAGATGATCGGTGATCCCGACTTCAAAGGGCTCCCGAGAGACGCGTTACCCGAGGGTGATCGGATCTTCTGCCTGCCCTATTTTGACCCAAAGGGACGTCGCACAATTGCCCAGTGGAACACGGCTTCGCTTGGGGTGGATTACCGCATCGGCCCACGTGAGACCAAAATCGAAACGTACACGTGGACAGTTCCGGACGACATCCCACTTGGTCGGGTTGTGGTGCGTGCCGAGCTGAACTACCGGCGCTTAGTGAAATCAGTGGCGGAATTCCTTGGAGTGCCCGAGGACGAGACGGAAATCATTCGTGTAAACGACGCCGAAACGTGGTTTGAGGTTGTGGATTGACGACAGCTCGGTAAACAGCCCGGAAAGGAGACGTTGATGGCAACGAGCAAACGAGCGTTTGTTTGGGTTGTGCTGGGGACAGCGATTCTCGTGTTCACGTGGCCTCACAGCAGTTCGGCCATTCCAGCTTTCGCGCGCAAGTACCGACTTTCGTGCAGTACCTGCCATGCTCCCGCCCCAAGGCTCAAAGCCTACGGCGAAGACTTTGCCGGAAATGCCTTTCAGCTTGAAGGCAAAGAACCCGTTCGTTTCTTCCGTGATACCGGAGACCCAATCCTGACTTTGCAACGGGAGCTGCCGATTGCCGTGCGCTTTGACAACTACTTCCGTGTGCAGACAAAAGAGGGCATGCGCAAAAACGATTTTCAGATGCCCTACTACCTGAAGTTTCTGTCGGGCGGCCAGATTGCGAAGGACGTTTCGTACTACTTCTACTTCTTCTTTTCCGAGCGCGGCGAGGTGGCAGGGGTCGAGGATGCCTACGTGCATTTTAACAACCTGTTTGGTACGGACCTGGATCTGATGGTCGGTCAGTTTCAGGTTTCCGATCCGCTGTTCAAACGCGAATTGAGGTTGACCTACGAAGATTACCAGATCTACAGGGTTCGCGTTGGCAAAACCCGGGCAAATCTGACCTACGATCGGGGCTTGATGCTGACCTACGGAACGGATTTCGGCTCCGATTTTGTTTTGGAGGTCTTAAACGGCAACGGAAAATCCCCTGCGGATGCGCTACGCGATTTCGACACCGACAACTACAAAAATGTGATGCTGCGAGTGTCGCAATCGGTGGGCAGCTTGCGAATTGGCGGATTTGCCTATTTCGGGCGAGAGAAACACAAAACGCTGATCAACCCGGAGTCCGAGCCCACCTGGGTCTCCCTAACAAATCACTTTCGGTATTTGGGAGTGGACGCAACGCTGGATTTCGGCAAGAGCTTGCAGCTGAATGCGCAGGCCATCGGCCGTCACGATGACCGGCCTTATTTCTCGCCGACGCATGCTGTCGAAGTGGACACCAGAGGTTACATTGTGGAGCTGATTTGGGCTTTGCACGGGGAGATGGGCCGACCCTTCCTGACTTTCCTGTACAACCGCGTGGACACCGACGTTTCTCCTGGAGTGGTCAATCCGGGTCTCGATTACGAGACGTTCACAGCCAGCTACTCGTACCTCTTACGACGGAATTTGCGCCTGGTCTTTGAAGGGACTTACGACAGGCAAACCGAAAATACGCGGCTGCTGGCTGGGTTTGTCTCTGCATTTTGAGAGGGGAAATGTCGGTGACCACTGTTTTTTTGTGGCACAGAACCAAAGTGCAGCGGATCCGGGGACTGGATGGGTGGAGAGAAGTAAAGCCGGAGCGGATCATTGGGCCTTCGCCTTTGAGGAGGATCGAGATGAGCGAGCACGAAGAAGACCTGGAGGCTTTGCAAACAGCGCTTCAGATGGAAGAAGACGGTAGAGAATTCTACCTGGACGCGGCCGGTCGGGTGCACAACCCACTGGCCAAACGTACGCTGACCTGGCTCGCGGACTGGGAGCTGGAACACATTTCCCTGATCAAGAAGTTCTACGCCAACCTGAAGGACTTGGGCACCTGGGGCGATGTGGGTGGGGCCATTGAGGGCGAACCGTCGCCGAAACAGGAGGTGAAAACGATCTTCAAGCGGGCTCAGGAACAGCTCGACGAGCTGGCCAAGCCGGACAGCGAAGCACTGGATGCCTACAAGACCGCTCGTGATTTCGAGAACAAAGCTGTGCAGTTCTACCAAGAGCTCTTGGACAAAACTACGGACCCGGACGGAAAGACTTTCTACGAGTTCATGCTGGAGCAGGAGAAAGAGCACTACGAGATTCTCGACAGTTCTTTCCGCTACCTCGAGAATCCGGAGCTCTGGCATTCGGAGCAAGAAGGCTGGATGTTCGACGGGGGTTGAGTGGTGGTGCCAGGCGAAGGCGTGGTTGTCGGGTCAGTTTTTTGCTTTTCCGTTGTTCCTACGATTGTTGGGGCGTTGACGAGCAAGCGAGAACAAGCTCAAGCGACCAAGGACTCTTGCTACAGTTTCTGTCGGAGGCATGGGAAGGACGGAGATCACTAGAGTTTGTGCGCAGAACTCCGAGTCAGTGCCGGCACGGACGACCCACTGACGTGCGGCGCGCCGTAGTGGGGAAGTGGCGGGCATTGAGGCCTCCCGTGCGGAAGGCCAAAGTGGGGTGCGCGGTTGCGGTGAAGTATTCGCGCTTTCTGCAGCGAGGGGTTTGTTCGGCAAATGCAGTGTACCGGGAATGAGGAGACACGATGGCAGAACCACTGGATCTGGCCAAGGCCATTCTTACCGCTTTGGAACTGGAGATGGCTGGGCTCGAGACGTTCATCAAACTGGCTCGCAAGACGAAGAACGAGACAGGCAAGAACATGTTTCTCCGGCTTGCCAATGACGAGCTGGACCACATGAAGTTTTTTCACCAGTACCGGTTAAACCTCGAGAAAGAGGGGAAGTGGACTCCCCCGCCGATTGACTTCAAACCAATCGCCGTGGTACGGCCGGCTTTGCAGGAAATCGATGCCAGGACCAAAGGGGAGGAACACGCGGATGAACTCACAGCCCTGAGAACAGCTCTTGAACTGGAGCGTCGAAGTGTGGAGTTCTACAACAGACTGATGGAACGAACGACCGATCGGGAAGTGCGGCAGCTTTTTGCCAAACTCCGCGACATCGAAGAAGGGCACTACGAGCTGATTCAGGCAGAAATCGACAGCCTCACGGGCCAGGGATTCTGGTTTGGAGTGCCAGAATTCGACTTGGAGGCTGGCTGACCCGCGTGAGGCAGCGACAGCCGTGGCCCCACGGCGGCAGCTAAAGGGTGCCAGGGGATGGTTTTTCAGCCTCCCCAGGAGCGGCGAATGAGCTGTTTCCCGAAATGGGTAAGCTTGCCTGAAGCGTTACCCCGCGCGCTTGCGGTGATCGCGAATTGTGGAAATATTCGCGGCGGCAGAATTGGTTTAGATTAGGCAAGAGAGTGACCCGAGGGGGTGCATTTCATTGCAGGACGATCGAGGGGAACTGCTGTTAGACGGCTGCCCCTCTTGCGTTTCACGATTCGGTTACGGAGCAACTACGTCAGAAGGAGGTGTTGCGATGGAAGGTGGACTTCCGCTGATCGGCGACAAATTCCCTGAGATGGAAGTTCAGACCACACACGGGACCATGAAGCTTCCGAAGGTTTTTGCGGGGAAGTGGTTTGTGCTTTTCAGCCATCCGGCGGATTTCACGCCCGTTTGCACGACGGAATTTGTCGCGTTTCAGAAGCGTTACGACAAGTTCCAGGAGCTGAACTGTGAGCTGATTGGTTTGAGCATCGATCAGGTGTTTTCCCACATCAAGTGGGTGGAGTGGATCAGGGACAACTTGAAGGAAGAAATCAAGTTCCCAATCATCGCCGACGACACGGGTAAGGTGGCGAGCGCGCTTGGTTTGATCCACCCGGGTAAGGGTACAAACACCGTCCGCGCGGTTTTCATCGTGGATCCGCAGGGCATTGTGCGGGCCATGTTGTACTACCCGCAGGAGCTGGGTCGCAACATGGATGAAATCGTTCGGATGGTGCGCGGCTTGCAGGTGTCGGACGCCGAAGGGGTCGCGATTCCTGCTAACTGGCCAAACAACGAACTGGTTGGGGACGAGGTGATTATTCCGCCCGCAACGGATGAGGAGACTGCTCGGAAACGCCTCCAGGAGTACACCTGCTACGACTGGTGGTTCTGCCACAAGAAACTTTCGTGACTCCCAGGCCCCGAGGTAAGGTGACATTGATCTCGGGGCCTTGCACTTTGGGATGTTCCCGTTCGAAATTGGAATCAAGCGGAGGAGGTAGCGATGAAGTGGAGATGTTCAGTTTGCGGTTACGTTCACGACGGTGACGAAGCCCCGGATCGCTGCCCCAAGTGTGGGGCACTCAAAGAGAAATTTTCTCAGATCGAAAGCGACAAGGCGGAACTGGTGGGTCGTGCGCGGCTTACGAACGACTTGCACATGCGACTTTCGGGGGTACTGGACGAGGTCCTTGAGATTGCGGAGAAGGGAATCGAGGACAATCTGGATCCTGGCTGCGTGGGCATTTTTAAGGCGGCGCAAAAGAGCGCTTGGGAGCTGAAACAATCGATCAAGGCGGAAATCGAGACCCACATTGGCAAGGGCAAATGGGGCTAAACTCGAGAATTCCCCTGTTTTTGCCGTGGGAATTCGCTGACGCGTCAAAGCGGCTTCGTGGGGTCATTTCCCGGGGAAGAGAAGCACTCAAAAGTCGATTTGCATTTCCGCCGGGGATCCGAGATCCCCGGCTCACTCAGGTGAAAAGCGGTTGAAGTCGGTTGTGCGTCAGGTCCGCGTTAGCGGATCGTCGCCTGAGAGAGCTCGGAAGTTTGCTTCCCGGGTGGCCTGAGGACAGTTTAAAACGTCCAGCATTTTTGCTTTGCCGCCAGGAAATTGGTTTGCTGTGCAGCCGAGTGGGAGTGCTGGACACGGCTTCACCGTGGTAACGTCAATCACTTGCCGAAGCCAGCTGCATCTTTGCAGTAGAACTCTGAGTGTGGCCTTGGGATTGCAAGCGGAGGGGGGACAGTTGAGTTTGTTCCTGGAGATCTTGGTGTAGGGAGCGTCGACTTTTGGGATCTGGTTAAGCCCGGGAACACGCGTAGGCAAGCGGCTTTTGTTGCGCCTGTCCCGTGATCGGAACTGCACCCGCGTGAACGGGGTGCTGGCGGGCGGGTGGAAAGTGAGGAGACCGATCAGCCCCTTGCAGGCAGGACAGAGACTACTTGCGCGCCTCGCGGCGGTTTAAACAGTGAAAGTAAGCCAAAGTACGGACCAACAAGATGGGGAAAGGGGCTGTACGGACCAGTCGAGCGCTTGTGGTTCTCCTTTTTGCGGGTGTTTTGTGGGTAGCCCTGGAGGGGGGTGCTTTTCGGTACCACCTGTTGGCGAGCCGACAGCCGGCGAGTTTGCAACGCGGCCAAGTGTTGGAGCCCGACAGGCTCGTTGAATTTGAAGGTGCACCGGATGTGAAACGAAGCATTCGAGCAGGCAAAGGACCGTTTCGGTTTGTACTCGTCCCCGTGAAGGAGCGGCAGGATCTGTGGCTTCTTTTCGTCGGGTCCCTGGCGCGCGGGGTGTCAGCTGAGCGACGTGTGTTCCGTGGCAGACTTGTGCAACTGGGTCGTGTCCCTTTCGTGCGTAGGCTAATTGGCCAGCGGCGCGAGCTTTCGAACCGCACGCTGGTGGTTGAGGTCGGACACCTGCCGAAACGGCGGCTGGCGTGGGCATTCCTCGTGGTTTTTTCCCTGGCGTTTGTAGGGGCGCAATTTGTCGCTACTTTTGTAGCTCGGAGTTTACTCAGGTGACGAAGTGTTCGGCAGACGTCTGGCGCAGAAAGGCGAAAATTGGTGCCGGGGGTCCACGCATTTGCGGGTGTTTCAGCCGGGCGGGAGTTGCAGGCGATGCGGCGTAGTCGTTTCTGGTTTCCGCGTAGCAGTGGTTGAAGACGGACTTCAATGATCGTTCTCCTTCTGTGTGAACAGACTGGCGCTGGAGGTTCCCTGGGGTCGCTTCCGGATCGTAGAACAAATTCAATGACCAGGGATGGAGCTGAGTCGTGACGTACGTTTGCATGATTTGCGGTTACAGGTACGATCCGGCGAAGGGGGATCCTGGCCAGGGCATCCCGCCTGGAACGCCGTTTGAAGATTTGCCCGAGCACTGGGTGTGTCCTGTGTGCGGTGCGGAAACACGGTTCTTCGAGCCGATGCGGGAAACGGAACGAACGCGGCCCAGTGCACCGCGGACGGTGGTGATTGTTGGCAATGGTGTGGCGGGTTTTACGGTAGCCCACGAGCTTGTAAGTAGTGGCGGCGGGAGCTTCCAGGTGCATCTGGTCGCGAATGAACCTCACCACTACTACCCACGCCCACCGCTGGCCCGGGTCGTCGCAGGGCAACTGACGTTGGACGACCTCGTTCTTTACGAGAGCGATTGGTACGACCGCCAGGGCATCCAAACGTTCCTGGGCAATGGTGCATTGTCGATTGATCGACGCGAAAAAGCGGTGACCCTGGCTGACGGAACGCTGCTGCGGTACGACGCGCTGGTGCTGGCAAACGGCAGCCAACCGGCTGTGCCGCCGATCGAGAACGTGGGTTTACGTGGTGTTTTCACGCTGCGTACGGTCGACGACGCGCTCGCGATTCGGAGGCACGCTCTGGCACGCAGCAACGCTGTGGTGGTTGGTGGCGGTTTGCTGGGACTCGAAGCGGCCAAAGCGCTGCTGGATGTGGGGATGACCGTGCAAGTGGTTGAGGTGGCGAGTACGCTTCTGCCGCGCCAGCTGGACGCGGATGCCGGTGCGCTTCTGGAGCGGCTGTTGGCAAAACATGGGCTGGTTTTCCGGACAAGGACACGCGTGAAGCGTCTGCTCGGGCAGGGCGAGGTGAGCGGTGTCGAAGTCGAGGGTGGTGAGGTTCTGCCCGCGGAGCTGGTGTTCTTCGCCGTGGGGATTGTGCCGCAGACTTCGCTGGCGAGAACGGCTGGACTAACCTGCAACCGCGGTGTGGTGGTCAATGACGCGCTGCAAACGGATGATCCATCGATCTACGCTTGTGGTGACGTGGCCGAGCATCGGGGGCGTGTGTACGGCATTGTGCCTGCAGCTCTGGACCAAGCGCGCGTTGTCGCCAAACGCCTGCTGGGCGAAGAAGCACTTTACGAGGGCACCGTGGCCAACACGACGCTGAAGGTAGCCGGTGTGGGTGTGACGTCGGCAGGTGACGTGCACGCTGAGGGAGCAGACATCGAGCACGTGAAAGCAGCGCGTCCAGAGCGGGGCATTTACCGGAAGTTTGTGCTGCGGAATGGTGTGGCCATTGGCGCTGTGGCCGTAGGTTTGCGGGAGCAAATGGCGCGCATTGTGGCAGCAGTGGAAAAGCGGTTGGATTTGTCTAAGGTGAAGGCGGAACTGGAGAATCCTGATTACGATCTTTCGGATTTGTTGTGACAAAGCGATGGAGGTGAGGAAATGCTCAAGATGGGCAGGAGGGAATTCGTCAAGACTGCGGCAATTGTGGCGGGTGCTCTCGGGAGCTCAGGTGGTCTGGCAGCCGCAGCGGAGGCACAGGAAAAGGAGGATCTCTTCGCTGGCGTGAACCGACTGGAGCATCCGGAGAGCCCGACGGCGTTGGAGAAGAAACACGTGCCGAAGATCGAGTTGCTGGACAAACCGGAAGCTGGCAAGTGGCTGCGGGTGCAGGTGAGTGCTGGCATCGGCCTGGAGCATCCCTCAGCGAACGGTCACTACATTCAGTGGATCGAGCTCTACGTGGGCGAGCGGCCGGTGGGACGGGCGGATTTGGTGCCGACAATCAGCAAGGGATTTCTGACCGCTGTTGTCAGGCTGCCGAAGGGCAAACACACGCTGCGGGCGCGTCTTTTCTGCAATCTTCACGGTTTGTGGGAGGGGACAAAAGAAGTCGAGGTTGCCTGAACGTGTATTTTGGGTCTGAGCACGAGAAGCAGAAGTGGAGGTGAACATGGCAAAGTGGCGCTGTCGCAACTGCGGTTACGAGGTAGAGGGGCGTTGCCGTCCGAAAAAATGCCCGCAGTGTGGGGCTCCTAAGGATGATTTCGAAAAAGTGGACACGAACAAGTAAGGCGAAGACACGGAGCGATCTGATCGACAGGGAGACGTCGGAAACGGCGTCTCCCGTTTTGCTTGACGGTGGTCAGGAAGCGGCTAAGTGGTCTGTCAGGTTTGGTGTGGAGTTTTGCAGGGCAACGTGGGAATTGCAGGAAAAGCGAGTGTCAGGGTTTGCGTGACGGTCGCAGAGGGTGGTTTGGTGGCGCGTGGTAGGTTGTGCAGGCATGCTGGATGTCCCCGAGCACTGGGCGAGCCAGGGTGGCTGTTGGGTGTTCTGGCCGTCTTTCTTCTGTAGGAGGAGAAAAGTCGATGCTCAGGCGAACCAAATGTGCGGTTTTGGTCGTGTGGGTGAATGCATTCGTTCTCAGTCGCAGTTTTGCAGCTGGGCCCACTGCCGCAGCCGGGCCGAACTGGCTCAGTGAGTTTGTGCAGGCTCTGAATCCCAACAGCCCCGCCGGGGAAATAGTTGTGCGGACCCGGCCGGATTCGCTTGTTCACGCTCTGGCCGCGTATTTCCGGTACAGACGGCCGCCAAACGCCCCTTGGGTGTTGCGGACGTCGCTGGAGACCAGCAAACTGAAGGGGCTGGAGGCTGCTGACGCTGCCGTGCGTCACGTGATTTCCGAGTACGGCACAGAACAGTTTGGCGACACCCTGCCGTGGTTTGATTCCAACAAAAAAGTGGGCACAATTGCCCGTTTCCCCCATTTCCACCCGTTGGCCCAGGCGTACCTGGCAACCCATGATGAAAAGTACGCTCGGGCGATGGTGCGCGACATGCTGGATTTCGTCCAGCATGTGCCAATCGAGAAAGCCCAAGGGTACAGCCCTTACGACGAGTACCACAGCAACCCCTGGAACTGGGTGCTACTTCAGTGGAGGCTGCAGCGGTGGATCGATGCCCTGTGGATTTTGCACGAATCGCCATCTCTGAGCGACACGGCGTACCTGAAGATACTCAACCACCTCTGGAAGGAGGTGGACTGGCTCACGCCGAGAATCGACTTAGGGCTTTTCAACGGTACTCTGGGCAATCTGCAAGCAGTGCTCTACGCTGCAGCAACGTTTCCGGAAGCCAGGCACGCGCGGCGTTGGCGGGAGGAAGGCACACGTCAGTTTGCGTGCTTTGTGGATCACTACTTTTATCCGGGCGAAGTGTCGATCGAGCTCACGCTGGGATACTCGTCATCCGTGCTGGCCAAATGTCTGGTGATTGTCGACCGACTGCCGCGAGGTTTCCTGCCGCCAGCGCTTTTGTCTTCGCTTGAAAGCATTCTGGATGGCCACGTGGGTTTGATGAAACCAGATCGCAGTTTGCCAAGATACGGTGACCACGGGAACTACGACATCCGAAAAAGTCTTCTGACAACAGGTGCACGTGTCTTTCGCCGGTCTGATCTTGCCGCCTTGTCGGGCACACAGCCTGCTCAGGACTCTCTGCCTGCGTTTCTTTCGTTCCCGCCGCCTTCTCGCACGCTTTACCGGGACGGCTACTACGCGATGCGGGACGGATGGTTGCGCACGAGTCAGTTCTTTTTCATCGACGCTGGTCCTTTCGGCACCAACCACCAGCACGCGGACCATCTGAGTTTTTGCGTCTCTGCCGACGGAGCGGATTTTGTGGTCGATCCGGGTACGGCAATCTACCGGTCGACTCAGCCAGGGCCTCGTTTCGACCTGCGCTTCGGTTTCTTGCACAACGTTGTGACCCTGAACGGAGTTGACCCTGGACGCGGCTGGATGTCGGACTACATGCCGGGTCCGCGACACAACCACTGGGTGACGTCGCCGAGCCACGATTTTCTGGAAGCGAATCATCATTTTCAGCCCCAGGGTCTGGGAGTGGTGTGGTGGCGCTCGGTGTTCTACAGAAAAGGCGAATACTGGTTACTCCTGGATTGGTTGCAGGGTGTAGGGCAGTACACGGTGGAAAGCAACATGCAGTGCGCCCTGGGCAACCGCGTGGCGAAGCGTGAGGGTGGTGTTGTGATTGCCGCACCCGACGGCGCCAAGCTGGCGGTAGTTTGTGCGGACTGTGAACTGCAACCCACTGTGGTGACCGGCGACACCGTCTTCCCGGGGACACGTTACCCTCTTGGGGTTCCCTGGGTGGACTGGCAGCGTGGGGGACGCGGCTGGATCGGTGCGTTTGGCTTGGCTTCACCGCTGGATGCGACTCGCTGTTACCCGGCTCCAGCTGTGGTTTGGAGGGGGAACGTTGAGTTGCCGCACCTTTCGGTTTACCTGCTCGTGCCGAGTCACGGGGGGCGTTTCCCTGCAAAAAGTCGGCTTCGCTGGCTTGTTCAAGAACCCGACTCGGCAGTCTTGGAAGTCCGAGCGAGCCCCGGCGTTGTGGACTGGTTTGGTTGGTGCAGACCAGAAGGGGAAGAAACATCGCAGCGTCGGGTGTTCAGCCGATCGTTTTGGGTGCGGCTTGTCGGCGGCAGACCGGTGGAGGCGGTGCTGCTAAATCGCCGCTTTTTGTCGTTGAAAACAGCTGGTGGGACACTGGAAGTTGGCTTCTCCTCCGCAGTCAGTGCTACGCTTGTCAGAGAGGGAAAAAGATGGAGCGTCAGGTTGGATGTTGCACCGCACAACAGGGCAAGGCTCCTGCGGCTGAGCTGGAAGTGTGGTGGCAAGGTCAGGAACTGGGTCAACGAAGAGGGGATCCAACTGCGGCTCGGTGAGTCGGTGGAATTGCGGCGTCCCTGAGAGCGGGGCGTGGGGTTAGGCGCACGTCCCCCACAGATTCGCCACACCAGGTCGCGTTTTCTTCGGCGTGCGGAGGGAAACAGTGGAATCTGGGTTCGACTTTCCCCTTGTTTTCCCCTGCCAGATTTGTAAATTGCCGATGAAGGCCCGTGAAGGGAGCGAAGAAACATGCGTGAAGCGGTACGGAAGATTTCTCTGTGCTTCGTGTTAGCGCTCGCGTTGCCGGAGTTGGCTGTAGCTCAGTACTACTTCGGCCGTAACAAGGTGCAGTACAACCACTTCAACTGGCAAATTCTGAAAACGGAGCACTTTGACATTTACTTCTACCCCGAGATGGAGGAACTGGCCAGAATCGGGGCCGCTTTTGCTGAGGAGTCGTACCGCTACCTCGAGGACCGTTTCGACCACCACATCAACCGCCGCATTCCGCTGATCTTCTACTCCACACACACGCACTTCGAGCAGACCAACACGACGCCTTACCTGGTACCGGAAGGCGTTGGTGGTTTCTTTGAATACATGAAGGGGCGTGTGGTGGTGCCAGCTGATGGCTCCATTTCCCAGTTCAAACACGTGATTCGTCACGAACTCGTGCACGTGTTCACGCACAGTAAGCTGGTCACGGTGCTCAAGGAGCACCGGAAAATGAACTACAACGACCTGCCGCTCTGGTACAATGAGGGGTTAGCCGAGTTCTACTCGGAAGGCTGGAGCTCACAGGCGGAAATGTTCGTTCGCGATGCGGTGCTGAACGGCTACTTCGTACCGCTTCGCGAAATGTACCAGATTTACGGCTCGTTCCTCATGTACAAAGAAGGCCAGAATTTCCTCCGTTTTCTGGCCGAGGAATTTGGCGAAGACAAAGTTGTCGAGCTGATTGACAACGCCTGGAAGGACGAGCGGTTCTCGCGTGTTCTCGAACTGACCACCCGGACGAAGCTGGAGAAGCTGGACGAGCTCTGGTTGTACTGGCTGAAGAAGCGCGCCTACCCTTTGCTCAAAGACGACGACCTCCCGCAAATGGTGCTCAAGCCTGTGGCGCTGGAGGGGTCCAGCATCAAACCCGCATTCGTTCGGCTGGACGGTAAGCCTTACGTTGTGTACTTTTCCAACCGGATTGGCTACTCAGACATCTACATTCAGGATCTGGACGACAAGCGTCGGAAGCCGCGTGTCGATGTCTTGGTGAAGGGAGAGCGTTCAGCGGAGTTTGAGTCCTTCCATCTTTTGCGTAGCAAACTGGACGTAAACCCGGCGGGTCTGCTGGTGTTCGTTTCCAAGAGCGGTCCGCGCGATGTACTCTACATTTACGACATTCGCAAGCGGGCCATCGTCCAGTCATTTGAGTGGAAAAACCTCGTGACCCTCTTTTCGCCTGCCTGGTCGCCAGACGGGCACACAGTGGCTTTCGTCGCCATCGAGTACGGTGGCAAGACCGACCTCTACACTGTGGACACGCGAACGGGCGCCCTGGAACGGCTCACGAACGATTTCTACGAGGAAAAAGACCCTGCCTGGTCGCCGGACGGCACCAAGCTCGTTTTCGCTTCCGACCGCGGGCCTTACGGGGCACACGGTTACCTGAACCTTTTCTTGATGGATGTTGCGACTGGTCACGTTGAGTTTCTGACGAACGGCAAACACAGCGAGAGCGGTCCCGCGTTTTCTCCGGATGGACAGTACCTGGCCTACACTTCCGACCGGGACGGCGCTTTCAACGTGTGGCTTGCCAAGCTCGAGCCCAGACCTGTGGTGCCGCAGCTGGCTTCAGAGACACCTGGCGGTGGTTCGGTGCCGAGCGTTCTCGAGATGCCGCGTGTGGTGGAGCAGCGACAGCTCACGAACCTGCCGACGGGAGCTTTCGACGCTGAATGGACAGACAGAAACAGCTTGCTCTTGACGACCTTTGAGAACTACGCGTTTCACATCCGAGAACTGGACAGCGTACTGACGCGCTACAAACGGGCTGAAATCGTTCCTCCGGATTCGCTGCGGCCGGACGAGAACATTTGGCTGCCCGAGCGCTTTTCCGGGCAGGTGCGTGGCGGTACAGTACCGTACAAGCCGAAATTTGACATCGATGTGGCACAGTCGGCGATCACACAGGACCCGATCTTCGGAACCTCCGGTGGTGCACAGGTCGTGCTGAGCGACATGCTCGGCAACCGGCAGTACTACTTTTTGCTTTACAACAACGCACGCACAAGAGACGAATTCTTGAGCAGTTTCAACGTGGCAGTGGCCCGTGTCGACCTGTCGCACCGCACGAACTATTCGGTTGGACTCTACCACTTCGCCGGTCGGTACTACAACCTTTACGACTACTACTTCTGGGAGCGCCGCTACGGGGGGTTCGTGGCCCTGAGCTACCCGTTCTCCACGTTCGAGCGGATTGAGGGAAGCCTCAACATCCGGAACTCGGACAAAGAATGGTACTTTTTCAATTACCGCCGCAAAGCCCTGCTAGTGTCGAACTTTGTTTCTCTGATTAAGGACAACTCGCTGTGGGGCCCTACGGGTCCGGTGGATGGCGAACGGTACAACTTTACCCTCGGGAACACGATCGATGTTTTGCACTCCAAGGTAAATTTCTACACATTGATTGCGGACTACCGGCGCTACTTTCGCCTCAGCCGCCGCGTGAGTTTTGCTGTGCGTACGCTTGCCGAGATCAACGAGGGGAAAGAAGCAACCCCGTTCTTCATGGGTGGAAGCTGGGACCTGCGTGGGTACCCCTTCTGGCGTATCTGGGGAACGAAGGTGGCTCTGGTGAGCCAGGAGTTACGTTTTCCCTTCATCGACCGTTTTGTGCTGCGGTTCCCGATTGGTGGGCTTGCCTTCAGTGCCAT
Source organism: uncultured Cytophagia bacterium (assembly GCA_964644845.1). GTDB lineage: Bacteria > Zhuqueibacterota > Zhuqueibacteria > Oleimicrobiales > Geothermoviventaceae > Geothermovivens. The sequence goes on along the minus strand of CAZXXS010000117.1, from coordinate 32,313 downwards.
CCGGGGCGCCACGTTCCTGGACCTCGGAAATGGGTGGGATAACAGGCTGGAAGATGTTCTGGGTAGCGCTGGTTTCGGCATCCGGTTCCGATTCGGTGGTGTGCTGGTTTTGCGCTTTGATTTCGGCAAGAAATTCACGATCCGTAGCCCGGAGCGTTTAAACAGCTACTTTCATCCTGAACTTCAGCACGGTCTTTTCAAACAGGTTTTCTTCGGATGGGATTTCTGATGCGCCGGAAACTGGCAGCCTACCTCAGTGCTCCCACCTTCCGGTTCCTGACCCTCGTGCTGGTTGTTGCTGGTCTTGTTTTCCCTGCTTGCCAGCCTTTCGTCGCTCCGCCATCGCTTGTCCGCCAGCCGCCGCGATGGAGCCAGCTGGGTGGTAACCCCGGTAGAACCAACGTGACGAAGGACCGGGTCGGGCCACCGCTTGAATTGGTGTGGCGCAAGCGCATGTCTGGTGGCGTCGGGCCAGCTTTGCTGGTCCGTGGCTCGGTGTTGGCCGTCCCAACGATGAAAGGCGAGACGCGTTTCCTCGATCTCAAGACGGGAAAAAAGCGTGGCAAGATCAAATACGGTAAGAATGCGGTTACGGGCGCCTGGCCGAATGACAGCGTGTACGTCGTGATCGGACGAATCGAGCGTCACTCCGTAGCTGCTTACAACCTACACACTGGGAAGTGGCTCTGGCACCGGGCACTGGGTTTGGTGGACAGCGAACCGCTGGTCCGGGAGAACCAGCTTGTGGTTTGTTCCACTTACGGAAAGGTAACGGCGTTAGAGCTTGAAACCGGCAAAGTACTCTGGAAAACGGAGTTGAGCGGCCAGATCAAAAGCACGCCGGTTGCGCAGGACTCCCTCCTGTTTGCAGCAACCGACCGGGGTGAGCTGGTAGCTCTTCGCTGGAGGAACGGCACCTCGGTGTGGAAGAAGCAACTCGGTGCAGCCGTGGTGGCGCCGCTGGCCGCTCGGGACTCGCTGGTGTTCGTCGCCACGTGGGACAGCACGCTGCGCGCTCTGCGTGTCACAGACGGCAAAGTTGTCTGGACATTCCGGGCCAGCGGACGTTTTTACCAGGGGTTTGCGGTCGGTGAAAAACGTCTGTTTGCGACCAGTGCCGACCATCTGGTGCACTGTCTTGCGAAGAACTCGGGCAAGGTTCTCTGGCAAACGACGTTACCTGCGCCGGCAGGAACCGCACCGCTCGTCAGTGGTGACGTGGTGTGGGTCGGTGCTCTGGACGGCCACCTCTACGCCCTGGGATTGGCGAGCGGTGAACAGCTCTGGGACAAGAAACTGCGCAGTCGTGTGAGAACGTGGCCGGTTGTGGCAGAAGGCTGGCTGTACGTGGCCAGCGAAGAGTACACGGTTTACGGCTTCCGCCCGAAAAGGGGGATCGAGCAGTGAAACGCGGCGCCGGAATCGGATGCGGTCTGGTCCTCATGTTTGTGCTCGTGGTTGCAGCTTCGGGACAGACATCCGACAGAGCCGCACGGAGTTGGGTTTACATTGTGCCGTCGGATTCGACGTTGCAAGAGGTGCTCGTTGACTCTCAACGCGTGCATCTCGAAGCAGACGGGCTCTTCAGCTTGCCACCTGGAGAGCATCACTTTACCGTTGTGCGTCGGCTCAATTTGTGGCCACCCGTACACGTCTGGCATGTGGACACAACGCTGGTGTCGGGGGACACGTTGGTCCTTCGTTTGCCCACAGTAATTGTAATCCGTTCGCAACCTTCGGATGCCCAAATCTGGCTCGGAGGGAGGCTGCTCGGGCGAACACCATTTTGGCTGGTTGTGGACGCCCGGATGTGGGGACGAACGCTGCGCATCACGAAACCCGGGTACCGCGAGGCCACGGTTGTTTTGAATCGGGGCCAGAGGATGGAAACGTTTGCGGTCAGACTCAAGCCAGCACAGGCTCTCACCAGCGTAACGCGAAGTCCGGAGGCTGCCCGGGGTCTGAGAGTGGGGACGATTGCTTCGGCTTCGCTCACTTTGCTCGCAGGTGTGGCCGCGGTGCAGCTTAGGAACGAGGCGAACGCAACCTACGGGGAGTACCTACGTGCGGGTTCCTTTCGGCAAATGAACGCCCTGTACGACCGGACGCGGCGTTTGGATCGTTACTCGGCAACGGCGTACGGTGTGTTTGAAGTGGGATTCGTACTGTCATTTTACCTTTTCCTCCGCTGGCAAGCCGCTGTGCAGGACTGACGCGCGGCGGGGGCGTCCAGGGCGGCATCCCGTCGGGAGCGTTTGGCTAAGTTTGGGAGCAGCAAGGACCTGGGAACAAGAAGCCTGGGATTTGGGCACCGATTAGCCCGCCTCGCCCCGCTGTTTGTGGGGACAGCACCAGAAGGGCGGATTTCGCTGTTCCAGCGACTTCAGTGGGTTCTTAGCTGGTTTCTTGCCCTGAACCCCGAGGTGCGGGTTCGCCTTTCACGCGGCTCTTTTGGGCACCGCCTTGGGCGCGTAGAGAACCCGTGTTTGCCTGGCGAGTCAGTGCCCACTGGTCTGGGGGACGAGCACACGAAAGGGTTACCGTTCGAGAATTGCCTCTCAGGAAGCGACTGGCTACGAAGGATCATTCCCGTCCTTGCGTTGCTCTGAGCACCAGCTTCAAGGAATGGCGAGACGGTTCCCAAGCCAACGACCGCTGTTCGTTCCGAAGCGTAACCTGCCGAAATTCGTCCTCTACCACGACGCATGTTGGTCTGTCCGCGCCGAACTTAACGTGGGGCTTCAGTAGCTGGCGAAGCTGGAGAAAGGACTGTCCCTACGGTTGCGGAAGTGGCCGTAACGATGGAAGGCGCAGAGTGCGGCGGTGTTCACGCGGACGGAACCTTTGGGGCCGGAAAAAGGTGGCGAACATTCCCTTTGACGTAGAAACCTGTTGCAAATGTGACAAGCATTGATTATTGTTGACTGACTGGTCAACCAACCGCGTGGAGAAGGAGTGCCCAGGAAGCGAGAACAGCTCGAGGCCATGCGCCGGAGCAGTCGGGAGGCCATCATGCAGGCGGCTTTGCGGCTGTTCGCGGAGCGTGGGTACCACGCCACAACGATCAGCGCGATTGCTCAGGAAGCAGGCATTGCCAAGGGGTTGGTGTACAACTATTTCGCCAGCAAGCAAGAGCTGCTGGAGCAGGTTGTTTTGTTGGGATTCAGAGAGTTCGAGAGCCTGATGCCTGCGCTGAGTGCGGCGCGACATCCACGAGAACGCCTGCAGCGGCTTTTTGAGCTTGCCGAAACGTTGATTCGCGAGAAAACGGAGTTTTTTCGGCTTTACTTCATGGTGTTGCTGCAGGTAAACCGGGACGAGCGCCTACGGGAAGTGATCCATCAGTACTCGCAGGTGCTTTTTGACCAAACGGCAGCGGTTCTGCGGGGGCTGGGAATCGCCACTCCGGAAACAGAGGCCAGGGTGCTGAGCGCTCTGCTAGACGGCATCGGCCTGCACTACATCGTGTTCGCGGGTCAGTATCCGCTGGACGACGTCCTGAGAGCAGCTCGGCAGCACTACTTGTCAGCAGCAGAGGTGAAAGAAACTGGCGGAACGAGGGAGGCGGGATGAGGTGCAACGCCGTCAAAACCCAGGTGCTTTTGATGTGCTTCCTCATTTGGGCCGCTGGTGTGCAGGTGGCTGGCGGGCAATCCGCCAGGGAGATTTTGCAACGCGCGGAGAACGCCATCAAAGGGAAAACCAGCCACGGCATTTTTGTGATGAAAGTGGTGACCCCAGAGTACCAGCGGACTCTGAAAATGGAGAGCTGGTGGGTTGGAAACGAAAAAGCGCTGATCAAGATCATCGCTCCGGCGAAAGAGGCTGGCAATCGGACGCTGAAAATCGGTAACCAGATCTGGATGTACCTGCGGAACACGGAAACGACGATCAAGATCCCGCCGTCCATGATGTTACAGTCTTGGAACGGATCGGATTACACCTACGACGACCTTGTTCGAGAATCCAATCTGGTGCGCGACTACGAAGTGACGCTTGCTGGCACCGACACGGTAGACGGTGTTCCTTGCTGGAAGTTACGGCTCGTGCCGAGACCGGATGCCCCGGTGGTGTGGGGAAAGCTGTACTACTGGGTGCGCAAGCAAGACAATCTGCCTGCCCGTGTGGAATTTTACGACGAGAAAGGGAAGCTCATCCGAACGATGCATTTCCTCGAGTTCAAGCACATGGGTGGTCGAAAGATTCCAACACGCTGGGTGATGCGCAACGAGCGGAAGCCGGGTCACTACACGGAATTGATCATCGAGAAGGTGCGCTTCAACATTCGAATACCGAACCGGATCTTTTCTTTCCGCGAGTTGGAGAGGTAGAACCCATGCAACTGCTTCTTCGGATGGCGTGGCGCAACGTTTGGCGGAACAAGCGTCGTTCTCTCATTACAATCGCCGCCGTGACATTTGCGGTCATGCTGGCCGTTGTCATGCGGGGCATGCAGCTTGGAACGTACGAGAAGAACATCGAGCAGGTCGTCCGTTTGAGTTCTGGCTACCTGCAGATTCAGAGGCCGGGGTACCAGGAGAACCCAACGCTGCGCAGAAGTTTTGTGTACAGCGGTGTGCTACAACAGATTCTCAAATCCGAGCCGCGGATTAGCGGTTTCAGTCCGCGAATCTACGCAGATGCTCTCCTCAGCAAGCGCGACAATTCGTTTGGAGCCATGTTGGTGGGCATCGATCCAGAGAACGAGAACCTGGTGTCAGATTTTTCCAAGCGCGTTCGACGGGGACGTTTCATCATGCCCGGGCTGCGGTACGAGGTGGTCGTCGGTGAGAAGTTGTTGCGGAATCTGGACGTCGATTTGGGCGATTCGGTGGTTGTGCTTACGCAGGGTTTCGACGGTTTTTTGCGGGATGCCTTCTGCACGGTGGTTGGCGTGGTTAAGACGGGTTCATCGGAACTCGATCGTGCGGCTGTTTTCATGCCGATCGAGGCTGCTCAGGATCTGCTTGGCATGGACGGACGTGTGAGTGTGGTTGCAATCTCGCTACACAGGCTCTCGGATCTGCAGAAGGTAAAACGAAGCCTGCAGCAGATGCTTGCACCGCTCAAACTGCGTGTCCTCACTTGGGCCGAAGTTATGCCATCGTTCAAGCAAAGCATTGAGTTCGACAACGTGGGCGGCTTGCTGTTTCTCGCCATTCTTGTTGTTGTGGTGGCGTTCGGAATCTTGAACACAATGCTGATGGCTGTCACCGAGCGTTTCCGCGAGTTCGGCGTTGTGCTGGCTCTCGGCATGCCGCAGATGAAGCTGGTTGTCCTGGTTCTGTGCGAGATTTTAACGATCCTGGTGATTGGTCTTGCTGCCGGGAATTTGCTGGGTGGAAGCGTGAACTGGTACATTCTCAAACATCCAATCTACATGGGCAAACAACTGGAAGAATTGTACGCGCAGTTTGGCTTCTTGCCCTACATGTGGTCTACGGTTCGCTGGCAAATTTTCGTGAACAACTCGGTGACGATTTTGCTAGTTGCGCTTGTGGCCAGCGCCTACCCCTTGTGGAAGGTTTACCGACTGGAGCCGCTGAAAGGCATTCGCTACACGTAACGTTCTGGTCGAGCTGTCCCGCGAAGAGAGGCTTGATGGAAAAACTCTGTTCTGGGAACGGGGTAAAGACAGATCGTGTGGTTTGTCCCGACTCGGAAGGGGAAGCGAGGGGTGCCCAGTCGGTTTGCTGTGAACAGGGCTCACGGCGTAGCGGACGTACAGAGACGAGCTGTTTGTGTGCCGAAGGGCAACGAGGTCCGCATGCTTTGGAAAATCGCTTGGCGTAATCTCTGGCGCAACAAACGCCGTTCGGTGATCATCCTGGTTTCAGTGGTTGTGGGCATGGTAGCGATGATGCTGTCGGATGCCCTGTACACGGGCATGATTCGTCAGGTGCTCACGAACCAGGTCCGTCTGGAGGTGGGCCACATTCAGATTCACCGGAGGGGGTTTCATGACAACCCGTCGATCAAGCTGCTGATCGAGCGGCCGGAGGAGGTGGAGGCGATCATCCGACAGCAGCCTGAGATTCTTCACTACGGGCGCCGAGTTTTGACGTACGGGATCCTGAGCAGTTCGTACAACTCGTCTGGCGTCAACATGGTGAGCGTGGAGCCGGAGGCCGAGCGGAAGATCACACTGATCAGCAAATCGATTGTTGAGGGACGCTACCTGGAACGCGGGGCCCACGAGGTGCTGATCGGCGAAGGCCTAGCCAGAAAATTGGAAGTTGGTGTAGGCGACAAGCTTGTGGCCATGGCTTCGCGGCTTGATGGTAGCATCGGCTCGGACGTGTTCCGCGTTGTCGGAATCTACCGTACTTTTGACTCGGAACACGACAAAGTGACAATGTTCATCCCGCTTGAGACAGCGCAGCACATGCTGGGGCTGGGCCAGGCAGTGTCGGAGTTTGTGTTGATGGTGAAAGATGTCCGTCACGTTGACGCAGTGCGGGACTCGCTGCGCAGACGACTTCCGCAGGTTTACGAGACGCTAAGTTACCGGGACGTGTTACCGCTGCTCGTTTACCAGTCCGAAGCGATGGCGCAGTGGATGTTGATCTACTACGTCATCATTGGCATTGCTTTGGTCTTTGGGATCGTCAACACAATGCTGATGGCTGTCTTCGAGCGAATGCAGGAAATCGGTGTCCTTAAGGCGATTGGCATGCCGGACCGAAAAGTGCTGGCCATGATTCTGCTGGAGTCCATCACTTTGGGGCTTCTCGGTACGGTCATCGGCGTTGGGGTGGGTTTACTGATCTACTGGCCGCTTTCCCACAGTGGCCTGAACCTCAGCGTGTTTTCGGCGAGTTTGGCTTCGTTCGGTGTTGGTGCGGTAATTTACCCCGTCATGAGCTTGCGGATCCTTCTTTCTGCTGGGATCTCGATCCCAATTGTCGCCCTTGTTGGGGCGGTGTACCCAGCCATCAAAGCGGTACACTTTGAGCCCGTAGAAGCCATGCGCTACGTTTAGTGACGCAAAAGCCGTTTTGGAGAAGGGTGATGGAGATTATTCGAACGGAAAAGCTCGAGAAAATTTACCGGGACAACAGCGTCCCGGTTCACGCACTCAGAGGGATCGATCTGTCGATCTCGGCAGGCGAGTTCACTGTAATCGCTGGGCCTTCGGGTTCGGGAAAAACGACGTTGCTGAACTTGATCGGGGCCCTGGACAGGCCGACAGCGGGCAGGGTGTTTCTTGAAGGTGAAGACCTGAGCACCAAATCGAAGAGCCAATTGGCGAACCTTCGGCTGAGCAAGATTGGGTTCATCTTTCAAGCCTACAATTTGATTCCCGTGTTGACGGCTTTGGAGAACATCGAGTTTACGATGATGCTGCGTGGAGTTCCGGAGAAGGAGCGTCGGCGACGAGCTGTGGCCCTGATGGAAGAACTGGGGATCGGTGAGCTTGCGAACAAACGGCCTACAGAAATGAGCGGCGGCCAGCAGCAACGTGTAGCTGTGGCCCGGGCAATTGTCAATGATCCAACCATTGTGCTGGCGGACGAACCTACGGCCAACTTAGACTCTGTGACCGGCAGTCGTCTGCTGGACCTGATGGAGCGAATGAATCGGGAACACAACATTACCTTTGTGTTTTCGTCGCACGACCCGAAGGTAATCGAGCGCGGGCGGAGGTTGCTGTGGCTGCGCGACGGTGTGATCGAGCGAGAGGACGTGCGGGATGCTGTTCCCCCGGGAAATTAGCCATTGGGTCAGTGGATTTGTTACTTGTGCCCTGGTGCTACTTGTTGGCTTGCCTGCCGCACCCGCGTTGGGTCAACCGGGGTTCGAATGCAGCGGGTACATCGTCAATTTCCTGATGGTGAACAGGCTTCGCACGGAGCTGGCCAGGTGGTGGAGAGCAGAACGACAGGAGGTTGTCAACCTTGCACGTGTGCGCCTGCGCCCGACACTGTACCTCTGGGGCGGGGCACGCGTGGCTGCAGAATACGAGGCAGATGGAATCCGATTCGCCTCGGCCCTGCCGTATTTCGACATTCCGGAGAACAAGCCACGGCAGGTTGTGGATCTTTCCTGGGAGCCGGTGGACGAAAAACACTTTCAAGTCTACCACTTCGTCGATCGCCTCTACCTCCGCCAGGATTTCGATTTTGGCAACCTCGTTGTGGGCCGTCAGCGCATCAGCTGGGGAACGGGCCGCATTTGGAATCCAACCGACTTCTTCAATCCCATTAACCCAACGGCTTTCTACAAGCTCGAAAAAGATGGGGCGGATGCCGTGTCTGCTAAGTGGTACCTCGGAAATTTCTCGGATCTACAGGTTGTGTACAATCCAGAAGATCACTGGAAGCGAAGAAATGTGGCGTTGCGCTTCCGTTCCAACTGGCGAGGAACCGATTTCTCCCTCGTTACAGGCAAAGTGGCGGAGCGCGGGGTGATCGGTGGAGATTTCGCCACCAGTGTTGGCGGGGCTGGAGTACGTGGGGAGGCGGTCTACGAACGCGGCGATGAACCGAGCTCGTGTGGCTTCTGGAAAGCCATTTTCGGAATGGACTACCAGTTTACCACGAAGTTTTACGGACTTTTTGAGTACCACTACAATGGTCAGGGAACACTGGACAAAACCCGTTACGGGCTGCTTTTTCCACAGCTTTTGCAAGGAGAGATTCTAAATCTGGCCCGGAACTACCTGTTTGTGCAGGTGACCTACCAGTTGTACCCTCTGGTACTCCTCCGCGTGGCTCACAACTGGAATCTGGACGACCACAGCGGCTTCGGGCTGGTGGCTGCCACGGTGTCGACCAGCGACAACAGCTCGGTTGCCCTGGGGGCGCAGCTTTTCCACGGCCAGCGTCTCACGGAGTACTGGCATTTCCCCAGTGCTGTTTACCTGCAAGGTGAGTGGTACTTTTGAACAGCTGCAGCAAGGCCACTCCCCGGTTGGCGTTTCCCAGAAGCGCACACCTGTGGTCTACCGGGTACGCAGAGGCTCACTCAGTGCGGTGTTTGCCCGCACACCCAGCCCACCAGAAGGCGTGAACCCGCTCCTCTGCGTTGAGCAACGACTTGAGCGGGTCCTTTTCAGTGGGGGAGGAAAGTGGAATTGTGGCGTGCTTTTGTTGCACGGGCGGCGTCAGCCCTTTCCCGAGGGAAGCCCGACCCGCCCGGCAACGAAGTGTCTACGCATTTCCTCGGACGAGTGCTACTTTTGAGGTTTCATCTGCTCCAGATCCACCTTTGTCAAGCCGGGAGGCAATTCGAACTCCTTATCCGAAATGTGTTTTTCTTCTACTTTCACGACGACGGATTCTGAGCGTGTGTGGGACGGCCCCATCTGGATGTCGGTCACAGTTTTGATTGGCAGACCCTTGAACGGCGGTGGATTCGCCACGCTTTTTTCACCGAAAATCCCAAGTGCGTCAAAGTACTTCGCGACGTCGTCGCCTAAGTTGTACCTCTCTGTGACCCACACCTCGCCGATGGGCTGGCCATTCAGTAGCGGGATGAACTTTTGACACGGAAAACCGTTGATGGTTTGCTTCTCGCTCGTGGTTTTCCAGGTGAACTCCAGTTTACCCTGAGCCAGAGCGTTCATCGTGCTCTGCCCCAGCATTTGCTCCATCATCTGCCTTTTGTCGGCTGGCAACGCCTCAAGCTGTGCCTGCAGTTGTTTCCGCGCGTTTTTCAGGGCTTCTGTAGCCTGCTCGCGTAGCTGGGCGAGCTGCTCAAACGTGAGCTCGGTGTAAGTCTTTTTGTTCTGGTCGATTTCCCAGATCAAGCGTTTGTCGAGCCGAACGATGGTGACAGTACCCGCTTCGGGATCGAGAACCTTGAAGTAGCCCGGTTTGTAGTAGACCGTTTCTTCAGATTCCCGTTTCTGTTCACCCATCATGGGCACCGAAGTGATCGTGACTTTCTTCGTGTGGACGATGCCCTCGAAAGCCTTGCCTGCGCGTGGGGTGCCCAGAATCAGGGCGAACACCAGCGCAACGCTCAGGGCTGCGTAGCCGATGTGTCTTCGTTTCATTTTCCCTCCCTTCAGTTAGCAGTTGCCTCGAAACACCTGTTTCGCTAATTTCAAACAGTTCACGAATAGGCACTTGGAGAAGTTCCGAAACGCGGAGGTTTCCAATGGAACTCAAGGTTGTTCAGATCGAAAAGCCCGAGGACATGAACGTGGTCCTTGGCATGTCCCATTTCATCAAGACGGTGGAGGACGTGCACGAGGCGCTGGTGACGGCCGTCCCGGGCATCAAGTTTGGGTTTGCTTTCTGCGAATCTTCCGGTCCACGACTCGTGCGCCTCACGGGTACCGACGACGAGCTGATCGAGATTGCCAAGAAGAATGCCCTGAATGTGGCGGCGGGCCACTTCTTCATTCTCACGCTGGGCAATGTTTTCCCGATCAACATCCTGCGAGCGTTGCAGTCCGTCCAAGAAATCGTGCGGATCTTTTGTGCAACAGCGAATCCGGTGCAGGTCATTCTGGCCGAGACGGAACAGGGGCGCGGCGTTCTTGGAGTAGTAGATGGCTTGTCCACGCTGGGCGTTGAGACGGAGAAAGACGTCGAAGAGCGAAAAGCCTTCCTGCGCAAAATCGGTTACAAACTGGGGTGACGGGCCGCAAGATGGCGGGTTCCCCGGCGGAAAGCTCCGCAGCTTGACTTCTGCTTTCGCCTCCGACGTCGCGGGAGACGGTACGCGAGGCGGTAGATCGTGAGTGGCGGGTGCAAAATGCTGCGCCCGCCGCTGGCGGGTCATTTCGTCAGAAAATCGATCATCTTTTCGATGGCCTGCGAGCACACCGGGCAAAACCCTGTGAGGCTTTTGGAAAACATCCGGCAATCGAGGAAAGGACGGTAGAGCCCTTTGCTCACGTACCCCGCCCCCTCGAAAGCTCCCACTTTTCCCCAGTACGGTTCAGTCCGCAGCAGCTCCTGCATTTCCTTTTCGAGAGTTCGCGCCTTGTCTTTGTAGTTGGGGTCCTGACGGTTGAGCCGGCGTTTCGCCTCGGCCAAGCTGTCGTAGCGTGCTTTGTGCCAGGGTGTGGGAATGGGGGTTCCGGGTTCCACCAGGTCTTGCCATTTTACGTGACCGGATACCAGCAAGGCGGTGATGTTTGGCTCCCACGGTTCTACCCCTTTGGGGTAGAAATCGACGTAGGACACGTTGGAACTGTAGTACTCATCGGCGAGTCCGGCGAAGCAATGACCGAACTCGTGGACGAAGACGTAGTCTGGCCACCAGGCATCACCCTGGGTTTCGGGGCCGGAGTAGCAAACGGCGTAGAGGTTGAAGATGCCTCCGCCACCGTAGCGATTCGAATTCACGAGCAGAATGAGTGCATCGTAGGGCGCCGCGGCTGCGGCGTTGCGCAGCGCTTTGTTATCGAAACAAAGAACGTAGCGGGGGGTACCGAAGCTGTTGTAGGTGCAGCCCAACGCGTTGTCGCGCCAGCGGTGTTTGGTGGGTTCGTCAATGCCGCTTTCGGCGGAGATGACCTCAACAGCTCGGACGTTGAAATCCCGCCTGCGCTCGCGAAAGGGGCTGGTGTCGAAGAGATCCCGGACGAAGCGACGAACGTCGTCTCGAAATTTCGGTAGATCCGCGCGGGTGTAGCCGTCGCCGAGGATGAGGATGTCCACTTTCTTTGCAGGATCGCCGTGGATCATCACATCGTCGACAGCGTACGGCACGTGCGGGAGATCTCTGTGCACGTGCAGCGAATCGGGCACAATGACCGTGCTGAAAACGTCGCGAAAGTGGTTCTCAGCGTCGCGTTTGGCGATTACGAACTGAAAAGGACGTTTGGGGAAAGGGATGAGGGCGGATTCGCTGAACGTACGTGTGACGCCCCGGGTGGCTTCATCTGTAGTTTCCCACTCGCCGTACAGGCTGCAAAAACCCCGGCTGTAAATGAGCTGGTTTGTGGCAAGATCGATGACTTTCAGGAGGTACTTGCCCAGGTTCAGGGTGTCGACAAGGTTCGTGCGACTTCCGGCCCACACCGGTTGCTCCACGAGCTGATCCAGAGAGAAAACTTCGGATCCCTTGGTGCCGGTGTGGAAGTAGTCCACCCGCAAGGTTCGTGGGTAGAAGAAGCGATCGAAACTCGGGCCCGTTGCAGCCCGGGTGTTTGGGAGCAGTCCCACCAGCAGCAGAAGCACGGCGCCGAGCCATCTTCTCATTTTTGCAGTCTCCTGTTGACGTTGCCTTTCCCCAGAAGAACGGTTTTGCAGATGAACGAAGTGACAGTGCTTCCCCGCCTGAGAACAAGCTTCACGGGGGAAGCGTGGCCACCGGTCAACCCGGTTGAGAAACGGGCGAAGTCGCGGGAAACCCGCGAGCTTTGGTCTGCTGTTTCATCGGATCCGCGCGGGTAGTTTGTGCCGGTACAGATCTTTTTGTAAACCGATGCGTTCGAACGGGATGCGGCGGAAACCGAGTTTCCACGCTGGGCAGGTTTTGGACAACCGGAAGTCGCGGAAATCTTCGATCCCTGGGTTACCCTGGACAAACACGTTGCTCGGGAACAGTTGCTTGACTCGTGGATCAGTGATCAGTAGACGTTCGTAGCCCTTTCGCATGTTGATGTCCAAGTAGTACGGGTCAAGGCCGGACTGATCTTGTGCTCGGCGTCTTAGAACCACTGAGTCGGCAATCACGTTGTCGCGGACGGTGACGACCGAGAAATCGAACGCCCAAAAGTCGTACACATCCATCCAACGGCCACCGTAGGAAACGTTGCGGAGAATGCGGTTGTTTTTCGGAACGGCAGGGTTGTCTTGAAGAAGCTGTTTGAGCTCAGGGTAGCGTTCCGAGTAAGGTGGTTTGTTGTAGGGCACGGCTTTCAGACGTTCCCAGAGCACGTTGAACCGACCGTCGAAGTACTTCCGGGCCCAGCCGAGACCGCGGGCATCCACGTGCACGGAGGGTTTGCACTGCACAAACAGGTTGTTCTCGACCAGGTTGTCGCGTCCACCGCCGATCTGGACACCGCGGCCAGCTCGGTAGAGCACGTTACCGTAAATGGTGGTTCCGCTGGTGAAGTCGTCCAGGTAGATCGCCGTGACGCCGTGCAGTCCGGGACCTTTCAAATTGTGCAGGTAGTTGTAGCGGATCAGATTTCCTCGGAACGTGTAATCACGACCGGTGTAAATGGCGCCGGCGTCGCCGGTTTCTTTCGTGACATCGTGAATTTCGTTGTACTCGATGCGGTGATCGTTGCCCAGGAAGTGGATGGCTGTGTGAGGTGCGTCGTGGATGAGATTGTGGGCTGCCACGTTACCGACGCCCACGAGATCGATGCCCCACTGATGCGTTCCGAGCACCTGGCTGAAGTTCCAAATGTGGTTGTTCACGGCGAAGTTCAACCCGGGCGTCAACGTTTGGCGATTGCCGCCGGTAATCCAGACGCCTCCCAGGCCAATTTCGTGAATGTCGCAGCTCTGGAGACCGCTGCGTTTGGCGCCCTGAATGAGTGCTGCTGTGCCTCCGAGACACGTAAACGTGCTCCCGGCCACCAGTACGCTGTCTCCGCCCCGGATCACGATCCCGATTCCGCGGGAGGTGCTGAAAACGAAATTCTCCAACCGGAGGAAACGCGTGCCCTCTACGACTACGAGAGGGTCTTCGAGCATCGAAACCTCGAGGTCGTCGTCCTGGAGTTCTCCCGGAGGCCAAAAGTAGAGCTTGCCCGTGCGGCGAATCAGAACCCACTCTCCGGGGCGATCCAGTTCTTCGAGCACGTTGTAGAAGGCAAAACGCTGATTTACGGTGTAGCCGTAGTGGTGGTAGGGCGGTTGAATGACGATGGTTCGCGTTTTGGGGAGGATGGCTTTCACACGCTCGTAGGAATCGCTCCAGTCCCACGTCCAGTAGCCGTGCATGTAGATCTCGTTTTCGGGGGACCAGTGGGCCGGGCGGTCGCCACTGTAGCAAATTCTGCCGAAGTGCCGCCCTGCTGGGATGCCGGCTACCACCCGTCGCCCGCCGAACACCGGCTCGCGGACCGGTCTACGTCCGGGTAGTTGAGGTACGTCGGTGATGCGGAGCCACCCCTCATTCGGGTACCGGGCCCAGGGCATCCGTTTGCCTTTGTAAAACAGCTCCAGCCCCCTGGAGCCTCGTTTCGCAACTTGGCCGTAGTCACGAATGCCGTTTGCAGGTAGGTCGATTTCCACAATGTTGTCCCGAATTTCCGGCCGAATGATTTTTCGTGCCCACGGATCCGTTACCGGCCCGACGCGCCGGAGTGGCCGGCCGCCCGAAAGCACAACGCGCTCACCCGAGGCCGCCCGCCAAACGACGGGGTGTTTTTCCGTTCCTGAATCAGAACTGTCCAGGCGAAAAGTACGGGTGATTCTGTAAATCCCTCCGCGCAAGACAACCGTAACGCCGCCGCGTGGCTGAACGCGTTGGTGTCTGAGGGCTCGCACGGCTTCACGGGCACGCGGTAGCGTTGCAAAAGGACCGTCGGTGTGAGCTTCGTTCGGCTGACTCAGCCTGCCACTCCACGCGTCGTTTCCTTCCGGGCTCACGTAGAAACGGATGGATTGTTGGCCTGGCGGAGAGCAGTTCAAGGCCAGGTAAACGATACCAGCAAGCGCAAGTGCGAAGGCAGCTGAGCGTTTCACAGGGGCTCCCTTTTCTGGTTGGGCGTTCGTGAGCGTTCGTTGTAGGTTGTTACCAGTTCTGCCAAGGGTACCCGGAGTTGTGGGTCCCACGGTCTCCGAAGATGCTGCTGGCAGAACTGCCTGTCCAGCTCCAGGAGCCGGGCGTTGATCGGAGCCATTTCCAAAACTTCTGAGGCTTCGAAGCCGCCCGCGTCCAGGTATTTGAAATTGAGCTGGCAATGGGTAACTCCGATTTCTCCACGGTCGAAGTACACGAGTGGCAGACCGTGGGTACGGCAGAGGATCGGGCGTGCGGGGTAGAGTGCGCAGAGTCGATCGACCAGCAACGCACAACGGCCGGGTTGAGGCTCCGGAAGAAGCGGTCGTGATGTCGAGAGAGCCTGCCAGATCCAGTAGGCCTCGAGCCGATTCACCGTTCTTTCAACGTGGCAGCACGCGTCACAGCCGGGTCGACACCGTAGGTGAGGCTCGTGTAGCCTGACCAAACGCCCCACTTCCTCATCGACCCGGGCAACGAGCTGTTTGTAAGCCCGAACAGCTGGAGCCTCGAGCGACACGTCGCCAAAGCTTTCGCACAATGCTTCGACGGCGTCCCGGTTCATGAGCTGCACGGTTTTCCCCGTGCGTGCGTCAGCGTGGCGACGAGAAGAGTTCGCACTTCAACCCACCACCCGGACGTTCACGGCGCGATCTCCTTTCACTTCGCGACGGACATCAAAGGCTACACGTTGCCCTGGAACCAAGCGTTTTTCTTTCACGGTTGGGTCCAGATCGTTCACGTGCACAAACAGGTCTTCGTCCTCATCCGTTGTGATGAAGCCGAACCCACGACCGTCGTTCCACATCTTCACGGTACCGTACTGCATGAGCGCCCCTCCCGGTTTGGTGAGCGGTTGCTACGGTTTGCTCGGTTTCTTTTCACTGAGCTCTTCCACCAGAGGCCGAAGGCCACACCACTCCGCCATGGTGAAGAAGTGGGAATGGCCAATCTCGTGCAAGCGCCTGTAGAGAGGTGCCAGGCGTTTGCGAAACAGAGGGTCCCTCGGCAAATGGTGGTCGTAGATAATTGTTGCGTTTGGCAGTGACTCGGCAAGTTGAGTAGCGTTGCGAATGCAACGATCCAGGTTGATCCGGTTCATGAGCTGGCCAAACAGGTAAGTAGGGGGTCCGTCCACGATCGCAATGTTCGGCTGTTCGCGAATGATCCAGGCGGCGTAGTCTTCGATGGTTGGCCCCTGCAAGTCTGAGGTGAACAGAAACCGTGATGCTGCGTGTTCGACCACAAGGGCGGTCACCCAGCCCACTGTGGCGAACTCCACACCGTGGAAGAGGGGTGGTGTGAACCGGACCCGTGTGTGTCCGAACTGAAAGGTTCTGCCGTCGGCGAATTCCACCCGAACGGAACCGAAGTGTTGCTCGCTCAGCCAGGCTTCGTTTTGCCAGAAGCTCCGCAACTTGTCCGCACGACGTTGACCTTTCGCCAGCAACTCCTGGCGTCTGTGGTTGTAGTCCCCGAAGTCCTTTTGAAATGCGATCGGGTGTTCCTGGGCTGCCGAGTGCTCGGTGACCGTGGCCGGCTCTTGTCGAAGAACCGCTTCGGTGCTCCCCTCAAAACGCTTCGCCAGGTCCTCCCAAAAGCGCCGTGCCCGACCCCACTGTGACCGATTGATCCACTGATTGGGGTCCTTCACCAGAAGATGTTTGCGCGCGTAGACGGAGGGACGTTCGTTGGGATCCACGTAGTGGTCGTGGTGGTAATGAGTGAGAACCACCACGTCACTCGAAGCGGCCCAAACCTCGATTTCATCCAGTGCGGCTTCTTTGAACAGGTCACGCTCCAACTCGCCCAACGGGAAGCTGGGTTGCATGCCGGAGGCTCCCGGATCGATCAGTAGACGGACATCGGGTGTCTCGACAAAGACGCTCATCGACTTGGCGGCTACCGAATCGAACCACAGGAGACGTACGGCAATGCTTCCGGCAATCAAACTGGGGGCTCGCTGCACGGCCTTCTTGACACGGCGAAGGAGCGCAGGGGCCTTGCGCGGGCGTTGTTTGCTACTTTTCGCTTGGGGCATCGGGCGTGACCACAGACCGCCAGACCTGGCGCCAAATGTCGCGGCTGAGCAGCAGGTACTCCCGCCGGTGCGAAAAAACCTCCAGCGTCACCGTACCGTCGTAACCAGCACGGTGGAGCTCCCCGGCGATCTCTTTCCAATCAATATTGCCACAATACAGGGGTAAATGCAAGTCTTTTTCGCCGCCGAAGTTGTCGCTCAGGTGAACGTGAAGAAGGCGCGCGGCAAACCGTTGCAGCAGGGCGGGTGTCTGGTTGCGTGGCGTTTGGAGGTTGGCATGACCTACGTCCAGGTGGAAACCAACCACAGGGTAGGTGTGCAGAAGTTGCTCGAGAATTTCGAGATGGGTTTCGGTTACGGTTGTGTGCTCGATTAAAAGCGTCAGCGATTCCGACTCTGCCACGGGCACCAAGTAGTCCAGCACACGCCGCCAGAGCGCAAGTTTCGTGTCCTGTGTGAGCATCTTCTCCGGATTGGAAAAGAGAAGGTGGATGCTGGCTTTTCGGGCACCGAGGGCTGCCAGCGTGCGAAGGTCCGTTGCCATCTGGCGGAGTGCTGCTTGCCGAACGTCGTCGAAAAAGCTGTCCACCGGGAGGTAGTAGGCCGTGTGTCCTACAACGTGCAGACCCGATTTCGCCAGCGCTGCCACTACGGGCTCGCTCCGAGCGTGTTGGGCTGTGGCGTGTGGGGGCTCCAACGTGAGATCGAGGAAGTCAAATCCGTGCTCTGCGGCGTAGCGGATTTCCTCGGCGATTTCGAGCCGGGGGTCGTTCATCATCCCGATGAGCATGCTACCTCCGTCGGAAGACTTTCCAGGGCTGAGGTGGCCGCCTTCGCTTTGTGTTCAAACTGTTTCGTTGTCAGTTGCTGCGAAGGCGGGCAGGATGTTGCTGAAATGGGTGAGTGGACCCGTCACTGTGACTGGACTCAGATAACCTTGCTCATTCGCAATTCGTGGGAGCCATCCGGACGGGTGTACTCGTAGTACACAAACCAGTGTGGCCCCGCGTTTACTGCTTCGCAGTAGCGCAACGCATGGGTGGCGTGCGGGGAAACGAGTGCTGGGCCGTTCAAGCTTACCCGTTGGAACTGGCGCAAATCGAAAGAGAACGCCAACCCTGTGCGCTCTTCGCAGCTTTCTCGCATGGTTTCACCGCCGTCGTAGAAAGCCCAGAAAAGAGGAGGTCTGTGCAGAATAGTGGTGATGCGAGAAATGGTGGCATCCCAGCCCTGGGTGCCGGTGAACACATCCCCTACCCAGTACGGTCGTAGCCCGTCTTCTGAGACGACGAGCGCCGAACTGGAGGACTGCCAGCGTGCAGGGTGAAAATTGACGTAAAAGAGCCACAGTCCTCCCACGCGCAGCACAAATGGATCTTTAACATGAGCCACACGGTCGTCGAATGGGCGTAAGAAGGGTTGCGCCGAAGCGGGGTTAAAGTGTTCGGGACGGTCGGCTTCGAGCAACCAGATTTCCCATCGTTTGGTGGCGAGGCTCTCGAGAGCAAGGTAGAGGCGGTAGCCGCGGTCGAGTTTCACAAGAGCTGCGCGCTCGATTGAAGCGGCATCAAACGCATGTTTCGTTGCGCTCCAAACGGTCTCGTAGTGCAAGCCGTCTTCGGAGACAGCCACGCGACATTCGTAGCCGCGCTCATTCGGATCGTCCGGGTCCCTCGGACGGCGCAGCCTGTAGTACATCAGGAAACGCCCGTTGGATGGGTCCCGCAACACGCTGGGTGCGCCAGCCCAGTTTCCAACGCCGGAGCCGGGTGGTTCGAGCACAGTCTGCCCTTCTTGCGGATCGAAAAGGGGCGCAGATCCCAGGCGCTTGAGGCCATCGAGCTGCATGGTGGATCTCCGTGGATTTGGGGAAACTGCATCTCGGCACTCTGGAGAATGCCGAATGCCGAGCCGGATTGCTTCATCCTCCGTGCGGCAATTTCGCGTTGGCGCAGTTCCGCTCCAGACTCACACGTGCCTGTTAGGACTGGGGTCCCGGGACGGGGGAGTGCCTGGAGGCGAAGTGTGGGCTTTCGTCTTGCTTTTTGAGACACCCTTTAATATATTGACGGAAACTTGGGATGTCAAGAATCAACGAGGAGTTCCAGGTGATGCGTGTTTTGGGCAACGCGTTGAGTGCAGCCAGAAAAGGGCTCGCATTTGCTCTTGTAGCGCTCACACCCGCTTTTCTCCTGGCGGGCACCACCGGAAAAATCGCCGGGGTTGTACGTGACGCCGAAACAGGCGACCCACTCCCTGGCGTGAACGTGGTCATCGTGGGTACCACGATGGGCGCTGCTACTGGTCCGGACGGTTCGTACTTCATTATCAACGTGCCCCCGGGGACGTACGCCGTCAAGGCGCAGATGATCGGCTACCAGCCAGTCGTCCAAAAGAACGTCTTGGTGCGTGTTGATCTTACGACGGAGGTCAATTTTCGGCTCCAGCAGACGGCCATTGAGATGAGCGAAGTGGTGGTCGTTGCCGAGAAGCCGCTCGTTCAGAAGGACATCACCTCAGGCCGGGCCATTGTTACTGCTGAACAGATCAAGGAGCTACCCGTCGAAAACTTCGCGGATGTGCTGAAAACTAAAGCCGGCATTGTGGAAGGCGCGAGCGGAGCAATCCACGTCCGAGGTGGTCGGGCCGGCGAAGTGGCTTACATGATCGACGGTATCCCGGTGGACAACCCGTTTTGGGGTGGCTCGACGGTTCTGGTGGAAAACACGGCCATTCAGGAGCTGCAGGTTGTTAGCGGTACGTTCAATGCCGAATACGGTCAGGCGATGTCGGGTGTTGTGAACATTGTGACCAAAGATGGCGGGCCGAACTACCACGGGGAACTCTCTTTGTATGCGGGCGACCGTGTTAGCTCGCACAAAGACATTTTCGAGAACATCGAAGCGCTGGATCCGCTGAATGTTTTTAACACTGATCTGAGCCTGAGCGGGCCCGTGCCGTTTACGAGCAAGCGGCTTCGTTTCTTCGCCAGTTCTCGTTTCATCAACGACCGCGGCTACCTCTACGGAAAACGCGAACATTTGCCCGGAGATGTCCTCTACCTCGACTCGCTGACGGTGATCAACCTGGCGAACAGCCCGTACGGACAGCAGTTGAATTTCAACGAACCGTACACCGACGCAAATGGCAACGGCAAGTACGATCCGGGCGAACCTTTTCTGGACTACAACCAGAACGGCCGCAGGGACAACGGTTTTAGCGGTGATGGGCGTTACGTGGCCATGAATCCTTACCGCCGTTTTTCGCTCCAGGGCAAACTGACCTTTCGGATTTCACCATCGCTCCAGCTGCGTTACTCGCTGTTGTTCAACGACAGAGAGTACAAAACCTACAGTCACAACTTCAAATACAATCCCGAAGGCATCCCGAACAGGTACTCGTGGGGTGCTTCGCACACCCTCGATCTCACGCACACACTTTCGCCAGCCACGTTCTACACCTTGAAAGCGGCGCGTTACGAGTACGACTACAAATCGTACTTGTACAAAGACTGGCGCGACCCGCGCTACCTGCCCAATGTCCTTCTGAATACCCCTGGACACGAGTTCTACGCTGGCGGGCAAAGCAAAACCCACACCTACCGAAATTCTCGCAGCTACGTGGTGCGCTTCGACCTGACTTCGCAGGTCAATCGACGTCACCAGATCAAGACTGGTTTTGAAGCTCGGGCCCACCGACTTCGCTACCACTCGTACTACATCGACATCCGTGACACTTACAACTGGATTCCAACCATTCACACGCCGGAAACGAGTACGAGTAACAACCAGTATCTGCGTGAACCGTACGAGGGGGCGTACTACGTGCAGGACAAGATCGAACTCGCCGACATGATCGTGAACATCGGCGTGCGTTTCGACTACTTCAACGCGAACTGGTATGTGCCTGCTGACCCTCGCGACAAGAAACTGATTGCAGGGAACCGTAAGTCTCTGAGCGAGCTCAAGCTCCGGAAGGTGAAGGCCAAGATGCAGTGGAGCCCGCGCTTGGGCATTGCCTATCCAATCACGGATCGAGGGATCATTCACTTTTCGTACGGGCACTTTTTCCAGATGCCGGGTTTTGCCTACCTGTACTCGAACCCGGAATTTGAGGTGATCAGCGGGCGCTTTCGCAGCAACCTGGGCAATGCTGATCTGAAACCTGAGCGCACGGTTCAGTACGAGGTCGGTTTGCAGCAGCAATTGGGTAACGACATTGGAATCGAGGTCATTGCCTTTTACAAGGACATTAACGACCTTCTTGGTACCGAGGTAGTTGAGCTGTACTCACGCGGTGACTACTACACCCGGTACGCCAATGCGGACTACGGGCACGTGAAAGGGCTCACACTCTCGCTGGAGAAACGCCGTACCGGGTTGCTGTCAGCGACGTTGGACTACACGTATTCCGTGGCTGAAGGCAACTCGAGCGATCCGTTGAGTCGGTTTTACGATTTGCAAACGGTCCCCCCGCGCGAGAGTCCGCGCCGCGCGTTGCCTCTGGACTGGGACCAGCGACACACGCTGAATGCCACCGTGTCGCTGACGGAGCCAGGCAAATGGGGTGTGAGTTTGTTGGCTAGGATGGGATCGGGGCTGCCTTACACACCGGAGTTCCAAGGCGCCAGGCTGGATGTGATCAATTCCGGTCGCAAACCCCCTCGGTACAACTTCGATCTGCATGCCTACAGGGACTTCCGGTTTGACAAACTGCGATTGACTCTTTTTCTTAAAGTCTACAACCTGTTCGACCAGTTGAACGAGAACTACGTGTACAACGACACCGGTCGAGCCACGTATTCGTTGATCCCAACGTACGTACCGGACCATGGCGACGAGTACGGACGCCACCACCTGACAGATTACCTCAATCGTCCTGACTGGTATTCGCAGCCGAGACAGGTGTTTGTCGGTTTGTCCTTGGGTTTTTGACCCGGGGAGAGACGGGCGACAAACGGCGAGTTTTGCTGCACCAAGGTAACGTAGGAGCAGTTGCATGAAATACCGCTCGAGACTTTTTTGCACAACGTTGGTTGCTGCGGTAGCTTTTGTTGCGATGGCCGCTTTTGCGCAGCAGAAACATCCCTGGCCGGACAAATCCGCAAGCCAGGCGGAGTGGGATGCCTACCACCAGCGGATGGAACGGCTTTTGAAAAGTGTGAAGGCTACGGCTGGGCCGCACGGGAATCACGAATGGCGGAAGCAGGGCATTCACAACGGGAACCAGATCGTTACCCTTTTCTACAACTACGGTTCGATTGGCAAACCGCGCACGGAACCGTCGCTACAGTGGCCAAAAGGAAGTGGACACGGGTACGGTTTCGAGTTCGGAATTTTGGTGGCAGGCGAAGTCAGAGACATCCACGGCATGCGCCGCCACATTGTTTCAGATGGCCTGGACGTAGGCGGTGATCGGGCCCCCAACGGGTTGCCCTGGGGTTGGGAACCTTTGCCCGGTTACGCGGATTCGGCTCAAGAGTACATCGCGATGAGTGATCGGCCGTCGACTTGGCCACCTTACTGGCCGAACAAAAGCCGCGATTGGGCCGGCAAATGGATCGGCGAGTACGGTGTCGGCGTTGTCACGGCCGACCAGGAAAGCTACTACGTAATGGACGATTACAACAACGCCGAGTTTGACTTCTACCCGGATCCGGTGAATGATCCCGAACGTCGTGGTCTGGGTGTTCAGGTGGAAGTACGGGGCTACCAGTGGGCTCACACCCTAGCCCAGGACTGCATTTTCTGGGTTTACGAGATGGAAAATGTAGGAGCCGACACTCTGCAACGCATCTATTTGGGAATGTACGGTGACCCCCACATCGGCGGTGCAGACGACTACAGCGACGACGACGGCTACTACAACACCAAACTGGACATGGTCTACGCCTGGGACCACGATTTTCGTGGTGAGCACACCGGCTGGCGGCCTGGCTACCTGGGCTACAAATTCCTGGAGAGTCCTGGGGAGCCTTACGACGGCATCGACAACGATGAAGACGGAATGGTTGACGAGAGCATGCAAGACGACATCGACAATGATGGCGATTGGAACCCGTTGATCGATGACGTAGGAGCCGATGGTCTTGGTCCAGAAGATCCAGGCTACCCGGGTCCCGATCCTGGGGAAGGCGACGGTGTGCCAACGCACGGGGAACCGAACTTCGATGAGACCGACCTGGATGAGGCGGACCAGATCGGCCTGACAACGTTTTCCGTGTTCGGTTACGGTGACATTTGGGCAAGTCAGGATGAAGACATCTGGCGTCAGATGGCCTCCGGCATCGTGGATTCGCTTTTCCAGCAGAACACAGATAACATTTTCATGTACGCCTCGGGTCCGGTAAAAGTAGCTCCGCACGATCAGCGGCGGTTTTCGATCGCGCTTCTGTTTGGCTACGACAAAAACGACCTGTTCCGCACGGCGAAGATCGTTCAGAAGATTTACAACGCCGGGTACCGTTTCGCGAAAGCTCCGCTCAAGCCGCATTTGACGGCTGTACCCGGCGACGGAAAAGTTACCCTCTACTGGGACGACACCGCGGAATACTCCCGTGACCCGGTGTACGGTTACGATTTCGAAGGGTACGCGATTTACCGTGGCACGGACATCGGCTTCAACGACGCGCTGGTGATCACGGATGCCCAAGGCAACCCGAAGTTGTGGAAGCCCATTGCGCGGTTTGATTTGAAGGACGGGATCAAGGGGCCGCACAAAGTAGAGCAAGTGAACGGTATCCACTACTACATGGGTGATGACACGGGTCTACGGCACTCGTTCGTGGACACAAACGTGGTTAACGGACAGAAATACTACTACGCCGTTGTCTCGTACGACAAGGGCGATACAATCGAAGTGCCACCGACCGAGTGCCCGAAAGCCTTCATTGAGGATCCTCCGAATTCGGGCCACTACGTGCCCGACGTGAACACGGCAATTGTGACTCCTCAGGCGCCCAGTGCGGGCTACGTCCCAGCTCGGATCTTCGGCGGGCAACTGGCGCACGAGGGTCCGGGGACGGGTGTGGTTAGTGTAAAAGTGATCGATCCAAACCAGGTTCGGGATCGCCACCATTACGAGATTACGTTCGATGACACGACAGAGTCGCACACAACCTACTCGATGCGGGATCTGGACGAGGTTATCAGCGACACCCTGGAGGTGAACTGGCGTTACTACTACACGGCCTACGACAGCAGTGTTTTTCCGCCAGTGCCGATTGATTCCGTGCTGGTTGCCCGACTGAACCCGGAGCACAAGCATATCATTCCGTCCACGGTCAAGGTGGTGAACCTGGCCTCGGGGGAGGTGTACGAGCCGGGATTGGACTACCGTGTCAACGAAGAACGCGATTGGATTGAGATTCTCGATCTCACCCGGATGCCCATTACGGACAGGTATGTTGTAAGCTACGCTCGCTACTTGATCAAGAACTCGCCTTACCTGGATGGTTCAGACAACAACCCCTACGAGCACGGTTTGCAGGTTACTGTAAAAGACGATCCGCTTGTGGCTGATCCGGAGCGCAGTGGATGGCTGGTAGGCGACTGCAACTTCCGGTACATCGTGCAGAAGTACCCGAGCGGTGGTGTGCCATTCCCGGCGGACTACGAAATCCACGTCTTTGATCACGTTGTGGCGACCTCGTACAACCACCGACCGGCCAACTTTCTGGTCATCAACGCCACGCGGGGCGACACGGTTGAGTTCGTTTTCTTCGACACCGATGGTGACTCGGCCATCAGCCCCCAGGACAAGATTGTGCCGCTGGAGTTCGGAATCAAGAGTCGTCCCGTGGGTACCTGGCAAGTCTTCTTTTACACGCCCAAGGACTCAATTGTTTACGATCCGATGGGCAATCCGGTGGACACTGTGGCTGTGCCGCTGGTTAAGCCAAAACCTGGTGACGTCTTCTTGATTGCTTCCAAGAAACCGTTCTCACATCTGGACCGCTTCGAGTTTGAAACCGAGCGAGCGAAAGAGGACAAGAAGCGAGCCAAGTCTGAGCTTGATCGGATCGCTGTGGTGCCGAACCCGTACGTAGCTGCGGCGGAGTGGGAGCCCAAACCGGATGTTCGTTCGGGACGTGGCGAGCGAAGGATCTACTTCATCCATTTGCCTCGTGAGTGTACCATCCGGATCTACACAATCAACGGAGAGCTGGTCCAGACGCTGCACCACTACGCTGCATTGGAGGACGGAGCTGAGCCTTGGAATCTCCTTTCGCAGAGTGGGATGGACATTGCGTACGGAGTGTACATCTACCATGTGGATGCTCCCGGGATTGGAGAGAAGATCGGGAAGTTTGCGATCATTAAGTGACGTTTTTGTCTAAGAAGGTGGGAGCGGCGTCGACGAAGGTGAGCATTGTAATTGAAAAAGACGATTTTGGGTATCCCGCGTACTGTCCCGAACTGCGTGGATGTTACACGCAGGGGGATCCAATGGAAGAAGTGCTCGAGAACATCCGAGAAGCCGTAGAACTTGACCTTGAGACGCTCGCGCCGGAGGAAAAGAAAAGCTACTTGAGCAGAGAAGTTCCTACAACCTCAATAGAAGGCGGTGTTGGTTAGATTGCCACGCTTGACTGTGGAAAAAGCTGAGCGGTTACTCCGGAACGCCGGATTTCGGTTGGCAAGAAGCAAACGAAGCCATCGGATCTACTAGCGAGGGAAAGCCGGTTTGTCTTGCTGTACTAGGCGGCTAAAGTGCTACATCCTAAGATTGTGAAGAATCTGTTTGAGCTCATCGGTGAGGAAAGGGAATCTGGACCGAAAAGGAAAACTGGCGAGTCTCGTCCGTTGGATGTTAGCGTTGGGTTTTGTTGCTGAGGGTATCTTGGAATGAAGAAAAGAAGAATGTTTGCAGTGCTCCTTGTGTTGTGCTTGGTGTTGCCAATCCCGGCTTTTGCCGTGAACAAGGTCGCGACCACGGCAGCTCAGTTCCTCAAGATCGGCGTAGGGGCGCGCCCGCTGGGTATGGGCGGTGCTTTTGTCGCCGTGGCCAACGATGTGACCGCACTTTACTGGAATCCCGGTGGGATTTCTCGGCTCAACAGAAACGAGGTCATCCTGCTACACACGCAGTGGATCGCGGGCGTATCGTTTGACTACGCGGCATTGTCGATCGATCTCGGCAATTTTGGTACACTGGGTGCCAGCCTAACCGCCCTCAATATGGGCGAGATGAAGGTGCGCACGGAGCGGAAGCCCGAAGGGACGGGTGAATACTTCGACGCGGGCGATTTTGCCGCTGCGGTTTCGTACGGGCGAAGCCTGACGGATCGTTTCTCGATCGGTTTTAATTTCAAGTACATCCACCAAGGGATCTGGCGCATGCAGGCGTCGGGTTTCGCCTTCGATGTGGGTACTTTGTTCACGACGCAGTTCCACGGCATGACCATTGGCATGAGCATCTCCAATTTCGGTACCAACATGCGCATGGAAGGACAGAACACACGGCGATATTTCGACATCAACCCTGAAGCCTACGGCAGCAACGACCGCATTCCGGGCCATTTGCAAACAGATTCGTGGCCTTTGCCGTTGTTGTTCCGTGTGGGGGTGGCGTTGGATGTCGTTCGGACCTCTGCAAACCGCCTGACGCTTGCTGCAGATGCAATTCATCCGAACGACAACGTGGAACGCATGAACGTCGGTGCCGAATACACGTGGAATGGGTTGGTGTCGTTGCGTGCTGGCTACCGTTCCTTGTTTGATACGCAGAGTGAGCAGGGGCTAACTGTAGGTGGCGGTCTTCGTTACTCCGTTGGGACGTTTGCTCTGCGTCTTGACTACGCATACGCAAACTTCGGGCGCTTACAGAACGCTCAACGTTTTTCTGTGGCGGTTGAGTTTTGACGAGTTGTCCAGGGCAGGATCGGGTGTCTGGCTGCTGGCTTATTTCGTAGAGCCGTCGTCTGCGCGTGAGGCACGAACGAGCAACGAAAAGACGCGTGCCACGGTATGCGCCGCGGGACGGCGACAAGAGTTGCGTAGAGGCGTGAGGCGGGCCTGTATGGCTTCAGCGTGTGTTTTGTGCTGCCTGCGACTGATCGGGCCTTCACCCACGATCCCGTTTTTTTGTTAACTGCGGCGGTCCTGTAACCCACCTTGAGCAGGGGTTGAGCGGAGCCATTGAGGGAATTTTTGGATCACCGCCCTTCCACATTGTTCTCACCTTTCCCATCCTCAGCAGGGCTTTGCGGCATGAATGCTGTTCTTTCCTGCGGTATTTCTCTTCTTTGGTCCGGACGGAGCATGATTAGCGTGTGCAGTGTGCGCTTGCGCAGGTCGATTTCTTCCTGGTTAGAAATGTGAGGAGGAGTGCACCATGAGACGAGTGGCCCTTCTGGCCGGCGTCTACCTGGCATTGCTGCCCTGGGGCCTCTTGGCGGGGACCACCGGCAAGATCGTGGGCAAAGTGCAGGATGCCAAGACCGGGGATCCGTTGCCTGGTGTCAACATCATCATTGAGGGCACAGCCCTCGGCGCGGCCACCGACGCAAATGGTGAGTACGTGATCCTCAACGTCCCACCTGGCACCTACAATCTTGTCGCATCGATGATTGGCTTTACTCGTGAGCGGAAAATCGGAGTTGTGGTGCGCGTCGATCTCACGACGACGGTGAATTTCCGGCTCGAGGAGACCGTTGTCGACCTTGGCCGGACGGTTGAGGTGGTTGCGGAACGTCCGCTTATTCAGCCAGACATCACGTCTAGCCGCGCCATCCTGAGCAGTGAACAGATTCAGGCGATGCCGGTTGAGAATTTCCGGCAGGTCTTGTCGCTGCAGGCGGGTGTTGTTGAGGGCGCGGCCGGCGAGCTCCACATCCGAGGAGGCCGCGCTGGAGAGATCGTCTACATGATCGACGGCATCAGTGTGACTGACCCCTTTAGCTCCGGCTTGGCCATCTCGGTGGAGAACAACGCAATTCAGGAGCTGGAGGTGGTGAGTGGCACGTTCAATGCGGAGTACGGCCAGGCCATGTCAGGCGTGGTAAACATTGTCACGAAAGAAGGCTCGGATAAATTCCGCGGTGAGGCTACGTTTTACTTCGGAGACTGGTTGAGCACGCACAAGAACATTTTCTACCACATTGAAGATGTAAACCCTCTGGCTGTGCAGGATTTGCAAACGAGTTTGAGCGGTCCGTTGGGATTGGGGAAAGCGACGTTTCTTTTCACGGGACGTTATCTGAACAGCGAGGGTTGGTTGTGGGGTGTTCGGCGCTACTCCCCACAGGATTCCAATGATTTTAGCAACCCGGACCCGGACAAATGGCACATCGAGGAAACGGGCGATGGCAAGCCTGTACCGATGAATCCTTACCGAAAGTACAGCGGTCACCTGAAATTGGCTCAACCGATTACACCGAACATTAAGTTGACGCTTTCTCTGTTGGCTGACGACATTTGGTGGAAGAACTACGCACACAAGTTCAAGTTAAATCCAGACGGCGTGCCGAATCACTACAAACGCGGCTACACAGGCATCTTAACCTGGACGCACCAACTGAGCCCGCGAACGTTCTACACCCTCAAATACTCGCATTTCTACAGCAAACACAAGGCCTACGTGTACGAAGATCCGTACGATCCCCGCTACGTTAGCCCGCTGCGTTTTAACGCCAGTTCGGGCTACCGTTTCTACGCGGGAGGCGTGAGCATGGGGCACAGCTACCGCTCGACGCAGACCCACATCTTCAAGTTCGACATTACGAGCCAGGTCAACAAAACGCACGAGGTGAAAACAGGTCTTGAATACCGTTGGAACAAGCTCTGGATGGAAGCCTTTACCATTCTCGTCGATGAACGTTCCAATTGGAAGCCGCTGGTACCCTACCCCTGGGTACCCGGTTTCGAGAGTTCGCCGAACTACGACACCTACGTGCATCATCCTCAGGAACTTGCCTGGTACATTCAGGACAAGATTGAGCTGAAGGACATGATCGTCAACATTGGGGTTCGCTACGAGCGTTTCTGGCCCGATGGCAAGATTCTGGCGGATCCCCGTGATCCCGATGTTTACAATCCGATTCGGCCAGTACACAAGTACAAGAATTGGGATCCAACTTTGCCAAAAGACCAGTTGATCCCTTACACGCTGGAGGAACGAAAGGAATTTTGGTACAAACCGGCGACGCCCAAAGACCAGATTAGCCCACGCATCGGTGTGGCCTACCCAATTACGGAGCGCGGGGTGATTCACTTCTCTTACGGACACTTTCTCGAAATTCCCGAGTACGCGTACCTCTACACCAACCCGGACTTCGAAGTGGGGATGGGATTGAGCACGACGATCGGCAACGCAAATCTGGAGCCCCAACGTACGGTCAGCTACGAGTTTGGTTTGCAGCAACAGCTGACGGACAACATGGCGATCGACGTGACCGCGTTCTACAAAGACGTACGCAACCTGCTCGGCACTGAGATCCACGAGACTTACATCGCGGGGAATCGCTACGCGCTCTACATCAATCGCGACTACGGCAACATTCGCGGCATCACTTTTTCCCTGAAGAAGCGCCACTCCAACTGGGTGTCGGCGAACATCGACTACACCTACGGTGTGGCGGAGGGCAATGCATCGGATCCTGCATCTGCTTTCTACGATGCGGCAAACGGGCTGGAGCCGGAAAAGCAACTGGTGCCGCTGAATTGGGATCAAACGCACACGCTGAATGCTGTGATCACCGTCGGAAGCCTCAGTAAGTGGTCGGTTAGTCTCGTGGGGCGCTACGGTAGTGGCCTGCCGTACACGCCAGAGTACCGCGGATTTCGTGTCTCTTTCGAAAACAGCGAGCGGAAGCCCCCACGCTTTACGCTGGATCTGCGGATGCACCGCCTGTTCCGTTTCGGCCGGTTCCGAACGGCCGTCTACCTGAACATCTACAATGTTCTGGACCGTTTGAATGAGGACTACGTGTACAACGACACAGGTCGGGCTGGTTACTCGCTGATCCCGACCTACACTGGCGAGGTTTACGGTCCCAACACGCTTGAAGAGTACCTGGTTCGTCCCGACTTCTACTCGGAACCCCGTCAAATCAAGGTGGGGTTTGAAGTCGGTTTTTGACAGCTTTGCGTTTTTGAGTTGAAGCACGGGACGTCTGACCAAACGGAGGTTGTAAAGTGAAGCTGCAACGGCTCGTCACTTTGGCTGCAATCGTGGCAGTGCTCATGGGCTACGGCGGGAGTGCTTGGTCCGCTGGACCTTCAAAGGGGAAAACGGATCGTCTCCGCAAAGCCGCTGGTCCGGAGGACCGGAAAAAAGGGATTCACGACGGCAACAAGATTCTCACGCTTTTCTACAACGATGGCGGCATCGGTGACTGGACTTTGGGGAGCCGAATTGAGTCGGGCATTTACCCCAAGGGATCGGGGCACAGCTACTTTGCCGAGTTCACACCAGTCGTGGGCGCGGAAGTGCGTGATAAATGGGGCCAGATTCGCCACATCTACAGCGATGGCATTGTAAGCCGTCGCGGAGCCGATATCAACCCGCGCACGAACTTGCGCTGGGGTTTCTGGCCTGAACCGGGGTACGCCAACCCGGATCAGGATCAGATTGCCATGAGTGACAAACCTTCCACCTGGCCATCGCATTGGCCGGACAAAGATCGATCCTGGGATGGGTTTTGGAATGGCCAGTACGGCAAGTACGCACGTGCCGATCAGGAGTCGTACTACCGCATGAATGATTACCTGAACGATGAGTTCGAGTTCTACCCCGACCCGGATGACAGCACAAAGCGGGGTTTGGCTGTGGAAGTGGAAGTACGGGGGTACCAGTGGGCTCACCCTGCTGCTGAGGACATCTTGATCTGGACGTACTGGATCACGAACACGGGGAAGTTTGAATACGAGAAGGTAGTGTTTGGGATGTACGGTGATGCGGACATCGGCGACGACGGGGATCAACGCGACGACGACGCCTGGTTTGATGTAGACAACGACATCGTCTACCAGTGGGACCACGACAACAAGGGTGCGTGGGGCGGACCATGTGCCTATTTCGGGTACAAATTCCTCGAATCGCCGGGGAACCCTTACGATGGCATCGACAACGACGGGGACGGGATGGTGGACGAGCGTCAGGACGACGGCATCGACAACGATGGTGACTGGAATCCGGAGCTGGATGACGTCGGCTCGGACGGCATCGGTCCTTCCGACCCGTACTACCCCGGCCCTGATTGGGATGGAACCGAAGGCAACGGTCAGCCGGATCCCGGCGAACCAAACTTCGAGTACACGGACAACGACGAGGCGGATCAGATCGGTTTGACCAGCTTCAACGCGGCGGCCTGGCCGGGCATCACAATGCAGAACGATGAGGACCTGTGGCGGCGTCAGGTGCCGGGAAACTTTGACGAAATTCAGCAAACCGTGGATCTGACGTTTCTGTACGGTTCGGGGTACTTCCCGCTACCGCCGGGTGAAAAACGCAAATTCGCGATTGCTCTACTTTTCGGCGAGGACTACGACGACATCTTGCGCAACGCGGTCACAATGCAGCAAATCTACGACGCCGACTACTCGTTTGCCAAACCACCCGTTAAGCCGCACGTAGTGGCGGTGCCCGGTGACCACAAAGTGACCCTTTACTGGGACAAGAGTGCGGAAGAGTTCACGCGCGATCCAATTTACGGCTACGATTTTGAAGGTTACCGCATTTACCGAGCGACGGATCCGGCTTTTTTGGAGAGCTGGATCATCACGGATGCGTACGGGAACCGGACGTTTAACAAACCGATTGCGCAGTTCGACAAAATCGACGGACTGAAGGGGCCACACCCGATCGCATTCAACGGGATTCAGTACAACATGGGTACCGACAGTGGCCTGCGTTACACCTGGACGGACACAACGGTGGAGAACGGGCAGACTTACTACTACGCTGTGGTGTCCTACGATCAGGGTTACGACAAGGACTTCTACGAGCGCGGGATTTCCGAAATCCCGGATTTGCTCCCAATTGCTCCGGCGGAGTGCACGAAGCGAATCGTGACGGACGCAACGGGGCGGGTTCTGGAGACGGATGTTAACACCGTTGTGGTGACGCCGGATGCGCCCGCGCTGGGCTACAAGGCACCGCCGGTTCGGAAAACGGAGGATGGCTCCATCGAACACCTGAGTGGGACGGGTACGGGAGATGTTGTTGTAGACGCTCTGGATCCGATGCGAGTTGTGGACGGAGCCCGCTACCGCATCACGTTCGACGACAGCAGTGCCTACGCGGAGGAGCACGGGAAGACATTCACCGTGGAAGACCTGCAAACCCACACTGACACCCTGGCACTGGACAGCATCTGGGTCCAACTGGGTGTGCAGCATTTGGTGCCGAGTTCCGTGGTGGTGAAAGATCTCAGCTCTGGCGCGGTGTACGAACGCGGCGCAGACTACATTGTTGATTTCGAACGCGGAGCGATCAAAGGGCTCGCGACAGGGCGTGTGGAGGTTGGAAAAAACTACGAAGTGTCCTACCGCTACTACCCGGTTTACCGGAGCGGTTACCTTCACGGGGAGGATTTCAACGCGTACTTTGACGGGTTGCGGATACGGGTTTGGGATGATCCGTTGGCGCCGGACAGCGTGTTGAGTCGGTGGTACCGGGATGAG
>CAZXXS010000116.1:0-68711 GCA_964644845.1 uncultured Cytophagia bacterium | reverse complement strand
TGTCCACCCGAAAGTACTCCCGAAACTCGCTTCGCTCGGGGCCGAAAGAATCGTTTACGTTTCCTGCAACCCAACCACCCAGGCGCGGGATCTGGCCATGCTGGCTCCGCGCTACCGGGCCGTCAAGGTACGGCCTGTGGACATGTTTCCGCAAACGCCGCACATCGAGGCAGTTGCTCTCCTAGTCAAGAAGTAGCGATGTCCAAATCGCCCCGGCAAAGACACACGTCGCCGAAAAGGTGGCACCACCGGGGCCGAGGCCCAATCGTCCGTCTTTCACTGAGAGCCGCACCCCACTGCGTAGAAACCCTCGCCGGCCCATCCCTGACGACCAGAGGGGCCTGGAAACGCACAGCCGAGTCCAGCAAGGTGCCGACGCGCAAGGGGGCACACCGCCGAGCCACGCGACCTTCTCTGGCGAACAAGCCGAGCTGGTGCGAGTGCGCGGTAACAGACTGAAGCGGCTAAGGAATCCTCACCGCGTTGCACACCTGTTCCATCCTGACG
Organism: uncultured Cytophagia bacterium; assembly: GCA_964644845.1. Classification (GTDB taxonomy): domain Bacteria; phylum Zhuqueibacterota; class Zhuqueibacteria; order Oleimicrobiales; family Geothermoviventaceae; genus Geothermovivens. Next base: position 68,204 of record CAZXXS010000116.1, on the reverse strand, counting down.
CGCGCCACCGCCCCCCTCCCCGGATGCATCAAAGAAGCAGACCGATCAACGGAACTTCGCGAGACTGGCTCACAATTCAAAAGATTAACTTCAGGAGCCCGTAGAGCAGCATGCACGAGAGTCCGGCGACGGGCACCGTGAGTAGCCACGAAACCACGATGTTCCAGAGCACCGACAGATTCAACGCGGCGATGCCACGCGCCATGCCAACACCGATGACGGCACCAACCACGGTGTGCGTTGTACTAATCGGCATGCCAAGCTTTGACGCGATCAGCACCGTTGTCGCAGCACTGATCTCGACCGAGAACCCTCGCGTATTTGTGAGCTCTGTGATCTTGCTACCCACCGTGCCAATTACCTTGTAGCCCCACGTGGCCACACCGAGGCTTATCCCGATTCCGCCGATCGCCAGCAGGAGCCCCGGCACTTCGACCATCTGCCCGATCTCGCCCCCTCTAAACAGAGTCCACACGGTTGCGACGGGTCCGACTGCATTCGCAACGTCGTTAGCTCCGTGCGCAAAAGCCACGTAGCAAGCGGTCATGATTTGCAGATTACGAAAGAGCGCTTCAACGTCTGCGTAGGGCTGTCGCCCTCGCCGCAAGCGCTGAAGAACAAAAAGGCCGGCGAGGAAAGCAACCACCACGCCGGCCAGGACGCCAAGCAAGATCGCATGCCCCAGCGTCAGTTCAATCCCAAGCTGACGCCCAACCAGTCGGCCCAATGGCGTCTTGGCCAGCAACGAGGTTACAATGATGAAGACAGTGAACCCGATGAAAAACGGCGCCAGTTTTTGCGCAGCCCGCAGTGGATCTACCCTTGCGAAGATCAACCGGGTGATCAGCCGAAAAACCAGGTAGGCCGCAAGCGCACCAAACAGCGGCGAAACGATCCAGCTTAGCACTACCTTGCCAACGGTTGTCCAGACCACACCGCGGATGCCTCCCACGATGATCCCGAATCCAACCATCGCCCCCACAATCGAGTGCGTTGTGCTGATCGGCAATTCCTTCCAGGTGGCAACCGTGATCCACAAAGCCGCCGCCAGCACCGCTGCCAGAGCCCCCAGCATCAGCGACTGAGCATCGGGAACCCTGTCCAGGTGAATCAGACCCACAGCCACCGTTTTGGTGACGTGGTTTCCCACAAAAAAGGCCCCTGAAAACTCAAGGACCGCCGCAATCACAACAGCCTGCCGAAGGGTAATTGCTTTGGCACCCACAGAGGTGGCCATGGAGTTGGCCACGTCGTTGGCACCGATGTTCCACGCCATGTAGAGCGCCGCGACGATTGCCAGAATCGCAAAGAACGTTTCCGAACCCATCTCCTTCTGTCCTCGCCCTTTTTTGCTGGATGTCCGTTGCGCAGCCGGACTGGTTCTGTCTGGCCCCCCAGGGCTGACCACCGCTCACCGCAGTGCCGCCACGCCCACCTTGGACAGACCCACGCTCGGCTCGTCACTTCGGAAAGCCAGGCCCATGCCTTCTCGCCACTCCATCCGGTGGCTGACCTGGCGTTCACCCCAATTCCCGGTCAGACAATGGTCCAAACACCCGCTTCAGTACGAGCATCTCTTGTTTTTCACTCTACCCCTTCGAGATCATCATGCGGATGATGTCACCGAGATTCTCGGCGTGATCAGCCAGACCATCGATCTCCTCGAAGACCTTCATCATGAAAAACGCGTTGATGGGATCTGGCTCCGGCTCGATCTGAAACAGTTTCTTCACCAGCTTTTGCTGTTGCTTGTCGGTTTCCCATTCGATCACGCCCAGGTGAGCGATTTTCCCGATCACTTCGTCCACCTCGGAGCCCTTGAAACCCGACACCAGCAAGGTGCCAATTTCCCCGACCAGCCGTCCGGCCTCGCGGCAGGCATCCACCGAGCGATTTACGAGGTGCCGAAGATCCGATCGCAGCTCTTCGGGCACGTGCAATTTGCGAATTGTCAAAACGACCGCCAAATCCTCCACCGCGTCGGCGATCGCGTCCTGCTCCTTCAGGTACATCAGTAAATCCGCGCGGTCCACTGGCAAAAAGATGCTCTTGGGCAGATGGTCGCGAACCTCGCCCTTAACGATGTCCGCTTCGTGCTCGAGCTTGTAAACCTGCTTGGCCAGCTGTTCAAGCTCTTCAAAATTTTCCTCGAAAAGGGCGTCGATCATCTTGGGGACAACGTCGACACACGCTTGCACCTTGTCCATGTGTTCCCCGATTCGTGCGAATGGCGATTCGGCAAACAACCTTGCAAGTACCGTTCGCATGTAGCCTACTCCTTTCGTTTGACCTTGGCTATCAGCCTCCGCCACAGAGGCTCCTTTTGCTCAAAGAGTGCAACGAGTTGAGGCAGGGCCCGTTCAGCCGCGTTTTCTCCCTCCACAACGAGCCTGTCCATCAGATCCAGCTTCGTCCAGTGCACGGAACCTACATCGGGCCGGATCACCAGGTCTGCTTCCCGTTGCAGGTATTTCCTGTACGCATCAGCCAGGATGTCATGACATCGCGCCAGAATGTCCACAATGTTGTCCAAGTCGGGATCGTCGCCCAAATCTCGACTCACGTCGACCGCGACAACCAAGTCTGCGCCAAGGTAGCGCGCGGCCCGAACGGGGAGCGTTGCCCGCACGGCACCGTCCACCAGATAACGTCCCTCGTACTCACAAGGAGGGAAAAACCCTGGCACGCTGCTACTGGCCAGCACCGCACGCATGATGTCGCCACGGGCAATCACCGCTTCTTCTCCCGTGTTCAGATCGATCGCAACGGCCGCGTACGTTACATCCAGGTCTTCGATTCGTCCTGGTTCCAGCAGGATCTGCAGACCGCGTTCCAGGTAGTCGGCATCCAGAAGCGAGATCTTCGAGAGAGCCAGATTGATGGCGATTCGCTCCTTCAACGAGGTGGCGATGTGACCGATGAAATCGTCCTCGTGCCGCTTGAGGTTGATTTTTTCGAAGTCGATCTCGTGGTAGAGATCGCTGTCCAGTAGCCGCCGAAACCGTTCCTCAACCTCGCTGGCATCCCTCTGCTGCGCGTACATCGCCCCCACCACGCTACCCATGCTCGTGCCCGTGATCAGGTCGAAGTGAAATCCCTCCCGCTCCAACACACGGAGCACGCCAACGTGGGCCAGACCACGTGCACCGCCCCCTCCTAGAGCCAGAGCGATCTTCAGTCGTTTTGCGGCCATGTTCGCTCCTCAGTGGAGGTGCAGAAGCTTTGCGGTGTGCTGCGCCCCGTCGACCACCAGCCGGGCGATGTACACGCCAGAAGCCACCTTCTTGCCCTGGTTGTCTTCCGCCGGCCAGTCGAACCCGTACCTCCCGGCAGGCAGGAAAACATCGCCCAGTAACGTACGAACCAGCTGACCACGCACGTTGTACAGCTCCAGGGTCACGTTCGCATCCTCCTGGAGATCAAAAGCAATTCGGGTCACAGCACGAAACGGATTCGGGTACGGATGGTGCAAGACGGTTCGTTCTGGCGGAGCTTCCCACGGCCCCGTTACACTGGGTTGTCCCGTCACGTAGCGGAAGGCGTCGTGTGGCGTGTAAGGATGTTCAACCAGTCCCGTGGTCGAATCGACAGCACTGAAGCGAAGTCTCAGGAGGGTACCTGGACGAAACTGGGGAAGATGGGCCACGAATTGGTGGGCTGTGTCGCCGGCAGCCATGCCCACGTCCTGGAAGTCGGCACCCGCAACGCTGTAGTGCAAAATGAGCGAACCTGCTACAAACCCGCTCTTGGGCACAGCGTAAATGAACACGTCCAGACCTCCGTCGGAGCGCGTCACCACACGAGGCAAGTTGCTGAAAAAGGGGCCGTTGTACAGTGCAGCCTTCACCGCGTCAACCAGTCCCCATCCGTACACTGTGTCAGGCGAAGCAGCTCGATCCGCCGTTTCGCGCAAGGCGTCGCGGAGTTCCATGGGCGTAAGCCACGGATGCGCAGACAGCACCAGAGCCGCCACCCCGGCCACGAGTGGGCACGAAAAAGAAGTGCCGCGCACGTAGGTGTACTCGGAAAAACCGGACGGACTGGCCACGTAAACACCGTTCCCCATGGCCACGACGTCCGGTTTGATGCGACCGTCAGCCGTGGGCCCTAAAGAACTGAACGAAGCGATGCTGCCATCGGCGTTGATGGCCCCAACGGCCACCACACTGTCCCCGTCAGCCGGTGCAATGATTTTCTGCCAGGCGTGATTCCCCTCGTTACCCGCTGAGTTGATCACCAACACGCCCTTCTTGGCCGCCAAATCCGCTGCGACGGTTACAACCGCCGTGTTGCCGTCCATGTCCTGGGGCGTGTACCAATCCAGGTAACCCAGGGAACTGCTGACCAGGTCTACACCATTCCGCTCCAGCCATTCCAAACCAGCAACCCAGTAGTCCTCTTCAACCGGCTTCTCGAAATCGTGGCCCTCCAGATCGGTCACACGCTCGGTTTTGGCCAAGTAGAAAGAAGCGTCGAAAGCAGGCCCCACGAGCTGTCCCGGCATGTAGCCCGCAATCGTGGAGAACGTCATGGTCCCGTGGTCGTCCTGGCCCGGGTAATCCTGCCCCTCCTGATCGTAAGTTATGTCATCGTTCCAAATGAAGTCGTGCTCACCAAGCACGCGGACGTGCTGAAAGGCCTCATGCGAGCGCCAGTCGTAACCGGCATCCAGCATACCCACAATCACCCCGGCCCCCGTGACACCCCACTGGTGCAACTCCGGCACGCGCATCAGGGCAAGTTGTGTGAATGAAGGCCCGTAAGAAAGTCCGGCTTCCTCAGCCGGTTTCTTCAAAGCCGCTGGCGGAACCGTTTCGGGAAGCCAGGAAAAAGCCGTAGCGACGGGTTGCGTGTGACGGACAAAAGGCAACCGGGCGATCTTGTACAGTGCGTTCGAATCTGCAATCACGCTGACCGCATTCAGCCAGCGTGAACGAACGACCACTCGTGCTCCGGCATTTTCAACGGCCCGAACGTAGCTTTCAAGAACGGGCAAATCTGTCTCATCCACAAGCCTGTTCTTGGGGAGCACTTTTCCCCGGCGCCACAAGGTACGGTTGGGAAGCTCGCGCTCGACCGCTTCGAGAGCCGCTTTGCGAAGAACGCCGTCGCCCTTGTCGGCGAAAAAAACCCAGGTACGCGGGTTCGCTGGCGCTGGTGGGCCTGCCAGCGCCACAAGGGCTGTGGCGCATCCCGCAACCAGGACCAGGATGTGCTTCAAATGCTTCATCGAGTAGTCATGTAGGCGTGACGGATGTAGACGGGTTTCACAGGTCGACTTTTCTCGCGCATGCCCGGCTGCATCTTCGTCGGTACGTTGGCGATCTTGTCGAGCACGTCCAGCCCCTCAATCACTTTCCCAAAAACAGTGTACTGGTGATCCAGATTAGGCAGGCGCTTCAAGCAGATGAAGAACTGGGTGCCCGCACTGTTCGGGTCGCGGGCACGAGCCATGCTTACGATTCCTCGGTCGTGCGGGATGTCGTTGAACTCAGCCGGGATGTGGTAGCCGGCGTTTCCCGTGCCATCGTTGTTTGGGTCGTCATCACGGGTCAAAATGTCACCCCCCTGAATCACAAATCCTTTCACAACGCGGTGAAATGTCGTGCAGTCGTAGAAGCCGGCTTTCACAAGCCGTTTGAAGTACTTGGTGTGCAGGGGGGCTTTATCCGGAAAAAACTTAATGACCATCTTGCCGAAATCCGTCTCCAGCACTGCCACCTCGTTCGGTTCAACGGGTTCGAGGGGCATCTGATTGACTTTCTGGATGATCGCCTGGATCTCCTCCTGGGTCAGCGTCTTGCACTTCTGCGTCGCCGCAGCTTTCTCCTCTCCAGCTTTCTTCTGACAGCCACCGGCCAGAACCGCCACGGTTAGCGTGAACACGAGTAGCCTTTTGCAGATCATCTCAGGTTCTCCTGCCGTTTTGTCTCGACATTCTACCCCGGTCCGACGGGTTCCAACGCAATCCGGTTGCAAACCGGTCACCCGATCCCCGATTTGCGGCAAAGTTAGACAAACGCCGGTTGAAAAGCAAGGCTAATTGGGGCAAGGGTTTGGACTGATTTGCCCTCAGCAGGAGAACGATTCCCTTAAGTTGGCACGGATGGGCTCGGAGAAAGGAATTCTCCGCTGGTAAAAAGCCGGGAAAGAGAGGCGCGACCTGCATCTTTCAACTTCAGAACATCCCCGCGAAATTCTCCAGAGAACCGGAGGACCGAACTTCGGACCACACCTTATCTACCCCCCCCGGGAACAAGATCCACACGGAGGCAGTTCCGAGGCATCGTTAGCCTCAAAGGGAAAGAAATGGTATCAGGGCGCTTTGCGAAACTCCAGCACTTCGATCCTGGCTCCTTCCGGCTCAGCGCCAAGAGCACCAGCCCAGCCTTCCCACAAAGTCAGGTGGGCCGCGCTGAATGTATCCGTCTCGTCGGTTGTCGGATCCACGGGTACCCACCTGAGCGCTTCGCCGAGGTAAACCTCGACCCAGTTGTGCTGCCCCCAACGATCACCAGCGTACAACAAGCCACCGGCGATCCGGGCCGGAATGCCCAGGCTGCGAAGAAAAGCGATCGCGAGTTTTGCCTTAGGACCGCAGTCGCCCTGTCGGGTTCGCAAACAGGTCAACGCGTCTGCGCCCGTGAGTTTGTAGCGGATTTCCTGTGCTACCCAGTGACAAACGCGTTCCACGGCTTCCCAGGGCGTGGCAGCCTCACCAGCGATCTCGCGGGCCGTTCGTCGAATCAACGGATCGTCGACCTGCACATCGGGTTCCGCCGCCAATTCGCGCGCAAAGCGTCCCCCACGCTTGTCGATCCACCTACCGGGACCTTTTGTACGAACCATCTTGACGGTGAACACGCCGTCGTAGGTTGCTGTGTTCCCCTTGACCTCACAATGGCCTTCGAATTTCTGCCAGGGCGTGTCACGCGTCGGCTCACCGAAAGCGGCAATCCGCAGTCTGGATTTCAACCGCAGGTACTCCAGCCTGCGCCAGTCCCCCAGATCCACGTAGCTCTTGATGAAAAAACGATCCAGGATTTTGTTCAGGTACTCGCTCTCGTCAACTTGCGAAAAAGACGTGTCGGTCTGATCCGCATTGAGCTCCAGCTGGGCCACCGAAGCCTGAGCTGGCACCTCCCAACGCAGTAAAACACCGTCGCGCTTGCGGACCAGGAAATTCAGGCGAAGCCCGCCCGCCGATCTACCAGCGATCTTCCAGCAGGTAAAACTCGAATCGCCAATTGCAACGGTCTGCTCTCCCTGCCGTCGTAATTGCATCTCCAGCGTGTTCGGCACCCTGAGCAAGATTTGAGGCACCAAAAATGACACATTCGTGCTTTCTGCTCCGCTTCTCAGGAAACGCCACACGAGAAGTTGGTAGTGATCGACACAGAAGTTGTTGTCGAGGATGAGGGTCCCTACTTTGGTGGCAACAGAAATGTGGCGTTTGCCGAGCCCAGGCCCCTCAATCACGGCCAGAGCGGAATCGCCCTTCATTTCAACGCGGATTTCCGCTTGCCTGGCGCCGTTTACCAGGCTCAGCAACGTGTAGCGCTTTGGCGTCAAGCTGGTGGCCGAAAAAGCGAGCTCCGCTCTCAGCTCCACCCGTACCTCCTGGCCCGCTCGCCTCAGGTTGAAACGCACGTTCAGGCGGGAATGGAACGTCGTGTCGTACTTCTGGAAGCGGAACGCAGCGCGACCCACGCGTTTCCCAGCGAGCTCAACGCTGTAGCTGGCCGTGTAGCCCGAGCTCGGCCCGTACACGCTACTGCTGGCCAACGCGCTAACAGCGGTCAACAGCGAAACCCCAAGGACTTCCAGTGCTCTGCGCATCACGGCTCACCTCCCTCAGTCCGGGCGCGCTCCCCGCGCCGCCCTCCCGCCGATTTCGCCGGCTTTTTCCAGACCAAGTCGGAAAATGACGGGACCAATTACCTGATTCACAACGATCGAAGCAACGATGAGCGTACGCAGGTCTGTGCCAAGAGGGGCCGGTACGCTCTCGGCGATCAGTTGGGCCAAACCGAGACTCACCCCTGCTTGCCCCAGGAAACCCGTCCAGAGGTAGCGGCGGACGGTAGGCACGCCCGTCACGCGACGAGCCGCCAGGTTCGTACTGATCACCGTTGTGCCGAGGCGCACCAGTACGATCGTCAGAGCTGCGACCCAGCGCGCCCGCAAAGCGTTTAGGTTTAGCGCCGCTCCGGCTACGGCGAAGAACACCGCGTAAATCGGCAGGGAGCTGCTTTCAATCGCCTGAATGAGGGTTTCACCCTGGTCTGAGTAGTTCTCGACCACAAAGCCGACGATCAAACACGTTAGCACGGGGTCTGAGTGGATGGCATTGGTGAACTCCACCGCGAAAAACACGACGCCAACGAGGAAAATGGAGATCTCTTCCCGTACGCTCCGCAGGTACCAGACCACACCAACGCCGAACAAAATCCCCAAAGGAACAGCGCTGAGAATTTCCCAGCCCACCTTCAACATCAGCGCAAGCTGAAAGGTGCCTCCGGGTTGTGTCAGCACCTCGGCGAACGCGAGAGCCGGAGCAAAGACCACCAGAATGGCGACGTCGATCGTTACCGCCACTGCAAGCGAAAGCTCGGTGACGGGACCCCCTGACTGAGTCTCGGTGATCACAGCAACGGTCGTCGAAGGGGAAATTGCCGCTGCAATGAGACCGAGAAGAACCACCCCGGCTACCCTCTGAGCCGCAGTGCCCGCTTGAGCCACGGCCAGCGCGTCGAAGAACACGTACAGAACAAGGGCCACGCTCAAGGGGACCAGCGCGAACCGAAGCCCGACAACCGTCGAAATGGCCCGAACCTGACGTCGCAACTTTGCGAGACGAAGTTCACCGCCGGCGGTCAACGCGATGATCCCAAGAGCCAGCCGGTTGATCAGGTCAAGTCGCTCCGCCGCCGGCTCCTGCACCAGATTGAAGACGTAGGGCCCAAACAAGATGCCCGCCAGCAGGTAGCCCGTGATCTTCGGGAGACGGTAAGGCTGCACCAGCTGACCGGCCAGGTAAGCGGCGAGGATCAGGAAGCCCAGAGCAGCCGCGCTGTCGGTGTGCGCATTTACAGTTTCTGGCGTCACCTCCAAAAGAAGAGCCATCAGGAGGCTCAGAAGCGCCAGAAGCAACACCACCAGAAAACCGGGGCTCCTGGCCAGCTTCTTACCGACAACCACAGGATCCGCTGCTACTTTCGTCGGAATTCCTTTCATGCCAGCACTTCCTGACGTCCCGGTTCCGTCGCAGGAGGACTGCCCAGCAGCCACCGCAATCCAGCAGGGGCGAGCACCTGGTTCACGATGAGGGCCACGATCACAGCCGACAGAACAGCTTCCGAAAGCAGGCTCGGGAACAGGAGGTCGTACTCAAGTGCAATGGCCAGCGAGAGGCCGCCCTGCCCCAGTAGTCCGAGACCGAAGTGGGTCGGCATGACGTCGCGGTCACCCAGAAAAGCCCCGGCAAGAGCAGGCACGAGCACCTTGACCAGGAGGCGCAAACCCACGTAGACAAGCCCAAAGGCAAGTAACTGAAGCGACGCAAAGTGCCACTGAGCCCCGGCCAGAATCAGGAACACGATGTAGAACGGCCGTTCCGTTTTCGCAAGGACACGGGAGAGGGTCCTCCGTTGGACCGGCATCTGAGCCAGCAGCAAGCCGACCGTCAGGGTGGAGAAGAGCGGTGAAACGCGTGCCGTAAAGGCAGCTCCTCCGGCAAAGGTAATCACGCCGAGGAGGATCACGATCAGCTCGTCCGGGTCCTGCAGTTGCCGCAGCAACGCGAAGAACAAAAGGGACAAAGCCGCCGGTGCACCGATGGCCACAGCCAAGCCCCCCAGCGGGCCAACGTGCGTCTGCAAGAAGCCGTACAACAGTCCAAGCGCAACAACTCCAGGCAGACCGTCGAGAGCGGAGACAATGCGTAGCAGGTAAGCCGTCTCAATCCGTCTGCGGATCGAGCGTGTCATGAGTGCAATTGTGGTGGGTGAGGTGCAACTTGTGGCCGCTGCCAAAACAGCTGCAGCCACAAGCAAGTGCCGGTGATTCCCGACGTTGAGTCCAAAGGCTGCCAGCGTAACGAGAATAAGAGGGAAAACAACTGCCCCCATCCCTATCGGCAGACCGAAAGCCGCCAGCAGCGTTCCTGCAGGGAAACGGCGCAAATGCTCCTTCGAAAACTGAAGCCCAAGCAACAAACCCAGCCAGCCAATGCCCATGGCCAGCACAGGCCGTAGTTCGAGGAGAACAGCGTCCGACAGAATGTTGAACCCCCTCGGCCCGAGGAGCGCCCCCAGCGCAATGAACTCGCCCCCGAGCAGAAAAAGGTGTCGTGTTTTACCGCCAATTCGAAGCCGCCCAAGAATTGTCCGCTCACCGACGTAGGCAATGAGTAGAACAAGGGCGAGAATGTGAGCAACGTTCATGCGCGGTGGCCCTGGATGGTCGCTTAGCTTCCGGGCGAAGTTAGAAAGGATTTTCGCAACAAGCAAGTGCCAAGGAAGCGACCACCCCTGGAGAGCAGCTTTTCAGCAGTCCCTCTGCGAACGGGCAGGTGAACTCGGGAGAGAGCTGTTGCCCGTAGGTTTGAAACCGCCGCTAACCGTGCTTTCTCGAGCTCCCCCACAGTCAACGCTAAGAATACCGAGTTTCCAGACTGCCGCCAGACCACCCATGCCGCCGGGCAGAAAGGCAGATCAATCTTTAAGTGCGGGCTCAGCCCGAGAACCATTCCGCCCGCAGCAGCCAAGTCGCCCTGAGGTACCCACAGGTCCCCGAGGGCAAAACCGGGCAACCTGGGGCGGCTTTTCTCTTGCTTCTTTTCAAGCGTTTTCTTATGTTTGGCGCCGGTAAATTTGCCCTTTAAACCGACCCGGCGAGGCGGTAAGGGACCTCCCACATCTCGCACCCCTACCGCGTGTCGCGGCAGCGTAACCCAACCCTGGACCCGCCATGAAGGTCAAGGCAAAACTCATCGACGAGAAGGGCCTGGACCGCACCATCACGCGTCTGGCCCATGAAATCCTGGAGCGCAACAAGGGCACAGAGAACCTCGTTCTCGTGGGCATTCGCACACGCGGAGCCCCCCTCGCCCAGCGCATTGCCGACAAGATCCGGCAAATCGAAGGGATCGAGGTTCCGCTCGGCACCTTGGACATCACACTGTACCGGGACGATTTCCGCCGAAGGCTCAAGCAGCCTGTCGTGCAGACCACAGACATCCCTTTCAACATCGACGACAAAAATGTTGTGCTGGTGGACGACGTGCTCTACACAGGGCGTACCACGCGCGCTGCTCTGGACGCCCTGATGGACTTCGGACGCCCTGCCCGCATCCAGCTTGCTGTACTGGTGGATCGCGGTCACCGCGAGCTTCCCATCAAAGCTGATTTCGTGGGTAAGAACGTGCCCACGTCGATTGGTGAGGAAGTCCGGGTTCACCTCAAAGAAGTGGACGGCGAGGATGCTGTGTTGCTCGTCGAAGCGCCGCCGGAGGAAGAAGCATGAGCCTGTCTACACGCCACCTGCTCGGCCTCCAGGGCCTGCCCAAAGAGGACATCACGCTGATCCTGGACACGGCCGAGACGTTCAAAGAGGTCCTTCGGCGACCGATTCCCAAGGTGCCGACCCTACGAGGCAAGACGGTGGTTAACCTGTTCTTTGAGCCTTCGACTCGCACCCGGATCTCCTTCGAGCTTGCAGAAAAACGTCTCTCCGCGGACACCGTCAATTTCAGTGCGTCCATCTCATCGGTGCAAAAGGGCGAAACACTGCGCGACACCGCCCGGAACATCGAGGCCATGAAGATCGACATGGTGGTCATCCGCCACGCTTTCAGCGGTGCCCCGCATTTCCTCACCCGGCACGTGAAAGCCAACGTCATCAACGCAGGCGACGGCAGACACGAGCATCCCACGCAAGCACTGCTCGACATGATGACTCTTCGCGAAAAGCTCGGTTCGCTCGAAGGCCTCAAAGTGGTGATTGTCGGCGACATCCTGAACAGCCGCGTCGCCCGTTCAAACCTCTACGGCTTGCAAACCATGGGTGCAAAAGTGGGCTTTTGCGGTCCTCGTACCCTCATCCCGGTGCAAGCTGAGCGTTGGGGTGTCGAAATTTTCTACAATCTGGAAGACGCCATTGCCTGGGCTGACGTGCTCAACATTCTTCGGATCCAGCGAGAACGTCAGGTGGCGGGTCTTTTTCCGTCCATCCGCGAGTACCGCAGCCAGTGGGGTGTAACCCGGGCCAAGCTCGACCGGGTCGGCAAAAAGGACATCATCATCATGCATCCCGGACCGATCAACCGGGGCGTGGAACTGGAGAGTGAAGTCGCAGACAGCGGCTATTCCGTCATTCTGGATCAGGTAACCAACGGCGTGGCCGTCCGGATGGCTGTGCTTTACCTTTTGAGCGGTGTCGAGACCAGTTTCGAGGGATGACACGGACTTCTTACCGTTTGTGGAGACGGTAGCATGCGCGAGCCTCAGCAAGCCAATCTGGTGCTGATCCACGGAGGGGAAATCTACGATCTCCTCAAGGATCGCACTTTTCGGGCCGACATTGTGGTTGAGAACGGCCGAATCGCTCAAATCGGCCGCATCGAGCCGGCCAGTTTCAAAGGTGACATCGTGGATGCCAGTGGTTGCGTTGTGTCACCGGGCCTGCTCGACATCCACGTTCACCTGCGCGAACCAGGGCGTGAGGACAAAGAAACCGTTGCGACCGGGTGCTCCGCAGCCATGTCGGGTGGTTTCACAGCCGTCTGCGCGATGCCAAACACAAACCCACCAGCCGACAAGCGGGCCGTTGTGGAGTTCATCAAAGAGCGGGCGCGCAGTCAGCTGACGGCCGTTTACCCAATCGCCACCATCACGGCGGAGCGCAAAGGGGAATTGATTTCGGAAATGGCCGATCTCGTGGACGCGGGGGCCGTTGCCTTCTCCGATGACGGCGATTCGGTGAAGAACACGGCCGTCCTTCGCCGGGCGCTCGAGTACAGCAGCATGTTCAACGTGCCGATCATTGAGCACTGTGAGGATCCCTACCTGGACGCTGGCGGCGTGATGAATGAGGGTTTCGTGTCCACAGAGCTGGGTTTACCGGGCATGCCCTCGATCGCAGAGGAAATCATCATCCAGCGGGACCTTTCAGTGTTGCGGTACGTGGGCGGCAGGTTGCACATTGCCCACATCTCGACGGCACGGTCCGTGGAGCTGGTGCGTCAGGCCAAACAGGAAGGCCTGGCCGTTACCTGCGAGGTTACACCGCACCACCTGGCTCTCACTGAGGAGGAGATGCGCCGATTCGACGCCAACTTCAAGATGAACCCACCGTTACGCACTGCGGAAGATGTCGAAGCCCTGCACGAAGGTCTGCGCGACGGCACAATCGACGCCATCGCGTCGGATCACGCACCGCACGCTGTTCAGGAGAAAGAAGAGGTCGAGCTGGCCTTGGCCCCCTTCGGCGTCATCGGTTTGGAAACCACTTTAGGTGTGATCATGAAGAGCGTCGTGGAGCGGGGCACACTGCCCCTGACGGAAGCTCTGCGGCGCCTGACCATCGGCCCGGCTCGTGTCGTCAATTTGCAGGACACCCTCCGAATTGAAGAAGGTGCGGTGGCCAATTTGACCATTTTCGATCCGGAGGCGAGCTGGCAGATCGACCCAACGACCTTTCGTTCTAAAGCACGAAACACGCCCTTCAAGGGTTGGGAAGTGAAAGGACAGGTAAAAGCGGTGTTCAACCGCGGTCTCTGGTACAGGAGAGATCAATGAAGGGTAAGGACGAAGCGGTTGGTTTGGAGTACGTTCCCCGCCGAGTTTTCTTGACGCGCGGTGTGGGCAAACACAGGGAAAAGCTGGCGAGCTTCGAAGAGGCCCTCCGGAAGGCGGGCATCGCGCACCTGAATCTGGTCCGTGTGTCGAGCATCTTCCCGCCGCGTTGCAAGCTGATCTCCAGGAAGGAAGGGCTCTCGCTCATTAGACCGGGACAGGTCACGTTTGTCGTCATGAGTGACAACGCCACCAATGAGCCACACCGTTTAGTAGCGGCATCCGTCGGGGTGGCCATCCCGAAGGATCCCGACAGCTACGGCTACCTGTCGGAACACCACAGTTTCGGTCAGCGGGAAGACGTGGCCGGCGACTACGCCGAGGATCTGGCAGCCAGCATGTTGGCCACCGTGCTCGGCGTCGAGTTCGACCCCGATGCAAGCTGGGACGAGAAAAAGGAGATCTGGCGAATCAGCGGCAAGATTGTTCGTACTCGTAACATCACCCAAACCGCAATCGGCGACAAAGAAGGCCTTTGGACCACCGTTGTGGCCGCCGCTGTGCTGCTTCCCTGAGCGCCACACACTCTGGGGCCATGTCGGGACACTGGACCAGGCTGTGCAAACGCACAATTCTCCCCGGCTAAACACCGCTCCGGAGGGTTCCGACCCAGACCTGCTCAGAAGTTGAACGTGGAAGACAAATTCTGTCGAGTGGGGTCACCGGATATTTCGGTCATGCCTTTCAGCCGATGCCCGACGGAGGTGCGTTTCTGACCGGTACGAATCCCGCCGCTGGGCGAAATCAGTCTTTTCGCAGACACACCTCGGCAAGGGTCACTCGACAGTCCCGAGCGGCATCTAAAGTTCTGCGGCGGACGCCCTTGAGACAAAACGAAGCGAGCAGCGCGGCCTCCCGAACGTGCCGTCCGACGGCCAAGTCAGGCAGAAGCAGCCTTCCTGACCCCACGAAAAGATCGGCGGTGAGCTGACAAACCGGGAGGCAGGGTCCGGACGCCTCTCTTCGCTCCTTCGCTCCGCCGTACGTGAGTCGCGACTTGAAAGCGCGCACGTTCGCGATGTTGGGCACCAATGCCTTTGCAGGGCAACTCTGACTTCCCCAACCGGGAGGACAACACGATGAATCAGCGCAAACCCACCAAGCAAGAACTGCTACGGCACCCTACGGTGCCGTTTGAAGTGAAGCCAGGCGCTCCGGCCAGCGACATTCTGGAGCGCATGCGCATGATTTCCTTCCAGGGTCGGCAGCTGGCCGAAGTGTTCCGGGTGTGGAAGGAAATGCTCGCCGACAACACGCTCATTCTCTTTGGTCTGGCGGGAGCCATGGTACCAGCAGGCATGCGGCGTATCCTGGCGTACCTCATTGACAAGCGCTTGGTCGACTGCGTCGTGTCCACCGGGGCCAATCTTTTCCACGACTTGCACGAATCACTGGGTCGCTACCATTACCTTGGTCACCCCGAAATGGACGACACCCTGCTGCGGGAGTACAGCATCGACCGCATTTACGACACCTACGCCGACGATCTGGAATTCCAGCAAACGGACCGTTTCATCGTCGACTACGCCAAGACATTAGATCCCGACCGGACCTACTCCACGCGCGAGTTCTTCGAGGGGCTTGGAGCCATGCTTGCGCCCGTGGCTAAAGAAGAGGGCATCATCACAAGGGCCTACCGTCGCGGGGTACCCATTTACTGCCCGGCCATCAGCGACTCGTCGTACGGCATCGCCCTGTCCACGATGGATCCCCACGAGTCGAAGGTCACTTTCGACATGATCGCAGACGTGCGCGAGTTGGCTGTCCTGGTGTCACGTGCTGAAAAAACCGGCATCGTGTTCATCGGTGGTGGAACCCCGAAAAACTTCATCCAGCAGGCTGAAGTGACGGCGCAACTCATCGGCTGGCCAGCCGAAGGTCACCACTACGCCATCCAAATCACCACCGACGTGCCGCAATGGGGTGGACTGTCCGGTTGCACGTTCAGCGAATCCCACTCCTGGGGCAAGATTCACCGCGACGCGCCGAAGGTGGCCGCGTACGTGGACGCCACCATCGCCCTGCCCTTTCTGGTCACAGCTCTCTCCGAACAAGAAGAACTGATCAAGAATCGCAGGCTACCGACCATCCGTTTTGAACCTCCGGAGGACTGAAGGCGAGCCGTGAACCGCAACGCTTACGATCTGGAACCGGAGTTTTCCACGCGGGAAACAGCGCGGTACGCTCTGCTACCGATTCCGTACGAGCGCACCACAACATACGTGAAGGGAACGGCCCGCGGACCCGAGGCCATCCTGGAAGCGTCGCGCCAGGTGGAGCTTTTTGACGAAGTCACCGCCACGGAGCCGTTTCGCGCTGGCATCTGGACCGCCGGCCCCGTCGAAGTCGACACGAGCGAGCCGGAAGAGGCCGCTCTTGACCGAATTGAATGCGCAGCCCGGTCGCTCATTTCCGAGGGGAAATTGGTTGTGGGCCTGGGCGGGGAACACACGGTCAGCGTGCCCCTAATCCGAGCGCATGCCTCGGTGTACAGCGGCTTACACGTGCTCCATCTCGACGCACATGCTGACCTTCGCGACAGCTACGGCGGAAGCCGCTACAACCATGCGTGCGCCATGGCCCGGGTGTGGGAGATTTGCCCCGTCGTTTCGGTCGGTGTGCGCAGCCTTTCAGCGGAAGAGTACGGGCGAATTCAGGGTGAGAAACTCCCCGTCTTCCTGGCTCACGAGTACGTAACCGACCAGGAACGGCACGCACGGGTATTGCACCGCTTGGGCGATCCTGTCTACATCACAATCGATCTTGATGTGTTCGACCCCTCTGTTGCCCCGGCCGTAGGCACACCAGAACCCGGTGGGCTCGGCTGGTACGATGTGCTGTCCCTCCTGCAGTGCGTGGTTTCGAACCGTCGCGTTGTCGGCGTCGACGTAGTCGAGCTTTGTCCACGTCCTGGTGACGTGACGACGGACTTCCTCGCCGCCAAGTTGATTTACCGTATCCTGGGCTTACTTGAGGCAAACCGGCGGGGATCACCAACCTGAGCGTTTCTCATCGGACAAAGGACGGACACAGGAACCTTTGGCGCCCACCGGACGTTGCTCTGTGCGGCCCAGTTGGGAAGAACCGCAGCGATCCCAGAGCCAGGTCAGGTAGGGACGAAAACGGCAAAAATCTCTTGCTTCTTAGGGGGCCATTCGTTATATTCAACGGCTTGAAAATCAAACTGTTGGAGGTTGTGCGTTGAAAACGACGATGCCCAAAGCCAAAGACATCGAGCAGAAGTGGTACATCGTGGACGCTGAGGGGAAAATCCTTGGGCGTCTGGCGAGCAAGGTCGCGTTTATTTTGCGCGGCAAACACCGCCCCGAGTTTGCGCCTCACATGGACTTCGGCGACCACATCATCATCATTAATGCCGACAAGATTCGCGTCACTGGCCGCAAGGCCCAGCAGAAACACTACGTAAGCTACTCCGGGTACCCGGGTGGTCTGAAAACGGTGTCGTACACTCGTATGTTGCGCGAACATCCGGAGCGCATTCTGTTCCACGCAATCAAGGGCATGCTGCCCCACAACCGCCTTGGCCGCAAGCTGTTGAAGAAGGTGCGCATTTACGCAGGCCCCGATCATCCGCATCAGGCGCAGCAGCCCGAACCGCTTGAACTGTAAACCCAGAGTTAAAGCTTTCAGGAAGGATTGGCATGGCACCCAAAGGGACAACGTTTGACGCGACCGGTCGTCGGAAAGAAGCCGTGGCGCGCGTGCGGCTTGTGCCCGGAACGGGCAAGATGATTGTCAACGGGCGTCCACTCGAGGACTACTTCAAGCGCGAGACGCTCAAGATGATCATCGAGGAACCGCTCCAGGTTACGGAAACGCTGGGTAAGTTTGACATCATTGCCCGTGTGGTTGGCGGTGGTTTAACCGGACAGGCGGGCGCTGTACGGCTTGGCATTTCGCGTGCCCTCGTCCTGTACGATGAAACCTACCGCCCCATTTTGCGCCGCCGTGGTTTCTTGACCCGTGACCCGCGAATGGTAGAGCGCAAGAAATACGGTCAACCTAAGGCCAGGAAAAGGTTCCAGTTCAGCAAGCGTTAGCGCGCTGCGACCTCCGTTCCTTTCTTTGGGGCGGAGGCCTTTTTGTGGTTACCAATTCGTACAAAACACACATTCCCGAACCGTCTGGGTGTCCGCAAGTTGCGGATCGACCGTTTTTCCGACGGGAATGGAGGCAAAACCCAGAACAAAAGAGGAGAAGCAAGGATGGCGTGCTCTGACGTCAAGCTACAAGATCTGCTGATCGCGGGGGTCCATTTCGGTCACCTCACTCGCCGTTGGAATCCGAAGATGAAGAAATACATCTTCATGGAACGCAACGGCATCTACATCATCGATCTGAAAAAGACCCTCACTCTTCTCAACAAAGCCTGCGAAGCGATGACTCAGATTGTGCGATCTGGCGAGAATGTGCTCTTTGTCGGCACGAAGAAGCAGGCTAAGGACATCGTACGGGCCGAAGCGGAGCGCTGCAACCAGTTTTACGTGGTGGAGCGCTGGCTCGGTGGCACGCTGACTAATTTCGTCACCATCCGAAAGAGCATCAAACGGCTCAAGAATCTGGAGAAAATGGCCACGGACGGCACGTACGAGAAACTGACGAAGAAAGAAATTCTGCGTCTCGAGCGCGAGAAGGCAAAACTTGAGAAGGTGCTGGGTGGCATCCGCGACATGAATCGCTTGCCCGGAGCCGTGTTCATCGTGGATGTAAAAAAGGAACTGATCGCCGTCAACGAAGCGCGACGGCTGAACATCCCGGTCTTCGCCATTTTGGACACCAATGCCGATCCTGACTTGGTGGACTACCCCATTCCAGGCAACGACGACGCGTTCAAGTCCATCAACGTGATCACACACGCCATTGCTGACGCCGTGCTCGAGGGGCTGGAAGGGCGGAGTGAAGCCTCGCTCCAGACCCCAACGGAAGAAGAGCTTAAGTACGCCGAGGCCGAGGCCCAGGCTCCTGCCCAGGGCGCGTAAGCGGCGCGCTGTTCCGCGGCAGCGAACAGCACAAGTCCAGCTCTAACGGCAAGCCAAGACCAACGCATCGGCAACCGAGCTACAGAACGACGACTACCCCAGTTCAACAACGGAGGCAGAATTTCCATGGCAGTTACTGCAGAACAAGTCAAAGAACTACGCGAAAAGACCGGTGCCGGCATCATGGACTGCAAGAAAGCCCTTGCCGAAGCCGATGGCGACGTGGATAAAGCGATCGAAATCCTGCGCAAAAAGGGCATGGCCACGGCCCAAAAGAAGGTAGGGCGTGAAACAAAAGAAGGCCTGGTAGAGGCGTACATTCACCCGGGCAGCCGGCTCGGCGTGCTGGTTGAAATCAATTGTGAGACGGATTTTGTGGCCCGTACGGACGATTTCAAGCAGCTGGCGAAAAACATCGCCATGCAGATTGCCGCAGCCAATCCGCTGGTGGTCCGCCGTGAGGACCTCTCGCCAGAAGTCATCGAGCACGAACTCGAGATCTACCGCACGCAGGCCCGCAACGAAGGCAAGCCGGACCACATCGTGGAACGCATCGCCGAAGGGCGTCTGCAGAAGTTCTACCAGGAAGCTGTTCTACTGGAACAACCTTACATCCGCGACACAGACAAGACTGTCAAGGATATCTTGAACGAGGCCATCGCCAAGCTGGGCGAAAACATCGTGATCCGGCGCTTCGTGCGCTTCCAGCTCGGCGAATGAAGAGCTGACGGAGCCGCCCTCCCGCCAGGAGGACTCGCGCTCCACGTCGAACAGGCGAGCGGGGGATTTTGCACCTGGCGGCTCTTTGCGAAGATTTCCAGACTGGGATCTGGTACGGAATCTCAAAAATGAGCTCACCTATCTACCGCCGCATTCTTCTGAAATTGAGTGGTGAGGCCCTGATGGGAGGTCAGGGCCTCAGCATTGACCCTGAGACAGTTGCCCGCATTGCTGAAGAAATCCGCGACGTTCGCGATCTCGACGTGCAGGTCGCCATCGTGATTGGGGGCGGCAACATCTTTCGTGGTCTTTCCGCCAGTGCGCGGGGCATGGATCGCGTCTCTGCCGACTACATGGGCATGCTGGCGACGGTAATCAACGCTCTGGCCCTCCAGGATCGGCTCGAGCGCTACGACGTGCCGACTCGCGTTCTCTCGGCCATCAAAATGGAAGAGCTTGCTGAACCGTTCATTCGCCGGCGGGCCATCCGCCATCTTGAAAAAGGGCGCGTGGTGATCTTCGCCGCGGGAACGGGTAACCCCTTCTTCACCACGGACACGGCAGCAGCACTGCGCGCTGTCGAGGTCGAAGCTGAGGCAATCCTGAAAGGCACAAAGGTGGACGGCGTCTACGATTCGGATCCGATGACGAACAAAGATGCCAAGCGCTACGACCACCTGACTTACATGGACATCATCCGCAAGCAACTGAAGGTGATGGACACCACAGCCGTCACCCTCTGCATGGACAACAATCTGCCCATCATCGTGTTCAACCTTCGAAAACACGGCAATTTGAAGCGCGTGCTACTGGGTGAGGATGTCGGAACCAAAGTGGATGGTGGAAAGCCATGATCGTTAAAGAGATTCACGACGATGCCGAGCGGCGAATGAAAAAAGCCGTTGAAGCCACCGAGTCGGAACTGGCCAAGATTCGTACAGGCAAAGCTTCCCCGGCAATTCTGGACACAATCCGGGTCGAGTACTACGGGAACAACGTGCCGATCAAGCAGGTGGCAAGCATCAGCGCTCCGGAGCCGCGGCTCATCGTGATCCAGCCGTGGGAAAAGCGCATGCTGAGCGAGATCGAAAAAGCCATCATGAAATCCGACCTGGGTCTGAATCCCGTGAACGACGGGACGGTAATTCGTGTGCCTTTTCCGCCCCTGACCGAGGAGCGTCGCAGGGATCTGGTGAAGCTTGTGCACAAACTCGGCGAAGAAGGCCGCGTGGCAGTTCGCAACATCCGCCGCGACGCCAACGAAAAGCTGAAAAAAGCCGAAAAGAATCACGAGATTTCCGAGGATGACCTGCACCGCGGCCAGAAAGAGATCCAGGAACTGACCGACGAGTACATCGAGAAGATCGACAAGGTCATCCAGGCCAAGGAAAAGGAAATTCTTGAAGAGTAAGCTGGGGGGGTAAATCCTTTCCGAGGGGGGATTTTTCGGAACTGCGGGGCCTGTTCCGATTCCGTGGCGCAAGCATCTCGAGGCAGTTTCCGCCCGAATTCAGCCCTCCCCGTTGCTCACACACACAGCTCTCACGATCGCTTCCGCCACAAGATCGGCTGCAACCGTACCGAGGGCGTTTACGTCAAGTTGCTTGTCCCCGACTGAAAGCGTAAACACTATGTCGCCGTCCAACATCGTGTGGGCCGGGTGAATGGTCCGTGCAAGACCATCCTGCGCCATTTGCGCGATTTTCGTGGCCTGTTCTCGCGTCAGTGCAGCATCTGTCGCCACCACCGTCAGGGTTGTGTTCGTTGGAAAAGGAAAAACTACCTGGCCCCTCAGGACTCTTGCTGCATCCAACGGCGTGCCGTCCTCGCCCCGAGGTCCCGCCAGCACACGGCCGCTGCTCGGGTCCACAACGCTTCCCAGGGCGTTTACCACCGCTAAAGCTCCCACCGTAACCTCGCCTACGACCTCAGCCGCCATTCCGAGTCCTCCCCACATGGCCCTCTCCTGCCCGAGGACTTTGCCAACCGTAGCGCCCATTCCAGCACCGACGCGACCCTGGTGGTTCTCCTCTCTGGAGCTGGCTTCGCAAGCCCGGTAGCCCCACTCTGCAGTAGGTCGCACGGCCGGGTTCCCTACGCCGAGATCGAAAATCACAGCCGCTGGCACAATGGGCACACGCACCACCCCCGTGTCAAACCCAACCCCTTGCTCTTCCAGCCACCGGCGCACACCGGAAGCCGCATCCAAACCGAAAGCGGAGCCGCCCGTCAACAGAATTGCGTGTGCACACGGCACCAGTCTGACTGTACGAACAGCCTCAATTTCGCACGTGCCCGGTGCAGACCCCCGAACATCTACGCCGATCTGTGCGCACCGTTCGGGCAAAATCACCGTGCAGCCGGTAAGCGCATCTTCGTCGTGCACATGCCCAATGCGAATCCCAGGCACAGCGGTGATCGAACTGTCGGAAGCCTTCACCAGAACCTCCTCGCGTCGCCTGAGCTGTTCCCACGTCCAAACCCGTCGAAATCCGCGTCGAAGTGCACTACCCTCGAGCAGCGCTTCCGGGGCAGACCTTTCTCATTTTGCAGCGGCTGCAGCCGCTGCGCCGCACCGGAAACGTAACCGCGTTCAAGAAGACAAAGAGAGCGAGAGCGACCCAGTACATTCCCCCAGCACCGTTCAGCAAGCCGTGAACGAGGCTTGTCAGCAGAATGAGCGGAGGCGACAGGACGTAAAACAGAGCAAGCCGTTGGCCCGTGGCCGGGTTTCCGCTGTCGCGGTCGAACAGCCGCGCAGCAAGCTTGCCCCAGCCAAGATGGCAACGTTTATCGTAGTACACACAACCCGTGCAGTTGTGCTTTTTCAGCAAAATCTGGATGACCACAACCAGAAGAATCCAAGTCCAGCCAAGTAACGAGACATCGTGCAGGCGCCACACTGGCCAGAGCAAAAAAGCACCGAGAGCCCAGATCGCAAGGTAAAAGGTGTTCTCCGCCAGTACCCAGGCGACTGGAAATTCTTCCCTGCCGGCAACGAGCCCGTCTGCGTAGATCGGGTACACGATCCCCTCCTTCCTTGACATCACACGCCCGAGCGTCAGACACTGTTAGCAATCAAGACTCGTCTACTTCCGGTCCCTTCGCTCGCCCTCGGTGCGACTGGACGCTGTGACAAGCAGGCCGCGCAGGCTGTAAATAAACAACACGTACAGGAAGAACGCCGACCCGAATTTCGGCGGCAGACCCGCGCTTACCAAGCTGAACCAGAAAAGCAGGGCCAAAACTACCCATTGAACCATCCGGAAATTCTTCCGAAGCTGCGGGCTGAGACCGCGGCGTTCCAGAAAACGCTCGTACCAGCTGTCGAACCAGTCGATCGCCCAGATGATGACCAGAGAGGCCACCGTCGCAGTGAGAAGCTTTTGTCCCATGACCTTTTCCTCGTCAGGAGCTCAACGACCGGGGTCTGAGTCGCCACACAAACGGCTCAGTGTCGTCATCCCACTGGATCGTTGCTTCGCGCTGGAACTTCGGGCTGCCCCGCCGACCGCGCACGAAAATCGTGTCCCGCAGCCAGCGCCTGTCGTCTTTGCTGGGGTAATCCGTGTTGTAGTGAAGCCCGCGACTCTCCTTTCGGTACATGGCCGAATCCACGATTAGCGCAGCAACCTGGGCCATGTTGCGCAGTTCCAACAGTCCCTCGGTCACACGAGTTCGGCGGTAGAAATCCTCGATTTCCTGCTGGATGAGTCCGATTCGGCGCCGTGCCCGGCGCAGTCGCAGATTTGAACGCACGATGCCCACGTAGTCCCACATCAGCCCTTGCACCTCTTCACGGTCGTGAGAAATCAGCACCCATTCCTCCGAGTTGAAGGTACCGCTGTCGTCCCAGAGAGGCAGCTCGGGGAAAACGCGTGGACGGTTGTCGAGATGTTCAACAGCGTCCAGGTAAGCCTGGCGCGAGAAAACGACCGCTTCCAGGAGCGAGTTGGACGCCAGCCGGTTTGCTCCGTGCACACCCGTACAAGCCACCTCGCCACAGGCGTAGAGACCGTCCACCGTCGTTCGGGCACGCAAGTCTGTGATCACACCGCCACAACTGTAGTGCGCCGCCGGCACCACTGGAATGGGCTCCTTGGTCATGTCCACACCGTAGCGGAGGCAGGCTTCGTAGATGTTCGGGAAACGAGCTCTCACTTTGTCCGCAGGCAGGTGCGTCACGTCCAGATAAACGCAGCTGTCGCCGCGTCGCTTCAGTTCGGCGTCGATTGCTCGGGCCACAACGTCGCGCGGCGCCAGGGATCCCATCGGGTGGTACTTGCTCATGAATTCCTCGCCGTCGCGGGTACGCAGAACCCCGCCAAAACCCCGCACGGCCTCTGAAATCAAAAACGTGCGTCCCTCGGCATCGGGCTTGTAGAAAGCGGTCGGATGAAACTGCATGAACTCCATGTTCGCGATTGCCGCACCCGCGCGGTAGGCCATCGCCAGACCGTCCCCGGTGGCGATTTCAGGGTTCGTCGTGTGGCGGTAAACCTGACCCAGACCGCCTGTCGCCAGCAATGTCGACCGGGCCAGGAACTTCTTCACCACGCCCTGGCGAATATCGAGCACGTAAGCACCGAAACAGTGCACCCGTTCGGCTTTCGCTTCGGCCTCCGGTCCGAGGTGATGCTCGGTAATTAGATCCACAGCCATGTGGTCTTCGTACACGTGGATGTTCGGGTGCTCGCGGACGGCTGTCACCAGGGCACGCTCAACCTCCCTTCCGGTCAGATCCTGAGCGTGGATAATCCGGTTGCGCGAGTGCCCGCCCTCGCGACCCAGTTCAAAAAGAACCCGCTCCCCCTCCGTCCGCTTGGTAAAGCGCACACCCCAGTCCTCGAGTTCGCGCACACAGACGGGTCCTTCGCGCACCATCAGCTCCACCGCTTCAGGATGGCACAGGCCGCTGCCTACTTGCAACGTGTCGCGAAGGTGGAGGTCGTAGCTGTCGTTTTCGGAAACAACTGCGGCAATCCCCCCTTGGGCGTAGTTCGTGTTCGACTCCGCCCGTTCCTTCTTGGTGACAACAGCCACCGTGCCGTGTTCGGCTGCACGCAACGCAAACGACAGTCCCGCGATGCCGCTGCCGATCACGAGGAAATCTACTGTTTGCTCCAGGAAACTCGCCATTTTCCCGTCCTTTGCCCCCCAGTCCAGGCTATCTCGCCACCTCTCCGTCAGTACAAACGCTCCAGAGAAGTGTTTTTGTAGTAGTGGAAAAGAATCTGCTTGTAGTCGAAACCCTTCTGAGCCATGACCGTGGCACCGACCTGGCAAAGCCCAACGCCGTGGCCCCATCCAGCGCCTCGAAGCGTGAACTTCGACACGCTGCCGTCCGGCCCGGTTTCCTTCTCAACGTAGAAGCAAGAGCTGTACAGGTGACTTTCGCTCAGAGCTCGCCGAATTTCGAGTTCCTTTCCTAGCCGCACCGTGCCCTCACTGCCCACAACGTCCAGGTAAACGATGCGCCCGGAGTCGCCTCGTTCGACGGGCACTAAATCCCGCAGCTCGCCCACGTCCACACTGGCCCGCCGCCGAAGCAGATTTTCCAGTTCTGCCCGGCTGTACGTCACCTCCCAGCGGAACAGGCCGAGACACCGATCCAGACTCTTTGGCAGCGCGTACCGGTCAACGTTGCAGTAGACATCGGGCGACGAGTCGATCAGCTTTCGCGCCTTCTCCTCCGTGTTGGCGGGGTAATCCAGTTCGACGTCACCGTCGATCCCGGACACCAGGTAAGGCACCACGCGATTGTCCCAGACGTAGCGGTAATCCTCGATGATGCCGCCGCAGATCTTCGAGTAACGTGCGTCGCAAACAATGCCACCGCTTGTGAGCACCTCACCCCAGGTGCTACGCACTGCCTGCCACGACCGCTCCATCTCGCGCTGGGCGCCGTAGTAACACTGACAGTGGTCGTCCGCACACAGATCAAAGGGTTCGTTGAAATGATGTTTGCCCGCCGTCGCGAAAATCGTGCTTCGCGCAGCCACTGTCTGCGCCTTCAGAAGTTCCTCGGGAGAGTCACCGGTCATCTCCGAAGAATTCACGCTGGCCAGGTACGACTCCAACGGTAGTTCGTTAACCGCCAGCAATCGCCCGTGACGGTTGAAGGTCACCTCCAGCACACCCCGCAGATGCTCGCGCTCCTTGTGCTGCCAGTGGAATTCGATGCCGATGGTCACGTCGTCCAGCCAGATGCGCGGCTCTTCTGCGTCGGCTGGGACGGCCCGGAGCCGACCGCCCACCGTCCGACCGTCCAATGCCAAAACCCCTTTCGGTCGTTCAACAACCCACTCCAGCACTGTCAGCTCACCCGGCATAGCCTGTGCTCGTCGGAAAGCTTCGGCCGCCTCAGCGCTGTCAAAAGGCCCCACAAGCACCCAGTCCTCCCGGTTGTCCACCTGCGCACGCTCGAACTGAAGCAGCTTACCGAGCGTTTCCACACGAGGCGAAAAGCCGCGAGCTTCCCATTCCTTAACGAGATCCGCAGCCCTCCCTCGCTCACGGATGCCCACCCGTACCCAGTGTTCGATCTTTCCCGGGGTCACCTCAGAAATCGCTGCCCTGTACGAACGCGTTGCCGAAGCCTCCAGCACGACCTGGCCCTGTTCGTTCTCAATCCGATGCGGCCCCTCAACGGTAAAGGAAACGGTCTCCGCCCCCTGAATCATGCCAATCCGGATCCTTGCCACCTCTCCCTTCATGCCTTACCCTCTTCCATCGACATCTTCTCTTTCGAAAACCTGGTAGAACAACCGGAACCCGTAGTAAAGCAAAACGCCGGCAGCCAGCAGTGCAACAGGCGAGACGTGCCCGCGGAAGTACAGCCACGACAGCTTCGCCTCACCCAGATTCAAGACCGCAAACTCGAATCCGTTGTTCATGCCGTGGACAAGCGCGGCCGGGTAGACGCTGTTCGAACGCCAGGCCAGCACACCCAGCACCACACCAAAGACCAGAATCTGAACAGCTGTCCACGGATTCAGGTGAAAAAACGCAAAGAGCAGTGCGCTCAGCATCACCGCGCGCGTTACGTCAAATGTGCGCTCCAGGGCTCCAAGCAAAAGGCCACGAAACAGCATCTCCTCCAGGAGACCGGCCAGACCAACGATGGCCACAAACACGACCACGCCATCCGACCAGCTGTGCACTCTTAACATCTGCTCGACCCCCTTGGCGATCTCCTCGGGCATGGGGAACAAGGTCTGAACAAAGCGGTCCAGTTCGTCGCCAAGTACCGTGGCACCCACGCCAACCAGTCCGGCCGCCCAAACCGCCTGAGCCGGGATCTTTCGCAGACGGAACACCTCGCGCGCCGAGTAGCCGGAATGCCGCACGTACAGCCAGGCGGGAACGATGACCAGCCCCTCGCTGAGCAACACCACGGTATTGCCCCTCAGAGCCAGGCTGAGCAGTCCGGCGACCAGCATCAACAGGAAGGTAACGAGGACCAGAATAAGAGCCACATTCAACGACGGGAAGTCGGCGTCCTGTTCACCTTTCAACGGAATCATCATCTACACAATCTCCAACCACACCGGATCTGCGGTAACTGAAAAGACCACGAAAACCGCGCGAGGACAGATCCGGTGTCCGCCTCACTTGAACGGACTTTGCTCTCACCACCAGTTCGCTCAAGACGACCCAGCCATCGCCTTTGAAAGCGAGTCGCCCCGATCTTCTACTGCTGCGCGCACCGTGGAACAGTCGCCATCCGAAAACAGCGTCCCTCGGGATCTTTCATCACCCGGCGCTGCGGCTCCTCACAAGCTCCTTGCGCCCCCCTCTTCCGGAGCCGCCCGAACCTTTTCCTTCCAGCGGCGCCAGCTGGCCAACAAAATGCCTACCGCAACCGCCACGTTCAAAGACTCACCGGCACCCCACCGCCGGATGCGTACGCGGTAATTAGCTTGCTCGAGAACCGTCGCCGAAACGCCCTCGGTTTCACCACCAGCAACCAGCAGGACGGGCTCGCGCACTTCCACCGGCCAGTCCTCGTATTCACCGTCGGCTGTAGCTACCACTACGGAACCACCGCGTTGTTGCACTGTTGCTGCTTGCGTTTCCAGGTCGGCCCTTACGTGCGCAGGCACGTAGAAAACACCACCCATCGAGGCGCGCACGACTTTCGAATTGTGCGGGTCCACACAGCCGCGACTCAGGAAAAGCCACTCCACACCAAACCACGCTGCCGACCGCCACACGGTCCCGAGATTACCCGGATCGCGGATGTTGTCCAGCCCCAGACTCAGGCCGCTCGTCCAGCGAGGGCTTTCGGGCCAGCCCGGCATTTCGATCACTGTCGCTACACCCTGGCTGTGTTGCGTGTCGGCAATCTGGGCAAAAGCACGATCGTCCACACACCGAACCCTCACGCCGCGTGTGCTCGCCTTGGAAAGCAAAGCCCGGCCCCAAGGTGTGTGTGCCAGTGCCTCCGTGCAGAGCAGCTCCCGGACCGGGGCGTGGCTTTCGAAAGCTTCTTCGCAGAGTCGAACACCCTCAGCGAGAAAAAGACCGGCTTCGCGCCGGCCTTTGGAGGTTTTCAACGCGCGGTAGCGCTTGAGTGCCGTCTTGCTGAGCTGTTCCACATTCATGTTGTTTCCGCGCCCCGTGCGGCAACAACCGCGAGGCTACGCATCCTTCAAGGTAAACAGCTCCACAAGTTTCTGAACTGCCTCCTCACGCGGCAAGATTTCCTGCACCCCTTTGTCCAGCCATTTCAGCTGCACAGCTTCGTTCCGCAGCTCTTCCTCGCCGATGATCACAGCCACCTGCACGCCGGCCCGGTTGGCATCCCGAAGCTGCGTACGCAGACTCTTCTGGCCATAGGTGACCAGCGCGGGGACATCCCGGTGACGCAGCTCGCTCACCAGCCGCACAGCCTGAGCTTTGGCTTCCGTACCGAGATGAATCAACAACACATCCGGCTTCGGCGCCGGAGGCACGTCAATCCCCTGCTCTTGCAACGTCAGCACCAATCGCTCAATCCCCGAGCCGAAGCCGATTCCCGGTGTCGGCGGACCGCCCAGTTCCTCGATCAAACCGTCGTAGCGACCGCCACCACACAGCGCATTCTGGGAACCGATGCCTTGCACCCACACCTCGAACACCGTCTTGGTGTAGTAGTCCAGACCGCGAACCAACCTGGGATTGATGTCGTACTCGATGCCAGCGTTGTTCAGGTACTGCAGGAGCTGGTCGAAGTGAGCTCGGCAGTCGTCGCACAGGTGGTCCCTGATGTTCGGGGCCCCTGCGATGACTGGCTGGCACTGCTCTGCTTTGCAGTCCAGAACGCGAAGTGGGTTGCGTTCCAAGCGACGTTTGCAGTCGTCGCAAATGACATCCCGCTTGTCCCGGTAGTAGTCCACCAGCACCGACACGTAATTCGGCCGGCATTTCGGACACCCGGTGCTGTTCAGCTGTAGACGGTACTTGCTAAAGCCGAGCTCCTCAAAAAACTGTAACGCCAGCGAAATGACTTCAAAATCCAGAGCGGCATCTTGCTCGCCGATGGCCTCCACATTGAACTGGGTGTGCTGCCGGTAGCGTCCTGCCTCCGGCCGTTCGTAGCGGAAAATCGGGCCCACCGAGTAGAGTCGCACGGGTTTCGGCCGAACATGCATGCCATGCTCGAGGTAAGCACGCATGATGCCCGCCGTGAATTCGGGCCGTAGGGTCAGCGATCGGCCACCACGATCCTCAAAGGTGTACATTTCCTTGTCCACGATGTCGGTCCCCTGACCGACGCCACGCACGTACAGGCCGGTTTCCTCCAGAATGGGTGTTGCAATTTGCTCGTACCCGTAAAGTCGGGTCACTTTCCGAATGGCGCGTTCAACGTAGTACCAGTAGGGCCATTCTTCCGGTAAGATGTCTTTGGTTCCACGAACTGCTTTGAATCTCGGCATTCTGGGGTTCCACTCCGTCCGTTCAGATGTGATCCAGCATTTGCGTGCTCAAGCTCTCAATGTAGTCCCTCTTGTCTTCAGGCCCCCAGAGGGTGGCAGGCCAAACGGAATCTGTGCCCGTAAAGCCAGACATTCCCAGAATTCCCACATCGTCGCCCGAAATGAAACACGGGATGCCTTCCCGGTCCAACACGTCCTTCACCATTTCGGCGTACAGGCGACTCTTGAAACGTCGAATCGGCACGAGTTTGCCTCGCGGAGGCTCTTCTTCGGGCAAATCGTCTACCAGCCTCACACCGCAGTCGGGGCAAACCTCCACCCCCTCAACGTACTCGTAGCGGCACTTCGGGCAAAAAGGCATGACCACGACCTCCCTCACTCCAGCGCTGGCGCCAGGCCACGAACGAAATCCACCGGCACAGTGAACGCCAGGCCCGTTCCTGGCTCGTCGAGACTGCCCATCACTTCCTCGATCGCCGAAATCAGCGGCAGGATTTTTTCGTCCTCAATGACCGTGAAAATCGTCTTGTTGAACGGCCGACTTTCCGGCATGAGATTGCGTAAACCCGCGAAAATGGGAATGTCGTGGGCCAGGATCCGCCCCATGCCTACGCTGTCGAGAACCGTTGCGCCCCGGACTCCGGACTCGACAAACAGCTCGAGCACCGGCTCCAGGTATTCTTCTTTATTCAGGACGATGAAAAGTAGTTTCACAAGAGTGCTTCACCTCGTTGCCGGCGTGTCCCACCCCGATTCTACCGCACCAGCCGACCCGCCTTTCGAGCAAGACGACGAAGCCGACTCTTCCCTTTCCCAGCGAGCCGGCCCTTTTGCCCCAACTGACGTGCGGGACCCGTAGAAGCTCTGCAGCCAGAGTTACATCTCGAAAAATTTGGCCTCTTCGTCCCCAATGATTTTCAACACCTCTTTCGGCGTCTTTGCCTGAAGCAAACGCGCTCGAAGGTCTGGCTTGTGCATCAAACGTGAAATACGGCTCAAGGCTTTCAGGTGTGGCCCTGTGATGTCCGGCGGGCCCACTAACATAAACACGAGCCGCACAGGTTTGTCGTCCAGGGATTCGAAATCCACGTCTTGCTTCGTCACGCCAAAACTGGCAGCAAGGTCCTTTACACCCTCCGCCTTGCCGTGGGGAATGGCCACGCCGTCCCCAACGCCGGTACTCATCACCCGCTCTCGTTCCAAAACGGCTTTCAAGATCTTCTCACGATCATTCACCTTACCCGCTTGCGCGAGAAGATCGATCATTTCCTCGATGATTTTCTCCTTTTCCGTGCTCTCGAGCGGTATTTTGATCACGTCTTCGCTTAGCAAATCGGAAAGTTTCATGTGACCTTGCTCCCTCGTAGCTCCTTGTCGTGGCTAAATTTAAAAGAAATCCACCAAATGGCAAGGCTTTTTGGGTAGAACCGTTCACGTTTTCTCACAGCCGTCCCAGCCCTTCGGACTCTCCTGCGAGGTGCCTTTTGCCTAAGCACGCGACCACAAGCCGCAGTTCCCGCACCCCAGCTCACGTAGCCCAGCGGTCTCAAACGGCGAATCAACTTCCAAACGTCAGTGTTCGAGGGCAACCCGACCCGTTCGCACAACGCGCCCATTGAATCCCGGTTTGCAGCAACGCACGTGCCCAAGGATTGCCCAATTCAGACCCTAAACTACCGGTCGGAACCAAACCAGTCGCTTTGGCTCCCGCAGAAATCCGGCCGCTTTCAACAATTCCAGCGCACCCGATTGCAGTACGGGAACATCATTCCAGAACTCTACGGCCACTCGCCGCTGTCTCTGGCCCACCCGCTCCAAAAGAGCCGCAAGCGCCTGGGGTAACAGAGGATCTTCCAGCGGAAGCGTGGTCGAAATGCGGCGGCCAGAGTCCCGCGCCACCAAGACGGGAACACCTGCATGAACGACGAACCACGTACTCCGCTTGTGTCTGGTGTCGGGAATCGCCATCTTCTGATCACGCTGCAATTTGAGGAGCACGCAGCTCGCTGGGTCCAGACCATTCAGCACAACCAACGCAGCCCCTGTAGGGGTTGCTACCTCGTCCCAGGCTCCGCGAAGCAGGTCCACCACTTGCGGCAACGCGAACTGCTCGCCACGAAGCCCCGAAACGAAAAATCCGCCCCTGATTTCGCCGTGGGCTTCCAGCTCGCGAAGAGCTGTCCAAACGGCAGACCAGTCCGAAACCAGCGGTTCTGCCGCAAACCAGTCTCGAGCGACCACGCCCCAACGGTTTAGGAGCAGCCGTGCCCAGTCGAGAGCGGTTTGCGCTAAATTGTCCGGATTTTCCAGAGGCACAGTGCTCCAGCGGCCAGCGGGCGTTTGTGGCCGTACGGCTGCAAGCGTAGCTCTTTTCCTGGCGCGACGTTTCGCTTCACGGTAAGCCGCGCGCGTGAAACCGGTCCGGTAAATAGATCCACGCCCAGTGCGTCCTGAGAGTCCAGGTTGCACCGTTTCTGATTCAGTCCCTACCCCCGAGTTCGCTTGGGTCGGCAATCTGCGGGCCAAATCGAAGACGTCGTTGGTGACCAGCCCACGGATGGCCAGGCGGCGCAAAGCGGCCTCGACGACAGCGATTTCCAAACCAGCGGCAGCGGCAATCTCGGCCTCGAACGAAGCGCCTCGCTCGCGAAGAACGTTCAGCACAAGACGCTCCTCCGCGGGGAG
This sequence comes from uncultured Cytophagia bacterium, assembly GCA_964644845.1. GTDB lineage: Bacteria > Zhuqueibacterota > Zhuqueibacteria > Oleimicrobiales > Geothermoviventaceae > Geothermovivens. The sequence goes on along the minus strand of CAZXXS010000116.1, from coordinate 36,023 downwards.
GGTGCCGTCGCTCGCCTCGGCAGGAGCCGGAACTGCGAGTGCGCTTGCACGGGCCAGAAAAACGAGATCGCCACCTTGCCTGTACCACAACAGACGTCCCACACTGACCAGCGCATCGAGCTCCTTCGGGTGAAAATTCGCAACACGAGCTGGCAACACCTCTTTCTCCCAGACATCAAGCGGTAGCGCGAGGGCCCCCAACTGTTCCAACGCCTCCGCCACTCCGGCTTGCCCACGCAGCCCTGCGGGCGGCACCAAGTGTTGCCAGCGCATCAGGAAATGCGCGTACACCGGCAAGGGCACCGATTCCACTTCACGCCGAAGGATGGAAAGCGTGCGGCGTTGCATGTCCTGCACCAGCTCCCGCCGACAGTAGCGTTCCTCTTGCGCGTCGCGTTTTCTAACCGGAAACGGGCCAGCTACCAGCTCGCCTTTCTTGCGCAGACCTTCCAAAACGTTTTCCAACCACTCCGGCGGGAAAGCGTAGCGTTCCAGAACTTCCTTCTGCGACACCGGTCCAGAAACGGCGAGAAAACGCTCCAGAATTCTCCGTCTGGCCTGCCCAGCCTGCCCTCCGCCCACGCGGAACGCCAGGTGGTAGTCCCCTTCGTATTCGGCGAAAACCCAGCGGCTCTCGGGACCACGAACCCCTGGGACATCCAACACAAGAATCCGGCGTTCTTGTTCCAGTTTGTTCAACCAGTCCCAACCCGCAGGTGGAAGCAAGTCGCGCAGCTCCTCTTCCGACAAGTCACCCACTCGTTGAAACAGCAACGCGAGTTCGTCCGCGCTCTGCACCTGAACGGAAGGGTCCAGTCCCCGGGCCCGGTTCGTCACCAACCGCACAGCTTCCGGACGGAGCGACCGAACCAGTCGCTCGGAGGAAAGCAAGTCGCGCAACAGGTCTCTGCTAATCGAAACCGACTTTTGGCTTTTGGGCTCGTCCCACTCGTACACGTACACATTCATAAAGCCCCACATCAGGCCACGAGCCAGCGACGATGGGGTACGCGGCCGTACAACGCGCGTCTGAATGGCGCCGGTCCGAATGTTGTCCATCACCTCCAGGAGATGCTGAAGATCCATCACTTCCTCGAGGCAGTCCCGCACCGTTTCCAGCACGACAGGAAAATCTGGCTGGCTGCGAACTGCCTCAAGCAGATCCTTGGCCTTGAGCCGCTGAAGCCAGAAAGGAGTGCGCCTGTTTCCCTTGAGGCCGGGCAAGAGCAAAGCCCGAGCGGCATTTTGCCGAAACCGTGCCCCAAACACGGCTGAGCCCGGCAATTCTCGAAGAATCCGCTCGCGCACTTCCTCGGGCCGTAGTTGCTGAAGCAGGCCCACAGGGACTTCAACGTCGAGTGGCGGCAAGCGCAACAAAATGCCGTCGTCGTTGGCAATTCTTTCGGTCTCAACGTTCAGATGGTCACGGAGCACGCTGGTCATAACCAGAGCCCACGCGCTGTTCACGCGGCCACCAAACGGAGAGTGAACCACAACCTGCAAATTGCCCAAAGCATCCGCGAAAATCTCAAAGAGAACAAGACGGTCCGTTGCCACGTTTCCGAGACCGTCAAGCTGTTCTGCGACGTGTTTCAAGATCCTCTGCGCCGTGAGTTCGTCCACGGCGTAATCGGTCCTGAGTTTTGCCAGAAGTACCTCCCGTGCAGCAGGGTCAGACTTCTCCAGTACGTCCAGGTAGGTCGCAACAGCGGATTCCGCCTTCAGCTTGCCCAGCGTTTCCGCAAGCCGCCGCCGTAACTCGCCGAGCCTCTTCCCCATCTCGTACGAACGCCACGGGTAATCCCCACGCCAGAACGGCATCCTGGCCATCGAACCAGGTGCCTCGGAAACGATCACGCGGTCGTCCCGGATCTCCCGCACACGCCAAACCTGATTGCCAAGCAGGAAGGTGTCGCCTACACGTGTTTCAAAGATGAACTCCTCGTCCAGTTCTCCAACCTTCGTTTTGCCGTCTCGGAGGTACACCCCGTAGGAACCCTGCGCTGGAATCGTACCGCCATTTACAAGTGCCAGCATGCGTGCCCCCCGGAGGGCGCTGAGCCTGCGCCCCACGCGGTCCCAGAGGATGCGAGGACGCAACTCGCGGTGCAGGATCGTGTGGTACCGTCCGCTCAGCATGTCAAGAACCTGCTCGAACAAGGGTCGAGACAAGGATTCGTAAGCCCAACACTGGCGCACGAAGCGGTAGAGCTCGTCGGGGTTCCAATCTTCCACCGACACCATCGCCACAATTTGCTGCGCCAGTACGTCCAAGGGATTCAGGGGCGTGTGGGTTGGTTCCACGTCGCCCTCCAACATGCCCGAGGCCACAACGGCACACTCTAAGGCATCCTCCGGGTGGAGCGCAAAGATGCGGCCTTTGCTGCTTTTACCCACCGCGTGACCAGAACGCCCGACGCGTTGCAGGCCCTGGGCAACCGATTTCGGCGACTCGATCTGAACCACCAGATCGATGGCCCCGATGTCGATCCCCAGCTGAAGAGATGACGTACCCACGATGGCAGCCAGTCGTCCGCTCTTCAGCGCTTCCTCCACCCACAAGCGCTTCTCACGCGCGAGGCTACCGTGGTGCACACCGACGACACGTGGCTTGTCGCCCCTACTTGCAGCGAAAATGCCGAGTCCCTTTGGCACACCGTCGTCCAGAATGGCACTGACATCGCCCTCACCGCTTGTCAGGATCTCGTTCAGCCTTTCTGCCACACGCTCCGCCGCCCGACGGTTGTTGGCGAAGATCAAAGTTGTGTTGTGTTGCTTGACCAGCCGGGCCACGCGGTTGAGAAGGGGAATCCACGGGCTCCCAGTTTGTTCGTTGCCGCCACAAGCAGCCCACTCTACACGCAGATCAAGGGGCTTTCGGTAGCCTGCATCCACGATCGTGACCGGCCGCGGCCGTAGTTCCAGTCCACGCTCGCCGCGCACCCATTCGTTGCCCCCGAGAAACCGAGCCACTTCCTCGAGCGGGCGAATTGTGGCGGACAGACCAATTCGCTGCACGCTTCGCCGTGCCAGCCTTTCAAGACGCTCAAGGCTGAGGGCGAGGTGGACGCCTCGTTTGTTGCCAGCCAGAGCGTGAATTTCGTCCACAATCAGCGTCTGTACGGAGCGAAAGAGTTCGCCTGCCCGCGACCCGGTCAGTAAGACGTAGAGCGACTCGGGTGTGGTGATCAAAATGTGAGGCGGCCGCACGAACATCTTTCGACGTTCGTACTGCGGCGTGTCTCCCGAACGTACGGCCACCCGTACGGTCGGCATCTCCACGCCAAGCTGTTTTCCGACCTCTCGAATGCCACGCAGTGGCTGCCGCAAATTACGCTCAATGTCATTGTTCAGGGCCTTCAGTGGCGACACGTAGACAAGCCGCAGCTCTTCGAACTCGTGTTGTCTGAGCTCTTGCAGAATTCGGTCGATTCCCCACAGGAAAGCAGCGAGGGTTTTGCCAGAACCGGTCGGCGCCAGAATCAGGGTGTTCTCTCCCCGCTGAATCGGCGGCCAGCCTCTTTCTTGCGGCGTTGTCGGTCGACCAAATTCTCGTTCAAACCACACCGAGACGGGTTCAGAAAAAAGGCTCAGAGGATTTACAGAACTTGCAGAAACCGTTTTGATCACTTTTACTCCCGCACATCAGCATAACTTCTGGGCCAAAGGAACCCTGGAATCGCGGATACCGGGCTGACCGAATCCGTCTGTTGAAGGGTTCGCGTCGAATCCACCCTTGGCCCCCGCCCGGCTGTAGGAATTCGGCTTTTGTCCTCGAACCGGCCGAGGTTACCAAAGTGCGCAGACGATCCCACAAAACAGAAAAGGCGAGAATGAACTTCTTCTCGCCTCTGCTTCCACCTCAGTCTTGTCGCCGAAGCCGTTCGGCGTCCTCAGGCACATGAAATTGTGAGTGGTTTCCTCGCTTACTTCTTCGACGGCAGAATTTTGTACATTCCCGTGCCGCACTTCGAGCATTTGCCTTTCAGCGCGCGCCTCCCATTTTTCATGGTTACCTCGACAACATCAACCATTTCCGTTTTCGTGCGGCACTTCACACAGTACGCCATTTCAGCCACGGCATTCACCTCCTCTCTGAAAGTGCACGACCACCGCGATCTCCAGCCCTTCCCGCTGCCGTCGGATGCGGATCAGAGACCCTCCTCCGAGCCGGGAGCCAGGCCACAAAACCGCAACACTTAGGCATCCTGCCCCCCAAATGCAGTGGCACCTCCCCCTAACTAAGGCTAAAGTTAGTAAATTGCCTTCAAATGTCAAGCGCTAATTTGCAAGGGCATGCCCGATTGTTCTCGCACACCCCCTGGACGCCCAACGAGCCATCGGTGTTGGCCAAAAGATTGCGCGGAGGGCCAGACCTCGGTCGTTTCAGAACTTTCGCAGGGCGCTGCGCAACCCGACGGCAAACACGATCTCCCACTCTCACACGGTCCACCCACAAATCGTGCCTGACCCCGCGCTGCATTTGTGGAGACTCGTAACCGATTTCCAACCCACTTTTCGCAAGACACCCCGCTTACCCTGTGGCGGCCTGACTGTCGTAACAGGAGGAAACACCACTCGAGCTCTAACCACAACTGCAGCACACCCAACAATCCAATGGGCCCTGACCCCCTGGAGGGACTCGTTCCCGGTCAGGCTTGTCCGCAGAAATTGCTTCACCCCCCCTGACACCAACAGGTCAGGCTGGACGAAATGGGCCAGGCACGATCGAACCACGACACCCGTGGGGCCTTCACGTCGTACCTACAATTTTCCAGATTTTTCGCTTGACATTCCTTGGCCGAATGTTTATAATTGATTGATCTGTTAGCAGCTTAGCGTGCAAAACCAGGTTTTCGAAGAGAATGCGTGGAGTGCGAGTTTTCCTTTTTCTCAAAAGCGCTTATCGTTCGTTTTCCGTGAATTGCTGAGGGGCAAGACCCGTTGCGGTCTTGCCTTTTTTGTACCTGGACTGAGCCAACGAGGGAAGTGCGAGGAATGGCCACCACTGTCTACGAAATGCCTGACGTTAACCGCGTTGTGATTTCCGGTGAACTTCTCAGCGATCCCCCTCTGCGCACGACCCGACGGGGCGTCGCTGTGACGAATTTCACGATCGTTTCCTCCCGTTACGAGAACCAGGAAGACGGTCGCGTCAAAGAAGAAAAGTCTTTCATCCGGGTTGTTGCCTGGTCCGCTCTGGCTGAGCACTGCCACCGTCTGCTGCGTAAAGGGAGTCCCGTCGTCATCATCGGGGAGCTGCAGTCGGCCAATCTTTCCAGCCAGGAGGGCACAGAGTCCATCGTGCAGGTAAATGCCAAGTGGATCCAGTTCCCACCCATCCCGTCAGAGCAGGGAGAGGCAGAGCATTCCGAGGCTCAGAAACAAGAAAATGAGCGAGAAGCAGACGGCGAACAGCCCTCCAGCTGAGGGCAACACACGCCGAAGCGAACGCAATTCGAGATAAACGCAGTTTTGGAGGGATCCAAATGGCCAAACGATCGAGCCGTAAGCTCTACGACGGGTGGTGCAAGAAGTGCCAGTCCGTACGAAAATTCCGCGTTGTTGGCTGGAACGAAGAAGCTGAGCTGGCCTGGCTACGTTGCAGCGGCTGCCACAGCACCTTCGCCTTTGAGATTGATCGTCTCAAACCGGACGGGACCATCGCAGATCCCCCTCTCGAGGCGTCCCAAGAAGACCAGGACACCACGACAGAAATCGTCGACTACGACCCACGCAACACCTACACCCTGGGACAGAGAATCCGTCACCCCGTTTTTCAGGATGTGGGTCGTGTGATCGCAGTGGAGAAAAACGGTCGTTCCGGCAAGATCGTCGTCGACTTCGAGAACGTTGGCCAAAAGGTTCTGGTAGAAGGCAGATCGCTTCGTTGACCGTCCGGCGCGGCGGCGTGGCAGGCATGTCGTCGCGCCTTTTCCGCATCGCCGCTCCCCCACTCAGTAGTAGTAACCCCCGTAGCCCAGGAACCCCGTTCTTCCTCCCCGTTTCTCAAGTTTAAGCTGCTGCAGCTGCGGCGCTTTGATGTTGATTCGCAGGTAGTAGCGTCTGTCCCTACCACTTGGCACCCAGTCAAACTCGGCCTCCCAACAATGCAGATCCCGGTGGAACGTGAAACGCTGGTGCACAATTTCCCGATCGAGCAAATCAAGCTGGGCACTGTAAGCCAAACGCCAGTTCTTGGTGAGTTGCACCTCCACGCCGTAGATCCGGGCGTAGTAGCGTTTGCGCGGCACAAGGCCGCGCTTATCCAGTTCCAGATTCAGACTAACACTCGCGCGCCAGCTGAAGCGGAAATTTTGAAACGATCTCTCCGGTTGGAACCGCTCACCCGGCATCACAATTTGCGGGAAACCGACATCGCCCTCTTCTGCTGTCGTGGTGCTTTCGCCGGCAGCAGCGGCGCCTTGACGGTTTCTCGCCTTGCCCGACAGGCGGAAACCCGTGCTCAGGCGGAAGTACGTCAGACGCACAAAATGCCCCTTCTTCCACCCGCCATCCTGCCAGAGGTAGCGCGTTGGCATTTCACCGTAAACCGTCGGCACCTGGTAGAAGCTGTGGCTCATGCTCAGGGTCAGGTTCAGCGATCGCAAGAACAGCGTCCGCACACTTGAACGGAGCTCAGACAACTTCTGTCCCCGCGCCTTGAAATTGTAACCCAGCGACACGTCCCAGCTCAAGAGGTCCAGCTTCTTTTCCTCCTCGCCGCGAAGCACTTTCGCTTGAAAGAGGTTCCGGACGCTTGCGTAAATCGATTTCACCCCTCCCTGGGGAGTCCCAACAAATCGATCGTAGCGCATTTCCTGACCAAGTGAGTCTCGCACCACCTGGTAGTAACCCCATCGCGGGTCTGAGAAATCGGGCGTGAAATTGAACGACAGCGACGGTGTGACGACGTGACGAATCGCCTCGATACCAGCAACCTTCGGCGTGAAGAGACCGTAGAGTTTCGTGTTTGCCGAGAACCGGTAACTGAACGTGTGGCGTGGGTAAAAGCCCTTCCGTTCCGTGCTCACAACACGACCGCTGTCGGGATCGAATCGGTAGTCACTCCTGCGGTCAAACCAGTCTTCAGCCACGTTTAGCCCTTGGGTCCACTGCAACCAGCCAAACAGCTTCCGGGGACTCGTCCAGGACAGCGTCAGGTTGTGCCTTATTTGCCGCGTTTGTTTTTCCTCCACACGCGCCGAGGGCCAAGTGACGCTGCGGCGTTCCAACCGGTTGACAAGGCGAGAATTGTACGCGTAGTAGATCGTCTCGTACCACCTGGTTCTGCCGTGGTGCTTTCTTTTGCCGAACAAACGGCGCTGGGCGTGCCGGAATGACACCTGCGGCAACATGACGATGGCGTCGTCCGTATCCAGATCGCGCGTTTGCGAAATGTTCACCGTCAGGCTGTTGCGCGAGCGTGGCCAATTGCGCGAAAACGTAGCGTTGGACTGCAACTGTCTCCGCAAACGTTGGTCCAGGTTGGCACTGTAGTCTCGGTAGAAGTTCTTGTCGCTCACAAAGTAAGCGTTCACGTTGAACGATGTGTTCGGATCCAGATTCTGAGCGTGCCGGATGGCCAGGTCCCAGCGGCGTACCTTCCTTCCGCCAAGGTAGTTCTTACGCGTAAAAGACCCGGACACCGTACCACGCAAGAGGTACCGAACGGCGTAGTTGCTGCCCAGGTGAAACATCCAACCGCTGCGTTCGAAAAAATCCACTGAGCCCTTGGCGTCGAAGTAGTCATTGGGAGCCCAGTAGTAACCCAGGCCTCGCAGATACCGCCCCTCCAATTCGCTTTCTCCGTAGTGAGGAATGAGGAGCCCGCTCTGCCGACCGTGCTTGTGCGGGAAAATCGCGAACGGCAGCGCGGCAATGGGTACATGCCCGAGGTACATAACCAGTGGCTTGGCAATGGCCTTGTCGTTCACAATCAGCTTCATTTTGGAGCTGGCGAAATGGTAATGGGGCTCATCCAGATCGCACGTCGTGTAGCTTCCGTTGGCAACCCAAATGACCTTGTCACCTTCCCGTTTGATCGTGTCGCCTACGTAACGACCGCCCTCAAACTGCGTACGTCCACGGATGACCCGGCCCCGTCGCGTCTTGAAATTGTAAGTCATCTTGCTGCCACGGAGTTCTTCGGAACCGTCGGAAAAAACCGGTTCCCCCTTGATGCGCACAACCTGAACAGAATCTGTTCCGTTGGGACCGCGTTGCCACACGGTATCTGGAATGCCCTCTGCCACAAGCAAATGGTCATCCCAGTACAGCGTGATGCGGCCAGCCTTGAGGGTCATGTTCTGGTAGTGAACCTCCGCGTCACCCTGCAACACCGTAACACGCTTGTCGACCCAGTTATCCTGAAGCTTGGCCTGGTAAGTTACAAGAGTGTCCAACTCAGAAGAGCGTCGCCGCGTTGTGTCGGCAGGGACTGTCTGCGACTGTGAAGAGCCCCCCGCGAGTGACAAACAAATCGCTGCCCAAACCCACCACCGTCGCTTCATTCCTTGTCCCGGTAGCGTTCTGGCCACAGTTGACGCAGGCGATCCCGCAGTCGTTTCTCAAATCCGTGCTGAGTGGGACGGTAGTACACTTTGCGGCTGTCCTCGGGCGGGCGGTAATTCTCCCTCACAAAGCCCCCTTCGTAGTCGTGCGGGTACTTGTACCCCGCTGCGTAACCGAGCTGTTTCATCAAACGCGTTGGTGCGTTTCGAAGATGCAGCGGTACGCTCACAAGGGGCTTTTGACGTACGTCCTCGGTAGCTTCGCTGATGGCCACGTACGCGGCGTTGCTCTTTGGGGCCGAGGCCAGGTACGTTGCCACCTGGGCCAGAATGATCCGCGCTTCAGGCATTCCAACGAGGTCCACCGCTGCGAAACCACTTGTGGCCAAAATTAGCGCTTGTGGGTCAGCATTACCGATGTCTTCCGAGGCAAGGATGACCAAGCGCCGCGCGATGAACCTGGGGTCTTCGCCTCCTTCCAGCATCCGTGCCATCCAGTAAACCGCTGCGTCCGGATCGGAGCCGCGGATGCTTTTGATGAAAGCCGAGGCAAGATCGTAGTGGTAGTCACCCTTCTTGTCGTACAGCAAAGCCGGCTGCTGCAGAGCCTCGCGAATGTGTTCCGGAGTTACCTCCACACCCTTGTCGGCCGGGGCCGCAAGTCTAACCGCCAGCTCGAGCGCGTTGAGCGCCACCCGCGCGTCACCCCCAGAAAGCTCAACCAGGAGTTCCAGGGCCCCCTCCGCAAAACGCGGGCTCTTGGAGCGCAACCACGGGTCTTTCCGAAGGGCACGCTCGAGCACCCTGCGCATGGCTTCACGATCCAGCGGGCGAAGTGTGAAGACGCGGCAGCGCGACAGAAGCGGACCAATGATCTCGAAGCTGGGATTCTCCGTCGTTGCACCGATCAGAACAATCGTGCCGTCCTCTACCGCGTGCAGAAGGGCGTCCTGTTGGGCTTTGTTGAAACGGTGGATTTCGTCAATGAACAGGATCGTGCGTTTGCCAGCCTGTCGGTTCCGACGAGCACGTTCAAGCACGCGTCTCACGTCGGCAACGCCCGCTGTCACAGCGCTCAGGCTGTGGAATTCTGATCCGGTCTCTTTCGCGATCACACGGGCCAGGGTGGTTTTGCCTACGCCGGGCGGCCCCCACAGAATCATCGAGACAAGGTCGTCTGCTTCGATGATTTTGCGAAGCGCCCGGCCGGGGCCAAGAAGGTGCTCCTGGCCGACGATCTCGTCCAAAGTCTCCGGCCGGACACGGTCGGCAAGGGGTTTGCCTGCACCTGAGCTCGACTGCGCGAGCTCGGGTGCTTGCGCAAACATGTCCAGCGACATGTCTGCCGCACGGTTCCTACGCCCTGCCACCTACACCTCCCACTGATTCAGGAGCCGTTGCCCGCGCACGGACGAACCGGTCGAAAAAGCCAACCACCCGCGCGTCGAAACCCGGTTCAAGGTGGCAGTTCGAGTGCCCCTTACCCGGCTGAATCCACAGCTCAACATTCTCGCGGTTCGCAGCACGGTGCAGCCGGTAGGCGTGCTCGACCGGGACCACGCGATCCGCATCGCCGTGCACAAGCAAAAGAGGGAAGGCACGCTGGCGAATTGCGTTTTCCGGCGCGATGGCATCCAGCGGGCGCCCAATCCGCCACTCTACAAATTTGAGAACAGACCAGATAACAGGAAAAGACGGAAGGTGGAAGCGGGTAAGGCTGTCGCGCATCATGTCGGCAGGGTGAGCAAAGGCACCCACGGTTACCGCACCTTTCAGTCGTTCATCCCACGCGGTGGCCAGGATGCTCGCTGCTCCACCGATCGAAAGGCCAAGCACTCCGAGCCGGTCCGCATCCACCTCCGGGCGTGTTTGCAGGTAGGTGGCTGCGGCACGAATGTCCTCAGCGAACTTCAGCACCGTGCTGTACCCGTCCTTGTCACTGGAACCGTGGCAGCGGGCATCGAACGTCAACAGATGATAACCCGCGGCGTGCAGGAAAGGCATGTAGGGCAGCATCCGCTCCACGTTCCGTCCCCATCCGTGGACCAAAATCAGAGCCGGTGCCTGTGCATCCCCGGTTTCGGCGGGAACAAACCACCCGTACAATTTCTTGCCACCCCGCGTCGGGAAATGCACCTCCTCATAAGCCAGGCCTTTGACCGCTGGCGTCCTCGTGTGCGGTTTGCGAGGATTGCGAAAGCTGAGCAAAATCAAACCTGTGAAACCGAGCCAGAGCAGAAGTCCCGCACCAACGATCCAACCGAAATAGGACACGCCTCCCTCCGCATTTTGCGACCGAAACCTGTCTCTGTTACGTTGAGCGCGGGAAACGGTTCCAATGCCTTGAACCGGAAAGGCAGAGTTGAACCGCGGGAGCACCACAGTCGAAAGATTTGGCCCCTGTACCGGCACACCGGTGCAACAACCGCACCCGGTTGACGCGAACCCGCCACGAAACTGTTTGCCGCAGACACTTGCCCGAAACAAGGCAAAAAACAAGGCCTTCGCCCCACGAGGACCGCGGAGCAAAGGCCTTGCATAACCGACAGCCTTTACAGAATTGGCAGGTAGTGCTGAATTTCGTACTCGGTCACCTGCGCGCGGTACTCTTCCCAGATGATGCGCTTGTTCCGCAGCAGCTGAGTGTAGATGTACTCGCCCAGGGTTTCGCGCAGCAGCTCCGATTTTTCCGCTTCCAGAATCGCGTCGTGCAGATCTTCCGGCAGTTGCTCGATGCCCGCAGATGTGCGCTCCTCCGGTGTCATTTCGTAAATGTTGTTGCCCACCGGCTCGGGCAGCTCCAGCCCCTCCTCGATACCTTTGAGGCCAGCCGCCAGCATCACGGCGAACGCCAGGTAAGGATTGGTTGCAGAATCCGGAGAACGCAGCTCAATGCGCGTTGCCTTCTCTTTGCCAGGCTTGTAGTTCGGCACACGGATTAGCGCGGAGCGGTTTCGGTTGGCCCAGCAAACGTACACCGGCGCCTCGTAACCCGGCACAAGGCGCTTGTACGAATTCACCCACTGGTTGAGCACCAGCGTGATTTCCTTGATGTACTTCAGGATACCGGCGATGTAGCTTCCTGCCACGTCGGACAGGTAGTACGGCCGATCCGCCGCGAAGAAGGCGTTCGTGCTGTCCTTGAACAAGCTCTGGTGCGTGTGCATGCCACTGCCGTTCATCCCGAAGACCGGTTTCGGCATGAAAGTGGCGTAGACCCCGTTGTCCTGGGCCACTTTCTTCACCACGAACTTGTATGTCATCACGTTGTCAGCCGTCTTCAGGGCATCCTTGTAGGCAAAGTCGATTTCGTGCTGACTCGGCGCAACTTCGTGGTGGCTGTATTCCACCTGGATACCCATCTGCTCAAGGCGCTGCACCGTCTCCTTGCGAAGCTCCGTGCCGTAATCCAAAGGCACGAGGTCAAAATACCCAGCTCGGTCCAGCGGCGTTACGTCTGAAGAAGACGGGAAGTAGAAGTACTCCAGCTCCGGCCCCACCATTAGGGTGTAACCCAGCGAAGCCGCCTTTTCGGTCAGACGACGCAGTACGTACCGAGGATCGCCTTCATAAGGGCTTCCGTCCGGGTTTTTGATATCGCAGAACATCACTGCGACTTTGGCGCCTTTGCTTTCCCAGGGCAGAATCTTGAACGTATCCGGATCCGGGCAGGCGATCATGTCGCTCTCTTCAATTCGAGTGAAGCCCTCGATGGAGGAACCGTCGAACCCGATGCCTTCTTCAAGCGCCATTTCGAGCTGCGAGATCGGAATGGCGAAGCCCTTCAGCATGCCCAGGATGTCCGTAAACCACAGTCGGATGAAACGAACATCGTTATCCTTTGCCATCCGCAGCACGTCTTCTTTTGTGTAACCCATTATTACCTCCTTTTCCGGTTGTTTTGAACCTGTTGCGCCTTTCCAAGATTCGTCCCGGCTTGCTCGAGACACGTTTCTCCCTTCACCGTTCGCCTCCGCCGACCCGCCACCTCTGCAGGTAGAGCTGATCTGAAGCCGTTTCCGAGGGCGGCCGGGCTCCGTTCGCCTTTCGTGCCATTTTCCCAGTGCAGGACGGGTCACCGCGCAAGGGCCCGCCCGGACCTACTCGCCGATCACCTTGATGATCAGCCGCTTGCGACGTTGCCCGTCGAACTCCGCGTAGTAGACCTGCTGCCACGGCCCCAAATCCAGACGGCCCTCAGTGATTGGCAAAATCACTTCGTGGCCGATCAGCAGGTTCTTCAGGTGCGCGTCGCCGTTTGTTTCGCCAGTGCGGTGGTGGCGGTAGTCTGACCTGAACGGCGCCAGTTTCTCCAACCACTCATCGATGTCCCGAATCAGGCCGTCCTCCGCGTCGTTGACGTACACACCCGCCGTGATGTGCATGGCCGAGACCAGAACAAGGCCCTCTTTCACCCCCGACTCTCGCACCGCAGCCTCCACTTCCGAGGTGATGTTGATGTACTCCCGGTGGTGCTGAGTGTTGAACCAAAGGTACTTCGTGTGGCTCTTCACGACACCTTCCTCCCATGTTTCTCGTAACCATTAGGGGCGCACAACGCCTACCAGCAAGTTCGCCTCAGTTTCACCCGAGAAATCACCGGTGGGTTTCATTCTTTGAGGATTAAGAGCTCTCCTATTTTATTTTGTTAGGACATTGCTAAACTGTACTACAGATCCATTGGGGCATCTTTCCGAGCTCATGCCCAACCCTTAGCAATTTCACGAATGTCAGTGGAAAGGGGAAAACTACGATTGTCGGAAAGGCTGTCGGAACTGCCTGCGCTGGAGTGTCTGGATTCGCTGTCGTCTCTGGATGGGGCACACTGCTACCGCACCAGCGGGGAAGGGAGTCCGCTTCGGGGAGAGCACAGCGGCACTTGCGGTAGCGGCAGTCATCTTCAGTACTCCACAGCGTCTTCGTCGCCCTGAATGAGCGTGTCTCGCTCGAAAATATCCTGGCTCAAACCGTCCAGCAGGTCCGAAACCACTGTCAGCGCATCTTCGGGTTCATCAGGGTCAATTTCTTCAACCTTCACGTGATCCACTTCCTGGCGGAGCTCAGCAAGCCGACGGAGGATTGAAAGGTCGTACTCGTAAAGGCGTTGCTTCTTCTCGCCCGTCAAATCAAATGAATCTTCCTGACCCGCTTCCTCGAGCAACCCTTCGTGGATCACGCCCAAACGCGCACGCACCCTTTCGATGGCATCCGCAACCGAACTCGTGCCGTTGTCCCGAGCGGTTGCCGCAACAGCCGAAAGTTGCGCTGCGATTTCTTCCATCTGCCGGCCAGCAAAAGAGCGAACCTGTTCGTCCGTTTGCTGAGCTGCAGACTGATCTGCGTAGCCCTGGTATCCGGGGAGCAGATCCCGGATGCTGGACAGCAATGCCTGCACATTTGGGTTGACCTCGGCCATCACGTGTCCCTTCCCGCTAAGTGAACGACACCGTGTTTCAACGCCCTTTACAACCCCCTACACGGCGACGTCTGAACTGCAAAAACCAGCTGCTTCATTCTACCCCGTCGAGAGGGGGAAACGGCAAATCTCAACTTAGCGGGTTACAAAACAAGGCACCGACAGCCGCCCCGAAACCCGCCCGGCGATTTCTCACACGTAACGCCAGCTCCGCCGGCAGGCAATGCAGGTCACCTTCCTGTCCAAATCCTTCAAAGTTGCGCCTAATTTAGAAAACTCAGCCTAAAAGTCAATATTTTTTCACCTTGCTGTTACCCCGTCACCCCGTAGCAAGTCCCGCAACTCGTAAAAATCTCGAACAACCGCATCAGGCTTCGGGATTTTCGTTGGCCAGGTTTTGCCCTTACGGTTAAGCCAAATCGCCCACAACCCTGCCCTCCGCGCACCGAGTACGTCACTGGTCGGCGAATCGCCAACCACTGCCGCCTCCTCCGGTTTGACCGCCAGCTTCTCGCACGCCACTTCAAAAATCCGCGACGACGGCTTCAGCTCGCCAATTTCGCCGGAGACGACAACCACATCAAAGAAGCGCCGTACAGGACGCAGGGCCTCCAGCAGGGGGTCGTCCACGTCAGCGTTCGAGACCACGGCCAACCGGTACCGCGAGCGCAAGGCAGGTAAAACTTCCACGGCGTCGCGGTACAGCTGGCAGCGGCGCATACGCTGATACAAAACGTCCAGGTCCCGTTCCGGGTCCCGGTCCAAGTTCAAAAGGTCGTAGAGACGCCGTAGCCGCAGGCGGTGGAGATCGCGAATCTTCGTGTCCGGTGGCAAGTTGGGCCAATCGAAGACCTGTTCACTTGCCTTCGCGTAGGCACGTTCCAGTTCGTTTTCGGGGATCTGTACGCCCTCGGACTGCAACAATCGGGGGAGTTCGTGGTGGGGAAAATGACTGTCGTCCACAAGCGTCAGGTGGACGTCCAGCAACAAGGCCCGGAGTTGGCGTGACCAGTCCGTTCGCAACCCTACCTCCAGCTTCGGACACTACACTCAGACCGTTAGACAACGGCGAACCCCAGCGGCACGCGTCACCACATCTTGGTCGCAATTTTCGGCCGTCGCCCTTCCGGAAAAAACACCGTCCACCGAATCCTGCTTCTGGCCCTTCGTCGTAACCAAAGCGTCTGCTGCCGGTCCCAAGCGACCAATCTGGTTCCTGCTGACCCGTCGGGCAGAACCTGCGGCCCTCCCTTACCGATTCAGCGACGCAGCAAAGAGCCACAGGCTCGCTTCTGCGGACGGTGTCAGTTCTTCCCACCGTTTTTCCAAAAACGTGCCAAGATCCGTCACCGGCACCCGGGTAAGCCGCTCAACCTCGTCGTTTGTTTGTTCAAGCGAAAGCGGCACGTCCGGGGAGAGCCGAGCCAAGAAAACGATTTCGGGCTTCCGGGTGCGCACGACCTCCGCCAAACCAACGCAGCACTCCAGAGCCGCCTCACGCCCTGCATCACCCAGCTCTTCTCGGAGCTCCGCCAGGGCTGCCTCTTCAGGCCTAACCGGCATTCCCTTGGGTGGCCAGTCGATGTGTCCGCCAAAAACATCCAGTTTCTCAGGCCACTCGCCTACCGAGCGGGTACGCAACATGAGCACAATCTCTTCGCCACGCATCACCACAGCACTGACGCCAAGCGCTCTGGGTATCACCGCCGGAGGCGGTACCGGTTTCGTGCCCGCGAGCACATGCACGTACCAAAGCTCACGGTAACGAACCGGCACAAGTTCCAGCCGAAGCACTTGGCCGTCGTCGTACCAACCAGCAAGCCCCGCAAGCCTGCCATCAAAAAGCCCGCGTTTTCCAGCTCCCGCTTCCCGCTGCCACAAGTCCGCAATTTCCCGGACCAGTGCATCCGAGAGGGCAGCTCGCCCCTCGGAAAACGAAACCAGAATACGGCTCAATTCCCGGGGACCAAGCACGAGTGGCGCAAACCGACCCGACCCGGAAATCATCAAAGCGTCACTCCTTCCAACTGCAGAAGGGCCCTCTTGATGGCCACCCCAGCGTCACCGAATCCACCGATCCCTCTCGAAGCCACTACACGATGGCACGGAATCACAATCGGCAAGCGATTTGCCCCCACCGCGTTCCCTACTGCCCGCGCCGCCCTCGGGTTGCCGATTCTCCACGCCAGTTCGGCGTACGTTACCACAGAACCGTACGGCACTTTTCTGAGCGTGTCCCAAACGCGATGCTGAAACGGTGTCGCCCCGCTGAGATCCAGCGGAATGCCCTCGAATGTCTCCGAAACACCGCCAAGGTAAGCCTGCAGACGAGGCACAATCTCGCCAACGGCTTCGGGCAAACCAGGAGCGGCTTCATCGGCAATGTGTTCGGCCAGCCACTCTTCCGGGTGTTGTCCCTTCAGGAAAACCACACGCTTCAGACCGGCCTGGCTCGCGAGCAAAAGCAACGCCGAAAACGGCGCTTCCACCACTGCGTAGCGCAGCACGGGGGCTTAACCTCACTTCAAGATCAGCGCCAAGCGCCGCTTGGTTTCCTCGGGAATACGCTTCGGGTCGGTGATCACAGCAAATTCCGTGGCCCGGGCGCATTCGCAGTCGTTTCGCGCCCCCGGGATCATCGGCAGAAGTTCCGCCAGGGCGCGTTTTGTCAAGTCTGCGTTCGCACGAAGGTTCTCCAGCAGCATCTCAACGCTCACTGGCTCTTCGGATTCGTGCCACACGTCGTAGTCGGTCACGTGGGCCATGGCAGCGTAGCAGATACCAGCCTCGCGCGCAAGCTGTGCCTCGGGGCTCGCCGTCATGCCGATGATGTGCGCACCCCACTGCCGGTACACGGCCGATTCCGCCTTCGTCGAGAATCGCGGCCCTTCGATCACCATGAAGGTGCCGCCACGGTGGACCTTGCCGCCCACTTTCTCAACAGCTCTGGCAACAAGCTCGCTCAGCACCGGACAAAACGGTTCCGCAAAACTGATGTGACCAACCATGCCGTCACCGAAGAACGTGTACTCCCGTTTCTTGGTGAAATCAATCAGCTGGTCCGGTACAACCACATCCCGGGGCCCGATGTCTTCGTGCAAGCTACCACAAGCGCTGATGGAAACAATCCGTTCGACCCCGAGACTCTTGAGCGCGTAGATGTTGGCACGGGAGTTTACCTCTGTCGGTAAGATGCGGTGTCCCCTGCCGTGCCGCGGCAAAAACGCCGCGCGCACACCGTTCAGCGTTCCTACGACGATGACGTCTGAAGGGT
Source organism: uncultured Cytophagia bacterium (assembly GCA_964644845.1). GTDB lineage: Bacteria > Zhuqueibacterota > Zhuqueibacteria > Oleimicrobiales > Geothermoviventaceae > Geothermovivens. The sequence goes on along the minus strand of CAZXXS010000116.1, from coordinate 18,820 downwards.
CACCAAAAGGTGTTGTGATCCTCAGCTCTTCGACGTCCTCAAGCGACTCGATTTCGTACACCCCACTGCCACCGATCACACCGACACGGGCTTTGACTTCAGCCATTCTCGTCCTCCACCTTGTCCCCGTTCAGGCAGTCCTGACATCTGCCAAATGCGTGAAACTGTACAGCGTGAACTCTCGGCCCGGAGATACCTAATGCCGGCTGTTCCACCCGGATGAGGGAAGACCACCACGTTTTTCGACCAGGGACGCACGCAAACCCGGGAGCCCAGCCCAAGGTTGATCGCCCCAAAAACAAATCGCCACCGGTACGAAAATTCGCGCAACCGGCTTAGGCCGTAAAGTCGTCCTCGTCTTGCACAAAGATGTGGGCGAAAACCTGCGCGTCAGCGATGCAGTAGTCCAGCACACAGTACTCGTTGGGCTGATGCGCCATTTCGTCCAGGGTCGCCCAAACTGCTGCGGGCAAACCAGCTGCACGGAAAAACGCCGCGACAGTGCCGCCGCCAATGCCCATCGGCTTCGCTTCTTTGTTTCGCAGATCACGGACAGCATTCTTCAGAGCCAAAACCACCGGCGCATCGTCCGGGGTCGGCGGGGCAGCCTGCATTCGCTGCGGTGAGGACGTTGAGATTTGGACGCCAAACTGCTGCTCCGTTTCGCGAATAAACTCACCGATTTTCGCTTCCACTTCTTCGAGCGAGTATTTGGGCAGGATCCGACAATCAAAGTAGAACACGTCCTCGCCCGGAATTGTGTTCACGTTGGGAACGTTCGCCTCCTTTTTCGTAGGCTCGAATGTGGAAATCGGCGGGGCAAACACGGCGTCCTTCTCGCCAAAAATCTTGTAGAGCTTGTCGAGCTTAACGGCCAAATGGCAGGCTGCCTTGAAGGCATTCACCCCTTCTTCTGGCGTAGAGGCGTGGCACTGCTTTCCAACGGTGTGGAAACGAATCCACAGAATGCTTTTCTCCGCAACCTCGATCATCGTACCTTCGGGATCACCAGCGTCTGGCACGATGATCAGGTCTTGCGGCCGAAAAAGATCCTTCCGTTCCTGCAGCACGTACTGCAGTCCCTTTTCACTGCCTGTCTCCTCGTCAGCCACCAGCACAAGACCGACGTCGAAGTTCGGCGGCACTCCCAGATCCCGCAGCGCCTTGGCTGCAAAAAACGACGCCACGATGCCCTGCTGGTTGTCTTCGACACCGCGCCCGTAGATCTTGCCGTCCTCCACCCACGCTTTGTAAGGATCGCCTTTCCACTGGCTCAGGTCACCTGGAGGCACGATGTCCATGTGCGACATCACCCAGATTGTGCGTTCGTGGCTCTTGCCGTGGATCCTCGCCACAATGTTCGGCCGGTAACCCGCCGGTACCCGGTCATCCGGCGCGTTGATTTCCTCGATCTCGTCGACCGGCAGTTCCGACAGGTATTTCTTCAACGCCTCCGCCTTTTTGACCTCACCTTCTCCACCGTTTTCCGGCCCGAGAGCAGGGAGTGCCGTCAAGGTTTTCTGCATTTCGATCATGTCGTCGCGGTAAGACGCAATCTTGTCCACAAGCGCTTTCCAGATCTTCTCGTCAGCCATTTTGTGCCTCCCTTTTCCCCTACACCGCCAAACATTCGGTCGAAACAGAGCCGATCTCCGGCCTACACTGCGAAACGTTCCCCACATTCAACCGACAGCGTTCACAAATCGCCGCTCAGTGCACCCACCCACGACGTCCCGATCAGTCCTGCTCCACACTCTCGAGCAACTTCTGCCGTGCTTCGGGGCCTTCGTTAACCAGCAGATCCAGAATCGACACACCAGGACAGGTCACCGGCGACAGCTGGTGGTAGGTCACAGGCCCAACGGAAACCCATTTCACGTCCACACCAGCCGTACGAAAACGCGAAACGTTTCGAACATCTTTGTCTTCTGCAAGCATGACGTACGTTTCCGCACCCAGCTTTTTCGCTGCGTCAAGCAGTGCGGTGTCGCCAAAAAGCTCATGAGAAAGCTCCGAGAGAAGCCGAAAATCGGTCGCGAGACTGAGCTTCTCCGAACACCAGCGGATCGTGCGGACAGCGAACTCCAAGAACGAACGTCCCTGCCAACTCAGCAACTCCTGGAGTTCATCCGCGTAGTACTCGAAAAACGGTGCCGCGCTGTACATGTTCGAGAGGCTTCGCCAGTGTTTGGTTCGCCAGTTGTCTTCTCCGGCCGCTACTTCCACTTCCGAAATTGAGCTACCCCGCCTGCCGCGTTGCAACGGCACAACCAGCCCAACGCAACCTACAAACCCGAGTACTCGGTAGCGGTTAATCTTTTCCCGTTTTGGGAGCCGGAAAGTGTCTGCCAGAAGAAAATGGTCCGCCAGCAAAGCTTTTTGAAAAAAGCGTACTGGCGGAAAGACGTACGGGTACTCCGCAGTAACCCTGGATGTCATTGCGGCACCGAAACTTCGGCATCAACGTAGCCCGCCGACCGCTCCAGCCAGAGAGATTCGGGTGAAACCAGCACGTTGAGCGAGTTCGGCAGGATGTCCACTTCCAGCCGCCTGCCCCCGTGGAAGGCTTCGCCGTCGCAGTGGAACACGCCTTCGCGTTCGCGCTCAATCACCAGGGAACTGGCCCGGTACAGCTCCACAAACGGTGCTTTGTCGATGCTTCCCGTGAAAAGACGCGGCAGGTAGACCACGGCAGGCACAATCCCAAGCTCGCGAATTACACAAATGTCGAACATCCCATCATCCGGGCGCGCTTTTGGGGCGATGATGGCGCCGGCACCGTACTGTTTCATGTTGGCTACAGTAACCAGCAGCACCTTACGCTCGACATCGCCATCCGGCAGATGAAGAATCACCCGCTGCGGCTCGTACACGAAGAAACGCTTGACGCCCAAGAAAAAATAGGGTACGGGGCCCCGGACCTTACTGCGATTGAATTCGTCGCCGAGCTCCGCGTCAAAACCAATCCCGGCAGTGACAAAAAAGTAGGCGCGGTCGATCTTCCCGGCGTCGATTTTGCGCACCACCCCACTGTCCAGAAGCCCCAAGGGTTTCCGGATGCCCATCGGAATGTGAAGCCCTCGCGCAAGCCCGTTTCCCGAGCCCATTGGAATGATGCCGAGACACGTCTCCGAACCAATCAGTGCCGATCCGCATTCGTTGACCGTCCCATCACCCCCCACTGCCACGACCAGGTCATACCCATCTTCCCGCGCCTCTTGCGCCAGTTCCTTGCCATGCCCTGGCCCCGTGGTTAGAATGATATCCCAGTCCATCCCCCTTTCTGCCACGAAATCGTTGATGATCTTGAGAATGGGTTTCTTCCACTGAAGCAAGCCGGATCGTGGGTTAACGACGAAACGAACCTTGTGGAAGGCACGCTTTTCGATGCGGGGGCTGTCTGGATTCTGCAAATTCTCTTCCTCGCTTACACGCACAACACGAAGATCCACGGTACCGGAGATTTGACCGTCACTCGTCAGGGACCTGGGTCTGAAACTGTTCCAAATGTACAAACTACAAGGTTTAAAGCCAAACGGTTCTGCGCACAACAGAATCCACACCAAAGCTCCCGAAGACAGAGAATCGATCCTTAACCGAGCCCCAAAGCACCTCTGCCGGGCCAAAAAGCAGCGACGCACGTGCGCCTGAGGACGCGCTCATTGCGCGCCCCGAAGGGGTTTTCCTCCCCGAGTCGCCCGCGCCGCCGTCGAACCGCCCGACCTTGCTGCCGAGGTCAAACGACCGGTCCCTGTCGAACACAAGCGCGTTTACCCAAACAACTCTGAGGAGACACGGATGGCGAGAACGCGCCTTGTTTTCACGTTGAGCCGGGAGAGCCTTTTTTCGTCGCGCGTGGGGATTCAGCTTGTCCAGGAATCCGGACGACGAGAACAGAGAGCGCTGTTACATCACATTTCGTGCCGCCCCAGGACAAACTCCCCCATTCTTACCGGAACGCTTTCACCGAAGAAACGAAAACCCCGCCACGGGGCACCGCAGCGGGGTTGGAAAAGAACTCCCGACCTGAAATTACTCGCCGTTCTTGCCGAGCAATGTCTTCATTCGATTGGCGAAATCGTTGCCCGGCACGAAACCGACCACCCGCAGGTCCGCAACTTCCGAGCCATCCGGGCGCAAGAACACAACGGTTGGTAAACCCCGGATCTGAAACCGATCGCGTAACTTTTTCGACAATGGCGAACCGTAGTGTGTGAGATCAGCTCGCAGGGTTACGAACTGTTTCGAGAGCCGCACAACTTCCGGGTCCACAAACGTCTCGTGTTCCAGCTCCTTGCAGGCCACGCACCAATCGGCCGAGAAATCGATGATCACGGGTTTGCCTTCGTTCTCTGCCTGAACCAGAGCCTGATCGCTGTAGTCCCGCCAAACCACTCCCTGCGCTGCCGGACTCGGCTTTACCAGCCACAAACCAAGGGCAATGGCTCCAAGGCCGACCACCCAGCGGGCCACTTTGAAGGCTGTTCCGGGTGACTGCGACCGTTCGACCCAGCCCAGGTAGATGCCGGAAATGATCGCCAGAGCTGGAAGGAGAAATTTGTACAGGCCGTGTGGGATCAAGGGCTTCAGGAAGTAAATGGCCATGCCAATCAAAATGAAACCGAAAATCTTCTTGACCCACACCATCCACGCACCGGACTGTGGCAGCCTGGAAATGGCGCTCGAGAAGGTACCCAGGATCAGATAAGGCAAACCAAGGCCGAGCGCAAGCACGAAAAACATCCAGAAACCGAGGAACGGATTGCCTGTGGCCCCCACGTACGCGAGTAGCGCCAGAATGAACGGCCCGATGCACGGCGCTGCCACAATGCCCACCGTCAGTCCCATGAAAAAAGCACCGAAATAGCCACCCTTGGTGGCCGAGGCGGCCGAAGCCAAGAACCCCGGCAGTCTGATCTCGTAGACGTCGAACATGCTGAGAGCCAACACCACGAACACGAGTGCAACAAAGATCAGCACGTACGGGTTCTGCAAGCTGGCACCAAAAAGACTACCGGTCAGAGCGGCAACTACGCCGAGCACCGAGTACATCACCGCCATTCCCAGCACGTAGACGGTCGATTTCAGAAAAGCCTCGCCCGTGCTCGAACTGGATTGTGCTCCAAAATAACTCACGGTAATCGGAATGAGCGGGTAAACACACGGTGTGAGATTCAGAGCCAGTCCACCCAGGAAGATAAACAGAAAGGCGACGAAAAGCCCTTTCTCACCGATCAAGGCAGCGAGCTGGTTTTCTTGCGTCGTAGAACCCGTCGCCGCAGAAAGCTCAACACCCTCAAAAAGATCTTCGTTCACCGGCGAGACAGGGGTGGAAAGATTCACAACAGGCACCGCGAGCTCGAAAGGCACATCGTCGGGCGGAGCGCACATCTGGTCGTTGCATCCCTGGTAGTGCACAACGCCCTTCACAACCAGGGTGTCGGCGCTGAAGTCCTTTGGAACACTGACTTCGCTGTAAACAACGACCGTGCCGGTGTACACCTGGATTGGCTTCTGCCAGAACGAGAATTTCTGCGTTTCAGGATCGGGGTAAACAGGCTCGCCGTATTTGACACCGTCAACCGGGGTAAACTCCACCACCGTCGGCAGCAGAAAATCCTCACTCGTCTCATGCGCGTTCACGTGCCAGCCATTACGAATGTCCAGAATGACGGCGATTTTCATGCTCGAGCCGGGTTGCACGGCGCTGAGCGATGGCTTCACATCCACGTGAACGAGGGGTTCATCCGATCCCGCCGGAGCTGTGCCCTGGGGAAACCCACCAACGTGCGCAAACAGAAGAATAGTCAGTACACTCAGCCAGGTTTTGAAACTCTTCATGGAGATCCCTTTCCGTTTTCTGCGCCCCGAATCAACACTCGCTCCCTGGGAAAAGCAGCTCGAAAGCCTAACGCCAACCATCCCACCAAGGTTTCTCCTGATTTGATGCGCTTCGGGCACCGGGGTGGCAGACGTGGGTGAGGAAAACAATCTCACCTACGGCGCTGTCAAAGGTTCACCTGAGGTACTCCCCAAAGGCTTTTGCACCTCCCCCTCGCACTGAAGTCACCCACGGTCCTTGCTCGAGCACCCTTGTAAGAAAAAAGCCCCACTTCCGTGGGGCAAAAGACTCCCGCCTCCCTGACAATGGGCAAGAGCAGCCTGCTTTCTCAAACGTCACCGAACCGTTGCCAAGCCAACGTGCGCACACCTCCGTTTGGCGACTGCTTCTCCCCGGCTTCAAATTGCCGCCTGCCGCTCGGCTTTCCTCCTGCCGTGCCCCAGCCCGCGGGCTTGTAGCAAATTTGTTCGCCTTGCTTTCCTTCGTCCCACGCAAAACAGCCACCCAGGCGTAGTTCCTGATCGAAAGCTTTCTCTCGTCTTTCCGCTTTGCTCCGGAACATCTGCTGTGGGGGACTCCGCAAACAGCGGTCTCGTTTCGGAGCAGTGAGTCAGCTCGCCAGAGCGTAGCGTGGCGTCACCTCGTTTTGAGTCCGCTTGCGCACGTAGCCCTGCGACACTGCGTAGCCCACTAACGCCTCTTGCAACCGCTTCCGGCCGCGGGAAAGTCGGCTCATCACTGTTCCAATCGGGATCCGAAGCGCCTGAGCGATCTCTTTGTACGTGTAGCCCTCCACGTCCGCCAGCAACACTACCCGGCGGAATTCTGGTGCCAGGTCCTCCAGTGCCTCCCGCACGGCGTCGTCGACAGCGTCGACAATGCGTTCGCGATTTGCGTCTCGCGGCCCCTCGAACATCCGCGGTGAATGCCCGTGCAGCAGGTACTCCACGCGGTGTAAATCGATCTCCTGAGGACGACGGCGACGCCTGTGGTACTCATTGATAAATGTGTTCATGAGAATACGGAAGATCCAGGCGCGGAAATTCGTTCCTCGCTCGAATCTGTGAGAAAACATGTAGGCACGAAGGCATGCATCTTGAACCAGGTCCTGGGCGTCCTGTTTGTTCCTGGTCAACCGGAGAGCCACGTGGTGCAGCGAATCGAGGAGGGGACGAACGAGGGCGTCGAACTGGCTCCTGGTCATGCTCTGGCTCATGGGCATTTCCCTCTTCCTGCTTCGATTGATGATCGTCGCACTCAACGCCAGTCAGCCTTTAAGATAATCCGGTGCTTTAGTATCCGGATTAGGAGATTAAAACGCCCTCCTTTGTTCTCAGGTTCCCCGGCTAATCGCTTTTTGTCTTCAAATTCCGGTACGGAGCAGGACTTGTGGCAAGAAAAGACCTTCAGCCACTCGGGGGGAATCTACCCCAAGCCCAGTCATCTGCCGGTTCCAACCCCAGGAGGTGCCTGCGGGCACACTTTCGCCGCTACGCTTCGCTTCGCTCGGGATGCAACACCGCACTTGCAGCCCAGATTACTCCCCTCCGGCACTCAAAATTCGGATTCGTCTTTCCAGCGGACGATTCGCCATTTGCCGTCCCACGGGCAGAGCCGAAATGTGAACACAGCATGCCCACTCACGTGGAAATCGCCATTCTCGCTTACGAGATTCAGCCGGAAGGATTTTGAAAGCTCCGCGTAGTCCCCTTCGTCTAAGTAGTAGACCGTGCTACCCCACGTGAGGTCGATGATGTCGAAGGCCCGGAAAAGTCGCCCCGTCGTACGCAGGTCCACCTCGCGTCCCCACGACTCGAACCGCCCACTGGGGGTGGCATTCGGATCAAAATAAACAAAAACAAAAGAGCTGTCCAGGAGGTCGGCGTAAAGGAGGGAATCCTTGAACGTGTAGGCGTAGTCGAAGTTTTGCAAGACCTGTTCGGGTGTTCGCTGATCTGTGACGAGAAGCTCCCCTTCTTCCCCCTCTCGTAGCCTGGGCGCAAACGGGTTGACGCAGCTCTTCACAGCCACAACAAGGAAAACCGCAAGCACAAACGTGCTCTGGGTTCTTTTCAAGCGAAGCGGCATGCCCAAACATCCATCAGCAAAAAGGCGGTACCCCTTTGGGGCACCGCCCTCCCTTTTCCTGCGCTTCTCGAGCAGCCTATTTCAGCTTGAAGATCACCGGGATGGCTACCCAAACTTTCACCGGACGGTCGCGCTGCATGGCCGGTTTCCATTTCACACTCTTGATGGCCGCGATCGCTGCCTCATCGCAACCGTTGTTGCCAAGCGACTTCAGGATCTTGGTTGCCACTACGTTGCCGTGTTCGTCCACAAGCACGTGCACGATCACACGGCCCTCAACGCCAGCTTTCCGCGCGATTTCCGGATACTTCAAATGACGCTGGATGGCCTCAAAACCACCAATCGGCTCCGGCGGCGAGTCGTATGCCACAAAGATAGGAGTCACATCTTCCTCCTCTTCCGGTGGTTTTTCCGGAGGAGGTGGAAGCTCCGACAGGTCGAGTTCCGTGCTGGCGATCGTCTCGTCCTCTGGGATGTCCTCGTCCTCGCTCTCAATCGGCACCGCCGGTCTCGGAGGCGGAGGTGTAGCTCGCTGCTGTTCCGTCGGCGGGATCTCTTCCACTTCGAGTTTCTTGATCTCGACTTTCTCCTGCTTCTTCTCGACTTGGAAGACCTTGAACGCCTGCAACGTCGCCGTCATCAGAGCGAGAGCCAGGACGAGCGACAACTCGATCGCCTTTTTGTACTTGCGTTTCAGATTGACCTTGGGATTAACCCAACGTGCCATGGCTCATCACCTCAGTCGCCTGCGTACTTGGCTGAGTAGCTCACATTCAAAGCATCAGCCTTACGCAGTTGTTCATGAATATCCGTCACCAATCCCATGTTCACTTCTTTGTCGATCCGCAGCGACACCACCTTAAGCGGATGCAGGGCGTCGATTCGTTTGTTGTACATGATGCTGGCGATGTCCTTCACCTGCACCAGCTTGTCGTCGATCGAAATTCGCCCCTGTTTGTCCACGTAGATCGATGCCACACCACGACGCCCGGGGAGTTTCTCGATTTTCTTGGCGGCCGGAAGGTTCACCGGCAACCCCGTGGCCTCGCGCATGGTCGTCGTGACCATGAAAAACAGGAGCAGCATGAAGATGATGTCCGGCATCGACGCGGTCGGAATGGCCGTACTGACCTTACCCTTTCGCTGGAATTTCTCGCTCACGCCTTCACTCTCCAAAAGCTAAGTACAACGACAAGGGTAGCCGCTGTCTCGCTACTCCGGTTCGGCTATTGAGATTCGCGTTGCACCCGCCTGCTTTAGCTGGTCCAATACTTTAATGTAAACATCGTACTTCGTGTTCCGATCCGTCTTCACCGACACGATCAACTGCGGCCGCTGGGCGAGTTTGTCGCGGATGATCTGCTTGATCTGGGCAATGTCCACCATCTGCCCGTCAAGCAACACCTGCCCGCGAGCGTTGATCAGCAGGTTTGTCACGTTTTCCTTACGGACTTTCTTCTGCTCACCCTTGGCTGGAAGGGTCAAACCAAGGCCTTTGTCGATGTTGATCGTGGTCGTCAGCAGGAAAAACGTGAGGATCAGAAACGAGATGTCCGCAAGCGATGCGGTTGGAATCTCAGCGGACCGCTCTCTTTTGCGTTTTCCGAGAAGCATTCTCACTCACCTCCGCATCAGGAGGACTTGCCGGATTTCTGCAGCTCGATCAGGCTGTCGACCAGCTCAAACGAACCTTCCTCCATGTCAACCACCAGACGATCGATCTTCGAAACAAAGTAGTTGTGGGCAATTTGGATGGTGATGGCCACAACCAGACCGAACAGAGTGGTCAACAGAGCGACGGCGATACCGTGCGCCACGATGGCAGGGGAGATGTCGTTTGCTTCCTCAATGGCGCGGAAAGACAAAATCATTCCCCAAACCGTTCCGGTGAATCCGAGCATCGGAGCCAGGCTGATGATCGTTGCGAGCCAGATCAAACCGCGCTCCAAGAAAGCCATCTCCACCGTGCCGGCGTTCATGATGGCCTTTTCGACAGCCTCCACGCCCTGATCGGCGCGAAGCAAACCGGCGTGAAAAATCGAGGCCACCGGGCCCCGCGTGTTCGCACACACGTCAATGGCGGCTTCAACGCCACCTTCCTTCAACGCGTCACGGATCTTGGCGATGAACTTGCGAGTGTTGATCGATGCACGTGTCAACGTCCACAGGCGCTCCAGGCTGATGGCAATACCGAGCACCAGTAGCGCTAAGATCGGCCACATGAACCCGCCGCCCTGGATGAATAGATCGACCATCCTACCTAATCCTCCTTTGTTAACAACCTGAACTTTGTGACAGTTGGACCCACTCGACCAACGCCAGTTTAACCAAAAGCCCCTTAAAAGTCAACAGTTTTTTTGGTTTTCAAGGCTATTTCATCTGCGAAACTTTCCCCAAAAACCTCTTTCTCATCCCCCACCTGAACCCAACACCTGTGAGCTGAGCAACCAACGCACCTGGAAACACCGCCAAATCACAACGATGCCACAAGCAACCTGACCCTGAGAGGTTAATTACCCGCAGCCGCCCCGTAGTGGGTACTTGCCAGTTGCCGGGCTTCCGGGAAATACCTCACGGCTTTCTGCAGCTGTGTGTCCGCCTCGGTGCGAATGATGTAGTACTTCTCCGAATCCCACAAATGTCGCGCGATTTCAGCCTTGATGAAATTGGCAATCAAGCGCTGGTCCTTCCGCCAAAGGTCTTCGGGGACCTTCACGCCCTCTTTTTCGATGAACTTCCGAAACTCCGCAAGCAGAGCGTCGTCGACCTGGAAATTCCGTCGAAATACCTGAAAGTCGCCCCCAACGTCCCGGTGGGCTGCCGCCCACTGCGAGCCAAACTCGAAGAACAACCTTCGCCGCACCAGATCCCCTGTGAATCGCGACATCTTGCCGGAAGGAATGTAGACGTCTGGCGAAATGCCACCGCCACCGTAGACCTTGCGCCCCCCAGCTGTCAGAAACACCCCGCCGGTCGTATCGGGGATTGCAGCAAGGCTGTCGTCGTAGGCCTCACGGTAGTACTCGTAGAGCCCTTTGTCGTAACTCCTCTGGATCAGCCTTCCGCTCGGCGTGTAGTACCGCGCCGTGGTCACTCTGACCGCAGAACCATCTCGCAGCCGGAATTGGGCCTGCACCAGGCCCTTGCCAAAAGTTCTCTCGCCCACGATCAGGGCCCGGTCCCAGTCCTGCAAGGCACCAGCTACGATCTCTGAGGCGCTGGCAGAACCGTGGTCCACCAGCACGATGAGCGGGTACATGGGATGCGTTGCTTCATCTGTGGAGTAAAAATCCTCGTTGGCCGAGGGAATACGACCTCGTGTGTAGACAATTCGCTTGCCGCCGGGCAGAAACTTGTCCGCAACCGCCACAGCTTCATCCAGGTAGCCACCGGAGTTGAGACGCAGGTCGAGCAGCATCCTCCTGGCGCCTTTGCCCTCCAGCTTATTCAGAGCGGCCTCCAGCTCTTCAGCCGTGGTCCGGGCAAACCGACCCAAGTAAACGTAGCCCGTGCTGTCGTCTAACATGAAAGCGGCCGTCACACTGTAGATGGGGATCTTGTCGCGCACGATCACTACGTCAAACGGTTCACGCACACCAGGCCGCCGGATGGTAACCGTGACGCGCGTGCCCTTCGGCCCCCGAAGTTTGCTCATCACTTCATCCTCGGTCAAACCGTAGGCCGATTCCCCGTTGATCTTGATGATCTGGTCCCCCGGCCGAATGCCAAGACGCTCTGCCGGGCCGCCTACGATTGGCGAAACCACCGTAATGATCTTGTTCTGCACGACGTACTCAATGCCGATTCCGTAGAAGTAGCCTTCAAACTGCTCCGTCATCTTGCTGAGCGACTTCTTCGGAATGTACACCGAGTGCGGGTCCAGGGTCTCCAGCATGCCGGAGATTGCGCCCTTGACCATCTTGTCCTCGTCGGGTTCCTCCACGTAGTACCGCTCAACGATTTGGAAAACCTCAATGATCTTCTTGATCCGGCTGATTGCCGACTGCGTTGTGTTGACAAGCTGCGATCCAAGCCCCGATCCAACCAGACCAAGAAGCAACAGTCCAGCAAGTATCAGCGCCGTTCTCTTTCTCAACTTCATACGACCCGCACTCCTGACAAGCCAAGGTTAAACAGCAAGTTACTTCAGCGATTCAAACACAAAACGCATTTCTATTTCCACAGCCTGACCGGCAGCCATTTCCAGACGGTAAAGGGGCATTACAACGCTGCTCTGGTAGACACGCTCGAAGCCAGCTTCTGACATCGACACAGATTCCACCGGGAACCGCCAGACTTCCGCCTCCGGGCTCAGAAGCACTCGAATCTTCAACCCCTGCCACTCGTCAACGAGATCGATTTCCTCGACCTCCGGCTCAGCCCCAACGCTGGCCAGATGTCGCTGACGGAGACTCCGTCCCGGGATTTCAAAATAGCGGTCTGGCGCATTTCCCGCCAACAAGGCAAAATTCCACTCGCTCCCGTACCAGAGCCGCACTGCCCCTTGACCTTCGTTTTTAATGCGAATGCGGACATCCAGTTCCTGAGCGTCCGGGCGTACCGTCACCGCTTTTCGCAATGCCACAGGGCACGCTTTGCCGTTAACCCAAACGGTACCCGACCGGCGTAGTTCAACCGTAACGCGGCCACCCTCTTCTGTCGTCTCAAAAGTGTACGGCTCGAGGACAAAATCCCCGTCCTCGCCGTACTGCGAGCGCGAAAAAGCCTCCAGCGTTGTGTTTGGATTCAAAAAATGGTCAATCAGGGCAACCCGTCTGTACCAATCGTACACCAGCTTCCTTTCGAGACCCTGTTCCTTGACAGCAAGAAGATCATGAATGCTGGTGACACCGTCGCGCCCTCCTTGCCGTTTCTGCTCAGCAAGCTGGAGTAGCTTACGGTGGTACCCTTCCTCGCGCCTGGTCATCGTGTCCAGCAAGTTGATGGCTGTGGGCTTGTAGTCCAGCTCCACCAAGCTGCCTCCGTGTTGGGGCGAGAAAACCAGATTGAGCACGGGGGTCTCTACAACCAACTCGCGGTGACCGTCACCGTCGAAATCCAGCTCCTCTTTGCGGACCCAACTTTCCTCGCCGCGGTGTTCCAGGCCTTCCAGCTCCTTTTCGGCCAGGATAAGCTCGTGGTACACGGCGTAGCGCAGGTTCGTCAGGTAGAGCCCACCGAATACGCCATGCCAGTACGGACAGTTACACTGCCCGGCCCACAGGTGATCGCGTGCTTTCAGTACTGCCTCCGCCTCACCAAAACGCGAGGCCGCGTCCTTCACCTTGCGACTCACGTACAGCATTTTCTTGTGCAGGTGGTTGGACTCCTCGTACTTGGCCAGGAAGTTTCGCCAGAATCCCCCTCTGACGAAAACCTTGTAGCGGTCGAAAAGTCCGTACTCCTTCAGCCGGTCTTCGAAGTCTTCGTACTCGTGAATGGCCTTGGCTGGTAGTGCCCACTCCATCATCTCGCGGTACGAGGCCGTCGGCAAGTACACACGTCCCGCTGGTTTCAAACTGTCCAGCGCTTCGGAGAAGTGCACCAGTTTGATCCAGGAGCTGTTCCCCTCCAGGGCCTTGAAAAAGCGCTCAATCCAACCGTCCCTGTAGCAGTGCTTAAACGTGCCAGGCCAAACGCCGAACTTCTCTCCGTCATCCGCAAACACGGCCAACGACGAACCGCCCTTTTCGGCCAGCGCCCCCAAGAAATCGAGCGTTTCCTGCACGGGGCGAAACGGGATCGTGTACCTCAGGCGCTCTGCGATCGGGAAAATATTCACGGGGTAACCTGCTTCTTCGGTCAGGAAGTAACCATCCAAGTCCTCTTCGCGGAGGCCGGAGTACTTCAGGTGCGAATCGTCGATGACCACGTACTCCACCCCTGCCTCGCGAAGTGGCCGCGGCAGGTGGGGCTCCCAAACGCGCTCCGCCAACCACAGACCGCGCGGTGTCACCCCGAAATGTTCGCGAATGTAGCCTGTCAGTTTGCGGATTTGCCCGAGCTTGTCACGGTCCGGAATGATCGGCAAAATGGGCTCGTAGAACCCACCGGTCATCATCTCCACCTGGCCACGCTTCACCAGACTGGCAAGCCGCTCCAGAAAGTCCGGATGGTGCTTCTCGATCCACTCCAGAAGGATGCCGGTGTAGTGCTGCGCCAGGCGGATTCCGGGGTGCCGTTCAAGAGCTTCTAAGAAGGGGAGGTAAGCACGCTGGTAGGCGTCTTCGAAAACAAAATCAAAATTCCCAACCGGTTGATGGTTGTGAATGCCAATTGCGAGGTAAACGGTGCCCACGTCCAGTCCTTTCGGCCAAAGTCCCCAACGTCACAACGGAAGGGCTTCCACGAAGGCACCAAGATAGGAATTTCAACCGGCCTAATCAACAGTTTTCTCGCCAGGTTACGCTCGAAATGTCACCTCCTCTACCCCTCAGCGCCTTTGTCAGAATGTCTGTCGCTCTGCCAGCACCGGCGCAAACACCTCTTCGTAAGCAACAGCGGTGGAAATCTTGATCCAGGGGAAAGTAAACAGAAGCCCCACACCGCAGAATGCAGCCCCGGCAACAAGCATCAGCGTCTGCACAAGCACGAACAACGTCCAGTCCAGCCAGCGGCGAACGACAACTTTGCGACTCACCTCCAGCGCCGTCCAGAAATCAATGTCAAGATCGCTGATCAGCGCAAACGTGAACAGGTAGAAAGCAAGAACCAAGAGCCCCGGGAAGAAGAGGAGTATTAGGCCGAAAGTCGCAAGCACCCCCACAAAACATCCCGCCAGGAACGCCGGGATGAACCTGCTGAAACCGCGTCCCAGTTCGCCAATTTCCAGCGTACCCCGGCGGAGTCGCGCCAGAATGACGGCGTAGAGCCCAACTTCCAGGGGCCCGAGAACGAGCAACACGCCAATTCCGGTGCTGCTGGCAACAATCTGGACTGCAGTGTAAACGATCGTCACGAGAATCCAGCCGAACAAATCCGCCGCTAAGACGTGCCAGCCCACCGTCAACCATCGGCCGATGTCAACGGGGTACAGCGGAGAGTGATCTGCCCACTTCAGTAGTTCTTCGCGTGTCACCGTGCAATCCTCGTTCGCGCGCAGGTTGCAGCCCGGTTCGTCAGGCTACTCTCCGGTGGCATACTGAATGACCGAATCTCTTCCAACCAGGTCAGCCAACGTGTAGCGCCACACGGCAGTCCTCTTGCCCCGTACCCAATCGGCATTGGTTTCCTTCACTCGTTTTGGAAACACGATTTCAAACCGGAAACGGATTTTCGAGAAAACATCTTCGTCCAATCGCTCTTTTACCCACTTGCCGAAACCCGTCCCCACGCTGTCCCAGTCCGCGGAGCCATCGAGGTCGATCACCCGGTGCACTTCCAGCCCGTCGTCTCGCCTCAGTTCGAACCTGCATTTACCCACCAGCAGGTCAAGCTCGGAAAGATCCTCAAGATCGTCGAACGACAGTGTGAACCGGGTTCTCCGCCTGTCGTCCCTCAGCCGAACCTCGCACGATTCGACTCGAACGTGAGGCGTGCTGTACTTCTCACGAATCTCGGCACAGATCTCGTCCTCTCGGCCTTTCGGAACGCGGAGGCCGTTCTCCATCTGCCAGTCCACGTCTTTGGGCGCATCCAAGCGCACTTCGACCGTGCCGCTGCCGTCGGGCTCCAAAACAATGCGTTGCTGGTACTCCACGCACCCACCAAGGAGCGCAGAGAGCCCGAGGAGAGTAAGTACATGCAAAGCACGAGGCATTCGGAGCTACCTCCTTTCGAGAAAAATGTCGCCATCGTCCGAGTAAGCGCTTACTCGGCACCTTCCCCGGCCGATCGTCGCCGACACCCGCTCTCCCCGGTCCGTTTCCTCAATCTCTACATCGAACTCCGAATGGATCCGCCCTGTGTCCGTCTCCAAGTCAAGGTCGTAACCCTCGTTCGCTGGCAGAGTCAGGATGACATCCCCTTCCTCTGTGACCACGCGGTAGCGGGCGTGACCAAAAGGCTCGACATCCAGTTCCACCTGGCCCTCGTCCGTTCGCACCGAGAGACGCTCGATCTTCGACTTCAGAACAGCCACGTCACCTTCGTCGGTTTCGGTCTCCAACTCCCCGATCCGCGCGTTCTCTATTTGCACGTCGCCTTCGTCGGTGGAAACTTCAAGCAGACCGTTGCGCACGTCGAGTTTGTACAGATCCACGTCGCCGGCATCTGTCTCAACCCGAATTTCAGGTCCGGACACCTCCTGCATGGCCACGTCGCCGTCGTCCACCCGGACGTTCACCTCACCGTGTACGCGTCGCACGTCCACGTCAGAATCATCAGCAGAAACGTCCAGGTCAATTTCCCCCGGCACCGTGATTTCGAATTCTACCTGAGCGCTCCCACTCGAACCACCCCACGTCTCCGGATTGAACAGGTCCCAGAAACCCCACTCCCGGTCCGAGCGCCAGTCGTCCACAACCACCTCCAGCTCCCCACCGTACTCGTGGAAACGCACTTCCAAATCTTCCAAACGCTCTTCAGCTTTCCGACGCGAGCGTCCCCAGACCGTCTTCTTGTAGCGAATTTTCACTTCCCGGCGTGGCCAGGTTCGGATCGAGATGTTCCCATCCAGGGCCCGAATCGTGAGCCTACTGCCCGGACGGAACTTGAATGTCCTGGTTTCTTCGAACTTCGCTTCCGATGCTTTTCCGAACGCCGGGAAAAGGAAGACAATCAGCGCGCCAACCGCCAGCATCTTCCTCATCGCCTGCGCCTCCTCCGAACGGTTCAAGTGACCTCACTGCCACGCAATTGGGACTACGGCAAGCAACGGGGAAAGTTTCACGGAACCGCACCACGGACTCTCAGAAGGTCGGGGCAGCTTCCCTTTCCGGTTTGGCGTACGCACAAAGGGACATGTCCGCAGGTGCGGTGTGCAGCGTTCGAATTCCGCCTCGAAGGCACATTTCCGCCGGTTGCCGAACACTGTCAGGGATCAGAACAGCCAAGGGAGGCGCGCCGTTTTGGCACAACGGTGGGACAACTTAGGCTAAAGCTGGTCCGCCAGTTTGACGAGACGGTCGAGTTCGTTCGCCAGGTTCAGACCCCATTCACAAACGGCATCGTCGAATTTCAGATCAGCCTCTTCCTGGCAACTGACGTAGTCGAGGAAGAATTCGACTTCGTTCTTGGAGAAGGAACGTAGAAGGCGGTCCCGCCCAAAGACTTTCTCGATCCGATTCGCCATGTACAAACCAAGATCCTCAAACACCCCCATGTCGGTCAATTCCTGGATGGGCCCAGAGGCATTGACCACATTTTGCACTACAACCAAATCGAACGCGCGATGGAAACGCCTGGATTGTTGATCGAGATTACTCAACGCGCCGTGCATCTGAAACAAGTAGAGCGCGGAGTCCGGAATGCCCAGAGCCGGCGCAGCCGACCACGCAGCCATTCCCTGCCGCGCCAGCTCCCGAAAGAACTCTGCCGCTTTCGAGGCCTGATGCGGATCAATCGTGGTTACCTTGCCCCACCTGTCAACGATTTCACGCAACAAATCAGGGTCTCTGTGGTGGCGTTGGCGCCCCAGAACCCGCGACGCCAGCGACACCCAGCCGAAGCCGTAGCGACTGATCAGATCCTCCCTCACCGCAGCGTGATTGCCAGTAACTTCGAGTAGAAGGTCGCCAGAGACAAGGAGATCCTCATCCAAAAAGGTGTACACCGCTTTCAGCGCGTCTGCTTCAAAACCTTCCACGTCGACACGAGGAGGCAGCTCCAAAGAAACACGGTGGGCGATCGAAACCACAACCGAACGACCGTAGCCTGCGGCTCGCACATTACCGCCGGGAACGTACGCAACGTAGCACTTCACGGGAACAGTCAGCGACCTCCAGAGGGTTGTGCGCAATCGATCCGAGAGAAATCGCTCAATTTCACCCCGACGTTGCTTCAGAGAATCGAGCACGGCAGCAATTCTCTTCTCCGCATTCGGATCGGAGCGCAGATCGTCAAAAAGTTGCCTCGGACGCAGGGCTGACCAGTTCGGTCGCAAGTAATCCGGAAGGAAAGGTGAGAAAACCGCCTTCGGCGGCGTGAACAGCCATTTCAGGCCAGGTTGGGAAGGAAATGATTGAACCAAACGGGCATTTGCTGTGCGCAAAGCGTGGAGCTCAATTTCCAGGGGACGCAGGTCCAGAACTACCTGGGCACGGCCTTGCCAGGCAAATACCAAGAAAACGAATGCAACAAGGCCCTTTTTCACACAACGCAAATCCACCGCGTCCTCGCCGTAGATGCACACCCTGCCGACCGGACCACACACCCTGGAAAGCAGGGCCGCCAAGCCCAATTTGAATTGAAGTTACAAAACGAGATTCAGGAGTGCAAGTTCTGATTGAGGAAGTGCCCATCACGCGCCAAGAACCCAACTCCTGCTAACCACTCTGCTTTACCGAACAGACGGGGAATTTGCGGAATGACCCCCATCACTTTTTGCCCTCGGTTTAGAAGGTTTGTGAAAAAAAGCCCGAACCCCCGAGACTCAAAGCGCACGGAGAAGACACGCAGGGGGGAACCAACGGGGTCTGCTGTCGAGCAACGAGAGAACGGTAATGCTGACCATCCCGGTCAGGGAAGTAAGTACTCAAGTAACAGCTGGATTTCATTCGAGTCGCACCAACCTTTCGTGTGCGGCACAAGCTACATGCCCCTGCAAAGCTGGCATGTAGCACTCGGACGGCGCACCTGTGCACGCAGTTCTCTGCGCGGCCTCTGTGCCTTCGGAGCCTCTGTGGTTTGTCCGCGCTTTTTCACAAGGTTCTTAGACCTGATCCAAGCCGGCGCCACCAGAAGGGCTTTCAAAACGGGCGGTTCAGTCTGAACGTCACGACAAGAGGCGCG
>CAZXXS010000115.1:0-31039 GCA_964644845.1 uncultured Cytophagia bacterium | reverse complement strand
GAACTGGGTGTCTGTGGGAACAGATTTGCCATCCAAGCGTGGAGGATCGGGCGCATGTCTGGGAGACGAACAATCAAAAACGTTGAACGCGTTGTCAGGGAATTTCGTAGACGGGTCGAGCGTAGATTGGGTTTCCCGGTGGAAGTTCGATTGTTCGGCTCCTACGTGCGGGGCGAAGCGACTGAAGAATCCGACATTGATGTTGTCGTGGTGGTACCGTCCCTGAACTCGGCCGTGCTGGACACACTTCTGGATCTTGCCTGGGAGGTGGGGTTCGAAGCGGGTTGCGTTTTGTCCGTGACTCCTGTAGGTCGGGCTGAGATAGAGAGGCTGAAACCGTCGCCATTCTGGCAAAGCGTTGAGAGGGAGAGCGTTGTGATATGAACGCTGCTCAAACGGATCTGATTCAGTACCGAATGGAACGTGCGAAGTCAACGCTGCGGGACGCAGAGCTGCTTCGCGGACAGGGAGGGAGTTTGTGGAGCGTCGCCAATCGGGCCTACTACGCCATGTTTTATGCCGCTTTGGCAATGCTGCTGACGCAAGGAAAAGGGGCCTCGAAACACTCCGGCGTGTTATCCCTCTTCGATCTTCTTTTCGTCAAGACAGGGCGTTTTCCAAAGGAGTTCAGCCGTTTGTTTCACAGAGCCTTTGAGCTGCGCCAGATGGGGGACTACCGTGATCTACTGGAATTGGATGAACAACAAGTCGACGAGCTGCTGGCTGGGGCGAGGCGATTTGTGGCAGCAGTGGAGAGTACCCTGCGGGATTACCTTGAACGCGATCTGTGAGAAATACGCTGGATCGAGACGGTTTTGTTTTCCCGATCAAGTAGGCGGCGTGTGCAGATCAGTTGGGCCTTCCGTGGAGCGTTCGGTTTCGGAAGGTCCCTGACAGAGGGAGGTACCCGGCGCTGAATGTCGCTGCACATGAACTGCCGAGGTATGTGTCCACGGTGGATGACGCCGACGAAGCAACGTCGGATGAAGAGCCCACCGCCGTCGCGTACGGACCGCAACACTCCTGGTGGAAAGCTACATTCACTCGAGGCCAGCACCTTTTGGCCAGGAGGTGGACTGCGTTTCGTGGGAAGACGCGTCTCGGCGGATCTGGCTTTTCAAGTGCATTTTGAGGACTCAAAGCTCTGGATGTTACCCTGGATAGGTTTCACGTACACAGCAAGGTGATGCACCTGTTCTTGAACGCATGAAGGAGGTCGACATGCGGAAAATTGCTGTTGTTGTGATGGGCATACTTCTGCTCTTAGCTTCTTTTGCCCACGCCGGAACAAAGCCGTTCACGATCGAGGATCTTTACCGTATCAAGAACGTCACCGATCCGCAGATTTCGCCAGACGGACGGAAGATCGCCTTCGTTGTGGTCACGTACAAACTGCACGAAGGCAAGAGCAACTCCGACATCTACGTGATGAACGCTGACGGCTCGGGGGTGCGTCAGCTCACGCGTTCTGAGAAAGCGGACTGGCACCCTCGCTGGTCGCCGGACGGCAAAACCCTGCTTTTCCTCTCAAACCGGGAGGATGGTACCCAAATCTGGCTGCTCCCGGTGGACGGTGGGGAACCGCGTAAGCTGACGAGCTTGTCCACAGGTGTTGCGGACCCGGTGTGGTCCCCAACGGGGAAGTTGATTGCATTTTCATCGAAAGTGTTCCCCGAGTGCGGCGCTTGCGATTCCTGCAACAAGAAAATCCAGGAAAAGATGGACGAAGGGCCCATCCAGGCACATCTGGCGGATGCGTTGCTTTACCGCCACTGGACTTTCTGGAAAGACGGCAAAGTAACTCACACGTTTGTGGTGGACGTGGACAGCGGAAAAGTCCGCGACCTGACACCCGGGAAATTCGATTCGCCGCCTTTTTCGCTGGGAGGAGGACGCGGCTACGTTTTTTCGCCGGACGGCAAGGAACTCTGTTTTGTCAGCAACCACGACAAGGACCAGGCGCTTTCGACGAACAAGGATCTTTGGATTGTCCCCGTGGACGGTGGAGAACCGGTCTGCATCACGAAGGACAACCCGGCCTACGATGCCGATCCCCTCTACTCGCCAGACGGTCGCTACATTGCTTACCGAATGCAGAAAGTTCCCGGTTACGAGTCGGACAAATTTCGCCTGGCCGTGTACGATCGGAAAACGGGCCAGAAGCGCGTGTTGACGGAAAGCTTCGACAATTGGGTCGACGATTTCCGCTGGGCGCCCGACTCGAAAGCCCTCTACTTCATCGGTGAAGTTCGGGGCCATTTCCCGCTCTACAAAGTCGATTTGCGCAGCGAGAAAATCAGCCTGGTGCTCGACGACAAGACCATCGACATGTTTGAAATCGCGCCAGACGGCAAGTGGTTTGTCTACGTCCGCCGTTCGGTGGCTCATCCCCGCGAGATCTACCGGGCCACGACCAAGGGGACAAAGCGCACCAAACTGACGCATTTCAACGAGAAGATTGAGCAGGAAGTGGACATTCGCCCCGCGGAGGAAATGTGGGTGCTGGGTGCGGACGGCGACAGTGTACACGTTTTCATCGTGAAACCCCACAATTTCGACCCGAAGAAGAAATACCCCCTGATTCTCAACGTGCACGGCGGACCGCAAAGTCAGTGGGCCGATGCCTTCAGAGGCGACTGGCAGGTGTACCCCGGAGCTGGGTACGTGGTGGCTTTTCCGAATCCGCACGGCTCCACGGGCTACGGCCAGAAGTTCACCGAAGCTATTTCCGGGGATTGGGGCGGCAAAGTGATGGTCGACGTGGCCAAAGTGACCGACGCGCTGGCTGCCCTGCCGTGGGTGGATGAAAATCGGATGGGCGCAATGGGCTGGAGCTGGGGCGGCTACGCCATGATGTGGCTGGAGGGGCATACGGATCGCTTCAAATGCCTGGTGGCCATGATGGGCGTGTACGACCTTCGCTCGATGTACGGTGCCACGGAGGAGCTCTGGTTTCCGGAATGGGACATGAAAGGGACACCGTGGACCTCGGACCTGTACGAGAAGTTCAGCCCGTCGAACTTTGTGCCGAATTTCAAGACGCCCTGCCTGGTCATCACGGGAGAGCTGGATTTTCGCGTGCCGTACACCCAGAGCCTGCAATTTTTCACGGCGCTCCAGCGGCAGGGTGTGCCGTCTCGGCTGATCGTGTTCAAGCACGACGGTCACTGGCCCAACTACGTGAAGTCGATGCCCCTGTACTACGCAGCCCATCTGGACTGGTTCAGCCGCTACCTCGGCGGCGGAGGCTCTCCGTGGCCGATCGAAAAGATGGTGCGCAACGAAGTGTGGTAGTGCCGAAACGAGTCCACGTTTTGCCTCGGCAACAGGAACGGCTGTTGAAGCGTGTTCCCGCCTTCCGGAGAAAAGAAAGGGTGGAGTAGAAGGGAGCCGTGTCAGGCGTGGTCCTTGCGCTGGGGGGCGGGGCGGGATTTCGATTCGCCCCCGGCGGGCAGCTGTTGACCCCAGAGACCCCGCGCGTTCGAACCAGGCACGGACCGATTACGTGCTGAGCTACGGAGGAGCCGCCCGGGAGGCCTTCTGACCAGAGGCGAGCAACGCGGGAGTTTGACTCGTCTGACGTAGTGTGGTTCGTGTCGGCAGATGTTCAGCGATCGGTGAGCCCGGCTGTGCATCTTGACGCGCTCGCGGTGGGTTTTCGCTGAAAACCTGCGGTCGCAGTGCAACCTTTCCGACTGCTTTCTCGTCCTTTCTGTTGACCTCTTTGCCGTTCTGGCCAAAGCCAGCGGAATCGGGACCGGGTTCTCGACTGAGCGTACAAGACCGTCTGGAGGACGTGATGTCAAGACGAGTTTTTCTGTTGCTAATTCTACTCGCGCTGTTTGCCGTACAGGCCGAAGCCTCCGGGAACTTGCTGGACACGAAACAGGTTCAGCAGCAAGTTCAGAAGCAGATTGAGCTTCGCAATCGATTTCGGGCTGCCGAAATGAAACGCCTCCAGGCTGCGGCTGAGATGCCGCAGTTGTCCTGGAACGATTTCGACGTGACAACCTACCGCGTCGCACTTCGGATTGATTTCGAACGGCGCGAAATCATCGGCACAACCCAGATCGGACTTCGGGTGCTGGCCGACACCCTGCGCCACGTTGGACTGGATTTCTGCACGAACAACATGGCCGTGGACTCAGTTGGCCTGGCAGCAGTTGGTGCGACTGTACGACCGGACAGTCTTTTGCTGACGCTGGACCGTCCCTACACCCGCGGCGAGACCCTTCGGGTGGCTGTGAGTTACCGGGGTCGCCCAAGAGCGGAGGACAACTTTCCCGTTTTCTCCTGGGGGCAGGTGAACGGACACCCTTCCGTTTTCTCCGACAACGAACCCTACTACGCACGATGCTGGTTTCCCTGCCGCGACTACCCGGGCGACAAGGCGGATTCCGTTGACATGATCATTACGGTACCTAAGCCCCTTGTGGTGGCGTCGAACGGCGTTCTGCGGAGTGTCCAGGAGAATGGCGACGGTACGCGCACCTTTTTCTGGCACGAGAGCTACCCCATCACCACGTACCTGATGGCCATTGGTGTGGCCGATTTTCGGATCTTCGAAGAGCCCTACGTTTCAGTAGCGGGCGACACCATGCCTGTGATCGATTTTCTGTACCCGGACAGCTACAACGCGGCCAAGGAAGACCTGAACATCACGGTGCCTGCCATTCAGACCTACGCTTCTCTCTGGGGCGAATACCCGTTCGTGCGCGAAAAATACGGGCAGGTTCAGTACGGTGGGCCGTGGGGCGGGATGGAGGATCAGACCGTGACGATGCTGAACGATGCCTATTTCACAGGGCACCACCGTGCGGATCTGGTCGTGGTGCACGAGCTTTCGCATCAGTGGTGGGGCGATTGCATTTCGCCGAAGGAATTTGGCCACGTCTGGCTGAATGAGGGGTTCGCAACCCTTGCGGAAGGTCTCTGGCTTGAACAACGGTACGGGCCAGACGCGTACAGGACGTTCATGAACAGCACGATGACGGTAGCCCTGACGCAAATGGCACCGATCTACCGTTACCCGGGCAGCAGAGTGATCGTCGGTGTGGTGTACGACAAGGGAGCGTGTGTTCTCCACATGCTTCGGCGTTTGGTCGGCGACAGCGTTTTCTTTGCGTCCCTTCGCGACTACAAGGAGCGTTTCGCTTACGGTGTAGCCACCACTGAAGACTTGCAACACGTATTCGAAGAGCACACGGGCCGGGACTGGGGCTGGTTTTTCCAGCAGTGGATTTACGAACCAGGACATCCCGTGGTCTCCTGGGACTGGACGGCGCAGAAGTCGGACACCGGGCTTGGGTACATCGTGAAAGGTTTCCTCGAGCAGGTACAGACCACAGGACCGCGGGCCTTCCAAATTCCCGTCAAGGTTCTGGCCAGGAACCAGGATTCTTCATTCACTTGGACCGGCTGGATGGACGGCCGCTCGCTGGATTTTGCTTTCGAAGTACCTTGGGAACCTTCCGAAGTCATCCTGGATCCGGACCAGGACGTTCTGATGGAACAGAAGCAGGCCACACGACCCGTGCCGGAAAGGGTTGCCTGGGAATACCGGGAGGTATCTGGAAATGGCAATGGCCGCTGGGACCCGGGTGAAAGCATCGGTGTCATCGTGCGGTACCGAAACGCGGGACGAGGTGTGGACGACCTCACCCTGGCAGTGGAACCAGTAGGCGACGACCTGTCTTCTTCGACCGTTTCGGTAGCGCTGGGTCCGTTCGAGCACGGAGACACTGTGGGTACAGCTCAACCGATCGTGATCGAAGCAAGCGCTGACGCCGCCCCGCGGTTGGCGGTTATTC
This sequence comes from uncultured Cytophagia bacterium, assembly GCA_964644845.1. Classification (GTDB taxonomy): domain Bacteria; phylum Zhuqueibacterota; class Zhuqueibacteria; order Oleimicrobiales; family Geothermoviventaceae; genus Geothermovivens. Next base: position 25,229 of record CAZXXS010000115.1, on the reverse strand, counting down.
GCTTTCACCTGACAATGGCAGGTGGCTACCAAGCTGAGGACAGTCTGGTGATTCCTCTGGGGCAGCCAAACGTTCTTTTTGTCGACGACGACGGTGGTGCGGACTACGATCGGTTTTACACGCGTGCATTTCACGAGGCACTGGTTTACGCGGATACCTGGCACGTGGACACGCAGGGTACTCCGGAGGTGAACACGAACCGGTACGGCGTGCTGATTTGGTCTACTGGTGCTGCTCGAGACAGCGTGTTGACGGATGCTGAACGGCAAGAGATCCGCCGTTTTCTGGCCAACGGTGGCCGTGTTCTGGTTGCCGGGCAAAACGTGGCTGCAACTCTCGCTGCGAGCCGACAACCGGACGATTCGCTTTTCCTGACTCAAGTGCTGCATGCACGGTTCGTCGCGGATTCCCCAAGTGCGGAGATGACCATTGGGAAACACGGCGATCCCGTTGGGGATCGGTTGTTCGTGTACTTCAAGGGAAACTCTGGAACGGAGGATCCGATTTCGCCGGATGTGGTCGCGCCCGTGGAACCCGCGGTGGGTTTTTTGGCTTACGCCGGGCGTCGGGATGAATGGGCCGGAATCCGCTGGTACGACCCTCAGACCGGAGCAGCCCTGATCTACCTGACATTCGGCATCGAGGCTGTGAAAGGTCCCTACGAAAGCTCGGCGAGCACGTTATTGGTACGGTGTGTCGGCTGGCTGCAAAATCCGACGCCGACCCGTGTGCAGGGCAACGCGCCGCAGCCGCGGGAATTCGGTTTGGAACCCGCGTTCCCGAATCCCTTCAATCCGGGGACCACCGTGCGGTTCCATCTGCCGCGTAAATCAAAGGTGCATCTTGTCGTCTACAATTTGCTTGGCCAGCCGGTCCGTAAGCTGCTCGACAGCGCCCTCGAGGACGGTGCGCACACGGTCCGCTGGGACGGGCGGGACGACGCTGGGCGCGAGGTGCCGACGGGCATCTACCTGATCGAACTGCGTGCAGACAACCAGGTGGCACGTCAGAAGGTTGTGCGCATTCGCTGAACTGTCGCACACGCACTGTCCGGGGACGAGGCCGCATGCGAACGGCGAACTTCTGTTCACGCGGTTCGGCGAAGCAATGCTGTGCGGTTTGAATCTCTGGAGCACGCTACGACCAACACTACCGCGGTTTCTACCCGTCCGCGTTTTTGGGGAAGGCAAACGGGGATGGCATTCACGGAGAAGAGGAACCCCAGCTCTGCGGAGGGGGATGACGGGTCCCTGAGTCTTCGGTGCTTTCGCCGGAACTGCTTCCCCCCTCGAACCAGCCCGCTTCAGCGGGCGTGCCTCTGCCGTAGCCCGGTGCTTTGCTCCCCAGGCGCACTGGGTGTTCCTCCCCGTACACTGCCCCCATTCAGCAACGATTTTGCCCACGAGTTAGCCCGCTTCAGCGGGCGAACTCACACTGTAGCCCGGTGCTTTGCTCCCGGGGCGAGGCCTGCGGATCCCCCAGTAGATGGCCACCCACCGCAACAGCCTCATTTTCACCGACGCACCAGCCCGCTTCAGTGGGCGAGCCCACACTGTAGCCCGGCAATTTGATCAGCGGGCGGAGCGGGTGTCCCTCCCCGTGCACTGCCCCCATTCGGCAACTGTTTTGCCCCCAAGTTAGCCCGCCTCGCCGGACGAGCCGGGCCTTCCTTCACTCTCCGTCTTCTTCATCCGCCGGCAGGTAGATCGTCACCACCGTGCCGAGATCCACTGCACTGGTCACATCGATGAAGCCGCCGTGGTCCTCCACAATTTTCCGCACAATGAACATCCCCATGCCGGTGCCGCCGGGTGAGGTTGTGAAACCCGGTTCGAAGATCTTGCCAAGCAAATCCGGCGGAATCCCCTTCCCCGAGTCCTTGAACTCAACGATGATGTAATCCCGAGCGTCTGCGTCGCCGTCGCGCTGGAAAGCACGTTCCACACGTGTGGTGACTCGCACCAGACCGCCCTCGGGCATGGCGTTCACTGCGTTCTCCAGCAGGTTGTCAAGCACCTCGTGGATCTGGTCCGCATCCACGTTGACCGGGGGGAGCCCGTTTGCCACATCAATCAAAAGTTTGATGTCCTCTGGCAGCGTTGGACCTTTCAAGCTAGCCCACTGCTGGAGCACCGCGTTCAACTCGAGACGTTGTAGGTTCCGCTGTGCCGGATTCGCGAGTTTCACGAAACGTTGCACAGCCGCTCTCAAGTGCTCCGCGTGTGCCAGGGCGCGCGCCAAACCCCGCTGAACGCGCTCGGAGCCTACAGGTTCGGAATGCATCGATTCGGATTGCAACTGCTGAAGCGTCAGGTTGACAGTCGTCAGGGGATTCTTGATCTCGTGGGACAACCGCCGCGCCAACCCACGCCAGTGTTCTCGAGAAAGACCCGTCGCGTCCTCTGTAGTCCGAACAATCAGAAGAAGCTGGTTGCTACCACGCACTGGTTCGAAAAGAACGTGCAAGGGTGTGTTGGCCCACGAAGGCAAAAGGGAAAGGTCCGTTCTCGTGAGGCGCCCGGTCTTTTGCCATTCCTCGATGACCCGAACCAGCGACTGCAACGATCTCTCGCGACAGGCCTCGCGAATGTGTTTGCCCGGCTCCAACCTCAGCAAGCGGTGTCCCCAAACCGACACGACCTGTCCGTTCCCGTCAATCGAAATGACCTGTGTCCGAAGCGCACCGAGGGAAGTGTTCAGCAGCTGGTAACCCCGCTTCGTTTTGCGGTAGGTCAGGTAGCCGAACAAGACGACCCCGATGACGAGCGCCACTACACCGGTTTCCAGGGCTTGCCGGGATGGTCCGTAGCGAACCAGGACGGGCGTAGGTTCGAGCTTCCAGAAATCGACTTGACGCTGACCCACAGCCTCGGCGTCTTCCGTGACCAGCAGCGGAGCTTCCCCGGGACCCTGGAAAAAAGGACCTCGAAACCTGCACTGTCTCGACTGTACGAACGCCAGTGGACGCAGGTGACTGTCAAGCAGGAAGATGTGGTGAGCAAAGTCGAGGACAACTTCCTTGTGCCCGTCTGCATTGATGTCCTCGCAGCGGATGTGCACGCCCATCCCCGGGACGGCATCCATCGGGTAGCCACGAAGCTGGAGTTTTTCGATCAATTCCAGCCGTCGCGAAACAACCCAGATTTGTCCCGGATTTCTCATGACGCAGTAGATGTCGTCCAGGCCGTCGCCGTCGTAGTCGTCGCCCACTGCAGCATCAAAGTAGCCCGGCAGATTCAGCTCTTTCACGGGTACCGTGGATCTCCAGCGAAACAGGCTGAGCCTGGAGTTCGCGTTGCCCACAGTGCCTCCGAATTTCCTGTACGCGCTGACCCACGTGTCCGGTGTTGGACCGGTGCAAAGAACCCACGAGTCGCCGTAGTACGGCCCCATGATTTTGGACAGCTCACGCTGGCCTGTCAGCAGATCGTAGATGAGTGTGTAAGCCCAAAGATCCGAGATTCCGTCCACTTCGACGTGGTTCTCGGGTGCGGAGGTGCCAAAAACCAGCTCCATGTGACCGTCGTGGTCAAAATCCTGCGTAAGAAGAGAATTGCCCGGCGCCGGAGGGCCACCAAAAAACGCCTGCTGCACGATTTCACCGGATCTGGGATTCAGCACGATCCAGCCACGTGGCATCCTGCCGTGCCCCGTTCGCAGCATGAAAAGAAGTTCTTTGACCCCGTCGAGATTGACGTCCAGTGCCTTGCTCGGCAGCACAACAGCGTCCCACGTGGCGACGCTGTCCCGTCGGGTGTAGAGCCGAAAATCCTTGCGGACGAGACTCTGGTAGTTCCAGATGCGGCAACGAAGTTCTTTGCCCTTCTGGTAGCCGATCACGAGCTCCGAACCGGCAGCATCGAGAACATCTGTTTCGAGTACACCGGTCGGAACAGCGGGACCGAGGATGGGTTCCTCCTGCAAGATTTCTCCGTTGAGATTGAGCAGGATGAAAGAGCTTTTGCGCGCCGGACCCCGATTCATCATGTACGCAGGCGAGGGGTAAACGAGCAGCTCAGACACACCGTTCTGGTCCAGGTCGGTCACGAGGACCCGTACGTGAGGTTTCAGAGATTGCACGTGGGCAGGCACCAAACGGTACGCAGCACGGCGGAATTTCGATTCGCTGAGATCAAGCACGCGCGCTTCGACCCGGCTCCAACCCGTCACAACGGTAACCGCAAGCAGGGCTGGAATCCAGACGAACGGAAGCCGAACCAGCCGGAGCTGAGGACGAACCGAAGCACTGCCTTTGCAACTTCGGCAGGACGAAAATCGCAAACAGCGCATCGGCCGTGTTCTCGGAGGTCTTTTCCCTTTTCGCATGATGCTGTCACCACAAGCTGCTTTCAGGTGCAGCTACAGAAAATCCTCTCGCTGTTTCCTGCTGCCGTCTCAACCGCGCGGGCTGCGTTCTCAGCCACACTCCTTTGGTCGGCTGAGGGGCCTCCGGGCAAACAAGCCCGAGGCCACTAACTTCGGCTTCTGGCCGCTGCAGTCAGGGCTACATCAACTCTGGACGACCGGCTCCCAAACTCCCTCGGTTGCAGCTCCCGTTCAACCCGGCTCGCGAGGCGGGACGAGCCGTTTTGTTGCCAACCGCGCAGGCTTGCCCGCTTTGTTCATGCGGAGCGCGGTGGTTCACCCCTCTGGGCGGGGCCGTTCTCAACCGGGAAGTAAAGCGAGACGATCGTGCCCACCCCGGTCGCGCTGCTGATGTCCACGAAGCCGCCGTGGTCCTCAACGATTCTGCGAACGATGAAAAGGCTCACACCAGATCCATCCGAGTTGCCCGGGAAGTCTGGTTCAAAAATCTTGCCGAGTAGCTCGGCCGGAATGCCCTTTCCCGAATCCTTGACCTCGATAACGAGGTAGTCGCGCGGTTCTTCTTCTCCGCCGTGCCGGAATGCGTGCTCGTGACGCACGCTCACGCGAACGAGTCCGCCGTCCGGCATGGCCGCAACGGCGTTTTCGAGCAGGTCGTCGAGCGCTTCCGTGAGCTGATCTGCATCCGCAACCAGAGGCCGCAGGCCCCCGGCGACGTCTACAACCAGCTCGATCCCCTGAGGAAGCGTTGCCTTACGCTTCTCGCTCCACGCGTTCAGAAAGGTCTGCAAGTCCTGAGGCTGTAAATCTCTGATGGACGGATTCGTGAGCTTGATGAAGCGTCGGACCGCAGCGCGCAGGTTCTGCGCGTGCCTGTGTACTTGGTGGACCGTGTTCGGCGCGACCTGGCCATCCTGCGTTTCCTCCGGTACCTGTTGCGAAATTGCCTCGTTGATGACAGCGAGGGGAACATCGATTTCGCGTGCAAGACGCTGCGCCGCCGCTTGCCACTGCTGTCGAAAGGTGCGGTCCGCCTGGTCCGAAGCACGGATGATGAGCAGGACTTGCCTGCCCCTTGGTGCAATTTCCAGGTCGACAGTCAGGGAGGGGGTGAATCGTGCTGGCGGCAAAGAAAGCTGTCTCCTGGCCAGATGACCGCTCTGTTGCCACTCCTCGATGGTTCTCAGAAGAACCGCAGCGGACTTGTGGCTGCAGGCGTCGCGTAGACGCTTTCCGACTTGAACAGGCAGAAATTGTTGACCCCAAACGAACATCACGCGTCCCTGGTCATTCACCACCACGACTTGAAGGCCTGCAGATTCGAGGGACAGGTGGAGCAGGCGATTGCTCAGCCTCGCTCTTCGCAACGCGACGAATGTGACCACGACGCCGCCGAGGATGAAGGCGCTCAGCGCCGCGTAAATCGCTTTGCGGGATGGACCGTAGCGAACGAAGAGCGGCGTCGGCACCATTTGCCAGAGATACGCGCTTCGTTCGTTTTGCCGCAACCAATCAGTGGTTACCAGAAAAGGCGGCTCGCCAGTCCCTCGGTTGAAAAGACCACAAAATCGCTGTCTTGTTCGGGGCACGGCCGCGAGTGGGTTCAAACGGTGGTCCAGAATGTACGTATTTTCGTCGAGAAGTAGAATGAGTTCTTTGTCCCCGTCCGAGTTCACGTCAGCCATTTCCAGCCGAAAGGGTCCAGGGTGAGGTGCTTTGGACAGATTTTGCACGCGAACCTTGTCGAGCAGCTTCAGGCTCGGGGAGAGGACCCAGAATTCTTTCCTGTCGCGAAGCATGCAGTAGATGTCGCCGTGTCCGTCACCGTCGTAATCCGGGCCAAGCCGCGATCGGAACCGGCCGGTCAGGGTGACTTCTCTGACGGGGACCTGCGACTTCCAGCGGAAAAGGCTCAGACGCGAACTGCCGTGGCCTGTGCCGTTACTGCTGAGTCCGGAGTACTCGGTTAACCAGGTGTCGGGTGTGGGGCCTGGGCCAAGAATGACGGTACCGCCGTAGAATGGCCCCATGATCCGGGTGAACTCGCGTTTGCCAGTCACCAGATCGTAGACGAGGACGTAGGACCACAAATCCGAAATGCCGTTCAGCTCGAAGTGATTTTCGGGGGCGTTTGTCCCGATCACAACTTCCAAGTGTCCGTCATTGTCGAAATCGCGGGTCAGGCAGGGCCAGGTCATGTCGGGAGGCCCGCCGAAAAACGCCTGTTGTCGAACTTCACCGGTCTGAGGATCAAGCAGAATCCACCCGCGCGGAATGAGGGAGTAGCCGGTGTAGAGGTAAAACAGGATTTCAGGGTTTCCGTCAAAATCTGCGTCCACCGTTGCCATGGGCCGAATGGTTGGGTCCCAGGCGGAGTCCGGAGGCTGGCGGGTGTAAAGAAGGTGGTCGCGGCGTGCGAGGGTCTGGTAGTTCCAAATGTGACAGCGGAGCTCGTTGCCCTTGCGGTAAGGGATCACCAGTTCATCGCCCGGGTCATCGAGCACATTCGCTTCGCGCACTTCACCGGGGTAGACAACACCACGGAGAGGCTCTTCCTGGATGATCTGGGCCTGCTCGCCACAAAGGGTGTACGTCGTGATTCGAAGAGGCCCCTGTCGCAGGATGGACTCAGGGGAAGGGTACAACAGAAACTCCGAGACGCCGTTTTGGTCCAAATCCGTAACGAACACTTCTTGGTAGCTGGCGAGTGGGAGGCTCCTGACCAGCCTGAGCCGGTAAGGGTACCGACGCCATGCGGACTTGCCGAGGTCAATGCTTCGGGCCAGAGCCGTGGCCGACAACGGAAAAACGAACAAGAGAATCAACAAAGGGCCCCAAAGTCGACCGCAGCCGCACGTCACGGAATGCGTGTCTGTGTTTTTCACGACGTTTCCCCAGCTTGTCTCCCCAAAGATGCTCGTTTTGCGCGCGAAGGATGCCCGCGCGGAATGCCACTCCCCAGAAAACCGAAGGACAGCCCGATTCGCAAATCCGGCGGCAGAACGCCGAGAAGCCCAGCCTGCGTTGCCGATTTCTCTGGCCACGCGCCCAGCCGCAACATCGGCCCGCGCAGCCACCCTGGTGGTCCTTCAGAAAAGTCCCTGACCAGCTGAACCCCGAACCGAGTAGCGAACTTTGACGACGCTCGTTTGGCGCCTGGCTGCCGCAGCCTTGCACTCAGTACAAGTATTCGGTCGAAGTCGCAGAAACTGAGCAGATATTCCAGAACGCGATGCTACGACTTCAGGATTTCGGAACCGCTTCCGAGACCTGACCCCGGATCTTTCCCCGGAGCAAGCTGCGGCTCTCTGAGTCCCGCAAGGACCACCGCGGGTGTTCTCCTTCCGTTGGGGCGGTTTGGCGAATCAGATTCAGCTACGCTACTCCGCAGGAAGAAAGAAAGAGACAATCGTACCCACGCCCGGGGCGCTGCTTACTTCAACGAAACCGCCGTGATCCTGCGCAATCTTGCGAACGACAAAAAGTCCAAAACCTGCCTTTCCCGGTGACGTCGTAAATCCTGGATCGAAAATCTTGCCGTGCAAATCGGACGGAATACCCTTGCCGGAGTCCTTCACTTCGATGACCACGTAGTCACGGGGCTCAGTGTCGTCGTCGCGCGGCAATCCGTGTTCGTAACGCGCACTGACGCGCACAAGACCACCATCAGGCATGGCCTGAACAGCGTTCTCCAGAAGGTTTTCCAACACCTGCACAAGCTGGTCTGCATCCACGCTTACCGGTGAGAGACTGGCGGGTACCTCGATCATCAGCTCAACCTTTTGGGGGAGGGTCGACACCTTTCGGTTGCCCCACTCTTGTAGAAACGTGTGAAGCTCCAGAGGTTGCAGGTCTCGTTGTTCAGGATCAACGAGCTTGGCAAACTGTTTCAAAACCTTCTGCAGGTGCTGCACCTGCGTCACTACCTGACGGGCTGTCGAGGATGAATCCGGGTGGCTTTCCTGCAGATCCCGGAGCTTTTGGATTGCTGCTGCGACCGGGCCCTCAAGTTGCCGGACCAGCTGCTGAAGCAACGCGCGCCAGGGCTGCGCAGAGGTTCCGTCCACGTGGTCCGAGGGTCTGATCACGAGAAGTAGACGTTTGTTCCGACGGGTTGTCTCCAGTTGCACCAGCAGCGGGGAAATGTTGCGAGTCGGCAGAACGGTAAGGGTCGTTTTGGTGAGTCGTCCAGTGCGCTGCCATTCCTCAACGACGCTCACGAGCGTCTGCAACGGTTTGGCTCGCAAAGCATCCCGGACGTGCTGCCGGGGACGCAGTTTCAGGAAGGAGGGACCCTGGCTAAACTGAATCCGGCCCTTGCTGTCGACCGAAACAACCTGAATGCCCGACGTCTGAAGAGAGAGCGTCAAGAGGCGGCCATTAAGCCGCGCGTTGCGCAACGCAGACAGGGTGACAACCGCCCCGCCGACGAGGAGGACGGCGAGCGCTGCGTAGGCCGTCCGATGTGAAGGCGCGTACCGCACAAAAGCCGGGGTTGGCGCCAGTTGCCACAGGTGGACGTTTCTGTCTTTCAGCTCGAACAAATCCTCGGTGACCAGAAAAGGCAACTCACCCGTGCCGCGATTCAGCACCCCGCGAAAAAGCTGTTTTGACCTGTTGACGGCTACCAATGGTCGGAGCTCCTTGTTCAGGATGTACAGGGCGCCACCGAGGTTCAGGACGAGTTCTTTCTGCCCGTCCAGGTTTACGTCAGCTGTTGCCATCCTGAAGAAGGGCCCCGGAAACGAGCCGTGGGGAGGATTCTTCAAACGAGACTTGCTCAACACATTCAACCGGCTGGACACTACCCACAGCTCTGACCTGTCCAGAAGCGCGCAGTAAAGGTCCTTGACCCCGTCGCCGTCGTAATCCGGTCCAAACCGGGACTCAAAACGGCTCGTAAAAAACAGCTCACGCACGGGGACGGTGGATTTCCAACGAAAAAGGCTCAGGCGAGACCTGCTCTGTCTTGCACTGCCGCCCGTCCCGTGGTAAGAGGCGACCCACGTGTCCGACGTAGGCCCAGGACCCAGAATTTGGGCGCTGCCGTAAAAGGGCCCCATGATTTTGGAGAATTCGCGTTGGCCGGTCACAAGGTCGTACGCGAGAACGTAAGCCCAGAGGTCCGACACACCGTTGAGTTCGAAGTGATTCTCGGGGGCGCAGGTTCCCAGCAGAATCTCCAGATGTCCGTCGTTGTCGAAATCTCGTGCAAAGGATCCATGATCCAGGGTTGGGGGGCCACCGAAAAAAACTCGTTGCAGAATCTTGCCCGTCTCCGGTTGAAGTAGCAGCCAGCCCCTCGGCATGTGGGCGTAGCCTGCGTAAAACAGGAAAAGGATCTCGTTTCTACCGTCCGAGTTGGCATCCAGCGCGGCTGCAGGGACCGCGGTGACGTCCCAGACGGAATCCGAGGGGCTGTGTCGGTAGAGGATGTAGTCACGTCTGAGAACTTTTTGGTAGTTCCAGATTCGACAACGAAGTTGATCACCGCGAACGTACGCGATCACCAACTCGTTCCCAGGAGCGTCCAGCACATCCAACTCGCGGACACCAGTGGGGACCACCGGTCCGAGGATGGGTTCTTGCTGGATGATCTGAGCCTGTTCGTTGAAAACGCTGTAGGTGGCAAGCTGAAGCGGTCCGCGCTCCAGTCGGTACCTGAAAGTGGGGTAGATAACGAGTTCGGAGACGCCGTTTCGGTCCAGATCCGTAACCAGCACATCCTCGTTCGGCCGAAGCTGAATCGCTTTGGAGAGTTGTGTGTGGAAGGGAGCACGGCGCTGGGCCGGTCTGCTTAGGTCGATGCTGCGAGCCGACAGCACAAACGGGAGGCAAAGCATGAGAAACAGGCTCACCACCGAAGTCACGGAGTGCTCGTACGATCTGGATGCCGAAGCCCGCTGTGCATTCTTCACGGTGTTTTTCCCACGTTTGGCTTGTGGACGTGTGTCCCAGAAACTCCGCTGCGCGGTTCGTGCCAACCGGAGGCCTCTGTTTCGGGGTTTGCTCCTAAGGCGGAGGTCAACGCAAACGGTGCCGTCTCGCCAGTGGTTCGAATGCGGGTGCAATCAGCCGCGTGTCAACAAAGGGCAACGGGTGTGGAGCGAACGAGTGTTCCTGCACACCCATTTCTGGTCTGAGGTTGCGGTCGGCAGTGCGACGCCCACTTAGGAAACGTTTCCCGACAGAAGAGGGCTCTTGCCGGAACCATCGCGCCGTACGACTCGGAAAATACAATTTCTGAGCCGCAGAGCTCGTTGCGCTCTGTGTTTTGTTTGAACCACTCTGTTTTGCCGGCCGCAGCTGCGAATTGAGAACGGCACACAGTTGGTGCTTGCAATTCACGTACCACACCTGTGCACAGAATCGGATCAAGAGCAGTAGGATCGTCCCTGGATTCTGTGTCCTTGCGGCGAGGCAATCTGGCTCTTCGGGATGGCGCCGCGACCCACAAGCACGACTTGCCTGTTCCCGAGCGTGTTCAGACTCCGAAAGGGCAAGTGTCGGCAGCTTGATCCGCGACCGAGAAGGAGCGATCCGGGCCGAAGTCCAGAACGGACGTGTCATGCCCTGGCCCGAGCGCCCAGAAAACATTGGGTTTCACGCAGCAGTGGAAACTTCGTTGCGTCAACGGATTACTCGGTTCCGCCGAGGGGTCCTTTTGAACAGCTTGCTTACTTCGGTCGGGCTTGCGGAAGCATGCTAAATTTACTAAGTTGAGTGTTGTTTCGCAAAGGAAACAGTTTGAAGACCGTGCATCCAGGCGGAAAGAAAGTCCAGATTTTCGCCGCGTGTCTTCGAATGGCAGCCACCAATTCCGGCTGACATGCAGGTGGTTTAGCTCCGAGCTCGTGTGGGGTAGCGTTGTTCAAGACCGGCTTGGAGCCACAGAATGGCTGGTAGCGAGTGGTTTCGGTGGCGTGCCCATGTTTCCTTAGTGGCTGCCGCAGTCGGCACGTGCCTTGGGTTAGTCGTCGCCGAAGCCGAGACAGTCAAACCAGGCTAGCGGTTACAAACTCCGGATACGGGGCGGCTTTCGTGCACCCGGCTTTCGGTTGGAGTGAAAGCGGTTCGGTGGCTCTTGAATCGCTGCTGAGGAGGCTGAAAATGGTGCAAGTCTTTCCAAACTCAAGACGGCGGGCTTGTGTGAGGCGGTTTGCGCTAACGGTTCTGTCGCTTTCCTTGACCTTCGGTTCGGGATTCGCTGACGGTGTGGCTTCAGGGTCCACAGAGAGGTTTGTTCAGGGAGGCTCGCGAATGGATCTGAACACAGGTTGGGTGTTTTCGCAGGTCGGCAAGGATGCTGTTTACCCGGCAACAGTCCCTGGTACGGTGCACACGGATCTCCTCGCGAACGGCTTGATCCCCGATCCGTTTTACCGCGACAACGAAGCCAAGCTTCAGTGGATCGGCAAAACGGACTGGCTTTACCGACTGCTGTTTACCCCTACACCCGAAATTCTTTCGGCCAAACACGTGGAACTTGTGTTCGAAGGGCTGGACACCTACGCAGACGTTTCCCTGAACGGACGACCGGTCCTGAACGCGGACAACATGTTCCGCGAGTGGCGGCTGGATGTGACTTCTTTGCTACGGCCCGGAAAGAACACGCTTGCGGTGAAGTTCGAGTCGGCCATCAACCGGGTCTTGCCGGAAATGGAGAAGCGGTCTTTCCTTCTGCCGGCCGGCAACGACCACGGCGAGAAAACCAGCCCGTACACGCGGAAAGCGCCTTACCATTTCGGCTGGGACTGGGGCCCCCGTTTCGTTACTTGTGGTATCTGGCGCCCAGTGTACTTGCAAGCCTGGGATGAAGCCGTTGTTCGAAATGTGCACGTGCTCCTTCAACGTCTCACGGACGAAGAAGCCAACTTGCTGGTGCAAGTAGAGGTGGAAGCGGCTGAGCCAGCCCGGTTCACGGTTGCGATTTCGAGTCCAGAAGGGAAATTCCAAACGGTGCAGCGAAGAGTCTACCTGAAACCGGGAAGGAACCTCGTCAGCGTCCCCGTCACCATTTTTCGGCCGCAGCGGTGGTGGCCGAGTGGCTACGGGGAGCAGCCCCTGTACGTGGTTCAGGCGAGTGTTTCTGCGGAGGGCAAAATCCTCAGCCAAAAAAACACCCGAATCGGTCTTCGGACCCTTGAGCTGCGGCAAGTGCCGGACCGCTGGGGCGAAAGCTTCGAGTTTGTGATCAACGGTGTGCCGGTTTTTGCCAAAGGTGGTAACTTCATCCCGCCGGACAACTTTCTTCCACGAGTGAGCGACGCCAAGTTGCGCTGGCTTCTGCAATCCGTCGTGGACGCCAACATGAACATGCTGCGCGTTTGGGGTGGAGGTGTGTACCCGGACGACCGTTTCTACGACATTTGCGACGAACTGGGTATCCTGGTCTGGCAGGATTTCATGTTCGCGTGTAGCCTCTACCCGGCCGACTCCGCTTTTCTCGAGAGCGTACGGCACGAAGCGGAGGACAACGTGAGGCGCCTACGCAACCACCCGAGCCTGGTCTTGTGGTGTGGAAACAATGAGGTCGAGACGGGCTGGTTCGACTGGGGCTGGAAGGACAGGTACCCGGAATCCTGCTGGGAGGACTACAAAAAGCTTTTCCACGGTTTGCTTCCGGAGGTCGTGAGCACGGTTGATCCCGGAAAACCTTACTGGCCGAGCTCACCCAGTTCGAACCTGCAAGCACCACCTCAGTCGCAACTGATGGGGGATGTGCACTACTGGGACGTGTGGCACGGTGAGAAGCCGTTCACAGCCTACGAGCAGCAGTTTCCTCGTTTCATGAGCGAGTACGGTTTCCAGTCGTTTCCTTTGCTGGCAACGGTCAAGACCTTTACGGTGCCGGAAGACTGGGACATCGAGTCTCCTGTGATGACGGTTCATCAGAAACACCCGCGAGGGAACCAGCTCATTCGCAAGTACATGAGCTGGGACTGGCCAGTTCCGAAGCACTTCGAGGATTTTCTGATCATGAGCCAGATTGTGCAGGCCGAAGGAATCAAAATCGGTGCCGAGCACCTTCGTAGGATTAAGCCGAGGTGCATGGGGTCGCTGTACTGGCAGATCGATGACTGCTGGCCCGTAGCCTCGTGGAGTAGCATCGACTACACCGGCCGCTGGAAAGCTTTGCACTACTACGCACGCCGTTTCTACGCGCCGCTTCTTGTCAGTCCTCACAGAGAGAACGGAGAAATCGCAATCTACGGCGTTGTGGACGGCAGGTCAGGCTTCCGGGGTGAACTGACCTGCCGCTTGTTAAGCTTCGACGGCGACGTGCTTTGGCGAGACACCCGTTTCGTCGAGCTGCATCCCGACAGCGCCGCTGTACTGGCCGAATTTCCGGAGAAAACGGTGCTTGGGCACGCAACGCCCGCCTCGGTTGTTTTTGTTGCCGAACTTCGTCGCGACGGCGGAACCGTTGCCCGCAACGTTCTGTATTTCGACTCTGCGAAAAATCTCAGGTTACCCAAGCCTGGACTGAGGACAACCGTACTTCCAGCTGGGCGTGGCGCGACGCTCCGAGTGTCAGCGGCCAGGCTGGCTCGTACGGTGGTTCTGGAGTGTGGAACCGTTGAAGGGCATTTTGAGGACAACTTTTTCGACCTTTTGCCGGGAGAGGCGAGGGAAGTTGTTTTCAAGCCTCGCAAGACCTTTGATCTGGAACGGTTTAAGCGGGGACTGCGCGTGCGTTCGTTAGTCGACTTGAAATGAAGAGCTGCGCCCGGGGCCCGCTTCGTCGGAGCAGCGGCGTTAACGCTGAAAAGCCGCACGGAGCGATTGTCCGGCCACAGCTGCGTTTTCGAGGAGACTTGCCAGCGAGAAAATGGGCCGGTCAGTTCGGAATGGGCAGGAGGGGAGAACCTGCTACCTGTTTGCCCCCTACGAATGTGCTTTTCAGTTCCAGGGTTCGGGTCAGGACAACGAAATCTGCCCGGTAGTCCGGGGCGAGACGGCCGAGCTCGTAGTCGAGACCAATCTGTCTGGCCGGGTTCGTGCTGCACAAACGGCTGGCTTCAGGAAGTGTGAAGCCCAACTTGAGCACGAGATTCTGGAAGGCCTCCAGCATTGTGATTGCCGAGCCCACGAGCACGTCGCGACCCACCAGACGACAGCCGCGGGCGGGGTCTACGGTGTAACGTCGTCCGTCGGTCATTCGGAACACGTGCGGTTGGTTGTGCCCGGACTGCTTCCCCAGGCCCGCACCCCGCATGCCGTCTGTAACAGCCACGAGCCGGTCCACGCCGGCTTGCTCCCTGGCGAAGGAAATCTTCCCCGCCGGAACGTGGACGAGATCCGGGATGATTTCCAGCGTGAGGCGGGGTTCTGCCAGGCAGTACGTCGCCGTGTCCGGCAGCTCTGGTTCGCGGCTTAGTTTGGGGAGTGCGTTGGGCCAGTGGCACACTTGAGTTGCACCGACGGCTGCGGCTTTGTGGATCTCTGCCCGGCTGGCAGCAGAGTGGCCAACCGAGGCCGTCACGCCGTGAGCAACCAGACCCTGGATGAGCCCGCTGGAACCCGGGAGTTCCGGGGACAGCGTCATGACCTTCAACAAGCCGGAGCCTCGTTCCAGCAGCTCCGCATCTTCGCCAGGGTTGGGAGGACGAAGGAAGGCTGGGTCCATTCCTCTGGCCATCCGTGGATTGATGTGAGGTCCCTCGGCGTGGACGCCGAGAAGTCTTGCCCCGTCGCAGCTGCAACCTTTCGCAACGCGGGCGTTGTCGAAAAAACTGAGGTACTGTTCGTGTGTTGCGGACGCCAGGGCTGGTGTGAGCCCCGTGACACCGTGACGTGGACCGGCCAGCAACATTTTGCGCATCCCCTCCGCAGAAGCGGGATGGCCGTTCTCCAGCCCGTGCAGGTGAAGATCGATGAAGCCGGGCACGATCAGGTGCCCCTCCAGCTTGAGCACCTTGGTGGCTGTCGGTGGCCGGCCTGTGCCAAGTCCGAGAATGCGGTCCGCTCGCACAGCCAGCCACCCGTCTCTCTGGACCTGGTCAACCAGTACCAGGTCCCCGAAGAGGAGAAGGTCTGCCACGGCGGGTAGGTTCTTCACTTTTTCCCTTTGTAGGGCTCAGCGTAGCCGTGCTCGAGCATCCAATCGTTTACGTTGAGGTAGGTGCCGTCTTCCTGTGGTAGCCAGATTTCGGCGAGCCAGCGTCTGTACTTCTCCAGCCGGTCTTTGTACGTCCGCACGATGACCTCTTTGCCCAAGATGAGCTCGCGCAGTGCGTCACGGGCTTTGATCCCGGCATCGTGCTCGGCTCCCCGCACCTCGGGTGCGTCGATTCGGGCTAACCGCAGCGTTTCGTTGTGCCGGGTTGTCAGGAGTCCCAGATCAAAATCAGCTCTGCAGGTGTCGCCGTCGTACACGCTAACGACGCGGCAGCGGTAGTAGTACAGGTTCTCTTCCATTTTGCGTCCCCTCCATTTTTCGTCGAACAGCTTAGCAAAAAGTTGCCTGCCAGGTTGAGACGGACCTTCTCTTGCCTTGCACAGAGTCCCTGTGGCGTCCAACGTCCAAGTAGGGAACACGGGAACAGGCGCAGCCAGTCAGCCGAGCCCCACGATGCCTACGGGAGACGAGTTTCCGCCCCGGAGGAATCGATTCCGGTACAGGTCGCCGGAGTCTGCGTCGAACAACGGCGCTCTACTCGAGCACCTTCTTCTGCGGTTTTCTTTCATTTTCGGTGCTTTCCAAGCGCAACACGTAGCGCACGAGGACTTTCCCGGGAGCTTTCGGTTTGGCGACGACAATCTCAACCGGTAAACACCTGACGGCAGGGTAGGGCCAAACGTAGGAGTCGGGATGGCTACCGGCCCGGACCGTGGCCGGTCCTTCCTCCAACTGTAGCCGGACAATCCGTCCGTTCCCGAGCGTGAGCCTTGCCTCTTCGCTCCGCACGTCCAGACTACTGCCGGGGCTCCACACGAGCGGCTCTACGATGTGCACCTCGTAAAGCGGTCCGTGGAAGCGCAGCAGCACTTCTTTTTCGAGAGCGTTGTCGTAGAAGCGGTGGCGCCAGGTGTAAGCTACACCGCCCCGGGTGTTCGTTGAGTCCTTAAGCTGACCGCTTGTGGTGACCACCGCGACACACCCTGCGCTGCCTTCCTTTACGTCCAGCTGACCGTCGAACTCGTAAAGGTTTGTGTACCAGATGGAGCTGTCGCGCACCTCGATGCGAGGCGTTAGTGGCAGGAGGTGTTGCGAGACCTCCGGGAAATGCATCGGTTCCCAGCGGCGGTAGCGCGATTGGCTGGACGCCTGGATGATTCCGTAGCCCTCAGCCCACAACAGCGACACGGAACCGCCGGTAGGCCGATTCATGTACTTGCTCTTGACGAGCGGCCCGTTGTGTTTGTAGCGGTACGCTGTGACGGTGGCCATGAGTTTCCCGGTGCGAACGAGCGCAACGTCCACGCTGAGGAACCGATGAAACCAGTGCTTTTGATCTGAGGGAAGCGGCGCTACGGGGCCGTCCAACTGGCCGAGTTGCAGGGCCAGGGCAATGCCTTTTGCGCGCGCGAAAGTCGGGTAGATGCACGTAGCGGACGAATCCAGAAGCCAGTGCTGTGGGCCGCGGCCAACGAACCCGTCCGGACTGAGGCACTGTCGCAGGAAGGAGAGGTTTCGGAACCCCGCTGTTCGGTAACGTGGATCTTCGTCGGCGAAAAGTGCGAAAAGGGGCTGGCAACCGTCTGCAGTGCCGCTACCGTACACGGTCCATTTGTTGGAGCGGACGCCCCACGAGTCATCCACCGCACCGTTTGGGTACACGAACAGGACGTGCGTCCGCAGGGCTTTACGAACAGCGTCCGTCAACTTGGCATCCCCGAGCAAGCGCGCGTAGAGTGCAAGCCCCCACAGCGACATGTCCATGTTGTAACCAAGATCCACACCGTACTGGACACCCCGTTCCTTTTTCCCTTCGCCTGTTAGAAAATTCTCGTTGTCGAATTTCGCCAGAATCAGCTCTGCAAGATCCCTTGCTTTTCTGCGGTAGCGCCGGCTGGGCACAACTACGTTCGCAGCGGCGAGACTGGCCGTGGTCGTGGCGCAGTAGTTGATGTGGGCAAAACGCTGGCTCATGTGTTCCGTCAGGTAGTCAGCCGCAGCCTTTACGCTGTGTTTCCAAGTGCGACGTTCGGTGGGACTCAGCGAGTCGGCTAACAGCGGGTAGGTGAGAGAAAGCATGAGGAGTTGGTCAGCTGTCGTGCCTGTCCACGACTCAGGCGTCTCGTACCAGGAGCCGTCGGGATTTTGTTGTCTGAGGAGCCAGTTGCCGAGGGCAACAGCCGACCTGAGGTAACGATCCTCACGGGTGCGCTGCCAAAGCACAGCAAGGGGGTAGACGGCTTCTGCCGCCCGGGTGTGGAAAACCTTACAGGCTGGATCGTAGATGGCCCCGAAATTTGAATCGGTTGTGTCCCGCACCTGAAGGGTCAGAAGGGCGTCGCAAAGGGTGCGGAGTGTCGCTTCGTAGAGGTGGCTGGTGTTGGCACGCGGGGTGTCGGCGGGAGAGGCTGAAAGCGGAGCCACGGAGCCCGGTCGTGGCCAGGTCGTTGCGGTTAGGACGCACAAGAGAAGGAAATGCCTGAGCATTTCGGTCCCTCCTCAAACTGTAGGCCAAATCTCGGCCAACGACTTAGGGATCTCGACGGGTCGGAACCCTGACGGTTTTTCGGCTGGTTTTTCCCGGTTCCGCGAGACATTCCTCACGCGACCGGTGAACCCGAACTGGGCGAGGCGCTCCGCTGCACTTTCGACCTGCCGGGACCGGTGCGGCACAGCTGGTTCTGACGAAGTTTCAGTTCGGACCGTCTCTTGTCGCGTCGTCGGTTGAGAAAAGACGCGCAGACCGGGAGTCGCCCGAACACCCCGCCCGAACACGAAACCAACGCTCCTCTTCGTCCCCCGGAGCAGTCCTGCCCCGCGAATCTCAGCCTTTGATTGAAGTTACAGCTTTCGAGGTTGAGAAGCAAGTGAGCAAGATGCGGAAGCCTGAGCAATTGCGCCGCTGGAACACCGTCTTTTTTGCGTCTGGCAGAACGAGCGACAGGCCGACGGTCCTCCGCGGCACTTCATCTTCTCTCGGTTTACCGTTGGATCGTGGCGGCGCTCGCGGGGTCGAGGAACAGCCGGTTTCTTCAGCCCGCACTGATGCCCGAGTAAGCGTCGTCAGGGGAATCTGCAAACGGTTCGACGAGGCGGAGGAGGGCAGGCCGTAAGCGTGCGCGGCCAGGGGGGACGCGCACTCCGGTGAGTTGTGTCTCGGTTCCGACCGCGTTCAGGTAGCCAGAGTCGGCCGCTTTTCGGTCTGAAGGTTGCCAGCAGGGTGCCCGGGCCCTTTCCACGCAACGGTAACGTTCTCCGACAGGAAGACAACCGTGGCCAAGCTGCTCGTGTCGCTCGGCTGATGCTGACCGCAGCGCCCACCACGAGGTGGGCGTTTGCCAGGGGCTTTCCGGGCGCTGAGTGCTGCGTTCCCGGTGCCGGGGCGACGGGCTGTGCAGGGATACGGGGCTCCCTGCGTCAGTTACAGCCACTGCCTCGCAGAGGTCCACGTGGATTCGGCAAGTGGCCGCCGGCCGACCTTCTTTGTGCCGCAATTCTGACGCTGCCTGAAAAGAGAGCAACACCCCGCCAACGAGGGGGAAATCGCGAGCATCGCACGGTCGGGGGGCCGCCCAGGATGCAAGCCGCACCGGGAACGCAGGGGGTTCGTCAAAACCTTACCCGGCCCGGAAACGGTCTCACCTGCGAATGTTACTTCGAGCCGTGGGGAGAGCCTGTGTCCGTGGCAGGGGTTTCCTCGCAAACACGCAGGTAGGCACGGCAGGTAGCGGTTGCCGCTGGGGTTAAGCCACGCCTGAGGGTCTGACTTCACCTGCGTGGTCAGCGAATCTCCTGCAAACAAGGGGAGAAGGTTGGACGTTCCGGATTGTGTCCAGACTGCCCGGAAGTTCAAATCCCGAGCTGCTTCAGCCGTAGGCCCGCCAAAAGGGGTTCGAGACCCAACCGGTTTTCACCGGATTCAGTCGGGGCTTCCAAGCCCCGGCGAAAGCGTAGAGCGTTGAGCTTCTGTCCTGGCCCGGAAACGATCTTGCCAGTAAAAGTCAGGTTGCTCTGAGGTGTTCGCAAGCCCCACGGGACGGGTGTCGGTGGCTCTTGGATTTGTGCTCGAAATTGCTGAAATTCTGCCGTCGGAGAACCAGAAACAAAGACGTTCAAAGCAGTGGCCTCTTTCTCGGGCCAGGGAGGGAGCGTGCGCGCAAGAGCGGTTTTGTACGTTAGCGTTGTCGTGGGGTTTCTTGCTGGTTGCGCGGGAACGCGCGGAGTGCAGGTCCACTTGGTCTCGGAACTACAGCCCGACGCTGAGTTGCAGTCGGAGAACACCGTCGTTTCAGCCGGTGCCTGGAAAAGCACCTTTCCGGGATTTCTTCTCGGCGTGCAACACCTGGACGATCCAACCCTGAATCGACGTTTTCCCGGGGTTTCTTTTCGCGGGGCCAGGAGTGCCAACCCCTTTACGTACGGGAACTGGGTGGACCCTGAGCTTGGCTACGTGCCGCCACGGTTCACCGTGTTCGAGGTGGCGGTGCGTACCCGAGAAGCGGACCGGGTTCGGCTGGATCTGTCGAAGGTTTGCCTCAAGACGGACCGCGGGGATTCTCTGGACCACTTTGCCCTTGAGGGGCCAAACAGTCTGGTCTCGCGTTACCAAGAAGACTGGTCTGAGGACCCATCGTTGGTGGAAACGGCGAAGGGGCTCGCTGAACGTGCTTTGCTCCGCGGTAACTGGCTGCGGAAGGGCGAAAGCGAAGGAGGTTATCTGGTTTTTCCCTACCTGGATCCGGCCGTGTATCGGGTGACACTGTGTTTGCCTGTGGTGGTAGAAAGAGAAGGCGTTGCGGACACGGTACGGGTAATGCTCGGTTTCAAGCAGAAGCTCGAACGGCTCGACTTACCGGTGCGGTAGGGCTCCTCGGACGGCATGGCCCAACGGGGGCACAGGGGAGCCGCCGTTGGAGAAAGCTTTGGTGAGGCTTCTCTTGCGCAAGTTGCTACGAGACAGGGGGGAAGAGTGGCAGAAGGGAGGGGCGCAGGCGGCTGCCTAAAGCGTGTGTCTGTTCTTCGCGGGCACGGTCAGCCCCAGCTCGGGCCGCTCGCGTCGACAGGGCGACGCCACCGTGTGTGATCTGTAACAAAATGCTTGACATTAAGTTTCGTTGGTATTACATTCGTCACGTATGTCAGCGGATGGCGTCGACACGGCTGGTGGAGGCACGGCAGACGATCCGATTCAGGCTAGAACAGGATTCCGTCCCCAGGGGAGGGGTCTGAACACGTCGCGACAGCGCGTGGGAGGAGCCCTTCTTTCGTTTTGGGCCACCAGAGTGTTGCAAGGGACGCCTGAGACACAGGTTGTCGAACTCGGAAAGGGAGGCGAGAGATGTTGAGGAAACTCACGCTCTGGGCTCTGCTGTTCGCCCTCCTACCCGTGCTTGCCCTGGGCGGTACGACAGGTAAGATCTCGGGTAGAGTAGTGGACAAGTCCACCAAAGAGCCCCTGCCCGGTGTCAACGTGGTGATCGTTGGGACCGAGATGGGAGCGGCAACCGATGAGAACGGGTTTTACGTGATCCTGAACGTGCCGGTGGGTACGTACGCGATCCGTGCCCAGTACATCGGTTACCAGACCACCACGATCGAGAACATTCGTGTGCACGCCAACCGCACGACGAATGTGGACTTCCAGCTCGAGCAGACAGTGATCGAAGGTAAGGAGGTGACAATCGTCGCCGAGCGGCCTTTGATCCAGAAAAACGTCACGAACACCGTGAAGACGGTTCAGGCTGAAGATCTGGAGAATCTCCCGATTCGAGCTGGCGTGACCACGGTGATGAACCTCTCCTCTGCGGTTGTCGGTGGTACGCACGTTCGCGGTGGTCGCTCAGACGAAAATGTGGCCTACATCGACGGAATCATGACGACGCGTCTCCGTGACGGTGCAACGAACGTTCTGTCGGTCATCCACAACGCCGTCGAGGAAGCTGAGTTTCAAGAGGGAGGTTTTGAGGCAGAGTACGGTTTTGCGAACGCCGGTGTGTTGATTGCGACGACCAAGACGGGTGGCCCGAAGTTGAGCGGGAGTGTAGAGCTCATTTCGGACGAAGTCTTCAAGGGCAAAGACGACAAATTTCTGGGCATCCAGACCTGGGGCTACAACACGTACACCGCAACCCTGGGTGGCCCGGTGCCTGGTACGAAGGGAAAAGCCCGCTACTTCCTGGCTGCTGAACGTGTGTACAACGGCGGCTACGCTTCCTTTTTCGAAGGCTTCAAGCTGGATACGGTTCTGACCTGGGGTACACCTGGGACGCCGGAGTACCGTGAATTTCCATTCAAGATCGACCTGAAAGGTGGTCGTTGGCCGGGCTACAGCTTCCGCGGCAACACCTTTAACGGCAACATTGTTTACAACCTTCGCCCGGTGCGCATCAAAATCGGTGGGACCTACCACGACAGCCGCAGGCAAGGCGCCGGGACGTGGAACAATTTCTGGAACTACTGGAAGAACACCGTTACGAAGAGCTGGAACGGTAGCGCCTACATCCGAATTACGCATCAGCTCAACCCACGGATGTTCTACACGGCAAACTTGAACTACTTCATTTACCGGGATGAGTGGGGTGATCCGGACCTCTGGGACAGGATTGAACTGTACGGTGATCCTGACTACAACCTCGGTCCCGACGGTCGGACAGCCCTGCGCGGTTGGGGTCGCACCTACAGCTTGAGTCTGTTCGGTTTGCTCAACCCGGTACCTCCGGGCCAGGTGATGTCCTGGTACGGTAAACAGGAACAAGTGAACTACGGACCCAAGTTCGATTTGGTCTGGCAGTTCAACGATTTCAACGAGTTCAAGACTGGGTTCGAGTACAACTACTACACCATCCGCCGCTACTACGTGAACGCCAGGGCTGTGTCGCTTGGTTTGCACGATCGCGAGGTAGATTCGACCAACGTCAAAACCGACTACGACATCTTCCGCAACAACGTTTTCCACTACGGATACAACATCTGGGGCGAGAAGATCGACTCGAACACGATGTACGACGTCACGGACCAAACCGGGAAGATCGTGAAAGAAAATGGTCACGACGCTCCCAAACATCCGGTCCGTGCGGCCTACTACTTACAAGACAAGATCGAGTTGAAGGACCTGATTTTGAACGCTGGTTTGCGCTTCGATTACCTGACCAGCGGTACCCCTGCTTACAAAGACTCGCGTCGTTTGCACATTTCCAGCACGGGCCTGGTGGCTGATGAGAGCTTTACGAGTGAGCGGCGCTATTTCATCGTGAGCCCGCGTCTGGGTTGGAGCTTCCCGGTTACCGACCAGACCGTTTTTCACGCTCAGTTCGGTAAGTTTGTACAGATGCCGCGTCTGGACGACCTGTACGACAGTCACAGCCTGGTCGGCCGCTTTTTGCAGGGCGGCAACGCACGTACAATGCCGAACCCGAATCTGAAGCCGGAGCGCACCGTCCAGTACGAGGTCGGTTTGAAACAGCAAATCGGTACCAACGCCAGCATCGGCATCACGGCGTTTTACAAAGACATCAAGGACTACATCCAGATTCGCGTTCAGATTCCGGAGCCGGGTTACGGCTACGCCTCATTCTTCGAGCTGGAGAACGTGGACTTCGGTACCACCAAGGGAATGCAGCTCACGTTCAATCTCCGCCGAACCAAACGCATTGCAGCCCGTTTGGACTACACGTACTCGAAGGCCCTGGGTACGGGGTCAAACAGCCGTGATCACTTCGACATCGCCTGGCAGGACCAGGAAATGCGTTTCCCGACGGTGATCATGCCTTTGACCCACAACCAGGATCACGTGGGCAACCTGGATGTGGACTTGCGTTTCACCAAAGACGACGGTCCCACGTTCATGGGTTTCAAGCCGATCGCGAATCTTGGCATCAACGTGTTCTTTACGATTCACTCCGGAAGCCGTTACACCAAGGTAGAACCCGGTCCTGGTGGTCTATTCCCGCAAAATGCGCCACGGCCCCTGGAGGCGTTGAATCACTCGGTTCTGCCCTGGTACTACCGATTCGACGTCAAGATGGACAAGGTGTTTGAGATCGGTGGCATCCGGATCAAACCGTACGTCTGGGTCTACAACCTCTTTAATCGCAAGAACGTGACCGGCGTGTACCGCCAGACAGGCATGCCGCACGACAACGGTTGGTTCCTGACGGAAGACGGAAAGGCCTGGATCCAACAGAACGGTTCTCGTGGCCTCTACATTGCCAAGAAGGCGTTGAGCGGCTGCGGTGCCCGCAACCTTGGTACGCCGCGCATCGTTCGCTTCGGCCTGAAAGTCGATTTTTAGCCTGCGCTGGTTCAGCCGGGTCGGGACTGAGTTCCCGCCCGGCTTTCGCTACCTGGTCGGTTTGGCGACAATCTCCGGATGTTACGATAAGGAGGGAAAGAGATGCTAAGAAAGGTTACGGGTGGGTTGATCGCGGCGCTGTTTCTGGTGGCGCTGATTGGCCCAACGTACGCCGCTGAGAGCAAGGCCAATCGGGCCGTCTCTCTCCAAAAAACGCTGACGGAGCGCTCCGTCAAGTACCTCGATGTGAACCAACTCTCGACGCCCGTGATGAACAACGGAACGTTCACCCGGCACCCAATCACGGGCAATGCGGATTTGGAGTGGCCCAAGGGTTCCGGCAAGTACATCTGCTACAACGCCGGTATCTGGCTCGCCGGAAAGGTAAATGGCGCCTTCCGGACGGCCTGCGCGGATTACAACGTGGAGTACCAGCCGGGGCTGATCCTGCCCGACGGAAGTCCGGATGATCCGAAGAAAGAAGAGTACCGCGTGTACAAAATTCACAAAGACTACCCCGACGGGCTGGACGTCGGCGATGATTGGCGCAACATCGATCCCTGGAGCGCCTGGCCAGTGGATCAAGGTGCCCCCGTGAACCCCGACGGCAGCATCAAGTGGTTCGGCGATGAGCAGGTGTACGCAGTGATGAACGATTTGGACGCCAACCTGCACGATCGTACCTACCACACGCCGCCGATGGGTGTCGAGCTGCACACGCTTGCATTCGCCTACGATCGCGCCGGTGCACTTGGCAACACGATGTTCATTCAGTACACAATCATCAACAAAGGCGATCAGACGATCGACTCCACGTACATCGGTGTGTGGGCCGACGTGGACTTGGGCGACGCGAACGACGACCTGCTCGGCTACGACGTAGAGCTGGGCATGGGTTACGTTTACAACGGCAAACCAATTGACGCGACCTACGGAAGCAATCCACCGGCCATCGGTTTCGACTTCTTCCGGGGCCCGATGGTGCCTTCGCCAGGTGACACAGTCGTTCTGCCGGATGGCAGCGTTTACCCAGACCGCAAGATTCTGGGTGCCACCTCCTTTGTGAAGTACTACAACCCGCATCCGATCTACCGTGATCCCCCTTACAGCGCCCAGGGTGCTGAGGAAGTGTGGAACTACATGAACGGTACTCAGCGGGACGGAACGCCGTTCATCAACCCGCTCACGGGTCAGCCATCCAAGTTTGTGAACACGGGCGATCCGGTGAACGGAACCGGTTGGTTGTCCACGATGGAGAACCCGCCCGCCGACGTTCGTATTCTGACGAGCTCGGGTATGTTCACACTGGCGCCAGGTGACACGCAAACAGTAGTCGCTGGTGTAGTGATCGGCCAAGGCACGAACCGTTTGTCCAGCGTGTCGGTGCTGCGCTTCTACGACAAATTTGCCCAGGCTGCCTACGACGCCGGGTTTAAGGTGTCGAGCCCGCCAACCGCTCCGAATGTAACGGTTACGCCCGGAGATCGAAAG
>CAZXXS010000114.1:0-24455 GCA_964644845.1 uncultured Cytophagia bacterium | reverse complement strand
AGCGTGACCTGGCGCAAGCAAAAGGTGTGAGCGGAGTCGCTTTCAAGAGGAGGAACTGGGGAAAATTTGGAACCCCTGGCGCTTTCGTTTCCTCGCAGGCGTCTGGCTCCACCTGCAGGCAGGCCCAGCCTTCTGGAAACGCCTTTGGCCTGCCGACAACAAATCCTTGCCCCCGTTTTCGCAGGGGCAATTCCTGCAACATCTCATCGATTCCTTTGTACAGATCTGTTACGACAAGTCCGCACTAACCGTTCGGACCAAAGCAACGGTACCCACCAGACCATTCTGCAGGGCAGCAGGGCAAGACCTGTTCAGCCAGGACACGTACTTCAGATCCCCAACCCAACGGGTTGCCTCCCACCCCGCGCGGCGTTTGCCTTGCGCTACCACTTGCGACCCTTGAGCCATTCTCCCGCTTTGCTCCGGCTCCGCGGTGCCACGTTGACAGCTGTACCGACTCCCCGAGTCGGTCGCAAAAACAAACGCCCCACCGGATTCACGTCCGGCAGGGCGGCCACTGCGCTTGCTCTCCCTGCTCCTACTCTACCCCGAGCTCCTTCAGGACGTTGGTCGCGTGGTTCAAGCGATCCGCGATGAACAACACGTAGCCCGCGCTGACCGAGATGGCCCGTGTCAAATCCGGGTCAAAAACGAAGTCGCTCGTCATGGCCTCGTAGTTGCCATCGAAAGCCACACCGACCAGCTCGCCCCTGCCGTTCATCACCGGACTACCGGAGTTGCCGCCCGTGATGTCCAGATCGGCGATGAAATCTACCATCACATCCCCGAGATCCGGGTGAACGTACTTCCCGTAGTCCTTTTTTGCGTCGATTTCCACCAGAACCTCCGGGCAATTGAACGGCTCTTTGCCCGTGTTCTTTTCGACCACGCCGTGCAGCGTGGTAGCCCATTTGTACCAGACAGCGTCACGTGGCGAATACCCCTTCACCGTTCCGTAGGTCAACCGCAACGTGCGATTCGCGTCCGGGTACAGAGCCCCTTTCTTCCACTCGTGCATGCCACGAATGAGCCTTGGCCGCAGTCGCATGACCGCTCCGACGAAGGCCTTGTAACGTGGCTCCAGCTCATCCATCTCTTTTTTCAGCTCCAGGGCAAATCCAAGCATGGGATCGTTCAGTTTCTGGAGCTCCTCGTCGCTCATCTGGAGAGCCTTGATGCGCGTGTCTACGTCCGCCAGCTTCGTGCCGGCGTACAGAGAATCCACAAACTGCACGATGGCTTCGTGCCGCGCCTGGCCTTGCTTGTCATCCACAATTTTCTGAACCGCCTCGATCTTCTGCCCTTCTGGCAAATCGGCTGCTTTTTCCAGCAGCATGATCAGCATCCGCTTGTCGGTGGGAATGTGCAGATTTCTCTGTGCGTTTTTGAAAGCTTCTTTGGTTTGCTCCAGGTCCCTGTCCAAAAAGCCGCGTTCACGTTCCGACTCTGGCTTCTTGAGTTGCTCATGCCACTTTTCAATCATGTACGCGAAGGAAAGGATCTGACTTCCACCGATCAGCTGTCCGAGCATCGTCTGCTTCCGATGGTAGGTGCGCAGATCCTTGTACAGAGCGGCGATCGAGGGAAGCACGTCGCCGTACTTCGCCTTCAGATCCGGATGCGCATCCAGGAATTTCGTGAATTCGGCTTCCTGTTTGCGCTTCTTCTCCAGCAAATGGGTCTTCTTCAGACCTTCCAGCATGCCCTGGTAGTACTTGAGCGCGTTGTTCAGGCCCTTGATTCGAGACGCGAATCGAACGGCCAGCTCCGGGTCTTTCTTGCCCGCTTCCTCCAGAACGTTGATCTCCGCCTGCAGCAGCTCAATCGACTCAGGGTACGTGAGATTCTGCCACAGGTCAATGGAGTACGAACTCCGGTACCGCATCGTGTTGCCCGGGTACCCCAGCACCATCACGAAGTCCCCTTTGCGGATGGGCTGGGTCGCGATCTTGAGCCATTTCTTGGGATGGTAGGGCACGTTGTCTTTGGAGTAGTCGGCGGGTTCACCGTCCGGACCGGTGTACACCCGCATGAAGGAAAAGTCGCCGGTGTGTCGGGGCCAGACCCAGTTGTCGATGTCTCCACCGTACTCACCCACACTGGCCGGTGGCGCGTACACGAGTCGAACGTCCTTGAAACGCTTGTAAACAAACAGGTAGTAGCTCGTGCCGCTGAGCATGTCCACGACCGTGGCGCTGAGGCCCTTGCCCTGGCTCTCAGCCTCTTTCACAATCTCATTCTCCGCCTTCTCGATCGCCTTGGCGCGCTCCAGATCGCTCATTCCAGGTTTGACGTCCTTGAGCACGCGTTTCGTCACGTCCCGGTAGTCCACCAGAATGGACGCCGTGTACCCAGGTGCCGGGAGTTCTTCCTCACGCGTCTTGGCAAGAAACCCGTTTGCGATGAAGTTCTGCTTGGCCGAACTTTGGTACTGGATGGCCCCGTAAGCCACGTGGTGGTTGGTGATCACCAGGCCATCCGGGGAAACGAAAGAGCCAGTACCCCCGCCAAGCAGTACGATCGCATCCTTCAAGTTGATCAGATCGTCCGCGGAGAGCTGTAAACCACGCTGGTGCAACTCGGCAAGTGGAAGTTGCTTGATCATGTACGGAGGCCACATGCCTTCGTCCGCGCGCAAGGCCTGCCCGCCCAGTAGAAGCGCAAAAGCAACGACCCATCCCACAATCCGTTTCTGCATGCCCACTCCTCCTCCAGTGTTGGACCCCAATGGTTGCTTGAATTTCACAAACCTTTCGCGGTAAGCTGTACGGTTGCAGCGAACAAAAGTTCCAGTGTTGAACGGCCACTCCCGCACAGCACCTGCCAACCAGCGCACTTCTTTTTGCACCCGGCTTGTCCGCTTCAACCGAAATCGGCGACAATCCTTCCCCCGCTCAGTCAAAGGTACCGCTGGCTCCTTTTCTGTCGGCGTCTTGCCCGGCGCTTCCCGGCTTCTACTCGCTCAATCGAGTCGCGCTGGGTTCGCCCACGTCCCGCGGCTGGAGTGCCACGCAGCGTCTCAGCTCCCCTTCGATCCACCACGCGGCCCTACGGCTGAGAAAAGCTTCCCTCGCCCTGCGGCGGGCCCGCCGAGTGTCAAGCCGTGAAAAGCCGTTGAAAATCTGCGTCCCTGTGAGTACATTCCGTCAGGGAGCAGAAGTTGTCGCCACGGTAGCTCACGCCACGGAGGCCCAAGATGACCCACCGCGAACGTGTCCTCTGCGCCCTTCAACACGAAGTTCCCGACAAAATGCCCATCGATCTCGGAGCCATGCGCTCCACAGGGATCAGCGCCGTAGCCTACAACCGTCTCCGCCAGTATCTGGGGCTGCCGGTTCGGAATACACGCGTCTTTGATCCCTGGCAAATGTTGGCCGAACCGGAATCGGACATTCTGGAACGGTTCGGCGTGGACGTTGTCCTACTCAAAGGCTACATCAAGGGTTGGCGTCCCGGTACTTTGCCAGACGGATCGCCCTGTTTGTACCCGCAAGATTTCAACATGGTCAAGCGCGACGACGGCAGCTACGAGGTGCTGGATGGCGATCGGGTTGTCGCGCGCATGCCGGCCGGCGGCTACTGGTTCGACGGGGTTTACCACCCGCTTGCCAACGCAACGACACCCCAAGACATCGACGCGTACGCCTTCCCCACGCTTTCGGACGAAGCGGTCGCCTACCTGGAACGCGAGTCCAAACGTCTGTTCGAGGAAACCGACTACGCAATTCTCGGCGAGTTCGGCGGCAACCTTCTGGAAGGAGGTCACGGCGATTTCGGCTACGAGCGCTTCATGGAGTTGTTACTCACCGATCCGGACCTGGTAGAGTACTACCTGGACAAAAAACTCGAGGCCTACATGACCAGCCTCGAACGGTACTTGAAAGCCGTAGGTGACCGGATTCAGATCATCCAGTTTGGGGACGACCTTGGCACACAGGATGGACCAGCCATCTCGCCCTCACTCTACCGAAGACTCTTCAAACCCCGCCACGCGCGCCTGTTCCAGTACGTTCACGAACACAGCAACGCCTACGTCTTTTTCCACTCGTGTGGATCTGTTTACGCGTTCATTCCCGATCTGATCGAGATCGGCGTCGACATCCTCAACCCAGTGCAGATCTCGGCCAAAGACATGCAACCCGAGCGTCTGAAACGAGAATTCGGCGACCGTCTGACGTTCTGGGGTGGAGGCTGCGACACCCAGTACGTACTGCCGCGGGCACCTGTCGACGAGCTCCGCCGGCACGTCGCGCACAACATCGAGATCTTTCGGCAGGGCGGCGGTTACGTCTTCAATCAAGTGCACAACATCTTGCAAGACGTCAGTCCGGAACGCATTGTGGCCATGTTCGACACGGCCCTGGCGATGCGTTGACCCCGAGTGCTGCCGAAAACACAAAGCCCTGCGCGGAATCACCCTTTGCCTTGGGGTGTTTCTCCGGCGAATTCCCTCGTTTGCGAGGTGATCGCGGGTCTTACCGTCCGGCTCTGGCCAAAGCCTAAGCCGGAGCATCTGCCGTTTCCGCGTTACCACCCGGGTTGAGGATGCGCCTACCCGGCGCAAACAGGCGCCGTGCGGATCGACTGGGGCCCAGTGCCTGAGGTGGGTCAAGAAAAGTCAAGGTGCGGTCCCACCTTGGCCGCCAGTCAGGGAAGCGTGTCCCGTGAGAGGCGTTGCACTGGCCTGGGCAGCACCAAGCCGGAGGGCAGCCAAGAACACGCACCCCGAAAACGAGATCCAGGGCCCACAACTCAAAGCGCTGAAGCGGTAACCGCTCTTTGCGCACGGGGCGGAAAAAGCAACCGAACAGGATAGGAGGAGCCGCCATGAGCAGCAAGGGAATCAGTCGTCGGGATTTTGTGAAACGCGCCGCGGCGACCGCCGGTGGGCTTGGAGCCGCTTCGCTGTTTACTGCTGGCGCGGATTTAGCGGAGGAAACAGCCACCCAGAAAAAGCACAAAAGTGTCCCGCCCAGCGACAAGATTGTGGTTGGAGTGATCGGCTGTGGGGGAATGGGCCGTGCCAACCTTCGGTTTTTCAAGCAGAATCCGGACGTTGAAATCGCCGCCGTGTGCGATGTGTACGAGCCGCACCTGCAGAAGGCCCTGGCCATGACCGACGGCAAGGCCAAACCCTACCACGACTTCCGCAAGCTGCTGGAACGCAAGGACATCGACGCCGTGATTGTGGCTACACCCGACCACTGGCACGCGCTGCCCACGATTCTCGCCTGCGAGGCTGGCAAAGACGTGTACGTGGAGAAGCCCCTGGCTCTCACAATCGTCGAGGGGCGGAGGATGGTGGAGTACGCGCGTCGGTACAAACGCGTGGTGCAGATGGGCACAATGCAGCGCTCCGGCAAGCATTTTCAGCGGGCCGTGGAGATTGTGCGCAGCGGCATGCTCGGCAAAATCACGAAGGTGAGGGCCTGGAATGCCAGTAACATCTACCCGGAAGGCATTGGCAACCCGCCCGACAGCGATCCGCCACCGGGCCTGGACTGGGACTTCTGGCTTGGTCCTGCTCCCTACCGTCCCTACAACAAGAACCGCTGCATCTACAATTTCCGCTGGTTTTGGGACTACTCCGGCGGCAAGCTCACCGACTGGGGCACGCATTTGTTGGACATCGTCGTTTGGGCCATGAACGTCAAGGCACCCCTGGCGGTCAGTGCATCGGGCGGCAAAATGGCACTTCAAGACAACCGGGAAACACCCGACACACTGGAAGTGGTGTACGAATTTCCAGGTTTCATCTGCATTTACTCGGACCACGAGGTCAACGCCAAAGGCATCGACGAGCACGGCTACGGCATCCAATTCTACGGCACCGAGGGTACGCTGTACGTGAACCGGAGCGGGTACAAACTGTTTCCCGAGATGAAAAAGGAGGATGATCAGCGTGTTGCTCGGGCACCTTTGATTGAAAGTAGCGGCTCCAAAATGAACGAGCCGCATGTGCGCAACTTTCTCGACTGCGTGAAGTCCCGTGAGCTGCCCATTTGCGACGTGGAAATCGGGCACCGCACAACTACTGTGCCGCACCTGGGCAACATCGCCCTCTGGACCCACCAGCGAATCGAGTGGGACGCGGACAACGAGCGGATCACCAACGTTCCGGAAGCCAACAAACACCTGCAGCGCCCCTACCGGAAACCCTGGGAGCTGCCAGCGTAGGCACTCGCCGCTCTGCAGGAACACCCTTCGCACCGCGGCGGCGTTCCGGCTCCGGGTCGACACTGGTTTTCCTTAGACGAGAGGGTCTTCGTGGAGCTGTGGAAGTGGTGCCGTTGGGTGTCGGCTGCCGGCGAGCCGTGGGGTCCAAAGTGGGACGACACAGAATCCCTTTGGGCCGGCAGACGCAAGTCCGTGTTTTCCGTTGACAAATTGGCGGCCAATCCTTAAATTGGCCACCTGACAGAAAGGACCCTTGATGCAATGTGGGAAGAGCTCGCGCTGATCACCTTGCTCGGGGGCGCCGTTGCGGCGGACACCACAGCGTCCTTCCAGTTTTTGATCTCGAGTCCACTTGTCGCCTGCACTGCAGCGGGATGGATCCTTGGCGACGTTCACACCGGTTTGCTGGTGGGCGTGTTGCTTCAGGTCCCCTGGATGGTCGAGTTGCCGATTGGCGGTGCCCGTTTCGCCCACGGCAATCTGGGTTCGCTGGTAGCAGCAGCGGCGGCCATCTGGCTGACGCGTGCTTCTGGCCGTCCGGACTTTTCGCTGTGGGTCGGTGTTGCGTACGGCGTTGCCGTAGCCGCAATCGGTGGCTACGGGATTGTGCAGATGCGCCGGCTCAATCGACGTCTGTTGCGCAAAGCAGATCTCTGTGCCGAACAGGCAGACACGGCCTGCATCACCCGGGCGAATCTGGCAGGTGCCTTTCACGCTTTCTGCCTCGGCCTCTTGCTGACCGGAATGTTTGGCGCCGTGGCTTTGTTTGTTCTGCCGGCGCTCGTTCCGATTGTCCCGGCAAGTCTCGACCGACTTTTCGCGGCCACGAAGCCCGTCCTGTTTGGCCTGACACTGGGCGCGGCCCTGCACCTCTTCTGGGAGCGCTGGAACGTCTGGGCCCTGCTCGCAGGACTGGCAGCGGGATTTCTACTCGTTTTCGGGGGCGTGGCATGAAACGGATTCTGAGGCGTGGTGCACGCACAGAGGGCCACCCCTCGCGCCCCCTGGTTCGGGGGCCACACGTGCGCCGCTCGGACTTGTGGCGGGCCTGGGCACGCGGTTTTTTCGTGCAAAGCTCGTGGAACTACGAGCGCATGCTCGGCCTTGGCTTTGCAAACTGCGTCGTTCCGATTGCCAAACGCCTTTGCCCGGACCCACGCTGCCGGGCCACGCTGTTGAAGCGCCATCTGGAGTTTTTCAACGCTCACCCCTTCTTCAGCGGATGGGCAGTTGGTGCAGTAGCCCGGCTGGAAGAGCAGGCCTTGCAGGAGCGCTGGCCCGACGACCGGCCAATCCGCGTTTTGAAGAAGCGTCTGGCCGGTCCCTTAGGCTCAATCGGCGACAGACTTTTCTGGAAGCTGTGGCGTCCACTTGCTTCGCTGGTCGGCGTTGGATTCGCACTGGTCCTGGGTCCAATCGCCATCCTGCTCTTCCTGCTCCTCTACAACGGGCCGATCGTCTACTACCGAGCTCGCAGCATTTTCAGGGGCTACAGGCTGGGGTTCGACGTTGTGCGCGAGATGTCGCTTCGGCGTTACGCAAAGCAGGAACGCTGGTTGGCAGCCTCTGGTCTGGCATTCACGGGCCTGCTGGCGGCCTTTGGTGCGCACCATTTCGGCAACGCTGTTCTGGTAGGTTCGACAGCTTTCGTGGCTTTTGCACTCTTCAGGAAGCAGTTCTCGGCTGCCTCTGTGCTGGTCAGTGGCCTGCTTCTGGCATTGCTTGCCGGAGCCGTTCTGTAGCGCCAGCAAGATCGCGGCAAATCCGAAATGCAAAGCAAAGGGCCGTACACGCTCCGCCCCCCTGCAGACGGCGGAATGTGGCCTGCGCAAGCGCGCTTTTCTCGAGGCGTGACGCCTCCGTAGGTTTTTCAACCCCAACGCAAACCGTTCGAATGGTAGAAAAGACCGTCACGATCAAAAATCGGTTAGGGTTGCACGCCCGGCCTGCTGCCTTGTTTGTGAAGACAGCGGCCCAATTCAATTCCGACATCTCGGTGGTCAAAGACGGCCTGGAGGTGAACGGCAAGAGCATCATGGGGGTCATGATGCTTGCTGCAGAGCAAGGAAGCAAGCTGACCATCCGGGCAAATGGGGAAGACGAACAGGAAGCCATCGTTGCCCTTGAAAAACTCATCGAAGACAAATTCTACGAAGACGACGGAGAAGAAGGCGAGTCCGGGCAGGAAAACGGCGCTGGCAGAGACACAGCAGCTTCCTGACACTGGAGCTGGCAAAGCTTCGAATTTGTCAGGGAGCGAAGTCCGTCTGCGCGGTCTTCCCGTCTCGCCCGGGATTGCCATCGGCACGGTTTACCTTCTCGTCCACGAAACCGGTCCTGTCGAACGCCGCAAGCTGAAGCCGAGTGAGGTCGACAAGGAAAAGAGGCGCTTCCTGAAGGCCGTGGAGACGGCCCGTAAGGAAATTCGGGATCTGCGGCAGCACGTAGCCAGCGCCCTTGGTGAGGAAGGGGCAAGCATTTTCGATGCTCATGAGATGCTCCTTTCGGATCCCGCCGTGGTTGAGGCAACAACGCGGGGCATCGAACGGGAACTGCTGAACGCCGATCACGTCTTCGCCAAGATCATGCAGGAGCACGAGAAACAGCTCCTGAGTGCCGAGAGCGACGTCTTTCAGCAGCGGGCTGTCGACATTCGGGACATCAAGCGCCGGGTGCTGCAGCACCTGAAGGGTGACCGACGCAACGCTCTGGCGCGCTTGCCTAAAGACGCCATTCTGGTTACCCGCGAGCTAACCCCTTCGGACACAGCTTCCCTTGAGAAAGGGCAGGTGCTGGGTTTTGCCACCGACCTCGGCGGCAAGACATCCCATGCCGCCATCATGGCCAGAGCGCTTGGTGTGCCAGCAGTGGTGGGTTTGCACTACGTTTCGGCCGTTGCTCAACCCGGCGACACAATCGTTGTCGACGGCCTCCACGGTGAAGTTGTCGTCCGGCCCAGCGAGAGGACTCTGCAAGAATTCCGGCGCCGCCAGAAGCGCTACGCCGCCCTGGGCACTGCTCTGCGCAAACTGCGCACCCTTCCCGCCCGCACGCTGGACGGCAAGGATGTGGAGCTTTCGGCGAACATTGAACTTCCGGACGAGATCGAAAACCTGGGGCGCTGCGGGGCTCACGGAATTGGTCTCTACCGAACCGAGTACCTGTACCTGGCCAAAGAACAGCTTCCCACCGAGGAAGAGCTTTACCAGGAATTCCGGCGCGTCGTTGAGGCTGTGGCTCCCTACGGGGTGATTCTGCGGACGCTGGACATCGGTGGCGACAAACGCCCGCCCACCATCGAGTTTCCCGAGGAGAACAACCCCTTCCTCGGTTTGCGCGGCGTACGCTTTTGCCTTGAGCGACCAGACATCTTCCGAACGCAGTTGCGCGCGATTTTGAGAGCCGGCGTACACGGCCCGGTCAAGATCCTTCTGCCGATGATCTCTTCGCTGACGGAAGTTCGCCAGTGCCGCAAGTTTCTTCGCGAAGTGGATGAAGAACTGACGCGCGAACGTGTGCCCCACGTGTCGGAAATCGAGCTCGGCGTCATGATCGAGGTGCCGGCGGCTGCGCTTTCCACCGATTTGTTGGCTCGCGAATGCGACTTCCTCTCAATCGGCACCAATGATCTGGTACAGTACGCGCTGGCGGTCGATCGGGGCAATGAGCACATCGCACACCTGTACCGTCCCTTTGCACCGGCCATCCTGAGGCTGATCAAGCAAACGATCGATCTGGGCCATCGGGCCGGGATCTGGGTCGGCATGTGCGGCGAAATGGCAGGCGACCCGCTGGCGAGCCTGTTGCTACTCGGCATGGGCCTGGACGAGTTCTCAGTGAGCCCGATTGTGCTGCCCGAAATCAAGCACATCATTCGATCCGTACGTTTCGAAGAGGCTGAGCAGGTGAGCCGCTGGGCGATGGAAATGGCTACAGCCGAGGAAGTGGAAGATTTCCTGCGCGAAGTGATGACCAAACGCTTTCCGGAACTGATGGTGTAGCGGGGACAGAGCGGTAGGACGCAGGCAGTGGGCGGAAGCTGGCAAGTAGGCAGTCGATCGCTGGCAACCGACGGGACAAGAAAACAGGAGGCAAAATGAGTTTGAAGGAGTCCATCGCGGCTTACGACCGGTCGGACATGCTGAGTAAACTGACGGGTTTTGCTGAGCAAATTCGCGATGCCCTGCGTCGTGCTGAGGAAGCCGAATTACCACCGCCAAGAGCCGACATTCGCCACGTGGTCGTGGCCGGGATGGGAGGATCCGCCATTGGCGGCGACATTGTCCGCTGCTTCACCTACAACTTGCTGCCGGCGCCCTTGCAGGTCGTTCGCTACTACGACCTGCCAGCCTACGTGGGTCCCCACACGCTCGTGTTCGCGTCGAGCTACTCCGGAGAGACCGAGGAAACCCTTTCCGCTTACAACCAGGCTGTGGAAAAGGGAGCCCAGATCGTGGCCATCACTTCGGGTGGCACCCTCGGCCGCGACGCTTCGTCCCGGGGCTTCCCCGTGATGAGTATCCCTCCCGGCTACCCTCCTCGCACAGCACTGGGCTACCTCACGTTCACAATGCTCGTTGCCCTCCAACGTCTGGGTCTGATCCCCGACATTTCCACCGACATCGAAGAAACGCTTGGCCTGGTTGAGGGACTGATCGAGCGCTACCGCCCAAATGCCACCGACAACGAGGCCATTCGTCTTGCGGAGCAGCTGCTGGGTAAATTGCCTTTGATCTACGCCTCCGTTGTTCCGATGGAAGCTGTAGCCATGCGCTGGAAGGGTCAGTTCTCGGAAAACAGCAAGATGCTGGCCTGGGCAAACACGTTTCCCGAGCTGAACCACAACGAAATCGTCGGGTGGGGTCAGAACCGGGATTTGCAAAGTCGCATCCAGGTGATCAATCTCCGCGACAGGTTCGACAACAAACGCGTGCAACTCAGGATGACCATCACTTCGGAGATTCTCGCTGGCCAGGGCCAGCGGGTTCTGGACATCGAAAGCACCGGCACGTCTTTGCTCGCTCGCATGTTTTCACTCATCGTACTCGGTGACTTCGTTTCCTACTACCTGGCCATTCTCAACAAAGTCGATCCCACGCCGATCGAGAACATCGACCTTCTTAAAAAGCGCCTGAGGGAGTCCGCAGCGTAACGCCCCCGACACCGGGGCACGTTTCTTGCACAGCCGTGCGTTCTACGCAAACGAGAGCACATTTTACCCCACAAATTTGAGGAGAAGCGTCAAATGAGATCCATGCTGTTCACGTCTGAGTCAGTGACCGAAGGTCACCCCGACAAAGTTGCCGACCAGATTTCCGACGCCGTGTTGGATGCCGTGATGGAGAAAGACCCGCACGGCCGCGTCGCTTGCGAAACATTTGTTACCACGGGCCTCGCCCTGGTTGGAGGCGAGATTACAACCGACTGTTACGTGGACATTCCGCAGATCGTGCGGAGCGTGATCAAGGACATCGGTTACACGGACGCCCGCTACGGGTTCGACTACCTCACGTGTGCCGTGTTGACCACGATCGACCAACAGTCGCCCGACATCGCGCTGGGCGTGGATCGCGCTGGCGCTGGGGACCAGGGCATCATGTTCGGTTACGCTGTGGACGAGACTCCCGAGCTGATGCCAATGCCGATCATGTTGTCGCACAAGCTGGCGATGCGCCTCGCCGAGGCCCGCAAAAAGAACATCCTGCCGTGGTTACGTCCGGACGGCAAAACACAGGTCACCGTTCGTTACGAGGATAACGTGCCAGTGGAGGTAACGGCCATCGTCGTCTCCGCACAGCACGAGCCAGACGTGCCGTACGAGCAGATTCGCGAGGACATCATCCGCGAGGTCATTCACCCCGTCGTGCCGCCGGAACTGCTGAACGAGGACAAGGTTGTCTACCACATCAACCCGACCGGGCGTTTTGTGATCGGCGGCCCGCAAGGGGACACAGGACTTACCGGGCGCAAGACCATCGTCGACACGTACGGCGGCGTGGCTAAAAACGGCGGTGGTTGCTTCTCCGGCAAGGACCCGACGAAAGTCGACCGTTCTGCGTCCTACGCTGCCCGCTGGGTTGCCAAAAACATTGTGGCAGCCGGTCTCGCCAAACGGTGCGAAATTCAGCTCGCGTACGCAATCGGCGTGGCCGAGCCGGTTTCGATCAACGTGGAAACCTACGGCACCGGGGTCATGCCGGACGGCGAAATCGAGAAGCTGGTGCTGAAGAATTTCGATCTGTCTCCGGCTGGCATCATCGAAGCTTTGAACCTCCGCCGACCGATCTACCGCAAGACGTCTGTGTACGGACACTTTGGTCGGGAGCTGAAGGAGTTCACCTGGGAAAAAACGGACCGTGTCAAAGACTTGCAGAAGGGTCTGTAACCACCGGAAACGGAGCGGGGCACAACGAAAGAACGATGGAGGAATCCGTGGAATTTGACGTCAAAGACCTGGGGTTGGCTGACGAAGGGAAACGGCGCATCGAGTGGGCGGACCGGGACATGCCGGTGCTCGCCAAGATTCGGGAACGTTTTAGCAAAGAGAAACCGCTTGCGGGCAAGAAAATGTCGGCTTGTCTTCACGTGACGGCCGAGACAGCGAACCTGGTTCGCACGCTCAAAGCTGGTGGCGCAGACATCGTGTTGTGCGCAAGCAATCCGCTGTCCACGCAGGACGACATCGCCGCGGCCCTGTCGAAGTACTACGACATTCCCGTCTTCGCGATCAAAGGCGAAGACCGCGACACCTACTACACACACCTCAAACGCTGCATTGAGCACGGCCCCGTGGTAACCATGGACGACGGGGCCGACCTGGTGTCCAACATCCACGCGGATTATCCAGAGATTGCCGAGCAAGTGCTCGGCAGCATGGAAGAGACGACTACCGGCGTCATTCGCCTGCGCGCGATGGAGCGCGACGGTGCGCTCAAGTTTCCCGTGATTGCCGTAAACGACGCCGAGACGAAGAACCTGTTCGACAACCGCTACGGAACGGGCCAATCGACCGTCGACGGCATCATCCGCGCGACTGACATTCTGCTGGCAGGCAAGAAGGTGGTGGTGGCAGGCTACGGCTGGTGCGGCAAGGGCTTTGCCATGCGCGCCAAAGGCATGGGAGCGAACGTCATCGTTACTGAGGTGAATCCCATCCGGGCCCTGGAAGCTGCCATGGACGGCTACCGCGTGATGCCAATGATCGACGCAGCCAAAGAGGGCGATTTGTTTTGCACCTTGACAGGCAACTACCACGTCATCCGACCGGAACACATGCTCGAAATGAAGGACGGCGCCATTCTGGCCAACTCCGGCCATTTCAACGTGGAGATCGACATCGACGGCTTGCGCAAGATGGCCGTGAGCGAGCGCAAAGGGGTTCGCAAGTTCGTGGACGAATTCACCTTGCCAAACGGTCGCCGCATTTACCTGCTGGCCGAGGGGCGGCTGATCAATCTGGCCGCGGCCGAAGGGCATCCGGCATCGGTGATGGACATGAGCTTTGCCACGCAAGCACTGACTGCTGAGTGGGTGGTCAAGAACGCCGGAAAGCTCGAGGTCAAGGTGCACCGCGTGCCCAAACACGTTGAGGATTGGGTGTCGACTCTGAAGCTCGAAACGATGGGCATCAGCATCGACGAGCTCACGCCGGAACAGAAGAAGTACCTGAGTTCCTGGGAAATGGGCACCTGAAGACGGGAGAAAGCATTGCACAGGCCCCACAGCCCGGTTCGCTTACGTGGCGAACCGGGCTTTCCTTCGCCAGGTCTTGGGCGCACGCAAACGGCCCGGCGGTTGCGGGGGGAAACCAACCAGGGCGTCCTCGCCTTCGGCTTTCTCAACCCAGCTGCTCTGGTCGCCGACAACACCCCCATCCCTACCCGTCGGTGTCGCCCCCGGCTGGTTCAGACCCGCCCTTTTAATCTGTCCGGAATTCCAGTGGGAAGTCCTTCTCGCGAAGGCGACGGGCCCGCGCCCGTCGCCACATGGGCGCAACAGCAGACACAGCTGTTGGCTCACCCTCGGTGCGTGCGGGTCTTCAAGAGTCGGCGTTGTCCTGCACAGCTCGGGCAAGGGCACACCTGTCGCGACCGCCCAACAAAAACGTAAGCCGACGTTTGAGAGCGAGTGGGAATCCAAATCTCACCGAATGGTGATGCACCATCTGGTAAAATTTCTGACCATTTGTAAATCTACCACATCCTGAACTGACGAAGCATGCTTACAGGGTCCGCATCAACCACCGTTCGAAAAAAATGTCTTGAAATTGGTACGTACGACCTTCTCGGAAAATGACGCCCTTGCGTTGAAGCCTAACTAAACCTTTGCTGAGCGTGGACGGTGCAATTCCAAACTCCTGCAGTACCTCCTTAGAAAGGAGGGACTGCCCACGTGCACGGACGAGAATCTCGACGGCCATTCGCTCCGAAGGATTCAGGCTTTCCATGCTGGAACTGAATTCTTCTTGCTTGCTGTCGAGTATTTTCTCAACGGCTTTACGCAGAAATTCGCCAGCCGACGCGTCCAGTTTCAGAAGGGCCAGGTTAAGCACCTCGTGCGCGAGCATCTGAACGTACTACGGAACGCCAGTAGCTTTTTGATAAAGCTTCAGAGCCTCTTCGGGGGTAAATCTCGGCAGCACCGTGCGAAGGTGCCTTGTCAAAAAGGGAATGTACTGTTCAGCCGGGACCTTTCCGAGCGACATGCGCTTGCCCACCCTGTACAGTGGGCTGTCTGGCTGTTCGAACATGGTTTGAAACAGATGGTACTTTGAGCCGCTGAAAATGTACGAAACATTGTCGTGATGCTGGATAACCGAACGAAGCTCACACTGGAGATTTTTGCCATCCAGGATGTTGATTTCCTGAAATTCGTCGAAAAACACAGCTACAAGTTTGCCCCGTTTGGTAAGTTCCGCAGGTAAGTTCATAACCTGTTCGAACGCTAAAGAAACGTGCCCCGCCGTGAATTGAATGTCCAAGCGCGGGTTGCCCGTTGGGTCAACATTAACGAAAAGGTACAACGCCAGAAAGACCCGTCCGCAAGTGCTGCAGCAACTTCTCAATGGACATGCCTGAGTAGCGTCCGTACTCCCTTGCCAGTAGCTTCAGGAATTTTTCCCTGCTGGTCACGGCGTAGGAATCAACTACCAACCCGCAGAAGTTCGTGTGTTTCCGTTTCAGCTCCAGAAAGGTTTGGTGCACCAGCGAAGTCTTGCCGCAGCGCCGTGGCGAGTACAGGTTGGTGTGTTGCTCAATTTCTGAGACAATCTCTTGCCTCTCACTTTTCCTGTCTACGAAGTGCTTCCCCGTCACCACTTTCCCGAACAAGAACGGGTTTTCCCGCGGTCGCCTTACTTTTGCCATTGGTCTCGCCCTGAGGTTATCAAAATCCGAAAACAGCTCGAGGTTGCAACAACTTACGCATCCCAACACTCAGAATTTCACCAAAAGGTGCATCACTGTTTGGTGAAATTCTCGCTGTTCCACACCGTTTCCGCATTCGAAACCTGCCAGCACCATCCACAGGACCTGTGTCAATCAGTGTTGCCCAGGGCTTCTCAAACCCACTTACTGCCGGCTCGCCTGTGAGCGGATGTCCAGCGCAGGCCCGCCACGCTCACTTGTACCGGTCCGAAAACGCGCGGACCCGTTGCGTTCGCTTTCCGTCGCACCTTCACACCGCGGTGGCGTCGGGAATGCCGCGCACAACCGATCCAAAAGAATCGTCGGCCCTCAGTCTGCTGTGTCCTTACACAACCTCGCCCCGTTCGCAGCTGGGTTTACACACTGTGAGCCCGGCGACATCGACGCGTTGTCGCCCTCCTCCCCACCTTTCCTGGCGCCCCCCCGTCCCCGTACGCGTCACCCCTTCTGAAACCTTCCGTAGTCTGACATCCTTGCCGCCGTTGTTCGCTCCGACGAGAGGACCCAACGTCTGCTCTTCTACGCCTTTCGTCGCCTGCTCTGAATGCTGCTTCCATCTTTTGGAGGGCACGGCGCAGCCCTCCTCGTTCACGCCCTTCACTACAGAGCCCGGCCGGGGCCCAGGTGTGATCTGTGTCGCAAATGAACGCCATTCTAAGAGCAACAGAGGGCCGCACTTCAGTAAATTGGATCCCGAGGTCCACGACACCGTAAAAATGAAAGAACTCGCGCAGCTGACGGTCCACCACCAAGGGGACATTTCCGGTCGGTACCCGTCTCCAGAGAACAGGGCGCATGCACGTGTGCGTGTTCCAAATGCTCCGGAAAGGCTGCTAAAGAAAGCGCTCCAAGTCGTCGATAGTAGGCAGGAAGCCCCGAAACACAGGCTCAGTAACGAAAGCCCATTCGTTTCGGAACGTGTTAGGAAGAACAACGATGATCCCCAACGTTGACGTCTCGTACCGTCGCACCCTGTCGCTCGCCTGGTTGGTTCCTTTACTTGCTTTGAGCTTCGTCGTCGCCTGCAGCGTTGAAAAGCCGGTGGCCCCCAAGTGGGAGACCAAACTGGCCATTCCGTTGATCGACAAGACTTTCACCGTGCAGGATCTGCTTGGCGACAACGACAAGATCTTCATCGACCAGGACGGCGTTGTCGGCCTTCAAATCGAGAAGGAATTGAGTCGCTACGAAGTTGGAGAACGGCTCAAGATTGACGGAATCGACCGGAGATTTGAAGCCGAACTGGGGAACTTCACGGTCACGGCTCCGGACACGGGGAAAGTAAGTATTTCGTTGGCAGAAATTTACCCACCGGCCCAGAATATCCCTGCAGGCCAGGAAACAGAAATTCCGGGGTTCGACTTCGCTGTCCCCCCCAAGGCCGTCGAGCCTTTCGAGACCTTCCAGTACGTGAAGCTGGCGAGCGGGACTCTCGAAATTACAATCGACAACAACCTGCCGATCCCACTCGGCGTTTTGCCGGACAAGCCGTTGACGGCGAAGATCCACGCGAATTCGCCGGATGGCGAGGTTCTCGAGGTGATCGATTACACAGCCCAGGTGCCGCCTTACGGTCGGGTGACGGAAAGCATTGACCTGACGGGCCACGTCATCCCGACCCAGCTGTACGTGGAAGTGGCCGGAGCATCCCCCGGTACTGATGGGCAGAAAGTAGCCATCGACCCGAGTTGGGGGTTCACCGTGAAGGTGTACGTGTACAATCTCAAAGTCGCCGAGGCGGTGGCAAAAATCCCCACACAACACGTGGAGCACAAAGACACGTTTCCCATCCAGGACAGCGTGGCTGTGCGGTCGGCGACGGTGAAGCGCGGCCGGATCACCATTTCCATCCAAAATGACCTGCCAATCAACGCCACGATCGCGTACGAACTCCCGGATTTCCAGCGCGACGGCACTCCGCTGCGCGGCGTTTTGAACCTACCAGCACGTCAGTTCACCAGTCAAACGATTGTGCTGGATGGTTACACCCTGAAGCCGGGAGACTTCGCCCTGCCGGGGTACCAGGCCTTGCACTTCAACTGGGCTTTCGACACCGAGAACACCGGTGACAACTTCGTCCACCTTTACGCCACAGACAAGGTGGCGGCAGAAATTCGAACAGAAGAAATTGTTTTCTCGCAAATCACTGGCGAACTGGGAAACGTCCAGATTGAGCTCGAACCGGTGAGCAAACACGTCTCGATCCCGGAGCACCTGGACTCCCTTCGATTCGGCGAAGTCACACTTGAGCTCTACGTGCAACACACGCTTGGCATTCCGGCAAAAGCGGACATTCGTGTGGAAGGGAAAAATCGGGCTGGAGAGGTGACGCATTTCGAGATTCATCCGCAGCTCCACGCGGCTCAAATCGGCCAGGTGCTGGAAGAGAACTTCGTCCTGGGCCCAGAGACCCCGGGACTGATCGAATTCATGAACTCACTGCCGGAAGAAATCACGGTTACCGGAGAAATCCAGGTTGGCCAATCCGGCGTCGTGGGTCATGTTTCGGAAAACGATTGGATTCAGTCGACGGTCGCATTTCGTGCACCGCTCGCCGTCGCGATTCCGGAGCAAACGACCAAGGCCAAACCGGACACGCTGGAAATCGACGGGAGCGAGCGGGAGGATTTGGTGAGGAATCTGCATCAGCTCCGACTCCAGGCCGAAATCGAAAACCACTTGCCCGTCGGGGCCTCGGTTACGCTCTACTTTGCACGCGACACGACCTCACTTTACACGAAACCCGATGTACGCGTGGGCCCAATTTCGGTTTCCCTCGCTCAACTTACCAGCACCGGACGCGTTGCTGCGGCCAGTACCGACAAGATCAATCTCGACCTCACGGATCAGGAAATCGCTTTCTTCGGTTCAGACCCGATCATTTCCGGTGTTGAGGTCCACATCCCGGGGACCCACGGACAAATTGCTGTGCTGACGGCTGACGACTACATCCACGTGCGGGCCCTGGGCAGTGTGTCTTTCACCGTTGATCCGGAAGACGACGAAGGCAACTGAGTCCAGGGCA
Organism: uncultured Cytophagia bacterium; assembly: GCA_964644845.1. GTDB lineage: Bacteria > Zhuqueibacterota > Zhuqueibacteria > Oleimicrobiales > Geothermoviventaceae > Geothermovivens. The sequence continues at coordinate 5,828 of CAZXXS010000114.1, read as the reverse complement.
CGTTTCACCTGGGTGTGGGATGTGCAACAGAGCTGTTGCTCTGACAATCAAGTCAAGACAAGCCGAAGCGAACCGGCGGTTCTCAGCAGCTTGTGTTGCCGGAATGTCGGAATTGCTAAGTGAGGAACCATCTGTGAAGGGTTTTCGAGACTCTACGTGTGGAGGTCAGGGGATCAAAAGCGGGGGGTTGCTGTCTCTGGCATCTCTTCTGCTGATGGCAGGGTTGTTGGCGACGTGGACCACAGCCGTTGCGTCGGGAACGCTAACCACACGCGGGGTCGGCATGGGGTCAGCCCAGGTTGCGGTGGCAAGCGGGCTCGACGCCGTCGGGATCAATCCAGCAAGCCTGGGAATGCCTGGTAGCGGCACCTTCGGGTTCCGAATTTTCGACGTCGGAATGATCGTGCACAACAGCACAGTGTCCATCGGTTTTTACAACCGTTACAACGGCGACTCTCTGGACACTTCCGAAAAGGAGGACATTCTCGCACACATTCCCGACAGTGGGCTCGAGGCCAGAAGTCAGGCCGACATCCAGCTGTTTGGAGTGCGCATCAAGCGCTTCGCTGTGTCTCTTTCGGCGTCAGCCTCCCTGGCCGGGGCCTTGCCAAAAGACCTCTTCCGGATCGTTTTGCAGGGCATCGATGTGGGTAAAACGTACGATTTGGCTCCGCGAGGAGGTGGAGTGGCCTACGCAAAGCTCGGCCTGTCCTACGGACAGCCCTTGAGACTGGTTTACTTTGACGATTTCGCCGTAGGCGGCACTTTCAACTACGTGGGCGGCATTGGGTACGCCGAAATCATTCGCAGCACTGGCCGCGTGGTTGTTGATTACCAGTCCGCCGTGAAATCGGAGCTCGTTGGCCGGACCGGCCTCGGTGGAAACGGTTTTTCTCTCGACCTTGGTGTAGCCGCCAGAAGAGGTAACGTGCGCTTCGGAGCAGCGTTGCTTTCGCTGGCCAGCCACATCAATTGGACACAGCAAACCGAAGAAGCCGTGCTGCGTTTCGTTGGGGATTCGGTCAATGTCTACGCCCTGGAAGACCTCGGTCCTGACGAACTTTTTGACAAGCAGGACACAACCTACAGCATTCCGTCCTTCGGTACATCCCTTCCGCCTGAACTGGTGGTCGGTGTGGCCACGCGCTGGAGAGGCTTCCTCCTGGCAGCGGATTACCACCAGTACCTGCGGAATCGTTTTGGAGCCTCGACAACCCCGGAGCTGGCTTTGGGAGCCGAAAAACGTGTCCTTGCGGTTTTGCCATTCCGGCTCGGTGTGGCTCTTGGAGGAGGTAAAGGCTTCCGACCGAGTTTCGGTTTTGGCCTGCACCTGGGCGCTTTCAAGTGGGACTTCGCTCTTGGTGGCGTGGGCGGCTTCTTGCCGCCCCAGCAGCGAGGCCTCTACTTCGGGACAAGCTTGAAGTTCTCGTTCTGATCCAGATCCGAGAACGAGGGGTCTCCAAAGTGTGCCCCGGAAGGGGAGAAGCTCACGTTAATTTCCTGCTTCAAGCCCCTTTTCGCTCCGTTTCCCCGCATGCATTTCGCTCCGTCCGTCCCGGTCGAGTCCGGCTACTGTCCGCTGAGTGAAGACCCTGCACCCCATTTGGCACTCTGAGAAGTTCTTTCCAGGAGCGGCAGCCCCCGCTGGCGTTCCGGCGTGCATTCTCCGCGGGCCGGAAGGTTCGTGCGGTACCGTGAAATCAGGCGAGCTCACCTGCTTCCCTCAACCAGCCGATCGCCTCCCGCGCAAGAGACGGCCCGAGTGCAGGCAAGACTCGCAACGCTGTCTCGCCCCCTTCTCGCACCAAACGCCCTAAATCTTCGCGACATTCGTCCACGCTCCAGGCGGCCTTCCGGTAAGCCCAAATCCGGTAACGGCTGGCCTGCTCCAACTCAAGTGTGTAGGCGCGGTTGTGAAAGTACTCAGCCAGGCGCCGGTTAGTCGCACGCTCTTTTTGCCAAACCGGCCGCGGTAGTCGATCGGGAAGCCCGACTTGTTGGCAGATTTCCCGCACAGTACGCGCCACCTGAATGCTGAACGCCCGCAGTTGCGCTGAATTACGGTGGGCCTGGCCTGTTGCTTCCCCGGTCCTACCCAACCCGTAGAGCCGCTGCCACATCGGGACAAGTTCCGGCCAACCACCCTCCAGGGCGTGCAAAGTCCATTCGGCCTGGATGTCTTCCATCGTGAGGACACCGGCCACCACACAGCTAGCGCCGTGGTCGCGCGCAGCGGTGATCACCTGTCGCAAAGAGGTCTCGGTACTGATGTGCGGGAAAATAGGCATCAGAGCCAAACCGACCTGAATGCCACTTTCCGCCAGTGTGCGCATTGCCTGGAGACGCTGGCGTACGCCAGGACTTCTGGGCTCAAACACGCGCTTGACCTTTGGATCCAAACTGCTCAGGCTGAAAAGGACGGTCACGTGGGCTCGGTGGTGAATCTCAAGCAGCAAGTCCCGATCCCGCACAAGGAGGGGCGAACGTTCGACTACCAGGAGTGGGAAACCGGCGTCAAGAACGCCCTTCAACATTTCCCGGGAAAGCCGGTAGCGGTTTTCAGCGGGCTGCTGCCAATCCCCGCACAGGATGACGTCCGGTTCCAGGCGTCCGAGTTCTCGCCGGAGCCTTTCCGCGGCGTTGATTTTGACACGGATGACGGTTGCGAATTCCCCGGGGGACCGCCCGCGAAGGTAGCGCCTGCTGCGTAAGTAGCAGAAAGCGCAGCCACTGGAGCAGCCAACGTACGGCAGGGCACTGTAGCGATCCCAGAACCAACCGTCGGCGTGGCGACGCACGTTGACAACGCGTCGGACTTCGGTCTCCTCGAAGGTAAGCTTCACCGGAACGACTCAAACCGTTGCCTGTCTTCTGGTGGGACGTAGGTCAATGCCTTGCGCAGGAGCAGCCTTCTGGGATGGCGTCGTTTCGTCTCGATCTGTTCTTCCAACCAGGTCACCAGGGTGCCCGGGTAAAACCTGCCCAGCGTTTTCAGTCCCCAGCCAACCCCCTTCAACGCAGCCCTGTCGGTTTCTTCGAACAACGGATCGAGCAAACAGAGCAAGCGACAGGCCTGCGCCTCCAGCTCGGGATGCCCGTGCGCGCGTTTAGCCCAGTGATGTACGGCCACTCCGCAGGCTCGCCTCACCCAGGGACTGCGGTCCGCAGTCCACAAAGTCAGCAGCCCCACAGTTTCGTTGAACCGGCGCACCAGTCCGTCCCCCGGGACCCTCTCGCCGAGGATGTCGGCGGCGTACCAAATGGCTCCCTCGCCCACATAACGGCGCGCCCGACCCAGAGCCCAGATGAGCGAGGTGTCGAGCCACTTCTGCAAAGCCGCCCCGACGATTACCCAGCCACCTTCCCTTCGGAGAGAAGCCACCTGATCCAGAAAAGCTCCGGCGAGAGAAAGATCCATCCCACGAACCGCCTCTCGGCCAACAAGTTCCAGCAAAGGAAACCGGGTCCGGCTCCGGAGAATCGGTTCGAGGAGCGCGCAGGCCGCGAGTGCCCCGTCTGCCTCGAGCTTGGTCCGAACACGCCGGGCCAGTACCAGAGCTTCTTGTTTCGTCTTCACCCCACGCCCTCCGGCACCCTTTCACCCGGTTGGGAAAACGGGCTCTGTTACACCCTCAGGAAAATCTTCTGGCGGTACAGGTGGTAAAGGAAAAGCCATTTTACGGCCACCACGCAAAGCACCCAGAAAAGAAGCCGGTACGGTCCCAGGTAGTCGATAAAACCATGCACGAAAATGTTGGCGATGGTGCCAAAATCGAAAAGTCTCTGAGCCACGTAAATCGTGATCGGGTTCATGCCGATCACGATGAAAAAGAAAGCCCAGCGCCTGTACCCCTTGATGTCGATGATCCAGTAGAAAAGCGCCAGCAGCAACAGGCTCCAACCACCGGCGTACAGGACGTACGAGCTGGTCCAGAGATTCTTGATGATCGGGAACCAATGCCCCCAGACGAGCCCGACCAGCAAACTCGCCACGCCTGCGACGGTCAGTCCCAGCACCTTTCTCTTCTGGTTGTGCTCCGTCCGCAGCCAGTGCCCCGCGAATGCCCCCAGCAGCACAGTAACAATTGCTGGAATCGTCGAGATGATCCCTTCGTTGTCCCCGTAGGTGTAGCAGCAGAACCGGCCAGGCAGGAAATGCTGGTCAATCCAAGCGGCCAGGTTGCCCTGCGGTGTGAGCACACCAGCGCCGTAACCAGGAACGGGGACAAATTTCATGATCGCCCAGTAACCGAGCAGCAAAACCGCCGCCCAGATTGCTTGTCCCTTTGGCTTGAAATGGATTACAATCAACGCCGCGAAAAAGTACCCCAGGGCAATCCGTTGCAACACACCTGCGTAGCGCATGTGGTCAAACCGAAAATCCAGCAAACCGTTGTAAATCAATCCAAGCAAGATCAACAACACCGTGCGTTTGATGACGCGACGGTACAGCACCCGCTTCTTGCCACCCCGTTCAATGTACTTCGTGAGAGAAAATGGCAACACCGCACCAACAATGAACATGAAAAGCGGGAAAATGAGATCGTAGAAATGAAAACCCTCCCAGTGGACGTGATGGAACTGCACATCGAGGGCGTGGGTGAAACCGCCCGGGAAAGTCCGCGCCAGCGCGTGGATAATTGCTCCCCCACCGGTGATCCAGAACATGTCGAACCCTCGCAGGGCGTCGATGGACACGACACGTCCCGGTACTGGGGCCACCTGAACACTGGACTGCGCCATTTCTCCTCCGTCCTCCTGCGAAATCTCACAGCCTCCGCTAACAAAAGCTTCTGCCGCGGATCGACCTCACGGACAGCAGCAAAATCGCTTGCAAGATAGGTAATTGTGACAGAGAAGTCAAGACCTCCGCTCGGGATCGAATGATCCACTACGGGTTACGCCCAGAGATGGGACCTCCGGCTCCGTCCGGGGATCCAATCCGCAGGCTACGTGGGAAAGGGGCTGCCTGGAGGCGGCTTGCCGATGAGCGTGTGCGCAGGCCGACATGGGGACCGTTCAGCAGCGGAGTTCACTCCGCTGCGACAAGCAACGCTCGCGAGTCCAGACCATGGCCAACGCGACGTCACACCCTGCCTCCCAGCGTCGGAAGTTCGGGTTACGTCGCGATCTTCTCCACGCGATCTCGTAATCCCTGAAAGAGAGGTGGGGACGAATGGGGATTTGGAGATGCTTTCCTCCTGAGCTAAATGGAAATTTGGCAACGCCCCTCCGCCCGGGGATCCAATCCCCGGGCTGCGTGAGAGAAGCGCCGCCTGAAGGCGGCTTGGGCTCTGGCTCACCGAGTGAGTAACATTCGGTTCGATCCCCACATCTCCAATTGTCCCCAACATTTCCTTCAACAATCGGAAAAGACGTCTGTGCTGCGCCAGCCCCCCCGTACAGGAAGCCCAAGAAGACCCGCCAGACGATCAGAGGACGGGAGGCCGGTGCCGCGCAGGCGCGTCCGCGTAGGCGGACGCACGATTGTTCAGCAGCAGAATTCATTCTGCTGCGGGAAAAGACATGCCCTGCACAACACAGCACCCGCCTCGTCCCAAAAGCCCCTCCGCAATGAGCCTGTGGTGCGCCTGGCACGATTCCGTTCTTACTGAGAGGCCGTTCCGGAATGAATGGCGATTGGGAGATGCCTTTCTGTGGGCGTAAACGGGCATTGGGGAACACCCCTCCGCCCGGGGATCCAATCCCCGGACTGCGTGAGAGAAGCGCCGCCTGAAGGCGGCTCCTTTGCGGAGAGCGGCACGCCTGCCGAGAACAGCAGGCGGTCGTACAATCAGAACAGGGTCTGCGCGTCAACCCGCAAAGTA
>CAZXXS010000113.1:0-16739 GCA_964644845.1 uncultured Cytophagia bacterium | reverse complement strand
ACAAGCAGCTTCGTGTTCAGTGTGAGTTCGCCGAACACCCAGAGGCTCTCCACGTCTTCCACGGGGATGGTTTTTCTGGTTGTCTCACCGTCGCTGTCCACTTCCAAGACGAGGGTATTGCCTCGCCTCCGGAGATGACCGCTCGAGAAAAGGTAGTACGGTCGTGACACACCTGGTCTCCAGATCTCTACACCCAACAGAATTCGTAGTAGGCACAGCGGAGGCAAACCTTACGACGTTCCTCCGCCGGTGGCTTGGGCAACTTCACGATCTCGGCGATCGAATGGAGAACCTGTCGAAGTCGTTCTTCCTGGGATGGGTTCAACGTTAGGCGTTCCCGACGACGTAGTAGGGGATAGTCCAGAACTGCGGTGGCCTCGATCCCTTTGGTCTTGAGGTAGTAGAGGTAGTAAAGCACCTGCCAGCGGTGCGCCTCTTCCATGGCGCGCGATTTCTTTATCTCGTGAATGACCAGTCGGCTTTCGCCTTCCCGGTCCACTTTTAGGAAATCTAGAACGATCCGGTCGTCGATGGCTACTTCATGTCGCTGACGGTTGTAAGAGCTTGCGCCGACCAGCTTTCCCTCCAGAACCAGATCGTGACCATGCTCCATCTCGACACCGTGGCTGAACAGCCACAGTTTTCGCCGACACACGAAGAAGTAGTTCACCTGCGTGCCGGTAAAACGGGGAGAGTGGTTGTCTGACTCTTGCGCCAAATGCATCCTGGCCCTTTTAGAGGAGATTTGACGACTCCGCTACATTCAAGTCCAAGCCGAATTCGGAATCGTAAGGCGCATCCACGAACCACTGGTGGTTGTCCCTGTAGATTCTCCCCAAATTCTTCAGTCTGCGAAACTGACCGATGCTCAAGTTTACTGTGTACCCGTCTGCTTCGTAAATTTCTCCTCGACGCAAGGCATCCTGGTACGCTTCCTTGAAAATTGCCGGGACAGACTGAACGCCCTGAAACAGCTGTTGTAACGGATCATCGTACTCCTGGTCCTCAAGGCCGGGTTTCAGGGAATAAATGATGTCACGGAAAAGGCTTCGTGTTGTCTCGTAGATCACCGCTTCCTTCCCGGAGTAGCCGTCGCCGTACACTGCGTCAACGAGTGTTTGAGGTAAGTCCTCCGTCAGCTTGTCTACCTTTTGGAGTAGCTTCAACGTGTGCGCAACACGATCGGTAGGATAGATGTACGCATCCGCCTCGGAGCCCTCCATGCACACATGCACCGGAGCTCCCTCGGGGTGACGGCCTCTGCGGTTCACGCGGCCAAAACGCTGTAACAGTGCGTCGATGGGAGCCGGTTCGGTGTACAACACGTCGAAGTCGACATCCAAAGAGACTTCGATTGCCTGGGTACCGACCAGTAAAGCCACATCTCTCAGTCTGCTCTCGATTCGGTTGCGATCGTGACCGATGAACCGTCCGTGAAGCAGAGCGGAAGAGCTGGCGTACTGGCTGAGCTGGCGGTACACATTCTGGGCTTGCTTTACCGTGTTACAAACCACCAGCACACGCTTGCCTTGCAAAAGTTCCTGGCAGATGGCGTCATACGCCTCGTGGATGGAGCCTTGGCGAATCAGAACCCGATGCCGGGCGGACCGGCGCAATTTCTCCGGGGGTGGGCGTAAGAATGCCGTGGCCCCTACAGCGTCACGAAAGACTTGTCGCAGGAACCGGGGTAGGGTAGCGGACATGATCAAAAATTCCGCACCGGTTTCGCGGGCCAGGTAATGGGACATTTCCACAATCAATCCGGTTGCTCGAGCGTCGTAGACGTGGATTTCGTCGTACACGATGAGTGCATTCGCCTGGGATGCTATGCCAAGTTCAAAGTGTTTGCCGCCGAAGAAACTTCTTACGAGCTGGTACGGGGTGGTGATCTTGTAAGCCCGGTAGATTTTTCGCGTCAACGACTGAATTTCCCGTACATAACCCAATCTCGCATCGCTTCTCAGTCCTTGTTGTTCCAGCAGTCGGTTTAGGTATGCTCCTGCCCGGCTGTGCTGAACTCCCACGAGGTCCCCGCGCCTCACCAGGTTCTGCAGACGCTCGAACATTGCGTTGATGCTTGCCGTGTAAGGGAGAACGTAGTACACACGCCGTCCTGGTCGGTGTCCCTGGTTAGCCTGGGTCCACAGGAGAGCTGCTTCGGTTTTCCCGTACCCGGTAGGCGCCACCAAAAGCGTCGATTGCCTGGTTTGCAGGGCAAGACGCTGGACTTCGTTGAGTTCGGAGAAATGAAAAAGGCCCCGAAAGTCGTCAACGCAGGGCAGTAGATGGCTTTCGCCTGCTGAGGCCAAATGATCCGCAGCTGTCAGAAACCCGCTCAACATGATCAGTATTTGCCGAAATCGGTGGTTGCCGGTGTCCTCCAGGCGTTTCTTGACAGGCAGCACGGCAAGCATGAAGGGATCCGGTAACGTTTCGGGCGTGCGAGGGACAGTCCATGGCTGGTGCGTGTCTGGAAAGAATTGTTTTTCCAGACTTTCGATCCAGGTCAGGAATTGCCGGATAAGCGGCCAGCTTGGCAGCAACTCTGCACGCTTTTCCGCGAAAGCCTGTCGTCCCAAGGGAAACAAGGTACCGTGGGCAATCAACAAGTCTCTCACCGTGCGATGGTGCGTCGCAACCGCGTAGCCGATGATGGCACGCACGGGGTCCGGCACAGGCAGGACCCGAACGAAAGCGGCGGACAGGAGTTCATGCCGGTACCGCCACCGGGTGCCGGTCTGCAGCTGTTTTTGAAAACCCGCTGCTGCTTTTCCAACGTCGTGCAGTGCTGTAGCCAGGAACAGCCAATGAAAGAATTCAGGTTCATCCAGTAGCTTTGCCACGGGGCCGTAGACAAGCCTGATGTCCGCCCACACATTGAGACATTTCCTTGTGTGTTCGTAAAGCGTCTCAGGTGGTGACCCGCTTTTCGCGAGCAACGCGTCAACTTCTGCCATGCAGAAACACTCCCCAACCATGATCGGGATCGAGCCAGAAATCCTGGCCGCGTAGCTGGTGGAAGTTCGTGACCAACAAGAAAGGTCGTGTGCCAACGGCTTTTCGGGGAATGCTGTCGGTGAAATGTGTTGGAAGGGCCTGAACAGGTCCGGCGACGCCCCGGGTTGGAAAAGGCAAAAGCGTGTGTCCTACGGGAATGGGACCTCCTGGGCGTTTAAGGGTGACCTGTTCCAGCTCAGCTACCAGAGCCAGGTCCGAAGACCGCCCCAAAAGCAGCGGGTAGGCTGGCGATCGCAGGGCCTCCTCGAACGAGAGATCATCGAGGTAAAGGTACAGCTCGGGTTTGTACAACAGCCCTCGCTTCACTACATTACTCTTGGCCCGAAGCGGTGTGGAGCTCAACTCGTAAATTGTTTCCAGATCGGTGGCTCGGCCGCTTGTAAAGAACACGTAGCCAACGGAAACGTGCGAGGGTGTAACCGGCCACCCGCGTGCAGCCGAAAGCAACCCGAAGATTGTTGAGAGTGGAGGCACTGGCAGTGAAGGCTGAACCCCTGTGACGAAAACGGGGTAGCGGAAACTTGTCACCCAACCGACGATTCTGGCGCGCAACACCTGCATGTTCGGATCCTCACGCTTTCCTTGCCTCTCAAGCTTGTGCCACCAATTCCGGAAGCAGCTTCGTGAAGGCGTCGATGACACCCACAACGGAACCTATTTGAACGTCCACTTGGCCGGCCAACCCTTTCTGTAGCTGCTCAAGTTCCTCGGCCAGGTCGTCGGCGAAGCCACTTGTGCGTCCGATGAAAACCGGCGTTTTGAGCAGGTCGCGGTAGTCCAAGAGAACGGCCTTCAGAGCAGCGGTTTTGATCAGAGGGTCGTCGCTTTCAGAGCCTGCTACGTTCATGAACAAGTGATTCCCGCCCTGTAGGCAGGTGAGAATGATGAATTTGGGGACCACGTCGGTCAGGTGGGTTGTGTGTTTCGCACCGCCGTGCAGAAACTTGAGTGCCGCAAGCGTGTCCACGGCCCGCTGGACGCGAATCTTTTCGGGAAGAACCCAAAGTCGATGTTCGCCGTCCTCGAATGCGCCACTCCGCGCTACGGACTCTTTGATCTCTTTCTCCACATAGTTTCGATCCAGATTCTTGAACCCCGTGCGTTCGTCCAGCTCGAAGCGACCGAGGCGGGTGAGGTCGAGGGAAAAGATTCCTTTCAGAACCGTGCTGTAGAACTCGTGTTCGTAGGGCACGGGATCTCCCTGCTGTCGAGCCATTACGCCAAAGTCGTTGGTTGGCTGCTGAGGCCTGACCGACACGAGAGGTGAGCACTTGAGCGGTGAGACACGAGTAAGGGTGCCGCCGAGGTCCTTCTTGAGAGCCCGCATGTAGCCGAACACGTCGTCATCCGGAAACGCGAAGGGGTCAGCACTGGTGAAGGCCACCTTTTTCTCCCGAATCACTGGAGAGAGTGTCCAGCCGAAAGCGGACTCCAAGGTACCACGCCACCAGTGTCTCCAGGCCTGACCGGAGACATACGGAAACAAATCGCGGCCGCGGCGAATCGTTTTCACAATCACGGCATTTTCAGTGCGAGCTCCGGCGTCCATGCCGGCGTTGTTCAGGGCTGAGTGTGGCGCATCGATCAAGACCAGACCATTTACGCTAAGCATAACTCCAATCCTCCTTCGGTTTGAACCTTAAGCCGGGACGTTTTCTCGACAGTGCCCACGCTTTCCGGTCACTCTTCAGCCTCTTCGTCTTCCTCCGCTGCAGGGCTAAGCCCTTCTTTCACCAACCACGGGTGAAGCTGTTCGTAGAGGCGGAAGAAAATCAGATCCCTTGTTTCGTTCCAACCCGATGCGGAATCCGGAAAAAGATACTCCACGTACTCATCGAAATGAACCAAAGGCTGTTCGTCTTTGTGAGCTACTCGATCGTGAACCATTCTCAGCAACACGTTGCGAAAAGAGGCGTACGTCTTTGCCATCTCAAGTTGTGTCAAACGTTTCTTGCCAACATTGTGAGCTCGAATTTGCTGCGCCAGCCGGTCCGCGAATTCTCGAATGGCTTCGATGCGCTCGTCTGTCATGTCTCTAACCTCCTTCAGGTAAAACGCCAGGATTTCCCATTTGCCGATGACGCGTCGCTCGTCCTTCACCACGAAATACGGAACGATGGATTCCCCGGCAAGCAACCGTTGAAACACGTCATTCCGGGCCTGCCGATACAGTGTTTCTTCGTCTGCCTTTTCGCGACTCTTCCAGTGAAAGCCGCGTGCGATCAGCGGCCACCAAAACCGCTGCCCTTCTTTGTTCTCAAGCTGTTTAACCTGAGCCAGAAAACGGAAGACCGGGGCGGGGAGATCGTGAAAGTCGAGGAACTGATCCTGTTGTCCATTCAAGAACACGTAGAGTCGAAGACTTACGCTCTCTGTGGTCTCGCCGAGAAACTGTTTGATCTCGATTTCCAGAATGAGGTCTTCGGCTGCTCTCAGCAGGTAGTTTTCTGGGTACCGAAACGGAAGGACGTCCGCCGGGGCATCCCCCGACGCTTGAAGCTGCTTTTTCCTGGCTTGTACTCTGGAGCGGTACCAGGTGGCCAAAAGATTCCGGTTGCCAGTATGTAGCACAACCAGATTTCGACCGCAGCGATCGAGCACAAAAGGCAGAAATTGTGTGGCCAGGACACAGCCACCGCAGAGATCTGCACCCTCGGAGGCGAACGAGAAGAAGCTCCGATTGCCACCACTTCCTGTCAGTGGCATCTTGTTACGCCCCACGGGGTAGTTGGCCTCGCGCCGACCACATGCTGTACACGAGCCTGAGTCCCCAAGCGGACTCAGTTTAGCCACCATCCCGATCAGTTCCTGTTTGAGGGTTTCTGCCTTTTCAGGGGCTTTGACACTCGGATTAGTCACCGGATTGTTCGGGAATACCCCGAAGATGAGGTTTCGCAGAGGTCCGTTGACAGTCGCCTCCACGAGGTTGTCGATCGCGCCGGCGAGGTCCTCCAGTTCCACAGCCTCAGGCTCTTTCCCAAGCCACGCGGCCAACGCAAAGGTGCCGGCATCGACAAAAGGGTGTCCTGTCCACGTAAAGTACATGGGTTATCCTCACATTTCTGGCAGATCCAGGATCGTCAACAGCGGCTGTAAACCCACGAATGAAGTGCTTCCGGCATCAAACAGCGAAGGAGTGAAAACAGGTCAAGGCATCGTTCGTGGTCTGACAAAATCTAAGGGCTACGCCAAGGAACCTTAGCTGGACCACACTCGGGCCGTGCGAACCGCCGCAGAAGAACGTGGCCTGACGAGAAGCCGCGCCTTCAAACAACCGTCGTCGGGTTACCCGCCACTTGACCTGCTCGCATTGGGCAGCGAGCGACGATCTTCTCTGCCTTCTGCTGGAAAACGTTGCCGGCTCGGCCCAGGCTGAGGAAACAGGTTTCCCTTCGGTACCGTGCCTGAGAGAGGCTCACCCGTTTTCCCGTGCATGTTCAAGACTCGTGTTTCGTCGCGCCCCGCAAGGTCGCGGTTAGTCTCTGCGTTGGATGGACTCGAGTGGCTGCGCCGCCAGGCTGTAACCTTGGGGAGACACTGCGAACGCTCGGATCGCCGGGTTGGGGCGTGGCCACTCTTTTCTCCCCAAAACCGCAATCAGCCGCTGGTTCCAGGTGGTAAGTTGTTGGGAACGCTTGTTGTCCTGACCAGGATGAATTCGTCCCTGTCGTAACATTTGTCCGGAATCCGGTCCCTGGGAAATCAAACGACAAGACAAAAGATTGATCTCGCTCCAGTCGCTCGTGTCCTGCCGTACAGGAGTGATTTGTGCTTCAGACAGAAGCCAATCTCCCTGTCAAGCACAGTCTTGGAACGTTCTTATTTCGTTCTTCCTGGCTGTGCGTTTCCGGTGATTTCCGCCGTTTGTTGCAGGACGCGTCGGCGCTTCCGAAATCCTGTTTCCGCCGTTTCAGTACGGCGGTGCACCACCTCCACCATCCCAAAACCCTGGGCCGTGTAGTTACCGATGCCACACTCGTAAGCGGTTCGGATCAAGCGAAGATCGCCTTGCAGGGTGAACCAGGTTTCGAACGCTTTGACGTGCGTTTCCTCTGCGGTGCCTGCTTTCAGGGTAACGAGTCGAGAACGCGGTCGGTCGCTGGATTCCAGTCGGAATTCGAGTGGTGCACTGTCCAGTCGCTCACCGTACGCGGTTGCGTGTTTGTTCGCCAAATTGCGTCGAATCGCATCGCTGAGTTCAGGATCGGTGGGTCGGTAGTAGTAGGTCCGCAGTGCTCCCTGGTGATCACGTAGAGTCTTCAAAGCAATCGGTGAAAGGCAGCGAAAACGCTGGGGGGAAGAGAACTCGGGTTCGGGCAACACGGTTACGCCCGCGACCCGAAAGGTCACCTGGCTTTTGCGGTCGCCAACGGTCACTTGTTGTTGCAGGAAAAGCGCTTCCACAAGTCCGGTGATGAAATCGTGAAGCATGGGGCTGGAGACGTACAGCTGGACAGCTGCACCTGGGGGAATCCGCAGCCGGTCATCGTGTCGACGGACATCCGGAATCCAGAGTCGGGAGAAAGTGAAGAGCTTGAGCAGCTTACCGGAGGGACTCAGGTAACCTCGCTCGTGTAACCAATCGGCGTACTCCGGCGCTGCGCGACGCAGTAGACTGTAAATGGCCGCACTGAGCGGGTACTGGTAGTTGATCGGCAAGAGGTTGTCGGTCCCCGCAAGGCGGAGATCCAGCCGTAAACGCACCTTCTGGGGCTCCCCTCAGAAGTGGTCCGTCGCCCCTGTTTCGCTTGGCACTGGTTCGGCCTGGTGCGCAGCTTGGTGTGGAACCAGTCGGCTTGACGTGATCCCCCGTACCGAAATTTCCGCCAGTTCTTGCCGGTGAAAGAGGTTTTCCCCTGAAACTGCATTTCCCCACGGGTAGCAGGTTGAAAACCTCGACCACAACCACTCGCAACTTACAGTCAAATTGCCCCTACTGCAAATGAAAAAAACGCAAAAGCCGTTGCGAAATCTCGGGAGCCCGTTTTTGCCGAGATGCTGGCGCCACCAGGAGTACAACGGGCCTAACGGACGTTTACGCAGAAGCGGGTACCGTGAAATGGGCTGAATCCGTGAACACCCCGCCTGGGAACGAGGCTGTGGCAGAGGTTTCAACTGCAGGGACCGTTTTTCGGAGACTCAACGCGTGCTCTCGAGGCTGCCGAGCTGCTGGCCTCGCGCGAGAACGGACGGGCGAGATTTCGCCAGCTTGCGCAGCAAGCGGAAAGAGCGTGTAAGAGCACTTTTGCCAGAGAGCGAGTTGAGCCGATTTTCCCCGGCGCCACCTGCACCTGTCCAGTACGTGTGTGCAGGAGAGTCTTTTCGCCCGTCGGTTGCACGTTGGCGTCCCTCAACCGACACCCGGGATCTGGGACAGCCCCCTCCGGCTCCTCCATTTTGTCCAACTGAAATGCTCTTCCTTGCTACAGCTTTATCTTTGTCTCCTCTCCACGGTAGTTGACCACCCGATCCGGCTGGGCTTCGCTTTCAACCCCGACGCCGTGGCCCGGGCGTACCAGCACCACCCGGAAGGTGCGCGTCTCCAGCATCCCCGGAAAGTGTCCCTGGCGGGGGCCGAGGGTCAGGGTGCACTTGGCGTCGTCCCAGTGGATGGGGATTGTGGCGTACTCGCCCCGCTCGTAAGCGTAGCCGTCGCCTTCGTCTTCGTACAGCACGAGCTCGGCATCGGCGCCTGGGTAAACGCGTAACTCGATGGGGTCTGCGGGCTTCTCGTTCCAGTACTGGACCACCGGCCCGAAGGCCAGGATGGAGCCCGTGCGCACGAAGAGCGGCACGCGGTCGATGGGTGCTGGCACCTCCACGGTCTGACCACCCCGGTGGCGCTGGCCCGACCAGAAGTCGACCCACTCGGCTCCGGCGGGCAGGTACACCGGCCAAGGCTTGGGTGGTGGTACCTGTTGCGGTCGCAGTCGCGCCACCTCCGAAGGACGAATCCACGCCAGGCGCGTGATGGCATTCCCACCGAGCTGAAAGTAATCCAGCCGAATGGGGTAGCGCTTGTGGGCCTCCAGGTGCACGCGGCCGAAATCGATGGTCACCCCGTGACCCGTCCAGTTGTCGATGACCAGCGTGTCGCCCACCCACAGGCGCACGCCGTCGTTGGAAGTGACCGCGAAGATGTAGTCGCCGGGCTCTTCGGCCAACACCTCGCCTTGGAACCGGGCGCTGAAGAAGGTGGAGCGCACGCCGTCAGGACGCCCCGCCTGCTTCCAGTCGAAGTCCACCTTGGGCACCACTTGCTGGGCGACCAACGTGTCGAAGTTTGTGCCGTGGTAAAAACGCGCTGTCAGTCCGCCGGGTCGACCGTCCGCGGTGAAGAGATTTTTTGAGGAGATCAGCTGCCCGGTGTAGGTGTGGTCAAAGTACATTTTCTCGGTGACCGGCGCCACGAGCAGGGAAGGTCCGAAAAGGAACTCCCGATCCTCGTTCAAAGCGCGTGGATCGTGTGGGAAGTCGAAAGCCAGAGCGCGCATCAGCGTGTAGTGGCGGTGAGTGACCCGCCAGGCGAGGGAGTAGATCGTGGGCAGAAGTCGGTAGCGCAAGCGGTCCATCTTGACCAGGGCTTCGTAGGCCCACTCCCCTTTGTCGCCGAACTGCCACACCTCCCGGGGCGTACCGGTGCCGTGACTCCGGAAGATGGGACAGAAGGCGCCGAACTGAAACCAGCGCACGTACAGCTCCCGGTAGGCTTCGTCGCGGCAGCCGAGGGGGTTGTTGGGTACAAACGCGCCGATGTCCATCGACCAGTACGGCAGCCCTGAGAGGCAAAAGTTCAGCCCGGCCGAGATCTGCTTGCGCAGCACCTCCCAGCTGGCAGTGATGTCGCCGGACCACGTGGCCGCTGCGTAGCGCTGCTGGCCACCGTAGGCGGAACGGGTCAAAATGAACACACGCTTGCGGTCCGTGGTAGCGCGCTGGTGTTCGTACACGCCCTTGCAGGTCATCAGCGAGTAGGCGTTCAGGTAACGGGCCCAGGTGCCCAGGTAGTGGCGCCCCAGGGCTTTGGCAGTCTCAGCGATTTCATCCAGGGTGGCGCCGGGGAACTCGGGCTCGGTGGCATCCAGCCACCAGGCATCGATGCCGATGGAAAAAAGCTTACGGTTCAGCCAGTCCCAGTACAGGTCGCGAGCTGCGGGGTTGTACGCGTCGTAAAGTCGGGTGTAGGTCCCGTCTGGTTTGCGGCAGAGGAACCCATGCTGTTTGAAGTCCTTCCACACGGCGGTGGTGGAGTCAAACACCGGCCAGACGGAAATCATCACGTGGGTGTGCAAGGCGTGCAAGCTGTCGAGCATGGCTTTGGGATTCGGGAAGAACCGGTGGTCGAATTCCATCGCGTTCCAGCCGTGTTTTCCCCAGTACTGCCAGTCCTGAACGATGTTGTCCAGCGGCACGTGGCGCCGCCGGTACTCCTGAGCCACGGAAATGATTTCGTGCTGGCTGCGGTAGCGCTCTTTGCTTTGCCAGTAGCCGTAGGCCCATCGACCGAAGAGGGGGGCGTCTCCCGTGAGCCGCCGGTAGCCAGCGATGACCGCGTCCAGGTTTTCCCCGGCGACGAAGTAGTAGTCCACGCCGTCCCCGACTTCGGACCACAACCAGGTGCCATCCTGGCCGTCGTGGAACCGGGTGCGCGAGTAGTTCTCCCACAGGATGCCCCAGCCGCCGGACGAGCTCAGGAAAGGCACGGCCACGATCCGGTTTTCCTGGACCAGCGTCACGTCGTGGCCCCGGTAGTTCATCACACCGTCTTGGTGTTGCCCGAGACCGTAAAGAGCGTCGCCGTCTGGCACGTGGAAAACCTGCTGAACGTGGTACGTGTTTTCGCCGCTCACGACAGCGGGTTCCAGGACGGTTTGCGTTTCCTGCAGCAGCACGGGCCCGTCGGGACGCCCAAACCGCACGTTGCCGGCCTTGTCAATCTCCACAACCAGCTCAGGACTCCTCAACACAGCGCCCTGGTGCGTTTGCTCGTACTGCCAGGCTACGGTCGTTTTGCTCTCCGGGAGAACCATCAAGCTCGGACGGTCGGGGTACGTCGGTGTTGGACTGTGC
Organism: uncultured Cytophagia bacterium; assembly: GCA_964644845.1. Classification (GTDB taxonomy): domain Bacteria; phylum Zhuqueibacterota; class Zhuqueibacteria; order Oleimicrobiales; family Geothermoviventaceae; genus Geothermovivens. The sequence continues at coordinate 5,651 of CAZXXS010000113.1, read as the reverse complement.
ACCACACGCACAATTCCGGGGGCCCAGAACTGAACTCGCACCCAGCCGGATTGTGTCTGCATCGTGACACCGTCCAGATGACGACTAACGTCGAAGGGTCGGGCATTTCCGGAGCTCATGTTCATGATTGCAGTCGCTCCAAGCAAAAGACAGATGCTTCGCATGATTTGCCTCGGCGTTTGGTTTGTCTGTCAGGAGTCGGTTTGAAGGATCACACTGCCCTGCTGCAGAGCCACGCTGCGCGACTTTTCGCACCCACCCTCGGGGCCGTGGAGCTGTTGCTCGGCGTTGCCGGAACTCGCCTGCTCGCGCCTCGTCAAGCGAAGAACACGGGGCAAAACGGCTACTCCAGTTTGCACACGACTACCCGGCGACGCTTGCGGTCGATGGAGTAAATCACGCCCGGTTGACTGCGGTCCCACGCGATCCCCTGCCCGGGGCTCGGAAACGGCAGAATGCGCACCAGATCGAGCGCGCACCCGGCCGCCGGAGGTTTCAGGATGTAGACTTCCCGGCGGCTGTGGCCTGTACAGTACAGCAGACCGTCCGCGCCCCAGGACCCTCCGGAGTTGCTGTAGGGCGCAAAGCGCCGGAGCACAGTGTCTGGAAACACCCAGGCCTCTTTTCGGACCCAACTCGTGTCGAAGCGAACCAAGGTTGTCCACTCCGGACCTTTGCCAGCCTGGCCCCCCTTTGTGTTGTAGTTTGCAAAGACCACCCACCACGAGCCATCGTGCAAATCCACCCAGGTTGCGGATCCTTCGTAGATGCCGAAGCTGTGGTTGCCCACGTGCTGCAAGGTTCGCGTGTCCCAGATCTCGATGGAGCTGGTCATGGGCACGTGTGGGTAGTTGGAATGTGCGCAGTACAACCGGTGGCCGACAACGACTCCGCTGTTCAGGTGCTGAATCGGGCCCTCCTCTGGTCCCACCCAGCGAGCCAGAAGCTTGCCGGTCCGCTTGTCGTACTTGCCGATGGTGTGGTTGTCGATGGCGTAGAAACTGGTCGAGTCCACAGCCACCGCCTGGCGGGCTTCCGGTGCCTGGAACTCCTTCAGGACTGCGAAGCGCGTCTGGGCTTCGCCCCTAACCGTGAGAAGAGCAGCAAACAGGAGGATTAGCAGGTTGAGAGTCGTGTTGCGCATCGAGAGCCTCCTTCCAAGTGAAGCTTTCGATTGAGATTCCTCGTGAGTTTGCATCACCGGCGGCTGTGTCCACGCCGGCCTTCCGGGCGAACTGGGTCGGGTGAAAATCCACGGAAACGCGTTTGCCACTGGCATTGGCTTCAGAGGACTCTCACCGCACACTGCTGTGAGTTTCAGACAAGCGACGGATCTTAAGCGGCACCAGTCGGACAGGGCCAAGTAAGCCGGACGGCACCAGATCCCACGTACTGGCGTCGAAGCGTTTGTAACGAATGTTCACAAAGTTGATGTCGTAGAATCGTTTCCATGGGACGCCTCGCCGATCTAAGTCACGAATCCGGTTGGCAGCGAGGTTGGTAACGTCGATTTGCAACGTGTTCCAGCCGGGTTTCAGAAAGCGCCCGACGCGCGTTTGAAAAGGCAGGCTCCAGAGCACACCAACATGCTGACCGTTGAGCCGAACCCTGGCACTCTCGCGGACGTCGCCAAGCTGCAGCAGCCAGTCGTCGGCCTGACCTTGCGGCAGTCGAAACGTCAGCGTGTAGCGAGCTGTCCCAGCAAACCGTTTAGCAGCTGCGTTGCCCAAAACAGTCCACGACTCCAGTGTAGACGTGGTGAATCCCTCCGGAGGTTCCGGGCCTCCCTCGAGAAAATCGACTCGCCAGCTTCCTTCGAGCGGAACGGGCTTGCCACACGGCTCCGCGTAGACCCACGCGTCCGTACGTGGCAGCTTCTGGGTCGCCAGGTAAAGCAGGCACGACTGACCCGGCTGGAGCTGGAGGTACACCTGGGTTCGGCCGTTGTGTTGACGGACGGCGGCTTCGCCTTCCTCACCGGTGAGCGGATCCACCAGCCGGGCGGTACAGAACGGGCGTGCGAAAGTCAGCCAGTCGTTTACCGGCCTGGCGGAGAGATCGGCCAGAAAGTACACGCTGCCACCGGGCAGGCGACGCCGGATGAAGCCGACGCCGTGCCTGGCAACCTCCTCGGGATGAATTTGTGCCGCTTGCAAAAGGTCCTCAACGGATTGCGCCAGAACGAACCGGCCTGTGCCGAGACGAGCCTCTTGTACCGTTTCTCCACTGGTGGAGGATTGAAAATGGAGGTTCGCCTGCGAAGCCAGAAGTCTTTGCCGGCGGCGGTCGTGTGCCCGGAGCCCCGGGACGTCCGTTGGAAGGGAACGGTAGAAAAGCACCGTTGCCCCCTGGCGAGCCAGATCGGTGAGTTTCCACCAGGTTGCCAGGGGCAGAGTTCGGCATTCTGGTACGACTACCGCCTGGTAACGGCTTCCGCCGGTGACGAGGCGCCCGCTGTCGACGCGAACCTGGGCGAGAAAGGCATCCGACACGAAGTCGAACGCGACGCCGCGGTCCAGTAAGGTCCGGGCCAATTTCCCGTACGGAAAGGGCTGGATCCACCAGAGGTTGTGTACGCTCAGCTGTCGCTGGAGTCCGGTCGTGTCCTGCCAGATGTCGTGCACGGGCCAGTAGAAAAGGAGGTCGTTGTCCGGTTGCCCGCGCTGCAGCCACGCCTGGCAACGGCGCACGTACGCGTTGAGAGCTGGAAAATCGTGCCAAATGCTGTTGGCGGGCTGAAACGCTACAGAGGCGTAGAAAAGCCAACCCGGCCAGGCAGCGTCCAGCGGAGAGTAGGTGCTGCCGTGGTACGACAGCTGGTTGACGCCAGCCAGAAAAAGCTGATCGATTTCGGGTTTCACTTGGGAAAGGGCAGCGCGGAAGTGTTCCCGCAGCCACGTACAGCTTTCAGAGCTGACCCAGGGTTTCCCTGAAATGTGGGCTGCCGAAGATGCGAAGCGGAGTACGAGTGGGTCTGGTGTGTCGGGCCCGATGTTTCCGGGATCGCGCCGGAAACCTGGAATGGGAAAGGGCGTGGAGCCAAACGCTTCGGTTTCGGGGATATCCGCAGCGGCGTAGAGATCCAGGAGGTTGCCCGGTGCGCCGTGGGCCTGGTTGCGGGTCAGGCAGCCGTGATCGTGAGCCCACGCCACCCAGGCGCGAATGTAATCCAGGTGCAGGTCCGACAGCGTTTGGCGGTAGTCGTGTTTGACACGCGCTACCGAGTCCACGGAGCCGAACCCGAGCAGGAGCGGAAGGACGTTCGCCAGGTCGTAGCCGCGGCGTGCGTGAAAAACCTCCAGAAAATTGCCGGTCCAGTTTGCCCCGTAGTACTCGAATGAGTCGTGGTACTGCGCTCGCGGCCACGCTGCGCCCGAATTGGCGAAGGCTGTGTCGAAGCGGAACACGTAGGTGTGCAGAGCCTTCGTCGAAAACGGATCCAGGACGAGACCTCGGTTACCCGGGGCTGCGCGTTTCACGTGTTGTCCCGTTGGTTCCCACCAGGCGAGCAAAAGGCGCCGAGTTGAAGATGCTGCGGACAGCTGCAGCCTCTTCCGCGAGGCAAGGCGAACGGTGAGATTTTGTCTCTTGCCACCCGGTTCGCACAGGATTGCCGCCTGGAGGTTCTTGACGGACAGTGTGGTGTCTACGGCCGTTTTCGCCGGGATGTGAACCCAGGTCCACGCGAGGCGCTTGGCCGCGTTTTCCTCGGAAACGTGTCGACCGCCAAAAGGCCAGCCCGTGCCGGTACTCATGTCCAGCCACAACCCCTGACGCCGGGCTTCCTTCACGGCAAAGTCGAAGAGTCGCATCCACCTGGGGGAGAGGAAATTCACGAACCGGTCCTCGGCGCCCTTGACGCCGTAGATCGGGACCACGAGAACGCCGCCGATTCCCGCTTCCCGCAGTGACCGCAGGTTCTCACGAAGGTTAACGGAGTCGACGGCACTGCCCATCCACCACCAGTAGGTGCCGGGTTTCGCTTCGGGTGGACTGTCACCAGTAGCGCCCCGGGCCGCGAAGCTACCCTGTGCGGTGAGCGCCAGTGCGAAAAGGCCACCAGTTGCGAAGCGGACGAGGACGTTTCTCTGAAGCAAACAGAATCCCTCCGGTTGAGTTACTTCTCGATTACGACGGCCGCCGAGTTCGGTGGTACGCGGACGTGTGCGGCGAAAGGTTGTGGATCCGGCGATTCCGGGCGAACCACAACAAGCCTGTCACTTGCTGCGTTCAGGAGCTTGACTTCGAGTTCAGTGGTGTGTTTGTTGTTGAAGTCGACCAGCACCACGGCTCGTTTCCCCGTGCGCAGATTGCGAAAAACGGAGTACGTTGGGTAAGGCTGTCCTGCGTTGGTAACCGTAGCGCCCACCGTGTGCCGAAACTCAGCGTCCCAGAAGTACTCCGCGTAACGGCTGTGCAAGCTGTCCACTTTCTGACTGTAGCGCACGGTAAGCGGGGATTCCGATTTGCCCTCAAAGCGGAGAGCGTTGCCGCTCAGAATCACAGTCGCGGTGAAACGGACAGGCAGCTCGCCCCTGTGCAGCGAGTGCAGGGTTTCCCAGTGGGACGTCAAGAGCCCGTGTCTCGGCCGGTACAACACCTCGAGTGGGACCTGATCTTTTGCAACAGCCGGGTCGGAGTGTTGGCCGGGCAAAAGAAGGAGCATCTGGAAAGGCCGGCCGATCTCGGGACGGCGCTGGACAGGGCAGCCAGTAACCTGGTCCCCAAAGCGCAGCCGACCTCTGCGGTCAAGCTTGGGCTGAACATGGGCATTTCGCAACACCAGCGGTTCTTTTTGCCGCCCCCTCGAGGCGAGGATCGAAGCAGGGGAAAGGGATCCCAAAAAGGGTACCGCTGCGAGACGTGTGGTGAATCTGCGCGTCCGAAGCGGGCACGTTTGGAGGTTTGGGCCTGAACGGTTGCGGGGATGTTCTGTACGGGGTGGCATGCCTTCGGCGTCGGCCGGGGGCTCCTCGTTACCGGTACTGTTTGTCGTGACAGCATTAATTTGTGGTCGGACGACCAAAACAACGCCCGAGTGCACTGGAAAGGTAGAAAAATACCCCAGACTGTCAAGGGTTAACCTGAGGAAAGGTACGATGACTCTTCCAAGAGGAAAGTCGGTGTACAAAGGGGCTTTCGCGTGCGCATCCGCTTTTTTCGCCGGGGACTGAAGCCGGTTGGACTTCGTAGAGCGAGCTGCTGCCCCGGACGCGGGGCGCTGTCTGGGCGCTCCACCCCTTGGTGTTGCCGCCAGACGTGGCGTTTTCTCGGAGGAAGCCGCCTTCAGGCGGCGCCTTTTCCACGTAGCCCGGAGATTGGATCTCCGGGCGGACATCTCCCAATCCCCGTTCATCCCCTGATCTCGGTGTCGGGCAAATCGTGCCGAGGATACCAAAGGTCAACCGGATCGGGGCTTTTACCGTGCCAGGAGAGGTACGCGTGACGTGTTTTTTCCCGCAGCAGAATAAATTCTGCTGCTGCGTGACCCCACGTCCGCCTGCGCGGACGTGCCCTGAGCCGCCTTCAGGCGGCGCTTTACTTTACCCCCGTAGCCCGGGGATTGATCCCCGGGGCGGAGTGTGTTTCCCAGTCCGCATTTATCTGCCACGTCCCCTCCAGCGATTACAAAACGGTGCGGCGGAAGGGCG